>JAXMDS010000020.1:0-1062 GCA_046348705.1 Rickettsiales bacterium | reverse complement strand
TTATTTATTTCAATTAGCAGTATTTTAATATCAATCCTATTAGGATGTATTATTTATGTCATTTCTAGTATGAATAATAGATTAAATATATTTTTTCAACAATTATCATCTTTTATTTTATCTATTCCAATTTTAATGTTTGCACCTATGATTTTATTTTTAAAATTTGAAATTGAATCTTTATATAGTTTGAATTCGTATATTTTATCCTATGTAAGCATTCTTTTTATTTTAACAATACGCCCTTTATTCTACATTTTAAATGTTCTTACATCTGAATTAAAGACTTCGAATGTTTGGGCTTTACAATTTAAAGCATTGGGTGTTTCGGAATATTTAATATATTCAAAATATTATTTAAAAATTTTATTTATTCAAATTATTCCATTTTTAGGTCAAAATATAATTTCCACACTAACGGGCAGTTTTTTTGTTGAATATTTGTTTTCAGTTCAGGGACTGGGGTTTTTACTAGTAAATTCACTACAAAATCGAGATATTCCTGTTTTGCTGCACTTGGTATTGTTATTCAGTTTTATCGCGGCCTTGATTACATTTATAAATGATTGGGTTTTAATTATTTTGGATAAACGGATTAAATCAAGCTAAATTAATGGGACGGAACGATACTTGAAACAATTTAGAAAAAATTTTTTAAAAAATAAATGGTTATATTTTAGATCTATATATTTAATTCTATTAATTGTATTTTTAAGCTCTAATTTATTTATTTCAAAATCCGAATTGTTTAAAACATCCAATGAAATTGTTTTTCAAAAGCCAAATCAGCAATATCTATTTGGAACTGATTCATTAGGACGAGATTATTTTATTAGAGTGGTATTAGCAACTCAACTTAGTTTTTTTATAGGAATATGTTCTATTTTGCTCGCAACAATATTTTCGTTATTAGTTATTTATTTTGGATATATGAAAAATATAATTCAGTGGATATTAAAAATCGGATATACTTGGTTTTTTACTATTCCTAAATTTTTATTAGCTTCTTTACTGTTTTATTACTTAAAATCAGCAGTTAATTCTCAGACAATACAATTGTTT
>JAXMDS010000019.1:0-4714 GCA_046348705.1 Rickettsiales bacterium | reverse complement strand
CAATAGCGGATTCGAACCACTGACCTTTACGATGTCAACGTAACGCTCTAACCAACTGAGCTAATTATCCAAATTTCAAAAAATTATATACTATATTTATAAAAAAAACAAATTATTATATAAAAAAATAATTTTAATTAAAGAAATATTTTTTAGTATATTTTATACTTTAAATTTTTACTAAAATATAATATAAATTATTGCTATTAATAAAAAAATATATTATAATAAATTAATACGGGGTATAGCGCAGTCTGGTAGCGCACCTGGTTTGGGACCAGGTGGTCGGGGGTTCAAATCCCTCTGCCCCGATATTTTATTTTATTCAAAAAAAAACTATGTCTATTGAATTAATTAAACAATTAAGAGAAATTACTTTAGCTGGTTTAAGTGATTGTAAAGAAGCATTACTTGCTACAAATAATGATCTTGAAAAAGCAATAGAATATTTAAGATCTAATAATAAAAATGTTGCTACTAAAAAAGCATCAAGAGATACAAAACATAGCATTTCTGCTATTGCAGTTAGTGAAGATTTTAAACTAGCATATTTAATACGTATTTCAACAGAAACAGATTTTGTATCAAGAAATACTGTTTTTGCAGAGTTAGCTTTAAATATTGCAAAACATAGTTTAAAGTATAAAACTGATGATATTTCAAAATTACTTTCAAGTTCATCTAATTATCTTAATGAACATAATTTAGAAAATTATATTGAAAATGCAATTTCTAAATTAGGTGAAAATATTATTTTAAATGAAGTAATTGAATTGAATACATCAGATTCAGATTCTGAATATATTTCATATTATGTTCATGGAAAATCTAAAAATTCATTAGGTGAAATTTTAGAAAATGTTGGTTCTGTAATTTGTGCTGTAGGATTAAAAAATTATGAAGCAAATATTAATTTTGATCGTTTAAATAATATTGGAAGAGATATAGGGATGCATATAACTGCTATGAAGCCATTAGCTGTTACGCCTGATAGTATTTCTTCAGAATTAATTGCAAAAGAAGAAGCTTTTTTATCTAAACAAGTAGAAGAAGAATTTAGTAATAAACCTGAAAATGTTAAATTAAAAGCTTTAGAGGGTAGAAAAGCAAAATTTTTAAAAGAGAATGCTTTAACTATGCAACAATTTTGTAAAGATAATTCAAAAACTGTTGGTGAATATTTATCTGAAAATAAAATTTCAATTAATTGGTTTAAAATGATTTAAATTGATAATTTAAATTTCATTAAATATTAAAATTTTTTAAATTCTTATTATAAAGAAACTTGTAATTTATACAATTAATAAAATTGTAAAATATATAAAAAATATAAATAATTTTTTGAAATAAAAATTTCAATATTTAAGAATAAATATGATATATATAATATAATTGCATTATATTACACAATATTATAAATTATGAATCCAGCAATAAACTTAATAACTGTTCAAACTAAAAATATATCTTTTTTATATTATAATCCTAATGCTACTAAAGAAGTTAAACAGAAAGCATATGATGAGCATATAGTTGCATTACAAGAAGCCAGAATTTTACCTACACCATTAAATGCATCGCCAGATACCTTAATAAAATCAAGCACTTGTTCAATCATTCAAAGACAATTAATAGTACATGATTTAAATATAGCAGGATTTTATAATCATATACTTAAGGGAGATAAAATACTTTCTAATAAAATAAAGAATTCCGGATTAAAATTTAAATCTAATATAGAAAAAGTAGAATTTCATAATAGCATTACTTCAAGTATATTGAAAAAAATGTACATATCATCTATATTATATGATGCAATGCAATATAAAAAACTTGATGCTTTAAAGAAAAAATATACTAAATCTATATTAGTGTATAATGGCAATATTAAATATAGAAATTCAGATGTTAACAATTCTTTTAGTGATTATAAAGTAAGATATAATTTTATTATTAATCCACGTATAAAAAAAGTAATACAAAAAATAACAATAAAAAAATATGAAGATGATATTTTATGTAAAAAACCATTTAAAAATTTTACAAATTCTTCAGAATGTTTTCTAAATTATCATTATTGTGAGAGTGAGCACATTATTTGTAAAAATAGATTAAATAATTGTGTTTTAAAAATACTTAATTTTGATATTGCTAATGATAATATACTTGGATATATGCTTAAATTAAAATATAAATATAGTTATTTAGAAGATAAATCGATTATTTCTTCTAAATGCGATTATTTAAATTTAAATAATTGTATATATCACAATACAATGCTCATAAGAGATGTAAATAATAAACCTTTTTTTAAATTGCTTGATGAAGATATTCTTTTGGATTATTTTTATGTACCTATTGAATTAGTTACGCATGATCAATATAAAATCAGTTTAAATAAAGAATATGAAATTAAATCTCAACAAGAATTAGAACCTATATTAAATTTTTTGATTAATAAATCAATTAAATTTATTGATAAGATTAATAAAATTAATGAGATTAATAAAAAAAACTTAGAATATAGGGAAAATGGTATTAAAAGTGCTGAAATAGAATTTCTTGAAAGATTTATTATATGTATTTTTCAAATATCAAATAAAGAAATGATATTAAAGATCTTAAAAGAAATTATACCTTCAATTATAAAAAATGATACACTTATTAATAGATTAAAATTTATTAAAAACTCAGAAATAACAATATCAAAAATAATAGACAAGAATCCTTTAATTAAAGAAAATGATACTATTCTTAATAAATTAAACTCAATTCCAGAATCAATAGAATTAAAAAAATATGCATTAATCTATTTATTAGATCCTATATTAGCAATATTTAAAAATTATAACTTAAGCATAGAAGATAAGATAATAATATTGGATTTAATGAATAATTCAGATGTAAAAAATTTTTATTTAACAATCTTTTCATATGATTATCGTAATAGTAATATATTAAAAGAAAAAGAACAATTACTTCAATTATATTTAGATGATCCAGAATTTTCATATGATTCAAAAAAAGATGACAAATCATTTTTAACGCCCTATATAGAAGAATATCTTCAAATATTTTTATTTAATGATTTAGATAATAAAGAAATTGATAATTATTTAAATTTTTTTAAATATATAAAAACTTTGATAACAAAAATAGAATTTTATAAATATATAGAAAATTGCGTAGGTTATAAATATATAGAAGATTATTTATTTAAAATACAATATAATATAAAAAAATATTTATATTGCATTAAATAAATATTACTTAATATTTAAACAATATACTAATTTGATTAATCATTTTTCATTATTAGAAGAAATATTTGATAATAAAATAAAATTTTTTCTTTAAATCAAGAATTAATAAAGAATATAAATAAAAGAAATTAATAGATTAGAATCAGATATAAATAATAATATATTTTTAAAAGATACACTGGATTATACACTAATAGAAGATTTAAAAAACCTTGCAAATGACAAACTTCAATATATTGAAACACAATTATTACAAGAAGGTCAAGTGCATTCAGATGAAATGCAACCATCACAAGAAGATCAAACGCAATTATCGCAAGAAGATCAAACGCAACTAGCTCAAGCGCAACCATCGCAAGAAGATCAAATGCAACTAGCTCAAGCGCAACCATCGCAAGAAGATCAAATGCAAGATAATCCATTATTAGGATAAAATAATTCTTACATAGTTCATTTGGACTAGTATTAAAATTATAAATTTACTTACCAAAATTATATTTGATTATGTTGTTTAATATTAAAATAAATTTTTAAAAAGTATCTTAAGTAAATAAAATATAAAATAGTTTTACATATTTAAATTTAAATAATTTAATAATTTAATGCATATTGCAAAAGAAATAGGAATAGACATATTATCATTAATTTTTAAATATCTACTAACATGCTCAATAAAAGTAGTAATTAAACATGCAATTATAATGTTGGATATAGTTGAATATGCTCCAAGTATTTGATTATCGGTGTGCAAATGAAATATATTAACTATTAAACTAACAATTAAAGCCACAAATAAAAATCCAATAGAATGGATAAGTTTTTTTCTACTATTTGCAAAGTAACCAACTAATCCTGCAAACGAGTCTGCAAAAATTAAAACAAAACATGCAGCAGTATAAAGTGATGTATTTTTAGTAATAATATAAGTGCATAAAAATCCTATTGCCATATATGAAGTTCCAGAAAAAAATTGTTTTTTTTCAGTTTCTCTTAACACATGTACAAAAAATTTATTACATAAAGTTTGAAATCTCATATTAAAAGATCGCATAATATCTGCTATACATATTATAATCGTTAAACATATTAACGCAGTATAATATTGTTTATAGTCTAAATAATAATACGGTATTAAAAAACTAGCACTAAGAATATGAAAAAATTTTCTTTTAACTTCTACTGTATTTAACAATTCTATTTGAGAGGGATACAACATTAATTTTAAAATGTTAATAATATATTTTATTATACTATTTAAATAAATTAAAATTAAATACCTTAATTTAAATTTTATTATATGACAGATTTATAATAATACTTTCTTAGATTCTTGTAATAAAAGCTTAATAGCATAAAATTGTTTTTTTTATTTTTAAATTAAAATATTTTACTTTTTTATTTTAAATAAATTAAGCTAAATATGTTATTACAATTTTTAATAAAAATGTTTT
>JAXMDS010000018.1:0-12472 GCA_046348705.1 Rickettsiales bacterium | reverse complement strand
AATATATATATAATCTTTTATGTTCTATTTCTAATGTAATTCCTTGAATACCTTTATCGTGCAACTTTTTACCAACTTCTGGATTTATTCCTCTTTTTAACCATATAAAATTCTTATTACTATTTATATAATTTTTAATTTTATCTTTTTCAATTTCTGGAAAAATTTCAATTATTGCATTAATTGCTAAAACTTTATCTGTAATTTTATTTGGCCTTAAAACAATAGAAGCCACTGGAATATTAGTTGCTAATAATTTACCATTTCTATCTATTATATCTCTACGAAAATTATTTAAATTTTTAAAATAATGTTGTTTTTTGCTTTGAGAAGAAGTTAAGTTAATAATACGAACTATATAAACAAAATAAACTAATAAAATTATTAATATTATTATTAAAATTCTATATTTTTTATAATTTAAATTTAATTTAAAAATATTAAATAATTGCATTTAATAATTAAGAATAATTTTAAAAAAAATAATAAATTATTTTTTAGTTTTTCTTTTTTTACTAAGCATCTTAACGCCTTTAATTTGCACTCCTTTGCCTTTATATACATTGAATTTTCTTAAAGATAATATTTTGCTTGTATAAGAACCCAATAATTCTTTATCTATACCTTCTAATATTATACTATCTTGTTTTGGTGTTAAAATTTTAATTTCTTTTGTATGTTCTGGTCTTATTAAAAATTTAATAGAATGACTATAACCATAATTAAAATTAATACCACCATTAATTTGGCTTACCCTATAACCAACGCCTTTAATATCTAATTCTGTTACAAAATTATTATTAACACCATGAACCATATTTGCAACTATACTACGAATTGTACCAAACATTGCTCTATCAAATTTTGTAATTTGGACATTTTCTTTTAATGAAATTAATAATTCAGAATTAACTAATTTAATTTCTACATTACCTTTAAAAGATTTTGTTAAAGAACCTTTTGGTCCTTCTATTTTTATAGTTAAATTATCAATTTCAACTTTATTACCAGCTGGTACTGGTATTGGTAATTTTCCAAGTCTTGACATATATATAATATTTAATTAAATAAATCTTTATTTTATTGATTATACTATAAATATTTAATATTTCAAGGCATTTAATTAAAGTTATTTTGTATTTATAAGTTAAATTATTTAATAATGCAATTTATTTTCTTATTTATAATCAAATTATTAAATAATCTATTTTAATT
This sequence comes from Rickettsiales bacterium, assembly GCA_046348705.1. Taxonomy (GTDB): domain Bacteria; phylum Pseudomonadota; class Alphaproteobacteria; order Rickettsiales; family Rickettsiaceae; genus JAXMDS01. Next base: position 11,257 of record JAXMDS010000018.1, on the reverse strand, counting down.
GAGCAATTATTTATATTAAATTATTGCAAATTTAAAAATATAATGATATAATTTTATATTTATTATAAAGAAAACTATGTCAATTGTTTCAAGTGTAACTAAAACTACTTTACCTAAAGTCAAAGAAATTAAAAAATCTTACATTTTAATTGATGCTAAAGATTTAGTATTAGGTAGATTAGCATCAAAAATTGTAAATATTTTAATTGGGAAAAATAAACCTTCATATACTCCTCATATGGATACAGGAGATAATGTAATTGTAATTAATGCAAGATTAATAGGTTTAACTGGTAATAAGAAAGATTTAAATACAGGTAAAAGATATTATAGACATACTAATTTTCCAGGTGGAGTAAAAGAAATAACAGCTGGAAGACTTTTAGCTAGTGAAAAGCCAGAAGAAGTATTAAAAAAAGCAGTTTTTGGTATGTTAACTAGAAATACCCTTAACAGAAAAAGAATGAAAAATTTATTTATTTATGAAGGAAATACTCATCCTCATGCAGCGCAAAAGCCAATATTTTTTGATTTTGCAAAAGAAAATGTAAAAAATATTGTTAAATTTTAAATAAATTTATTTAATTTTAAATTATTAGAATTTTAAATGTCTCAAAAAATTATTCCTAAGTTTTTAATAACTAAATTATCTCATTGTTATTCTATTCCATTAAAAGCAACTAGTGGTAGTAGTGGATATGATTTATTTGCTGCTAATTATGAAGATATTATTTTAAAGCCAGGTAATACTGCTTTAGTGCCAACTGGTATCAAGATAGATTTAGATACAGATAAAGATATATTATATGAGGCTCAAATTAGATCGCGTTCTGGCATGTCTGCAAAAAATTCTGTTGTAGTTCTAAATTCTCCAGGCACTATTGATGCTGATTATAAAGGTGAAATATTTGTTATTTTAATTAATCATCATAAGACTGAAGATTTTATAATTAAAAGAGGTGCTAGAATTGCTCAATTAGTTATTCAGCCAATTTTTGCGACTCAAATTTATTGCGAGATTGATAATTTAAATGATGATTTAGGAAGTAACAATTCTAATTTTAATAATTTTAAAATTAGAGGCTCGGGTGGATTTGGCTCTACTGGTGAATAATTTTCATTTAGTGCTAGTTTTTTATAATAACTTAGGTTAAATTAGGTTTAATATGCAAAAATAAATTAAATGTTACATTTAATTTATATAAAATTTATAATTTTATTATTTATTTTTTTAAATATATTTAATTTAGAAATATTTTATTTTATATAAAATTGTATATACACAACATCAATTATAAATAAATAATTTATATTTATTATATATAAATTATATTAACTACTTAATGGTATAATTTGATATATAATTAATTTCAATACTATATATGCTTAATATAAACAATATCATATTAAAAGAATCTATAAGTGAAGTTTTTAAAGTAAAGCAAAATCTTATAGATCAAGATATGAAAAATATAGAAAAATTTTATGAAAATAAAAAACTTGACTACTTTAAAGCATATTATCTTATAAATAAAAGCGAACAAGAAATACAAAAAGAAACACAGCAGCAAAATTTATCATTAAAAAAATTATTTGATAAAGCATTTAAAGATAATAATCAAATAGTTAATTTAATGCAAGTAATAGAAAACATTAATCAAATTGAAATTGATTTTAATAAAAATATTTCTTTTAGTGAATTTCAAAAAAAATATTCTTCTATAAAAATAAATTTTCCACCCTTAAACTTTAACAAAATTATAAAAAATAAAGATTATAATGATCAATTTTTATTATTGATTAAAATTAAAAATAAAGCAGATTATATTGAATCTTTAATTAATAATATAAATGAATATACAAATAAAAAAGTATTACTTAAAAATAAAATATTAGAATTACAATTAAAAAATAAAGATATTATTCTTTCTCCTGATCAAATAATTAATTTATTGCAATTTAATAGAGAAATGAATATTCCGGAAAAAGATATTACAAAAATTTTTAATAAAAATATTGCAAAAAAAATTATACAAGAATATAATACTGAGCTTAATAAACTTAAACAAGATGAGGTTAGTATTTTAAATTCTGATATAATAAATCTTAGCTCAGTACTTAATAAAGAAATTGAAATATTTATGCAAACTATTAACAATGCAAAAAATTCTACAAAATATAATGATGATATTAATTTTGTAATAAATAGTATACAAACTAATACAGATTTATATCCGTATCTTAAAGATAAATGTATTATAATGAATCAAATATTAAATGATAATAAAATTAAAAAAAACAAAGATGAATCAGCATTATTAACAAGTATTAAAGAATTTTTAACATTTAATAATGATGAAAAAATTGTAAAAAATTTTAAAATTTTTTTAGAAACAAAATTAAATGAGTTTAATCAACGTAAAAATGACATACAAAAACCAAGAAAAGAATTGCTAAATGAAATAAAAGACAAAATAAATAAATTACAAGTTAATAAAATTAGAGAAATTAAACTTCCTAATAATAAAAATAGAATATTAGAATCAAGACAAGAAAATCAAACACTCAAATAAATAATCAATAATTAAAAATTAAATATTAAGATAAAAAACATAATTAAATAATATAAATATTATTATATCAATAATAATATTTAACAAATAAATTTTTTATTTTAAAAAAATTATTTATTTATTCAATATAATTAATAATTGATGCAATTAATAATTATTTTTTAGCTTTAGTAGGAGCAGCTACTGCTTGTGTTGTTTCTGTTTTACTTGCTCCTCTGCCTGCCATTACAGCAATAACTTTTTTAGCATCTTTTTCTGCTAAAACATATCCTTCTGGTAGATCAATTTCATTTGCTTTAATCATCATTCCCCCCATAAAATGTGAAACATCTTTTTTCAAAATATTAGGCATATTTTTAATTTTACCTTTAATTTTAATTGTTCTTTGAGTTATATTAAAAAAACCACTTCTTTTATGACCAGGAGATTTATCTAAATTCTCATAAAAAATTGGCACTTCTAAAATTTTATCCTCTCCATCATCTAAAATAAATTCAATATGAGTTACTGTTTCTTTAATCGGATGAACTTGAACCGATTTAGGAATTGCTAAATGAATATGATCATTAAGATTAATGTGAATTGGAGTCGATAAAAATAAACCATTTTTTCTGATCATTAATAAATCATAAGCAGAAAAAGAAACAGCAATACTACTACCGTCTGATTTATATATAATACCTGGTATTGTATTTGATTTTCTTAATCTTCTTGCATTACTAGACCCAAAAGATTCTCTTAATTGGCAATTTAATTGTTTATAAATATTTTCTGACATAATATATACTTTATTAATAAGTTATGGTACGGCTAAAAAGATTTGAACTTTCACTCTTTATGCAAGAACAGCGACCTCAACACTGCGTGTCTACCAATTCCACCATAGCCGCACATAATATAATTATCTAATAATTTTGGTCAATAGTCAATATTTATTTGTAAATAAACCTAATATACAATAAAAATATTATTAATTTTACTTTATTTTATATGTTTGCGTATGTTTTATTCATCAATTTAAAAATTTCTATCTTAATTTATAAGATTGATGAGAGTTATAAACTTGGAGATTTAATTTTAGCACCAATACGAAATAAATTACAAATTGGTATTATTGTTAAAACATTTTCACATACAACAGATTTTATACATACAAAAAATCAAGAAAATATATCAAAGACTATGTTAATTAAGTTAAGTAATTTACCTAAAATAGAAGATAAATTCTATTCATTGTTAATTAAATTAAATAAAATTAATAGTAATACAATTAATATTGATTATAAAAAAATTAAATCAATTCATTCAAAAATTTTAAGCTTAAATCAAGATGAATTGCAAATAATGTATTTCCTCCAAAGACATTACTTAATTGCATATGAAGATTATATAAAGACAAAATATTATTTTCATGCTCATGAAAAATATATATATAATAATAAAGGAATATTAAAAGAATATGATTATGTTCCTAATTCTAAGTCGATAATTTGCTTAAATAATGTAAATTTATTGTCACTTTCACAAGAGCAAATGAATTGTTATATAAAAATTATCTCAAATAATAAACCATCTTTAATATATGGTGTTACAGGGTCTGGTAAAACAGAAGTATATTTTCATTACATTTATGAAGTATTAAAAAAAGATTCAAAAGCTCAAATATTAATTTTATTGCCTGAAATTACATTAATTTCACAATTGCTGATGCGTTTTAAGCAGCGCTTTGGATTTGATGCAGATACTTGGCACTCTTCTGTTTCTAGTGCTAAAAAAAAGCAATTATATTATAAAGTTTTTCTTGGAAATCAAGCAGTAATTATTGGCACTAGAAGCAGTATATTTCTTCCTTTTATTAATTTGTCTCTTGTAATTATGGATGAAGAACATGATGATTCTTATAAGCAAGAAGATCAAATGCTATATGATACTAAGAATATATTGGAAATATTTTATGCTGTTAACAATAATATTAAAATTTGTCTTTTTTCTGCGACTCCATCTCTTGATAGTTTATTAAAAGTTAAGATGCATAAATATAGCTTTGCACAAATAACATCTAGACATTTAAATATACCATTACCAGAAATTATAGTAATTGATATGAATAAAAACAAACTAAAAGCTAAAGATGCAAATTATACAAATAACGCTTGCATTAAAAGCAATCAAAATGAACAATGTAATAAAAATGAACAATTATCTAATCAAAATAATAAAATAAATTCTTCTATAGCTAACAACGAAACTAATAATAATATAAAAATAACTAAACCTAAATATTCTTTAATTTCAAAAGAGCTTCATGATGCAATATTAGAGCATTTACGAATTGGAAATCAAGTTATGTTATATTGCAATAAAAGAGGCTACTATAGAGTGATTTATTGCAAAAATTGCAATATAAAGATAGAATGTCTTGATTGCTCAGCAGCTTTAATTTTTCATAAAGAGCGTAATTTATTTATATGTCATTACTGTGGATATTATATAGTAAATTATTTAAATTGCAAACAATGCAATTCAGAATTAAAAATGCATAGTTTAGGAATTGAAAAACTAGAATCAATTATACAAGAAGAATTTCAAGGCGCAACAACAATATTAATTAGTAGCGATACAATGTCTACAGAGGCTCAAATAGAAGAAAAAATCAATATTATTAAACAAAGACAGTGTAATATTATAATTGCAACTCAAATTCTTGCAAAAGGACATCATTTCCCTTTTGTAAATTTAGTTGGAATACTTGATATTGACGCTTCAATTAAAAGTATTGATTTATATGCATTTGAAAAAAATTTTCAAATTCTTAGTCAAGTAAGTGGTAGAGCTGGAAGAGTAAATAAAGGGATTGTATATATTCAAACCTTTATACCTAATCATCAATTAATTAAAAGCGTTGTTGAAAATGACTTTATTAAATTTGCAAAATTAGAAATGCAATATCGAAATGAATTAAAAATGCCTCCATTTACAAGGGTCTTAAGTATTACTATCATTAGCGATAATTCTAACTTATCTAAAGAATTTGCATTAAATATTAATGCATTTTTATTGGAATTTAATCGTAATAACAATAATCAGTTAAAAATTTTAGGCCCAACTGCATGTTTTGTAATTAAATTAAAAAGAAAATATAGGTATAAAATTATTTTAATTAGTGAAGCAAAATTTAATTTTTTTAACTTAAAATTAATATTAGAAAATAATTTCAAAGATAACAATATTATGTTGAAATTTGAACTTGATCCAAAAAGCTTTTTTTAATTTATATAATGTTAAAAATTTATTTAGTTAATTTAAAAATAAATATTAATTAATTTTTTTTAATATAAAAAGTTTTTTAATTTATATAAGAAATAAAATTTCATTTTTGTATACTAATATGTTACTATCAATTTAAATAATTTATTTAAATTTTTTATGAAAAAAAGTTTATTAACTATTTTTAGTTTTTCATGTTTTTTTATGCTTCATAATATTTGTAGCGCAAATAATACATCTAATAAAATAGATCAATCTCAAAATAGTGCTGGTAATGTTTCTGCTGTAGATACTAAAAAAATAAATACAAATGAGCAATTTAAAGCAAGAGTACATTATGCTTTACCAGATGGTTCTGTAAGCGATAGAATTATGATTAAACCATTTGCTAAAAAAATAGAAGAGGCAACAAATGGAAAAATTAAATTTGAATTCTATCCAAGTATGCAATTAGGTGGAAAACCAAGTGATATAGTGGCACAAGTTGAAAATGGTCAAGTAGAAATGGTTTTTACAGTTGCAGAATATCATCCTGGTAGATTTCCAAGTTTAGAAGCATTAGATCAAATGGGCGCTATAACTTTGGACCATGTTAGAAATAATAATGTTGCAAGACAATTTTTTAATATTGTAAAAGATCAACCAGAGTTTAAAAATATTAAAATTATAGCTATTGCAAGTCAGCCAAAGGTTATGATGCATTTTAAAGAAAATATCAAATTGCAAAATATAAAAGATTTAAAAGGTTTGAATATGAGAGCTTCTAATAAACCAGTAGGTGCAGCTTGGACAGAGTTAGGAATTAATCCTATTTATTGTACTGCAAAAGAATTGTTTGAATTATTATTAGCTGGTAATTTACAAGGTGCAGGAGCTCCATTTGAACTTTTAAAAAGTACAAAAATATATCAACAATTAAATCAAACTTTAGTTGCGCCTATGTTTACTAATGTTTTCCTTTTAATTATGAATAAAGATTTCTTTAATTCGCTTCCAAAAGATTTACAAGAAAAAATTGATCAATATTCAATGAATGAAGAATTTATAAAAGAAGTAGGAGCAAATTGGATGGCAGAAGAAAAAAAAGCAATAGGAGATATGCTTCTTACTGGTAAGCATAAATTTTATGACTTGGATGATAAAACAGGAGACTTTATTGAAATAAAAGTAGATACAGTAAAAGATTTAGAAAAAAATCCAAAATTATTAGAAGCAAATATTGAAAAAATATGGGAAATTCAAAATAATAATGTAAAAAAAATGCATAATAATACAAGTTATTTTAGTCAATTAAAAGATAAATTAGTTTTAAATTGGAAAAATACAGCAAAAGGAAAAGATTTTTATGATCCATTAATGTTAATTATTAATGAAAATACAAAATAAATTTTATAATTTTATATAAAATATTTTTATATATTTTAAATTTATTAAAATTATAATCTTTTAATATTAATCAAATAATTTAATTTTGTATAATTTACTTAAATTAAATAAATCTATTATGAAATTAGAAATAATTGATAATATTAATAATTTAGATAAGTCAATTTTGGATATTGATAAAATTATAGCTAGAACAGAAGTTGGTGAAATTACAATTTTAAAAAATCATTGTCAACTTTTAACTAAAGTGCAAAATTGTAAAATTTTTCTTCAAGATATATCAAATCAAGATCAAAATATTGATTCATATAATAAAAAACAAAAATCAATTTTTATAGAATTTAGTGATGGCATTTTACTAGTTAAAGATAATAATTTGCAAATTAATTGCAAAAATTTTTTAGTAAAAGATACTAAAAATTAAATTAACTGCTGATAAAAATTAAATTTAACATTTAAATATTATTTTTTTAAATATTAATTTAATTAAAAAAGCATCAATCTATTTTAATAAAATATTTTAATAAATTTTAATTAACTAATTATGATCAATATTTACACTGATGGCTCTTGTAAAAAAAATCCAGGACCTGGTGGATGGGCTTTTTATATTGTTTTTTGCAATGATAAAGGTATTTTTTTGCACGATTTACCAAATTCTTCAGAATTTAATGGAAATAGTCAAAATACTACAAATAATATTATGGAAATAACAGCAATTATATCCGCATTTCAATATATTAAAAATCAAAAACTATGGGAAAAAAGTAAAAATATTACTATATATTCTGATAGTAATTATGTTGTAAAAGGATTCAATGAATGGTCATACTCTTGGCAAAAAAATGGAAGATTAAATCATCAACATAAAGATCCTGTTAAAAATATTGAGCTATGGTTAAATTTATTAGAACTAAAGTATTTTTTTAATAATTTAACTAAAAATAATTTACTAATATGGGAACTTAAATGGATAAAAGCTCATGAAACAATCAAAAGCACTGATGATATTATAATAAAACAACACAAAAAAGGAAATCATGAAGCCGATGCACGAGCCAATCAGGCAGCAAATTATATTAAAAAATAAAAATTATTTATCTTAAATATTATTAAATTAATAATTAATTTTCATAATTAATATTATTACCATTTTCTAAAGTTACTATTGCTTTTTTAGAATCATTCATTTTAGCATTTTTGCCACCTTTCTTTTTAACTTTACCTAAAATATTTAAAATATTAACAGATTTAACTTTTACATTAAAAATATCTTGAACAGATTTTTTTACAGTATCTTTAGTTGCATTAACATGAACAATGAAATGATATTTATTTAATTGATTCGCAATTCCGCTTTTTTCTGTTACTAAAGGCTTTACTATAATATCGTATTTATTTAATTTCATAAAAATATATATATTTTTTATTAATTATAATAAATTTACTTTTTTTTTCCAAATGTTAATTCAATATTTAATAACATATAAAATATATATTATTATTCAAATAATTTATTTTATTTATAGGGCACAATAAATAAAAAAGATTTACTAAAATTAGTAAATTTAAGCTTTTATTTTTTCAACAGTATATTCAACTAATTTAGTAAAACTAATAGGATTATTTAATGCAAGTTCAGATAACATTTTTCTATTAATCAAAATATTTGCTTGCTTAAGCATATGCATAAATTTTGAATATATTAAACCTCTTTCTCTTAATGCTGCATTGATTCTAATAATCCAAAGATCCGATCTAAAAACGCTTTTTTTCTTTTTTCTATCTCTATATGCATATTGAAGACCTTTTTCTACTTTTTGTTTTGCTATTCTATAGCAAGTTGACGCTCTTCCTCTGTAACCTTTAGCTAATTTTAGCATCTTTCTATGTCTTTCTTTAGTAACTGTACTTGTAATTGCTCTTGTCATGATTTTTTTTCAATATATTAATATAATCTTAAAATATATTATATCATACTATTTTTATAATAGTAAAATTATTTAAATTATATGAGTTAAAATATTAAAAAATATTTTATATTAATTTTTTAATTTATTTTTTAAAATGATAAATTTAATATTAACATTTATAAAAATATGAGTAGTTTTTTTAATATTATAAAAAATAAAGTAAATATTCTTAATGTTATTCAAAATAAAATTAAATTAAAAAAATATGGAAAAGATTATATAGGTCTTTGTCCTTTTCATAATGAAAAAACTCCTTCTTTTAGAGTTAATAATGTTAAAAATTTTTTTTATTGTTTTGGCTGCTCAACTGGCGGCGATGTAATTAGTTTTATTGCAAAGATAAATAATATGCAGTATAAAATGGCAGCCTTAAAATTAGCAAAAGATTACAATATACCAATACCTACTTTTAATCAGTTAGAACTTGATTTAAATAAAAATAAAAAAAGTATAGCTAATTTTTTAGAAACAGTTAATGATTACTTTATTTCAAATTTATTTGCATCTAGTCAAGCTGCTCAATTTGCTTTACAATATTTGTTAAATAGAAATATCAATTTGCAAGAAATTAAAAATTATCAATTTGGCCTTTCAAATAATAAATTAAAAGATATTTTTTTTAATAATTTAAAAGAATTAGCACAGAGTGGATTAATTGCTAAGTCTGAATCGGGCGAAATATATGAAGTTTTTCGTAATAGATTGATGATTCCCATTAGGAATCAGTATAATAATTTAATTGCATTTGGTGGACGTAGTTTAGATGATAAAATGCCAAAATATTTAAACTCTCCTGAAATATTAATTTTTAAAAAAAATGAAGCTTTATATGGTGAAAATATAGCATTTAATTATGCATATAAAGATAACTATATATTATTAGTAGAGGGTTATTTTGACTGTATTACATTACAAATTAATGGATATTTAAATACTGTGGCATCCCTTGGAACTGCTGTAACGCTTGAGCATTTAAATAAAATATGGAATAAAGTTGAAGAGATTATAATATGTATGGACTCGGATACAGCAGGAATAAAAGCAACTAAAAGAATTATTGATATTGCAATTTCAAAAATTAATTGCTCTAATTTGCTTAGTTTTATTTATTTGCCAAAAGGATATGATCCTGATTCTTTTATTAGGGAGCATGGCAAACTAGCATTTAATGAATTGTTAAATAAAAAAGAAACTTTATCTGAAATTATATGGAAATTTGAAATAAAAGATAATATAATTAGTTCTGCTGAAGATTTTGCAAAATTAAATTTACGCATAGATAATATTTGCAATAAAATTCTTGACCCAATTATTAAAAAAAATTTTATATCTTTTTTTAAAACAAAGATCTGGGAACTACATAAATTAAAATTTATTAATCTAAATTTATTAAAAAATAATAAAGCTCATTTAAAACAAAATCATAAACAAAATAATATTGAATATAATAAACAAAATAATATTCAATTAAATAAAAAATTTAATCAATATAATAATAATTATCTTGAAGTATTAAAATTTAATAATATTAAAAATAATAATGAAATAACATCTAATAATTATAAAAATATCAACTTAGAAGAAAATGATATAATAGAATTTGCCATGCTAAATAAATTAATTCAATTATTACAAGTTGCTATATATGAAAAAGAAGAAATTTTTTTTTCATATTATGAAAATTATTTTTGTAATATTAACTTCTCAAATTTAGATATTACTACTCTTCAAAATCAATTAAAGCAAGATAAGTTTATACAATCTTTTTATAATGATCTATTATCAAAAAAATTTTTAATACAATTTAAGTCTATTATTGATAAGTTTTTTTCTCAAGAAATATATAAAAAGTTTTCTAGTATTATAGAATTAGGCAATATTACAAATTATATTAATTCAAAAGAAAATTTATCTATTACAAATTATATTAATTTGAAACAAAATTCATCTTTAGAGTTATCAGAATTAAATGATTTTAAAGAAGAAGAAAATCAACAAAAAATATATCATTTTATTCAAGATTTAGAAATACTTAAATTAAAGCATCAATTAATATTA
>JAXMDS010000017.1:0-17854 GCA_046348705.1 Rickettsiales bacterium | reverse complement strand
TAAAGATAAGTATTTACAATTAAAATACCAATCTCAACCCTATTTAGAAGATCGATTTTATCAATTATTAGATAATAGTAAGGTATTATCTAATACAACAATTTTATTTATGCAAAGAATCTTTTCCAAAGTAGAAGAAAAAATTACTAGTTTAATAGATAATTTTGATGATTATAGATCTAACAATAAAAAATATAATAATATACAAGATTTAAACGCTTCAAAAACTAAAAAATATACAATAAAATGTAATAAAACAAATTTACCTCAAATAGATGAATTAAGTGATGAAGACAAATATAGTAAAGATGGTTTTCAAGATTATAGCTCAAAAAAATATAAAAAAACAAGTTTACCTCAAATAGATGAATTAAGTGATGAAGACGAATATAGTAAAGATGGTTTTCAAGATTATATAGATCCTAAATTAGATACTGCACCAAATCAAATCGATATTGTAAATTTAATACAATCGAATAATAATTTACCAAATAATTATTTTCAAACAGAATTTGATACAGCAAAAATAGATGTCAATCAACTTAACAACAAAAAAACATTTGCACAACTCAATGAAGAATTGAGTCAAGGATTATTATTCATAATAAACAAAAGAAAAAAAATGCAAAAAGAGATAAAAGATGTTATTGTAGAATTAAGTAAAAATAAATTTAATAAACAAAAATGCAATAGCGATAATAATAAAGATTTTGATCAATGTAAGGATGATGATTATTACTCATGCAGTAGTGGTAGTAATAAAGATTTTGATCTATATAGTGAGAAAGAAGACTATTGCTCATGCACTAGCGGAGATGAACCTTCTCTATTTCAATAATTAATTATAAAAATAATTATTTGTATTTAATTAAAAAATAATATTGCTATTGCTTCAAAAAGCTTATATCAATAATATGTACATTTTTTAGCAATATTCAAATATAATATAAGTATAATTAATAAAAATTTAAAGTATTTTAAATATGCAAAATAATACAAATGATATAAGTCAATTAGACAGTATAGAATCTTCAAACAATATTCAGGATAATAAAATTAAAGATTTAATTTCTTTATGCAAATCAAGAGGATTTATTTTTCCTGCTTTTGAAGTGTACGGAGGTTTGCAGGGTGTATACGATTATGGTCCTTTTGGAGTAGAATTAAAAAATAATATAAAAAATAGCTGGTGGAAAGATAATGTACATAAAAGAGACGATATAGAAGGATTAGATTCAGCTATTTTAACTCATAGTAAAATGTTAAAATATTCTGGTCATATCGATACGTTTAGCGATATAATGCTAGATTGTTTGAATTGCAAGGCAAGATTTAGAATAGATGAAATAATAAATAATATCTGTAATAAATGTGGTAGCAATAAACTAACGGAACCAAGAGCATTTAATTTAATGTTTAAAACTAATTATGGCCCAATTGAATCGAATGATAATATTGCATTTTTAAGACCAGAAACAGCACAAGGAATTTTTAGTAATTTTAGAAATATATTAGATTGCACATCAAGAAAATTGCCTTTTGGAATTGCTCAAATAGGAAAGGCTTTTAGAAATGAAATTACACCTAGAAATTTTATTTTTAGAGTTAGGGAGTTTGAACAAATGGAAATAGAATATTTTGTTATGCCAGGAGAGGATCAAAAATGGTTTGAATATTGGCAAGAGCAAAGATTTAACTGGTGGAAAAAGCAAGGAGTATTGCCTCATAAATTAAAGCTTCAACCACAAAGTAAAGAAGAGCTTGCTCATTATTCAAAAGCAACTACCGATATTTTATATGAATTCCCTCATGGCTTTCAAGAACTAGAAGGAATTGCAAATAGAATGGATTTTGATCTTGGCTCGCACACAAAAGAGCAGCTCAATTTAAATATACAATCAAAAGTTCAAGAAAATAAAGAGTCATTAACTAAAATGTCATTTTTGAATCAATTAACAAAACAAAATATAGTACCATTTGTTATAGAGCCATCTGCAGGAGTTGAAAGAGGAATGTTTGCAATTTTAGATAGCGCATTTTGTATTGAAGAGCTACCAAATGGTAATACTCGTTCAGTATTAAAATTAGCTAAACATTTAGCTCCAATTAAAGTTGCAATTATTCCTCTTGCTAAAAATCAAGAAGCAATTATAAATAAAGCAAAAGAAATTACATCACTTATACGTAATCTTTCAATTGGAAGAGTTAAATATGAAGATACAGGAAACATAGGCAAAGCATATAGAAGACATGATGAAATAGGAACGCCAATTTGTATAACGATAGACTTTGAAACAATTGAAAATACAAGTAACAATTTTGAAACAGTAACAATAAGGAATAGAGATACAATGCAACAAATTCGCGTTCCAATTATTAATTTAAATAAATATATTATAGATTTTTTTAATACTAACGATTATAATTGAATATTATTTGCTAATAATATTATTTATAAGTTTGATATATAAAAAAACTTAATAATAAATAATATTGATATAAATAGCTTTTTTGCATGATAAACTATTATACTTAAATTAAGTTATATTTGATAAAGATATTAGTAGTAAAATTAAAAATTAATAGCAATTATGAAAATTTATGATATATTGTATTGTAAAATTCAAGCATTCGTAGTGTATTTTATTGCAAAAATAAATAAAAGTATTTTGAAAATATTACTATCCAAGAAATAAGTAATAAAAATACAAAATTAATATTAAATTACCTGCTAAGGCCTAAGTTTAATAATTATAAAATTAAAATCAAATGCATATGTTAATAAAAAATTATTTAATATTATGAATAAAATTTTAAAATTAAAATAATTATATTTGAAAAAGTCTAATGATGCATAACTTATTTTATTTTAAAACTAAATAATATATAACATTCTCCATTAAAATAAAACGTAATATCATTTATTTTAAGAAAAAAACAATATAATTTTTAATTAATTATCTTAATATAAAACTACTTTATTTCATAATAATGAAATTTTTATACAAAATTTAATTTAAAAAATTAAAACCATTTTTAATTTTTGGCAATATATCATGCACAAGACCATCAAGTTGGATAACGCCATTATCTATAACTATAACCCTATCGCAAAGTTGTTCTACTTCATGAAAATGATGTGTAGTTAAAATAATATTTTTACCTTGTTTTTTTTGCTCTAATAATGCAGAAATAATATTTTTAGAAAGATCAATATCTACTGCAGCAGTTGGTTCGTCTAGCATTAAAATTTGAGGATTATGTATCATGCATTTAGCAAGAGAAAATCTTCTTTTCATGCCACCTGATAATTCTCTTGGTTTATTATTAATATTTTTAAGTAAACCAACAGTATCTAAACTTTTATGCACTTGTTCTTCTGATAATTTTAAACCATAATAACTTGCATAAGTTTTAATATAGTCACCTAGTTTTAAAAAAACATCTAGATATGGCTCTTGCGTCATGATGCCTATTTGTTGTTTTGCTGAAATTGTATCTTGATCTATATCAAAATTACAAATTTTTACTGTTCCTGATGTTTTTTTAATAATTGAAGCAATAATATTAATTAAAGTTGTTTTACCTGCGCCATTCTTTCCTAATATAGCAACCGATTCTCCTTTTGGTATATTAAAAGATATATTATTAATAGGAAAAGTTTTATTGTCGTAAGTTTTAACAAGATTTTGAATAAAAATTGCAAAATTATTTTCCTGTATATTATTATTACAATTTAAATTTTGACTCATAATAAAATTAATAATTAATATTCATATAGTTTTTTATAATACCATAATACGTCTAAAATATTACTAACAATTTTTGCTTCAGCTTGATTTATAAAATATTCTTTAGTATAAAATTCTTTTCTCTCTCTTATATTTTCATATTTATCATCATAAATTTTCTTTTTTTGTTCCAATAATTTAATATATTTATTTAAATAATCTAAATTTTCTTGCTCGCTTGCATTATCTTTTAGCCATAATGCTTTTAATATTATTTCTTGATTATTTAAGTTTTTATCATCTTGAGCTAAATTATTAAAATATTTATATATATCTTCTTTTTTAAATAATTTAGGCATATCTAGCATTAAATTTCCTAAATAATTTTTTGCTATATTGCTTAATATTAAGTCGTTTTTATTATCAATAAATTCTTGTAATTTTACATAAATTTCATTATAAAATTTAATTTGTTGAATAGATAATTCATCTGAATTAAGTTTATTTATATCAAAATATTTTTTTTGATATTGCATTAATTTATTTTTAATAATATTAAATTTTACAATTTGATCTATTTTTTTATCTTCAAAATTATTAAAATCAATTTTATTATTCAAAATAACTTGAGTTAATTCTGTATTATATTTTAATTCTTGCTTTTGTTTTTTATTAGTATAAATACTATATATAATTAAAACAATTCCAATAAAAATAGAAACAAAAATTATTTTTTTAAAGAATTTTGTATTTCTTTCAAATTTATCATCAGAAATTACTTCTTCTAACAAATCCATATTAATTTATAAATAATTTATAAATATAATTATAACATTTATATTTTTGTATTGTTAACTAAAACTTCTAGCGACTTTTTAAAATCTAATTTATCAACTGGATAGTCTTCCATAATACATGCGTTAAAGAATAAAACCTTTATAAGACTTTCTCTTATTTCAAGAGCAGAAAGATCTTCTATTGCATTTTTTATTTTTATTATTTCTGGATGATTTTCATTAATTTCCATTGTTTTTTTGCCAAATTTATTCAATTGATTATTTTTAAATAAAAATTTCTCCATATGCATTTTTGTCATTGCGCCATCAACTAATCTTGCCGCGGTACTAACTAGACTTTGCGAAAGTTTTACTTCTACATTATATTTTTGTAACACTGACTCAAAATATTTACACAATTCATTATTAGATGCATCTACATTTTCTTCCTTACTCATATTTTCAGTTGCAGAAATAAAATGATAATCCTTATAATCTGAAACAACAGTTGTCCAGAAAGAATCTACTGCATCTTTCATAATTAATACATCATGACCTGCTTGCATTAATTTTTCTACATGAGCGCTTTGCTTCAAATAATCTGAACTATCTGTTTCTTCCCCTATTAAGAAGTAGATATTTTTTTCTGCTTTTATTTTATTATTATCTTCTGAAGCATTATTTTCATTTGTATTATTGTTTTCATTTAAATTTTCTATATATTCATCTAAGGAAATCATTTTATCATGTTTAACGCTATAGAACATACAAATATTTAAAATATTAGTATGATTAGAGCCATAATCACATAATCCTTCTTTTAATACTGCTCCAAAACTATCCCAAAATATTTTATATGTATGAGGTTGATTTTTTCTCAAATCATTTAATTTAGATAGAACTTTTTTTTCTACGATTTCTTTAATTAAAAATAAAGTTTTATTATTTTGTAATGTTTCTCTGCTAATATTAAGAGGCAAAGATGCGCAATCTATTACGCCTCTTAAGAATCTTAAATATTTTGGTATAATCTCTGCATTTTGCTCTGTAATGAAAACTCTCTTTATATATAATTTTACTTTTGAAATTCTATCAGGATGAAAAGTATCATGTGACCTTGTAGATGGGATAAATAATAAATTAGTAAAATCTACACTAGCACCTTCATTTACATTATGTAAAACTGCAATTGGGTCTTTTGCATCGAATGCAATATTTTTATAAAATTCATTATATTCTGCTTCAGTGATTTCATTTTTATTTTTTGCCCATAATGCTAAAGTTGAATTAACTTTATTTTCTGTTTTTGAATTTACATCTGAATAATAAATTGGATATAAAATATTATCTGAATAAGTTTTAATTATATTTTTTATTTTAAAATGATCTAAAAATTCTTCACAATTATCTTTTACATGTAAAATAATTTTAGTACCAGAATTTTTTATAGTTAAATTTTCATTAAACTCTTCTTTATTATCTTTTAAAATTACATCATCTTTTTCTTCATTAAATATATCTAAATTTTTAACATTATTTGTTTCTATTTCTGCAATTGAATAAGAAGAAGTACCATTTGAAGTCCAGATAAAAGTTTTTTCTTGATTGATTTTTCTAGAGATGACTTCTACTTTATCTGCTATCATAAAAGCAGAATAAAAACCAACACCAAATTGCCCGATTAAATTACTAGCATTCGCATTATTTTTTGCATTTGCTATTTGTGTTTCTAAAAACTCTTTAGTGCCAGACTTAGCAATTGTTCCAAGATGATTTACCATATCATCTTTATCCATACCAATACCATTATCTAAAATAGTAATTGTTTTGTTTTCTTTATTTGCTTGCACTATAATTTTAAGCTCTCCTTCATCTTGTGCTTTACCAGTTAATTGCATAAATTTTAATTTATCAATAGCATCAGAAGCATTTGATAATAATTCTCTTAAAAATATCTCTTGATTTGTATAAATTGACGAGATAAATAATTGCAATAATTGCTCTATATTAGCATCAAACTTTTTTGTTTCAGCTTTATTAGTATTCAATTCCTCTTGTATAGTTGTCATAATTAAAGATTTTTATATATTAGTTTTATGTAATATAATTATAAGTATTCAAAATAAATTTTTCAAGTGATTTATTAAAGTCATTTTGTTTTAATATATTAAAATTCAATAAATAAAAAGAGTGTAAAAAATTAAAGAAACGTTTGAAATTTTTACAAATAAATAAATCACATGAATAATATAAATTTTGCTTATTAAAAATATATCAAAGTAAAAAATTATGAAAAAAATAATAATAGATGGACAATATTCAGATGATATTAGAGTAGCGATAATAAATGAAAATAATATCTTAGAAGATTTATTTTCTAATAAAAGCTATACTAATGATGTTAAAAATATTAAACTAGGAAAAATTCAAGGAAATATATATTTAGCAAGAATTAAAAGTATACAGAAATCTCTACAAGCCGTTTTTATAGACTATGGAGGAGAAGTTTCTGGATTTTTGCCATTTAATCATATTCATCCAATTTATTATACTGGGTCAAATAATAAAAATGTTTTAAGTACATTTAAAAAATTAAATATATTAGAAATTTTAGCATCAGATACATATAATACAGAAATATTTAATAATGAACCAGATATAAATGTTAGCCAAATTAATAATGAAAAAAGTGAAGATCTAGACTCTAATTTTAATGAAATACAAGAAACTTTAAATGATTCACTAAATAATAGTACTAATCAACAAGAAAAGAAAATTGAAATACATCATTTACTTAAAAAAGATCAATTAATTTTAGTTCAAGCACATAAAGAGCCAAAGGGCCAAAAATCATATATGTTTAGTACATATATTTCATTAATTGGAAGATATATTGTTTTGTTACCTAATCAAAAAGGGCAAATAGGAGTATCAAGAAAAGTAACACCAAATCAAGAACGCAATAGAATAAAAAAAATTATTCATGATATAATTGACCCAGTAATAAATACATCTGGCCTAATAGCTAGAACTGGTAGTTTAAATAAAACAATAGCTGATATTAAAAATGATTATAACTATTGTGCAAGACTTTGGAATAAAATTTTAAGTACAGCCATTAAACATGCAGAAGATGCACCTTTATTTTTATATAAAGAAGAAGGTATAATAATAAGAATCATGAGGGATTTTTTAGATCATAGAGTAAGTGAAGTCATAATACAAGGTGAACATTTATATAAAGAAGCAATTGCATTTACCAAGGATTTAGCTTCTCATGATATGAAGAAAATTTTTAAATATCAAGAAAATATACCAATTTTTATTAAATATGATATAGAAACTCAGATACTTAATTTATATAAACCATTTGTTCAATTAGAATCTGGCGCATATCTAATAATTAATTCAACAGAAGCATTAACAGCTATTGATGTAAATTCTGGTAAAAATAATTCTGAAAATAATTTAATTGAATCTTCTTTTAAAATCAATCAAGAAGCAGCAGTTGCAGCGGTAAAGCAAATTAAATTAAGAAATATTTCAGGTATTATTATCATTGATTTTATTGACATGCAAGATGAAAAACATCAAAAAATTATTGAAGCAATTGTTAAGAAAGAATTTAATTTAGATAAAGCAAAAACACAAATAGGTGAAATTAATCAATTTGGATTATTAGAACTTTCAAGACAAAGGGTTTCAACTTCTTTTTTAGAATTGCATTCAAAAAAATGCCATAGTTGTCAAGGAAGAGGCGTATTAAGGGCAGACGATTCAGATGCATTTTTATTAATTAGAACATTAGAAAATGAAATTGTAACCACTTTTGGTGCAGCAAATTATTTTAAATTAATCTCTAATGAAAATAGAATATATAATTTTTTTAATAAATTAAAATTTTACATTTTGAAATTAGAAAAAAAATATAATATTAATATTGAATTAATAGTTGATTCAAATATATCTGGAGAAATATTTGTTATTGAAAAAAGCTATGTAGAAACACCATCGCAAAAAATTGCATTAATAGATAATCAAAATTTAAAAATTGAGAATATGAAACAAAATTATACAATAGGAAACATTAATAGCAATCAAAATATAGATGAAATTAATTTAGGAGAAAATAATTTAACTCAATCTACTATTATAGATACTAAAATTTTTCAATTTCATAATATTAATTCTAATAAAAATTCTCAAGATCAATTATTTGAAAAATTAAACCTTAACAAACAAATTCAAAATAGATTTTTAAAAAATAATAATACAAATTATAATAATTTTAATAATAAATATAAAGAAAATAATCAAGAAAAAAATGATATTATATCAGAAGTTTTTGATTTAATTCAAATTAAATTTAAAAAAGCTATTGATTTTTTTAAAAAATTCTGGTAATTTTGTTTTATATAATAAAAATTAAATATGTTTAATTTAAAAAATTACGATAGTTTTGTTAGCATTGTTAATAAAGAGGGATATTCTTTTATTATAGGGTCTAGTTCTTTGACTCTATTTTTTTCAATGATAAGTGGAAAAATTGCATTGATTTTATTTGTAATTACTTTATTGCTTGTATATTTTTTTAGAGATCCAGCAAGATTTGTACCGCTAAATGATAATTTAATTCTTGCGCCTGCAGATGGCATTATTCAAGATATTACCATTGCGACTCCTCCTGATGAATTGGGAATAGTTAGTCAAATGCGTAAAATTAGTATTTTTCTTAGCCCGCTAGATGTGCATGTTAATAGAATACCAATTAATGGAATTATTAAAAAAGTACATTATCATCCTGGTCAGTTTCTTAATGCATCATTAGATAAAGCAAGCATTCTTAATGAGAGATGTTCTTTTGAATTAGAATTTAATAATAATGAAGAAACAAAACAAATATATTGCGTTCAAATTGCAGGATTTGTAGCAAGAAGAATTGTAAATAATTTAATTGCAAATCAAGAGGTCAAAGCGGGAGAGCGTTTTGGTATTATTAAGTTTAGCAGTAGAATGGATATTTATTTACCATTAGATCTTCCAATAGCAATTGCAATAGGTCAAAGTTGTATAGCGGGAGAAACAATTCTTGCTCTTGCTGCTCAACAATCAAATGTTCCTTTAGTCACTGAAGTTTCAAGAATTTAATTTATAAACATTTATTGTTTAACAATTAAATATTCCTTTAGTTGGTGAAGTTTTAAGAATTTTTTTTATAAACATTTATTATTAAGGTCTAAACATCAAAGCCTAATACTAAAAAATAATTATATTTTTTTAATTTATATATTTTTTTTATGTATTAAGACAAGTATAGAGAAGTATTTTTAGCTATTATTATTTAAAAATTTAAACATTTTATTTAATTATTTAAATTAAAATAATTTAATTATTAAAGTTTCATAAATATTAGGAAATAGATGCAATATTTCACTAAAAATTTATTGTATATTAAATAAATATAAATAAAATATTTACATGAAATATATTAAAAATCAAAAACATTTAGAGTTTTTAAGTGCACCAATTAGATCGTTAACAATTGATGCAGTGCAAAATGCAAAATCTGGTCATATTGGTATGCCTCTTGGCTTTGCAGATATAGCTACTGTTTTATTATTTGAAGTACTTAAAAAAGGAGATAAGATAGTTTTATCGGCTGGTCATGGTAGTATGCTTTTATATAGCATTTATTATTTATTAGGACATAAAAATTATTCAATCCAAGAATTAAAAAATTTTAGAAAAATTAATTCTAATACACCTGGTCATCCCGAATTTAATGGTGTTGAAATTATTGCGACAACTGGCCCATTAGCACAAGGATTAGGAATAGCTGTGGGTCTTGCAATTGCTACAAAAAAAGATAAAAAAAACAATAAAATATATTGCATTGTTGGAGACGGTTGTTTAATGGAAGGGCTATCTTATGAAGCAATTTCAATTGCTGGACACTTGAATTTAAATAATTTAATTATACTATTTGATAGCAATTCAATTTCTATAGATGGTCCTACAAATCTTGCCGTTAGTGAAAATCAATTATTAAAATTTCAATCGATGGGATGGAAAACTCATAGTGCAAATGGACATAATTTGCACAGCATAAGAAAAGCATTTGCTAAAAATAATTTAATCAAATCAATATTAACTGATAATAGTATATTTGCAAAAAATAATATTAAATTTTTAGATGGTATTAATACCAAATTACTAAAAAATAATAATACAAAACCTTACTTTATAGAGTTTAAAACTATTATAGGAAAATTTACATCTTATCATTTAGAAAATTCTGAAAAAATACATTCAGGCTTTTTAAATGAACAAGATGAAATATTTATAAAAAAACAGTTAAATTATAATAATTTGAATAAATTTGAAGTTAATGATAAAGCATTAAAAATATGGCGAAATTTAGGTTTAAACTTATTAGAAATTGATGATAAAATTTTAGAAATCGATGATAAAGTTATAAATTCTCAATTTGCACAAAATACAGTTTATAATAAACCTTGTGCAATAAATTTAAACTATAAAATAAGTTGTAACAAAATATTTATATTTAAATTAAAAAGATATAAAATTACATCTAATATCAAAATAGTAAATATTTATTTAAATTCTCAAAGCGTAATTATATTGCTAGTATATAACAAAATTATATTTAATTTAAATAAGGAAGTTAAACATTTTTTTCCTAATAATATAAAAAATATATTACAAGAAAAAATTTATAATAATAATATTAATAACAATAGTAATATAGAAATTATTTTTGAGAATATTGATAAAATTGTAAATAATAATTTATTTATACCAGCAAGTAGAAAAATATTTAAAAAAATTGTAAATAATGCTTTAATTTTGCATTCAAAAATTATTTTTGGATCTGCCGATTTAAGTGAATCTAATTGTTTAAAGCCTATAAGCTACAATGCAATTAATAAAAATGATTTTAGTGGCAATTTTATACATTATGGAGCAAGAGAACATGCTATGTCGGCTATTTGTAATGGTTTAAGTATTTGCGATTATATACCAATTTGTGGAACATTTTTTGTATTTAGCGATTATATGAGGCCAAGTATACGTTTATCTGCTATGATGCGATTAAAAGTAATATATATCATGACTCATGATTCAATAGGAGTAGGGGAAGATGGTCCAACACATCATCCAATAGAGCATATTGCTTCTTTTCGAAATCTACCAAATTTAAAAATTTTTAGACCATTTTTAGTAATCGATTTATGTGAAGCAATAAAATTTGCACTTTTATATCAGGGCCCTAGCATGATATTATTACCAAGGCAAGAATTACTTTTAAAAGATATAAATAGCTTAAAAACTTTAATAAGCAATGATATGTTAAAATTAGATAGATATAATTTAGCTGGATATATTATTAGCGGCGCAGTACAAGATGATATTTGCATTATTTCAACAGGGCTAGATTTACATATAGCATTACAAGTTAAATATTTATTAGTCAATAATTTTAACTTAAAACAAATTAAAATCATTTCTATACCTTCAATTTCATTATTTGATCAATTAAATCAAGAAAAACAAATTAAATTACTTAATGCAAAATATATTTTTACAATTGAATTATCAAGTAATCTTAGTTTAAGCTTTAATTTTATAAAAATTAATAAACAATTTTGCTTAAATGAATTTGGTAAATCAGGTTCTTTTCAAGATTTACTAAATTATTTTAATATGACCACTAAATTTATAGCTTCACAAATATCAAAAAATATTAATATTCAATATTTACAATAATACAAGTATCAAAAAATATTAATATATAAAATTATTTATTATTTTTAAGTAAAATTTCTTTTTTTAATGCTTTACTTACAGTGAAACTAGTTTTAACACGATGTGATACATGTATTTTTTCTCCTGTTTTAGGGTTAGTTGCATCTCTTGGCTCTGTAATGCTGAACTTAATTGTAAATAAACCAACTAACCTAATTTCAGATTCCGGCTTAAAAGCAATAGTTTTAATTGCTTTAATTACATATTGCAATGCATCCGCAGCTTCAGTTTCCGTAATATTATTTTCTTCTTTAATAATTTTAACTAATTTATTTTTATTAAAAATATTTGAATCATCTAATTCACTTTTAATATTAGAATTATTTTTTATTTCCATAATACAAACTTAATATAAGTTATTTTATAATATAAATTATATACATAAAATTATATATTTGTATAAACTAAATATAAAAATATTGAAAAAAAATTTCTATACCTATTTTTATTATAAAATTAGTTGTTTTTTAACAACAAAAAATAGTATTTATTATAAAATATAATATTAATATAAATCAAATATTAAAGCAATTTTTTTAATCAAATACTATATTTACAATTTATCTAATAATTTATTTTTTAATTATTATTTCCAGATATTATTAAAATAATATTTTTATTTTTAATATTTTTGTTTGCTAAGTGCCATTTTTCTAAACCAGATAAAACAATAGCCGAAGATATTTCAAGTGGATAAATTTTTTGCAATTCATTATAATTTAACTGTATCTCTTCTTCTGATGCTAAAAACATATCTTCAATTTGTTTAATATAAGAAAAAGATAATTCAGATAAACTAAGCGCGCACAATGCGTCAGCTATTGTTTTAGGAGAAGATTGAAATTTATATATTTTATTATTTTTTTTCGATAAATATGCATCATTTGCTTCTTTAGGTTCGCATCCATATATTTTAATTTTTGTTTTATTTGTAGTAAAATTTTTTAGCTTATAATTTTGATTTTTATCAGCTATATGTTGCATTTCTATATTTAAAGCGCCTTCTTTTAATCCAGATAATAATCCGCCACCTCCACAAGGAGCAAAAATAGCATATGGTAACTCTTGTTTTAGTTGTTTATATATTTCTTGCATTATATTTGCAATTCCTGATATTGCAATTTTACTACCTGATGGATGTAAAAAAAGTCCATTATTAGATTGTCTAGCATAATTTTCTGCTTCTTGCCTTGTATTTGTCAAAATTAATTCACAATTAGAATTGTTACAATGATTATTAATTATGTCAATTTTTCTTTTTGAAATATTTACAGGTGCATATATCTTGGATGGTATTTTAAATATTTTTGATAAATAAGCAACTGCAATTCCATGATTACCAGTTGTATAAGTTGCAATATGAGTAGTATTGGTTTTATTTAAAATATTTTCATTAACTAAATATTGAAAAAAATTAAAAACACCTCTGATTTTGAAAGAACTAGAGACTTGTTTAGATTCTAATTTTAAAAATATATTATTATTAAATTTTTCACTTAATTGCTTTGAAAACTCAAGCGGAGTTTGAACTAAACAATCTGTATATTTTTTAAACATAAAAATATTTTTACTATATAAAACCTATATCTTAGATAATTATATATAATTTATTGTATTTTAAAATATATTAATATAATATATAATTTGAATAAATTTATAAAATATTTTAGTTATAATTTATATAAAAGTTTTTACTTTAAAAAATTTTTATCTTCAAAATATATAACTTTTTATATTTTAAATAATTAAATGTTTAAAATTTTAATGGTATTACTAGTTTATAAAATTTACTTTATATCAAAATTTGGTATTACTAGTTTATAAAATTTGCTTTATATTAAACAATTAATAATGCATTTATACCGATATTATTTATATTTTTATCATTTATATCAGCATCACAATTTGTTTTTATATCATTTAATGGTTTAATTTTTGTCTCAGAATTACAATTTAAGTTAGGTTTATTTTTATTTTGCAATTCTAATCGCTCTTTATCTTTTTTAACACAATCAGCTGAAATCATATTTTTATATTTATTATTTAAAGGTCTTTGTATTATTTTATCTTTGTTATTTTGTTCAGTATTGAAAAAATTTTTATTTTTTAAACTATTTTCTTTAATTTTTTGTTCTGTTTTAATCATATTTCTATAAATATATCTATTTTCTTTTTGAGGATTATATTCTTCTTTTGAATATATTTCATTCATAGTATCATTTTCATTAAATTCTAAACTATTGTCATTTTTTTCTTGAGTATTAAAATTGCTATTTAAAATAAACTTTTTATCCGCTTTTGCAACATTTCTTTTTGCTATTTCAATATATTTTTTATTATATATTGGTTGATATTTATTTTTAAAGTCTCTTTTTTTTTCTATAAAAGGAGAATTACTAGAAGTTGCTAAATCTTTAATTTTACAACTAGATATACTAAAAATAAATAATATTATTATATAAAAAAACTTACTATGCATTTTAAAAATAAAATAAACTAAGATAAAATTTATTGATTATATTTTATAATGCTATTTTTATTATAGCTATATATAATTTTCTTTATGATTAAATAATATTTAGATGATGCAACTTATCAACTTTTAAAATATTTATTTTAATTAAGTTTTGACATAGAAATCAAACTAGTAGATACAATTCCAGATGCAATTAAAATTATAATTAAAGCTATTAATTTAATTAATATAGTTAAATTAATAGTACTATTAAAAACTATTGCAATAACAAAAATAAAGCAACCCATATTATCGCATAAAGAGGATATATGAAGCATTGAATAAGAATTTTTATTATAAATAAAAGAAAAAATTGCTATTAAAATATTAATACATGCTATGATTTTTATAATATCTAAAATTATCATAAATTTTTTTAATTATATAAAATAAAGTTTATAGTAATAAATTATCTTTAAAAAATATATGCAAAAAAACAATTTAATTGCCCATAATAAAAAAGCAAACTTTAACTATAATATTCAAGAAACATTTGAAGCTGGCATAGTGTTAAAAGGTCAAGAAGTTAAAGCTATAAGAACTTTTGGAATGAATATAGAGGAAAGTTATATCATTATAAAAAACTTAGAAGCATTTTTAATTAATAGCAACATAAAACAAATGCAAACAACTAGCTTTAATTCATATGAAGCTAAAAGAGTTAGGAAATTATTACTAAATAAAAAACAAATTTTAAATTTATTTGCAAAAAGTAAATTATCAGGCCAAACAATTATACCAATTTCTGTTTATTTTAATGAAAGATCTGGTTTTGTTAAATTAAATATCGGGTTAGCATCTGGTAAAAAAATATATGACAAAAGAAAAAGTATAGCGCAAAAAGAATGGAATAGACAAAAAATCCGATTAAATCATGAAAAAAATAAAGTTTAAATTACTTATCACAATTAAGATAATTAAATTTAAAAAAAAATACAAAACTTAACAAAAATTTTAGTGTTAAAATTACATTTTCAATGCAAAAATATTAAATTTTAATATTTACATATAAAATTAAATTAAATAAATTACTTTATAAATCAAAATTTTTTTTATTATGTGCTTTAATAAATGGAATTTGCATTGCAAAAAATATTCCACATAATGGAAGCACTCCAAATACTTTAAAATTAACCCAAAAATTTTCACTAAAATTACGCCAAACTACTTCATTAATAATTGCAAGAAAGATAAATAGTCCGATAAAACGTTTTGTAACTACTGCCCAATGCTGATCTTCAAGTTCAAATACAGCATTAAATAAATGCTTAACAAATAATTGATTAAACAATAATCCAACAAATAATGCTACAGCAAAAATTATATATGCAATTGTTGGTTTCATTTTAAAATAAGTAGTATCGCCTGTTAAAACTGTAATTCCTCCCATAATAACTAATATTATTCCGGAAACTAATAAAGGAACAGAAATTTTTCTATCAACTAAATAACTAATAATCAAAAATAAAATTGTTGATATTATCATAATTTTTGTTGCAAGCAATAAATCTGAATTTTTATATGTTAGTAAAAATATAAATAAAGGGCCCGATTCTAATAATAATTTTAGCATAAAATATAGCTAATATATATGTTAATATCTATAAAATTAATTATATCACAAAGTAATAAATAAAGTTCTATTAATATTATTTTTAAATATAAATAATAAAAATATGTTTTTTTGTATAAAAAATTTGCATTTTAATTTAAAAAATATTAAAATATTAATATATATAGATTCGTAGCTCAGGTGGTTAGAGCGCATGCCTGATAAGCATGAGGTCGGAGGTTCAACTCTTCCCGAGTCTATTATTTAGATTATTATTTATAATTTAAAATTATTTATTTAATAAATAGAATTTTATTTTTTAATTATTTATATAATTAAATTTATTTTTTGTATATTTATTATTTTAATTTTAATAAATTATTTTTACAGTTTATTTGAATTGTTAGATAAAGTATAATTAAAATATAATATAAAATTATTTTAAATGCAAAAATTAAAATATATTAACTTATCAAATAATTTAGCAGAAATTTTTGTTTATTATAAAGATTTTTTTAGTGTTAATGAAGTTATTTATGAATCACATCAAGATTGTAATAATAGTATTTTAATAAAATGCTTAATTGATTCTAAAATTAATGCGATAGGAAAATGGATTAATAAAATTAAAGTATATCAAAATTCATTGACAATTACATTTAATAGAAATTTAGAAAGCTTTGAACAAACAATAGCAGAACATGAAATTAGCGAAATAATACATAAGCATTTTCAATCTGGTCTTGGATTATTTGATTACGCTCAAGATAATAAATTAAGTAATGATTTAATAAATAATTATAATGAAAACTTGAATACTAATCAAGATAATAAATTAAGTAATGATTTAATAAATAATTATAATACAAAGATAAATATTCATAATAAAAATTCTAATAGCAATTTAGAAATAAAAGAGACTTTTTCTGTACTTAATATTGAAAAAACCCCTAATCAATTTGCTTTTAAATTTAATATTTCAAGAGATATAAATGGTAATAATGTTTATTACACTTCTATCGAAGAAGCTATTAATTCCAAGTTAGCAAGAAATATTTTTTCAGTCCCAATAGTAAAAGCTGTATTTTTTGGGCAAGATTTTATAACAATTACTTTTGCAGACTATCTAATTAGTGAAGAAATTAATCAGAAATTAATTAGTATTATTGAGCAATTTAATGAAATATTTGAATTTAATTCAGTAGTAACTAACTCTGATAATTTAACAGAAATAGAAAAAGAAATTGTATATGTATTAGATACTTATATAAAAGATGCAGTCGCGCAAGATGGTGGAAGCATTATATATAAATCTTATTCAGATGGTATTGTAACTGTAGAATTAAGAGGCGCATGTTCTGGTTGCCCAAGCTCTACTATTACTTTAAAGAATGGAATTGAAAATACATTGAAATTTTATATTCCCGAAATAAAAGAAGTTATTGCATATTAA
>JAXMDS010000016.1:0-28285 GCA_046348705.1 Rickettsiales bacterium | reverse complement strand
ATTTTCAGGATTATCCCTATTGTAATATTCATCTCTATATATAAACATAACTATATCTGCATCTTGTTCGATAGAGCCAGATTCACGAAGATCAGATAATAAAGGACGTTTATCTTGTCTTTGTTCAACTGCTCTTGATAGTTGAGAAAGTGCAATTATAGGAATATTAAGCTCTTTTGCTAATGCTTTTAAGCTTTGAGTAATTTCTGAAATTTCTAATACTCTATTTTGTAAAGATTTAGAAGGCTGCACAAGTTGTAAATAATCAATAAATAAAATACCTAAATTATGCTTACGCTTTAATCTTCTTGCTCTTGCTCTAATTCCGCTTATTGTAAGTGCTCCTGTGTCATCAATATATATTGGTAACTCAGAAAGTCTAGTAGCAGAAATTCTAATTTTATTGTACTCTTCTTCAGACATTTGTCCTGACATTAATTTTTCAGAATTGACTCCAGAATCCATTGCAATTAATTTGTTAGAAAGTTGCACCGCTTGCATCTCTAATGAAAAAATACCTATGCTTTTATTTAAATTTTTTAAATATATTGCAGCATTGTACATAAAATTTAAAGTTAAAGTTGTTTTCCCCATACCAGGACGCGCTGCTAAAATAAATAAATCGCTATTATGAAATCCAGAAATTACACTATCTAAAGCTGTAAATTGCGAAGGAATTCCTGTTGTTCTAGTTTTTGCATTACGATTTTTATTAATACTAGTTATTGATTCTTTTAGCCCTTCTGAAATATTTAAAAAAGATTTATTGCCAATTCCAGTCGTAATTAAATTATATAATACATTTTCACACTCTTCTATTTGTTTACTTGCTGTGAAATCTAACCCTTGATGTATTGCATTATAATTAATTTTAATTGCAAGCTGCATAAGTTCCCGCCTAATTGATAAATCTTGTATAATTAATGCATAACTCATAGGATCAAGTACAGAAGAGCCAAGAATAATTAAATTTTGTAAATACTTAGCTAGGTCAACATCATTAAATATTTCATGCTTGCCTAAATGCTGAGTAATTGTAATATGATGAATATTTATTTTTTTATCAAATAAAATTATAATACTTTCGTATATTTTCTGATGCTTTGTATCGAAAAAATGAATAGGCTTTACAACTTCCATAATATCGCTTAAAATTTCATTATTAATAATAATTGCACCTATTAAAGATTGCTCTGCAGTAATATTGTATGGAATATTATGAGTAGCTTCATTTTGCTCTGTAATACTTTCGTATGATGCAACTTTATTTAATGATGATTGATTTTGTGTTGAAAATTTATCTAAATCTTGCTTTAATTTTATATTTTCTGTAAAGCTCATATACTTTTATTATAGTTTATAAAGCTAATTATAGTATAATTTATATAAAATTTATATTAAAAAATATATGCAAAATGATAATAAAATCATTAAATTAAATGATAATGCAATTAATTTTCATAGCGAATGTATTAATGCTGAAAATAATATAGAGCATATTAATTTTGCAGCAAAAGTAAAAGAGAAATATGCGGTATTATTTTTTTATCCATTAAATTTTACATTTGTTTGTCCAACAGAAATTTTAGCATTAAATGCAAAACTTGAAGAATTTTATGCAAGGGGCGTAGAAGTTTTTGGAATTAGCGTAGACTCATTGCATTGTCATTTAGCTTGGAAAAATACTAAATTAGAACAAGGTGGAATAGGCAATATTGATATTCCATTAATTTCTGATATCAAAAAAGAAATTAGTGAAGGCTATAATGCATTAAATGCATCTTCAGGTTTAGCAACAAGAACTACCGTTATTATTGATCCTGACTTTAAAGTTATACATATTGGACAATATGTAAATCATATTGGTAGAAATATTGATGATTATTTACGTATTATAGATGCAGATATGCATTTTAAAATGTATGGTGAAGTTTGCCCTGCTAATTGGAGTAAAAATTCAACTGCAATAAAGCCAGATCTTGCAAGTACTGCTATATATTTAGTTAATTTAAAGAAGTAATTATATAATATATTTTCATTATAAAAATATCTTCATTATTGATAAAATTTTTATAAAAGAGCGAAATTTGCCCTGTTAATTGGAGCAAAAACTCAACCGCAATAAAGCCAGATCTTGCAAGTACTGCTATATATTTAGTTAATTTAAAGAAGAATTATTTGCGTTTCTTGTAAGAATATCAGAAAATATCTTATTAAAAGAAAAATTTTATTAATAATATCAAAAATAATATTTGCTTATATTTCATATTATAAATTAATTATATATTAAGATTATGTATTATTTTATTGTATGGATAAGTTCTACATTTAATTTAGAATAAATAATTAAAAATTAAATTGAATTAAAATTGCAACAAAACTGAAAAGTTAAGAAATTTAAAATATTGTAAATATTTCTATACTTCAATATCGTATCTTAGGCACTATTCCTAATAAAGTTAGATTTACAAATAAATATATTAAAAATCGAGCACTATAGTAATTAATTTATTATGTGTAGAAATAAATTAGACACTAACAAATTTTGTATTTGTATAAAATGAGCAAGATGTACTTAAAAAAATAGAAATCAATTTTATTTAATTTAATTTTATATATTCGATTAATACATAAGAGTTTAAGATGTATTTTAAGTGCTAAAAAGATTAATAAATTAGATTTAATTATTTTTTATTATTTTTTCATTATTATTACATCTTTAGTTTTGCCATTAATTTGTGCATTATCATTTAGATGTATTTCAAGATTAATATTATTAATTGCACAATTAGTGCAAATTACATCTCCATTTGTTATTGTATTACCTGCGCACTTTAAAATTTTAGATTTATTTTTATTATCAGAACTGATAACAAAATTAGAATTGTGGCGAGTCGTAGTAATTATTAAATTTTGCTTTTATTGTTGTGTTTTTAAAGCTTGATGCCTCATTACTTGATATTTTAATGTTAAGTTCACAATTATTTAAAGCGCTATTCTCTAAAATAGTTTCACCATTAAATATTGCATTATCTAAAATTTTAATATTATTAGCCTCTATTAAACCATTAACAATAATATTTTTACTTTCTAAATTATCAGCTATAATATTACCATTAATAGTAATTGAATCAGATTCTACCTCGCTAGCATTTATGGAGCCGCTAATATTAACATTGCTCGCCTTTAAATTTTTACCAGATAATTTACCGTATATACTTAATTGATTATTAACTATTAAGTTACTAAAATTTAAATTCCCATATACTATTAAATTTTTTTTATAACTTTTATTATTAAGATTTATGTCACCTGTGATAATATCAGAATTTGCGCTATCTATACTTATATTAGAAAATATTTTATTAAAAGATAGAATTGCAATTAATGTTAAAAATATTATTTGCTTATATTTCATATTAAAAAACTAATTAATTTAATTAAAAAACTACATTTTTAATATTATATCAAATTTATTAAATAAAATTTTTTTAATTATATTATGTAACAATAATATTTAGCGGCAATGTTAAAGATGCCAGCAATATAATAATCTTAAATAGATTAGCAATAAGTACTGATAATAGTGCCTTGATGATATAAAATTTGTAAATTATTTTTTACTTTACGCCAAAGTGTTGCTCTTTTTGTATATCTAACTTTATCTTGGATTAATGTATATGTAATAAGATAGTTATTTTTTGATATTTTTGTTAATAAAAAATCTTTTGCTTCAAAATTTTCTTGATAATTAGGATCATTATAGCGTGAAAGTAAAATTTCTATAACATCTTTTTTAGTGTAAACATTGCCTGATGCCCCAACTTCCCAAAAATTAGGATGCATTTGTTTAATAATATCTTTTTTAGTAAATCCAAAACGTTCAGGATAATGAAAAATTGGCTCACGTTTTTTAAATTGCATTTTCACTAGTATCCATTATATTAATTATTTAAATAATATAATATCAATTTAAAGTAAAAATTTTAATATATTTATTATATGTACTTTTAAAAAATATATAAATGTTATTTTTTTGAATAAAAAATATTTATATATATATTCTCTTATTATTCTCTTGTGCGTGAGTTTTAAACAGGTTAGATCTCTAAATAAATATATTAAAACGAGCACTATAATAATTTTCTTAGTTTATTATGTAATAAGAAATTAAGTCATAAACAAGTTTTGTATATTTGTATAAAACAAGCAAAAATGTTTTATTTAAAATAATTTAACTTTACTTTTTTAAAGCCACTTATACAAAATCTTAATCTATTATGTAATAAGAAATTAAGTCATAAACAAGTTTTATATATTTGTATAAAACAAGCAAAAATGTTTTATTTAAAATAATTTAACTTTACTTTTTTAAAGCCACTTATACAAAATCTTAATTTATTATGTAATAAGAAATTAAGTCATAGCGAGTTTTGTATTTGTATAAAACGAGCATGATATTCTGATGTAAAATTGGCAAAACATTTTTGAATAATAGTAAGTTATTATTAAAAAAATAATAAAATATACTTGAACAACAATAAAATCTTCTTAGAAAAATAGCACAATATCTTTATATTGATGTTAATACTTATCTTAAATTAGGCTCGCTATGATATCATAAGGCTATCTCATAGTAAAGTTTTATTATATGATATTATTATATTTATTTGCAATTGTTATGCGTTTGAACTGGCGTTTGAAATACGATAGTTAAGTATAATCTATTAACGCTTGCGATTTATATTATTTTTTATAAAAAACAATTTAGTAATTAATTTTTTAAAATGCAAAATTCAATTAAATATAATTTTTTTATCATAATGATTTTTTAATTTTCGCATATTGATACGTAAATGCAAGTGCTTTTCCTATCAAATAACCAGATAATAATCCACTTATTATGCTTTCAATAATAGAATATTTAAGAAATAAATCTAGATCTGTTGATTTTAAATAGCAAAAATAATATTTAACAATAAAAAAAGAAAGCAATACTACAAGAGCTCCATAACTTTTAGATACTTAAACTAACGACTTTTTCTGTAAAATAACTAGACAATAACCCACTTATTATACTTTCAATAACAGAGCGTTTAAGAAATAAATCTAGATCTGTTGATTTTAAATAGCAAAAATAATATTTAACAATAAAAAAAGAAAGTAATGCTACAAGAGCTCCATAACTTTCAGGCGTTTGAATTAATGATTCTTTAATAACCTTTATTTTTATTTACTATTAATAAAGAAAAATATAACGCTACTGATTATAATTGCAATACAAAATATCAAAGCATTATTTGAAAAAAATATTTGATATTGCGTCGCTAATAATATAATAGGAATAATAAAAAGACTGGATAAACACAAAATTCTTGACTTTAAATCTATAATACCAATAAATAATATTTCTACCAATATTAACTAAACATAAAAAAGAGTTTCTTTAATAATATATATAAATTTACTTATCATACTTTTTTAGAAAATTACAATTAAAGTTTTGTATATACATTAACTTTTTAAAATTACTTAAGTATATAATTTTTTCATCAAAAACTATAATATATTTTATAATAATAAATATTATTTAATGTGAATAATGAACAAATTTTTTTTATAAATTAAATAACTTTTTACTATATTTAACAAAAAAATAAAATTAATAATTACAAAGTTTTTTTGTTAGGTTATAAAAAATTAAAATCAGAAATATATTTATAATACCTCTATTTTGTAAAATTAAAAAATTAATTCTATTTTTATAGAAATTTTTTTAAAATTAAAAAAACTAACTTTTTTATATTTAAATTTTTATATTTAAATTTAACATTTAAATAAATTTAAAATTAACATAAATATATATATTTAAGAAAAAATAAATAATTTAATTTTAATTAAAAAAATAAATATTTTAAATAAAAAATAATTTAATTATTAAACAAATTAATGTAAAATAAAAAATTAATAAAACAAATTTTGAGCCTGGCAATAACATACTCTCCCATACCATTACAGTATAGTACAATCTGCGTCTCAAGGTTTCACTTCAGAGTTCGGAATGAGATCAGGTGTATCACTCGAAACAATAGTTACCAAGCTTAAAATTCATTCTAAAAGAATAAATAAACAGCAAAAAATCTTAACAAAGCAATATTTTATATAATCAAAATTATAAAAAGCGTTAGATTAATATAATATTTACAGTAAAGTAAAAAAATTTACACTGTATGCAAAAATCATTGTATTAACTACAATCAGGTTATTAGTATCAATTAGCTAAATATGTTGCCACACTTACACTTTTGACCTATCAACGTAGTGGTCTACTACGACCTTAATTGGGAAGTCTAATCTTGAGGCGAGTTTCCCACTTAGATGCTTTCAGCGGTTATCTCTTCCGTACTTAGCTACCCAGCAATGCTCTTGGCAGAACAACTGGAACACCATCGGTACGTCCATCCCGGTCCTCTCGTACTAAGGACAGGCCCTCTCAAACTTCCAACGCCCACTGCAGATAGGGACCGAACTGTCTCACGACGTTCTAAACCCAGCTCACGTACCACTTTAATCGGCGAACAGCCGAACCCTTGGGAGCTTCTTCACCCCCAGGATGTGATGAGCCGACATCGAGGTGCCAAACGATTTCGTCGATATGAACTCTTGGAAATCATCAGCCTGTTATCCCCGGAGTACCTTTTATCCGTTGAGCGGCGGCCCTTCCACACAGAACCGCCGGATCACTATGACCGACTTTCGTCTCTGTTCGTCTCGTTGGACTCACAGTCAGGCTAGCTTATGCCATTATACTCTAACGATCGATTTCCGTCCGATCTGAGCTAACCTTCGCACGCCTCCGTTACTCTTTAGGAGGCGACCGCCCCAGTCAAACTACCCACCATGCACTGTCTTGATTCCTGATTCAAGGAATTCAGTTAGAAATTAAAAATCAAAAGAATGGTATCTCAAGGACGGCTCCATAACAACTAGCGTCGCTACTTCAAAGCCTACCATCTATCCTGCACATTTGATTCTCAACATCAATACAAAGCTATAGTAAAGGTTCACGGGGTCTTTCCGTCTAACAGCGGGAACTCCGCATCTTCACGGAGAATTCAATTTCGCTGAGCCGATCTTGGAGACAGTGGGGAATTCGTTACGCCATTCGTGCAGGTCGGAACTTACCCGACAAGGAATTTCGCTACCTTAGGACCGTCATAGTTACGGCCGCCGTTTACTGGGACTTCAATTCAAAGCTTGCACTTCTCCTTTTAATCTTCCAGCACCGGGCAGGCGTCAGACCCTATACTTCGTCTATTGACTTTGCAGAGTCCTGTGTTTTTATTAAACAGTCGATACCCCCGATTTCGTGTCACCAACCTTAGGTTGCCCTAAAATTGGTCATCCTTATTCCAAAGTTACGGATGTAATTTGCCTAGTTCCTTCAAGATCGTTATCTCAATCGCCTTAGTACATTTATACTAGTCCACCAGAGTTGGTTTAGGTACGGTCTATGATAAAGGGCTATTTCCTGGAAGATATTCACTACAAGATCAATCCATTAAGACCTCATAATTTACTATCTCCGTCAACACCTTCAGGTCAAGTAATATTAAACTTGTTCCCATCGATTACGCCTTTCAGCCTCATCTTAGGGGCCGACTAACCCTGCGCAGATAATCTTGACGCAGGAAACCTTGGACATTCGGCGAGAATGTTTCTCACATTCTTAGTGCTACTTATGTCAGCATTCTCACTTCTGATACCTCCAGTAAGCTTTACAACTTACCTTCACAGGCTTACAGAACGCTCCGCTACCCCCAATTTATAAAATTAAATTGAGCCGTGCTTTCGGTACACAATTTTAGCTCCGTTACATTATTGGCGCAAAAAAACTAGACTAGTGAGCTGTTACGCTTTCTTTAAATGATGGCTGCTTCTAAGCCAACATCCTAGTTGTTTAAGTCTTTTCACATCCTTACCCACTTAATTGTGATTTTGGAACCTTAAGCGACGATCTGGGCTTTTTCCCTCTCGACCATGGATCTTAGCACCCACAGTCTGTCTGCTGTATTTTAGTTAATTAGTATTCGGAGTTTAGTTAAGTTTGGTAAGTTTTTGACGCCCCCTAGCCTATCCAGTGCTCTACCCCTAACAACGACACTACAACGCTCTACCTAAATAGATTTCGCGGAGAACCAGCTATATCCGAGTTTGATTAGCCTTTCACCCCTAGTCACAACTCATCCCATAGCTTTACAACGCCAACGGGTTCGGCCCTTCAGTGAGTTTCACCTCACCTTCAGCCTGGTCATAACTAGATCACTCGGTTTCGGGTATAATATATCGAACTATAAAGCGCCCTTTTAAGACTCGCTTTCGCTACGCCTACACCTAACGGCTTAAGCTTGCCCGATACATTAACTCGCTGACCCATTATACAAAAGGTACGCCGTCACAGAATAAATCTGCTCCGACTGCTTGTAAGCAATTGGTTTCAGGTTCTATTTCACTCCCCTTCCCGGGGTTCTTTTCACCTTTCCTTCACAGTACTTGTTCACTATCGGTCACTAGGTAGTATTTAGGCTTAGAGGGTGGTCCCCCTATATTCGAACAGGATTTCACGTGTCCCGCCCTACTCATATCATTAAAAATAAACTTCTTATACGGGGCTATCACCCTTTATTGCTACTCTTTCCATAGTATTTTAATATTTATTTTTAATGCATTGGCCTGTTCCACGTTCGCTCGTCACTACTAGCGGAATCTCGTTTGATTTCTTTTCCTTTAGTTACTTAGATATTTCAGTTCACTAAGTTTTGCTTTATATACCTATTTTATTCAATATATAATACTTCATTTAAGAAGTGGGTTTCCCCATTCGGAAATCTTTGGATCACAGTTTATTCGCAACTTCCCAAAGCTTATCGCAGCGTATTACGTCCTTCATCGCCTCCTAATGCCAAGGCATTCACCAAATGCTCTTACATAAGTTAATACACTAATTTCATTACACACAGAGTAAATTTAATTACTCTATAAATTCTCGAAATTAAATATTTTAATTTTGTTAAGATTTTTTTTATTAGCTATTTTCAAACAACTTATAAAATAATTATATAATACTGTTTTCTAATAGTCAATAGAGATGATATTAAATATATAAAAAAATAATATTTTTCTATTAAAAATAGCATATAATTCCTGAATAAAAATTTTTTATTTTTTTATTTATTTTTTAATTATTCATATAATTAAATTTATTTATAAATATAAAAAACTAATTATTTTTAATAAAGAAAATTTATAAAAATTGATGATTAATATCATTAATAATAAATAAAAATTATTTAAATTGCTTAAAAAATAATTTCTAATAAAATTTATTTATTTTTTTTTGATAAAATTTTTTATAAAGAATTAAAAATTAGCATGTTATATACTTACTATCAAAATAATAATGATACTGATATTGAAAATTTATATAAAGAGTTAGAAAATAATACTAGCAACTTAGAAAATACTAACAATTTAGAAAAAAATGATGCTATTGAATTAAAGAATTTCAATTTAATAGAAAAAGAACTAATTGAACTTAAAAAAACCTTAGAAAATTATGATGATCATTATTATAATCAAAATATTTCACTTATATCAGATCATGAATATGATAAATTAAAGCAAAAATATATTGTTTTATATGAACAATTAATTAATCTGGCTCAAAATTATTTATCAAAATTAGAGGTTAAAGATATTAAAAATAAATATTCACTTAATGTTGGCGCAAAAATAACTCAAAGTACTCAATCTAAATTGGAACATTTAAGACCAATGTTATCTCTTGATAATATTTTTAATGAAAAAGAACTATACAAAAATTTTATAAAAAAAATAGAAAATTTTTTAAATATCAAAGAATTTCAAGATGATATATCTATTGAGCCAAAAATTGATGGAATTTCTTTTGCTGCAATTTATATATTGGGCAAATTACAGTATGCCGCTACAAGAGGCGATGGAAAAATAGGAGAAGATATAACGCAAAATATTATTACAATTAAAAACTTTCCTTTAACTTTAAAAATAAATAATAATCAAGAAATTCCTTACTTATTAGAAGTTCGAGGTGAAATATTTATTAATAAAAAAGATTTTATTAATTTAAATTCATTACAGTTAAATGATAATTTAACAGTTTTTGCAAATGCAAGAAATGCAGCAGGAGGCTCGCTTCGTCAGCTAAATCCTGAAATTACAAAACAAAGGCCATTACAATATATTTGTTTTGAAATATCAAACTATTTTATAACGAAATATGATATTACTAAAAATTTAGTTGAAATTTTAATCAAAAATCTGACTAATTTAAATTTAACTAATAGATACAATTTAATTCTTAACGAATTACATGAGTTGTTAAATCAAAAAAATAATCAATTAAATATATTAGAACAAA
Source organism: Rickettsiales bacterium (assembly GCA_046348705.1). Lineage (GTDB taxonomy): Bacteria > Pseudomonadota > Alphaproteobacteria > Rickettsiales > Rickettsiaceae > JAXMDS01. The sequence goes on along the minus strand of JAXMDS010000016.1, from coordinate 17,826 downwards.
ATAAATTGCAAAATATAATAGATCAAAAAAATAATGAATTGCAAAATTCAACAAAACAAAAAGATAACGAATTACAAAAAGACTCAACAGATCAAGCGCTAAATAAAAAACAATTTAATAATTTATTAATTCTTCAAGAGTTAGGATTTAATGTTTTTTTGGATTATGCAAAATTAGTAAACGCAAAAGATATACAAAATTATTATTTAAATTTATTAAATCAAAAAGAAAATATACCTTATGAATTAGATGGAATAGTGATAAAAATTAATTCTTTAAATCTACAAAATAGATTAGGCGCAACAAATAAGGCTCCAAGATATGCAATTGCATATAAATTTCCTAGTCAACAAGCGGTTACAAAATTACTATCAGTTGAATATCAAGTAGGTAGAACAGGCGTAATAACGCCAGTTGCAATATTAGAACCAGTTCAATTATCAGGTGTTATAATATCAAAGGCTACTTTGCATAATTTTGCTGATATTAAAAAAAAGGATATTAAAATTAACGATTATGTTTTTTTAACTAGATCAGGCGATGTAATTCCGAAAATTACTCATGTTGATTATTCTAAACGCAACGACAATTGTATTGATATTGAAAAAATTAATAACTGCCCTTCTTGTCAGTCTTACTTAGTTTTTGATGATATTACTTTAAAATGCGAAAATATAGATTGTAAAGAAATTAAAATACATAAACTTTTGCATTTTGTATCTATTTTAGAAATTAATAACTTAGGAATTAAGCAAATTAGAGCATTGTTTGAAGCAAATATACTGCAAAATTTAAATGATATTTTTGAAATAGAAAATAGATATAATGATATTTTGCATATGCCTAGATTTGGAGAAAAAACTTTAAATAATATTATTAATAATATTAATGCAGCTAAAAATACTAATTTGGCTAATTTTATTTATGCAATTGGAATTCCAAAAGTAGGAAAAAATAATGCAGAATTAATTGCCGCACAAGTAATTAGTTTAGAAAATTTCTTTAATATGATTGAAAATCAAACATTAAATAGCTTAATTCAAATAGACGGAATAGGGGAAAATATTATACTCGATTTAGAAAATTTCTTTAAATTACATTTAGATGAAATTAAAAGCGTTACTAAACATATGAATATTTCTGATGTAAAAAAAGATAATAAAAATATTTTACATAATAAAATATTTGTTTTTACTGGAACTTTAAATATATCGCGCAAAGAAGCAAAAACTTTAGCAGAAAAAAATGGAGCAACAATAAAAAATACTATTTGTAAGGATACAATTTTAGTTAAAGGAGAAAATCCAGGATCAAAATTCACAAAAGCATTAGAAAATAATATAAAAATTATATCTGAAAAGGAATTTTTAGAACTTTTTAAATAATGATATTTAAATAAACTTTTAGCAAATAATAATTACAAAAACAAGTTTTAATATTTTTATTAGAATTATCATAATTAAATCGTATAAAATAAAAATTAAAGCAAACGCTAAAACAATATAAAAATTAAATCATTTTAATTACGAACTAAAATTTTGAAAATAAAATAATTATATTTAAAAAAAACCTATTAGAATAAAAATATTTCTTAAAAATTAAGAAAAAATTTAATTTTATAATAAAATGTTTTTTAATATTCAAATATTAAAATTAAAAAACTCATTATTTAATTAATGTTAAAAAAATTATTTAATTATTTTTTCTTTTTTGTATTATTTTTATTTCCTTTAGTATTCTTGCCGCCTTTGGTATTTTTATTATTTTTTGTATTAGTTAAACTTCCAGAAATAGATGCTCCTTGGAAAAATAGGCCTCTCATTTTGCGAGAAGTTTTTGCATTTGTCTTACTACGCTGGCCTCTTGATGGTAATCCTTTTTGCATGCGTAAAGCTCTTCTGCATCCAATACTATTTAGTCTTGAAATATACATAGCAGTTTGAGAACGTAAATCATCACCTACTACTATTTTTTCTACTTCAGTTCTAATATTTACAATATCTTCTTCAGTTAATTCAATAGTTTTTTTATTTTCATTAATATTACAAGTTTTACAAATATTTTTTGCAATATATGGACCAACTCCATAAACTGACTGTAAAGCAATAATGATTCTTTTATTTGAAGGCAATACAACGCCCGCTACTATAACATTCTGATTCACTATAATTTATATATTTTATATAGATAATATAAATATTTTATTATTTTTTATAATAAAAGTCAATTCCTTAGCTGATAATATGATTAATATCATATTAATATGTAATTTAAAAAAGAATTAAAAGAGATAATATTTTTTGATATAATTAAAATATACTAGAAATATATTATAAAAATGGATTTTACTACATTTGATATTGGCTCAGATAAAAAAGAACAAAAAAATAAAGATTTAAATATTGATATCAATATAAAGGATCAACAATTAAGAAGTAGCAATTTAAATATAGGTTCTTCAAATTCAAATATAGATTCTCCAACAAAAAAATTTAGAATTGCAGTTGCAATGTCTGGCGGGATTGATAGCTCAACAGTAGCAGCATTATTGCACGAGCAAGGCCATGAAGTGATAGGAATTACATTACAATTATATGATTATGGAGCTTTGGCTAAAAAAGGCGCTTGTTGCGCTGGGCAAGATATTTATGATGCAAAAGAAGCTAGCGAACATATAGGAATTCCGCATTATGTTTTAAATTATGAATCTAAGTTTAAAGAAAAAGTAATTGATAATTTTATAGAAACATATCTTCAAGGGGAAACTCCATTACCTTGTGTTATGTGTAATATGTCTGTAAAATTTACAGATTTAATCAAAGCAGCAAAAGAATTAGGAATGGATTTTTTAGCAACTGGACATTATGTTAGAAAAGTTGATGAAACTTTGTATAAATCTAGTATTACTAATTTAACAGCAAATACAGAAACATATATAAATACAGGCACAAATACAGATACAAATATAGGCACAGATACAGATACAGGCACAAATACAGATACAAATATAGGCACAGATACAGATACATCTATAGCTACAATTACAAGTATAGGTAAATATCAAAATAATCAAGAATTACAACAAGAAAATGTAAATTTATCTTATACAAATTCGCAAAATAAAAATAATAAATATACAAAATCAGAACTTCATAAAGCTATAGACAATACTAAAGATCAAAGTTATTTTTTATTTAACACAACGCAAGAACAATTAAATTATCTACTTTTTCCACTTGGTAGCATGACAAAAACACAAACAAGAGAACATGCAAAAAGATTAGGAATAAGAATTCATAATAAACCAGATAGTCAAGATATTTGCTTTGTACCAAATGGTAATTATATCGAGGTAATTGAAAAATATCGTCCTGATGCATTAAAAGAAGGAGAAATATTTCACATAGATGGATTTGTTATTGGAAAACATTTAGGAATACATAATTATACAATAGGTCAGCGTAAAGGAATTGGCATTGCATATGAGTATCCACTTTACGTTATAAAATTAGATGCTATAAATAATATTGTCTATGTTGGGCCCGAAAGCGCATTGCATAAAACAGTTTTTTATATTAAAGAAGTTAATTTATTAGAAGATATTATAAAAGATAAAGAGTATACTGTTAAAATTCGCTCTCAACATCCTGGATGTTTAGCAATACTAACAAGTTTAGCTAATAATTGTATTAAAGTTGAATTACTAGAAAAACAAAGAGCAATTTCTCCTGGTCAAGCTTGTGTTATATATGATGGTACACGAGTTATTGGAGGTGGATGGATTTATTTACTAAATTAAAATATTATTTTAAATAATAATTAAAAAGTAATTTTTTTAAAGTTAAATATATATTATATATAATGTAATAGCAATTTCTTTAAAGTAAATTTTAAATTGTATAAACAGTAATATATAGACTAAAATTAATTATTATTAGTAATAATTTTATTTATAATTATTTTTTAATAATTTGCAATATAATTATAATATATTGATATATTTATCAAAATTTAATTATGAAAAAAAAATATTATAGATGAAATAAAAAAAATATAATAGATATTATATTTTATAAAGAAAAAGCATTACAAAAAAGGCTTAAAGATATATTTTATGAATAATAAATTAAATTATTTCGCCTCTTAGTCCATTATTAAATATTTGAACTATTCTAACTGGTATAATTTGATCTTTTAGGCTTGTTGCATCTTGCAAATAAACTGATTGCATATAAGGTGTTCTGCCCATTATTTGACCCTCTTTTTTTCCTGGTTTGTCAAACAATACAGGTAATTCTTTTCCCAAAAATTGCTCATTAAATGCATATTGAGAAGCGGCAATAACTTCTTGTAATTTTGCTAATCTTTTAGTTTTAATATCCTCAGGCACCTGGTCTCTTTCTATTGCTGGCGTTCCTGGACGCATACTATACTTAAAGGAATAGCTTTGAGCGAATCCAACTTTTTTAACTATATCTATTGTTTCTTCAAAATCATCATCAGTTTCGCCTGGAAAGCCAACAATAAAATCAGATGACATTGCAATATCTGGCCTTTGTTGTTTTAGTTTTCTTATAATTTCAAGATATTGTTCTTTTGTATATTTGCGATTCATAAGCTTTAATACATTATTAGAACCTGCTTGAATAGGCAAATTTAAAAATGGCATTAATTTTGATTGGCTACCAAATAAATTAATTAAATCATCGTCCATATCAATAGGATGAGAAGTAGTAAAACGTATTCTTTCTATTTGATTAATTTTTGCAATTTTATCTATTAAAAAAGCTAAATTAACTTCTATATTATTTGGGTTTGTTGTTTTATTATTATTGTTTTGATTATTAAAATTATTAATTTCTTCTTCTGTTATATTTGCAATACCATGATAAGCATTAACATTTTGACCAAGTAATACAATTTCTTTTGCTCCTTTTGATGCCGCTGATAAAACTTCTTTCATGACTTTTTCTACTGGCCTTGAAAATTCTGCGCCCCTTGTAAAAGGAACAACGCAAAAAGCACAAAATTTATCACAACCTTCTTGCACAGAAACAAATTGACTTGTGCTAAAATGCATTTCATTTTGTTTTTGAGCTGATTCCTCATTTAAAAAATCAAAATGTTTATATTTTTCTTCTAAAATATCAAATTTTTTCTCTTCTATAAAATCTAAATTAATTTGATGTTTATATAAAATAGGGTCAGCATTATAATTTTTTACCATCTCTGGCAACATATGATAAGTCTGAGGGCCTATTACAATATCAACATAAGGTGCTCGTTTAAATATTTCTTCACCTTCTGCTTGAGCAACGCAACCAGCTACTACTACAATTGCATTATTATTCTTTTTAGCTAGTCTTACTCTTCCTAGTTCTGAATATACTTTTTCTGCTGCTTTTTCGCGAATATGGCAAGTATTTAATATAATTAAATTTGCATCTTCATGTTTATCGGTTTTTATATATTGATTTTTATGCATAAGCTGCATAATTTGCTGCGAATCGTATTCGTTCATCTGGCAACCATATGTTTGAATAAAAACTTTTTTATAATCAGTATCTAGTTGAGAATTTTGATTAATTTCTAAATTATTTTGCAACATATTAAAGAAATAACTTTTATATTTTAGTGTAATTATAGCACATTATACTAAATGTATAACTATTAATTATATTTATATATAAAATATAAATTTATTTATCAACTAATTTAACATCTACATATAACTTAGTAAAAAAAGCATGAAATGAAATGTCAGGATAAGATTTATAATTATGCTCTAGATTATATACAAGCTCTAATATAATTTTAATTTTTGCAATAGTTAAACTATTAACTGCATCAACAAATTGATCAATATATTTAAAAAATATTTTTAATTTAATTGCTTCTAATTTAATATTTGCTTTATCTAGTTTAAGTTCCTTAATATATAAAAAATTGTTTAAGTGCTTTAAAAAAATCCTTATTATTAAAAGAATATCTGATGAAATATTTTTAAGAATTGTAAAATATTCTAAATCATTCCTTTGGATTAGGGCAAAAAATAAATCATCAATATTATTATTTAAATAATTAGATACAATCATTTGCACAATTTCTTTTGTAATAAATTTAGAATTATTTAAATTACAATAATATATTAATTTTTGCATTTCTAATTCAATAGAGCCTAAATTATTTAAATTACATTTATCGATTAAGAATCTTATTGCATCTTTATTGATTCCAATTTCTTTTGGTAATAAATTTTCAATAAAAGTTACAATATTTGCTTCAGTTAAATAGCAACTAATAAAACCAATATGACTATTTTCTGAATTAATATAGCTATTAAAATTTTCATTTGAAATTATAATTCCAAAGTTATTAGAGTCTTTAATTTCTAATAGATTAAACTTTTTTAATGTTGTAGTTTCAGTAATAATACAATTTTTACCAAAAAAATCTTGCTCTTGAAGATGAGGAATAAATTCTTCTAATTCAACTGTTTTACTTGAATTGAATAATTTTATTATAAAACATTTAATATATTCAACAATTAAAATATCACCATATAAAACTATAGCATTAATTTGTTTATTTAATATTTTTAATTTTATATCATGCAAATTAATTGGTGATAATTTCATAATGTATTTTATATATAAAAAAATTTATTTATAACCAAAGAACTTAAACTTTATACTAATTATTGCTTAATGAATCTTTGTCTTCGAACATAAATTCTTCTAATAAAGATTTTAATTTATTATTTTCATGCATTTTTGAAACTATATCGCATCCGCCTATAAATTTCTCTTTTATATATAACTGAGGAATTGTTAGCCAATCTGAAAATTTTTTAATTTCATCTCTTATAGTTGAAGATTGTAACACATCAATTGTAATATAAGGAGTATTGTATTGATTTAAAATATACACTACCTTAGCAGAAAAACCACAAGCTGGGAAATCTTTTATTCCTTTCATAAATAAAACAATAGGATTATCTTTTAATAAATTTGCAATTTTAATATGAACTTCATCTGAACTTAATTCAAATGTATTTATATCTTTGATAAAATTATTTGCAATTTCAATATCTAACATAAATTTTTATTAATAATAAATAATTATAATATTAATTTTTATTCATTTAAAAAATTTTCTACATCTATTCATTTAAAAAATTTTCTACAAAAGTCTTTGCATCAAATGTAATTAAGTCATTTTTCTGTTCTCCTATGCCTAAAAAATAAACAGGGATATCGAATTTATCGGCCAATTGCAATAAAATACCCCCTTTTGCTATACCATCAAATTTAGTTAATATAAGGCCCGATATATTAGTTATTTTAGAAAATATTTCTACTTGATTAATAATATTTTGTCCAGTTGTACCATCAAGTACCAATATTGTTTTTTGATTGCTATTTGGGCTAGCTTTTTTAATTACTTTGGTTAATTTTGCAAATTCTTCCATTAAATTTTGATTATTATGTAATCTGCCAGATGTGTCTAAAAATAAAAGATTAGTATTTTGATATATAGTTTTAGTTGCATCTATTGCTTTATAAACTACGCTATCTGGAGTATTTTTTCCTGTAAGCTCTAAAAAATTTGCTTTTGTATCAGAAACTGCAATTTTTAATTGTTCATAAGCTGCTGCTCTAAACATATCGCAACAAGCAACTAAAATGTTTAAATTATCATATTTATTAATTAATTTTTTAATTGTAGTAGTCTTACCAGCGCCATTAACGCCGCACATAATTAAAATATTTAGCTCATCTTCTTTAAGTTCTAATTTGGATTCTAATTTTTTTAATTTTGCAATTAAAAATTCTTCTAATTCTTTTTTTAGAACTATACTTTCTTCTTCTTTTTGCATTTCGTTGCTATATTTTTTTTTAGTCTTTTTAATAAAATCGCAAATCTGTTCACATGCAATAAAACCAACATCTGCATCAATTAATAATTTCTCTAATTCTTCTATTGAATCTTCCGAAAAAGAAGGTGATTTAAAAATAGAAGCAAACTTTTTTGCTAAAATACTTGTGCTTTTTGTAACTGTACTAGTTGTATTTGAAACAAAGTTTTTTATTTTTTGAAAGAATGACATTATAATTGGTTTAAATATATTTTTATTAAATTATATAACATATGTTAAATTTTGATATTTTAATGCAGCGCAAGTTTTTGCCTTTATTTATAACGCAAATTTGTGGCTGCTTAAATGATACTTTAATTAAAAGTGCATTTATTATATATGTTACTTATAAATTAAATTCTGTTTTTGGATTATCTTCTGCTTTATTTGTTTTACTTATACAAGCTGTTTTTATTATACCATTTGTAATATTTGCTTCAATTTCAGGTGCCCTGGCCGATAAATATTCAAAAACAGATATTATTTTTTATATTAAATTATCTGAGATTTTTATTGTATTGCTTTCGATTTATGGTTTTGTGAATAATAATATGATAATTTTATTATTAGTAATTTTTCTACTTGGAGTACATTCTACTTTTTTTGGTCCAATTAAATATTCTATATTACCAGAGCAATTAGAAAAAGAAGAATTATTAAATGCAAATGGCTTGATAGAAGCGGGGACTTTTATTGCAATTTGTGTTGGTAGTATTATGGGCGGATTATATAATTATTATCAAACAACTGTAATAATATTATCAATTATTTTAGCTATTGTTGGATTTGCTACAAGTTTAATAATACCTAAAACTTATAGTCAAAATGAAGATATAAAAATCAACCTAAATATATGGCAAGCAAATAAAGAATTAATTACATATTGTTTAGATAAAAAAGCAATTTTAATTTCAATTCTTGGAAATTCTTGGTTTTGGTTTATTGGTAGTTGTTTTATGTCGCAAATTCCATTATTTGCAAAAATTACATTATCAAGTGACGAAACTGTAACTAATTTATTTTTAATTATATTTTCATTAGGCGTTGGTATTGGTTCTAGTATTTGTAATACACTATATAAAGGAGAAATTAACACTAAATATGTATATATAAGTGCTATTGGAATGACATTGTTTGGAATAGATTTATATTATGCAACTAACAATATTGTATCGCATGAAAATTTATTAAGTATTAAAGATTTTTTAAGTGATATATATAATTTTAGAATTATTTTTGATATGTTTTGCTTTTCTGCTATTGGTGGTATTTTTGTTGTGCCATTTTATGCTATGTTGCAATATTTTGCAGAAAAAGAATATAGATCACGCGTTATTGCTGCCAATAATATAGTTAATTCTATTTTTATGGTAGGGTCTGCTTTATTTTTAGCTATATTATTTGCTTTTAATATATCTATTCCTAATATTATACTATTAACTAGTATTTTAAATTTTATAGTTGCAATTATTATTTATAAGATTGCGCCTGATTCTTTAAAAATTTCAGAAGAAGCATTAAAAATTACTTTACGTTTTATATTTAATAGTTTATATAAAGTTGAAATTAAAGGCTTAGAGAACTTTCAAGCAGCAGGAAATAAAGTATTAATTATTGCAAACCATGTATCGTTTATTGATTCTGTATTACTCGGATGCTATTTGCCTGGTAAAATGATTTTTGCAATCAATGCGGTAACTGCACAAAATAAATGGATCAAATTTGCATTACGTTTTGTAAAAACATACTCATTAGATACTAGGAATCCTCTTGCTATAAAAAATCTTATAGATGAGTTAAAAAAAGATCAAAAAGTTGTCATATTTCCAGAAGGAAGAATTACAAATACTGGATCATTAATGAAAGTTTATGAGGGCCCTGGTATGATAGCAGAAAAAGCAAATGCAGTAATATTGCCAATTCATATAAATGGTCCACAATATTCTTATTTTTCTAGAAATAAACATGCAAAAATGCAGCTTTTTCCAGAAATTACAATAAATATCTTACCTCATATTACTAATTTAACAGAAAATGCTAATTTAAGCCATAAGGAGCGTCGTAAATTAATGACTCTAAAATTATATGATATAATGTGCGATATGGCAGTAAAATCGGCTAATTATAATCAGCATTTGTATTCCGGCTTATTAGAAACTGCTAAATTTTATAAATATAAAAATATTTTAGATGATATTACATATACAGAACTAAGTTATAGACAGCTAATTATAAGAAGTATTATAGTTGCAAATGCTTGCCTTGAAAAAACAAAATTACAAAATAATTTAAAAAATAATTCTAATATTGTATTAGATCAAAATAAAGATGTTGATAATATTAATGATCTTGCAAATTTAAGCAATTCAGATAATATAAATAATGCAAATAATCATGCAAATGATAATAAAATAATTATTAAACAGCAAATTTTAGGTTTAATGTTACCTACATCTATTGGGTGTGTTTCTGTATTTTTTGGAATGCAATTAGCCGGAATTATTCCTGCTATGATTAATTTTTCAGTGGGGTCTGATATCATAATAAAAAGTTGCAAAGTTGCTAATATTGATACTATTTATACTTCTCGCAGATTTATCACTGAAGGCAAATTAGATCATTTAATTTTAGATTTAGAAAAAGAATTAACAATAGTTTTTTTAGAGGATTTAAAAATTGGATTAATTGCAAAAATTAAAGGCTTTTTTATGAGCTTTATTGCAAAAGAATATTTTGAGTATTTAACTCCTAAAATTAATGAAAGCATTAATAATAGCATGACAAATGATAACTCCACTAATATAATAAACAATTCTAATATTAATCAAAGTAATATCGAAAAATTTAATGTAAGAGATGTTAATAATCCTGCTGTAATATTATTTACATCTGGAACAGAAGGAGATCCTAAAGCAGTTGCACTTTCACATAAAAATCTCTTTACCAATATGAATCAAGTTTTTACTCAGCTAGATATTAATGAGCGCGATATTACTCTTAATTGTTTGCCTATGTTTCATTCTTTTGGTATTATGATATCGCTTGCTATGGTCATGCGAGGCATTAAATGTATGTTGTATCCTTCACCTTTGCACTATAATATTATTCCTGAATTCTTTTACGAAAGTAATGCGACAATTTTATTATCAACCGATACTTTTTTAAACATGTATTATAAAGCTGCGCATCCATATGATTTTTTTGCAGCTAAATATATTATAGCAGGAGCAGAAAAAGTGCGAGACTCAACAAGGCAATTATGGTTAGAAAAATTTGGTATTAGAATTTTAGAAGCATATGGCGCAACTGAATGCTCACCAGGGATTAGTATGAATAATAAAATGTATTTCAAGCCTGGTTCAGTAGGTAGAATTTTAGCAGGTATAGAATATAAATTAGAAGATGTTGAAAATATTACTAATGGAAAAAAATTACTAGTTAAAGGCAATAATGTAATGCTTGGCTATATTAAAAATGGAGTTATAGAAAAATTAAAAGATGGTTGGTATGATACTGGAGATGTAGTTGAAGTTGATGAAAGCGGATATGTAACTTTAATTGCAAGGCTAAAGCGTTTTGCAAAAATAGCTGGAGAAATGGTTTCATTGCCAAAAGTAGAAGAAATTGCATCAGGAATAGATGCTCACACTAGCCATGCTGCAATTTGCGTAAAAAATGAAGCAGATGTTGAAAAAATTGTATTAATAACAACAAATGCAAATTTAAAAATAGAAGACTTTATCAGATATATAGAAAAAAATGGTATAGCAATGATCTTTGTTCCAAAAGAAATAGTATATATAGAAAATATGCTTTTGCTACCTAATGGTAAAATTAATTATGTTGGCTTAAGTGACTTTTGTAAAAATAAATTTTAATAAAAAAATAATATAATTTTTCTTTTTGCATTAAATGTTTTAATTAATTAAAGATTTATTTTTTAATTTAACTAAAAAATACTTTAGTGAGAAATAAATATACAATTTTTTAATATTAAAACCTTGTTATAATTATTTTATTAAGATCTAATTAATTTACTAATTAAGATGAATGATATTGAAAGAATGATTTTTATTTTTTCAAAGTTACCAGGCCTTGGAAACAAATTAGCAAAAAGAATAGTTATGCATCTTTTAGATAAAAAAGAAATTAGAGTAAAAGGTTTAATTGAAGTTTGCTCTTCTGCATTGCAAAATGTAAAAAAATGCATGTGTGGAAATTTAGATGTACAAGTAATTTGTAAAATTTGCTCAAACAAAAAAAGAGATCATTCTATTTTAATAATAGTAGAAAATTTGCTCGATTTATGGTCAATTGAAAAAAGCGGAGTATTTGAAGGGCTATACTATGTATTAGAGAAAAATAATACTAACAATATAGAAAATTATAGGTCAGATTCTTATTTTAATAATGGAAATATAAATTCTTTTAATACATCTAAAGCAGAAATTGATAATCTTAATAAACATTTATACTTTGATAATGCTAAAGAGATAGATAATTGCAATTTAGATATAACAGATGTTCAAAGAGATAATATTGACAATAGTCAAATTAATTTACATAATAATAAAGTAAAAAAAAATAGTATTTTTGATGCAGAAAAGCTTATAAACTATATAAAAACAAAAGAAATAAAAGAAGTAATTATTGCAACTGCAAACAATTTAGAAGGACAAACTTTAGCTTTTTTAATTTCAGAGAATATTTCATCTTTAGGGTGTAAAGTTACAAGAATAGCAACAGGCATACCAATAGGCGGATCGATTGATTATGCAGATGAAAGTACAATTTCTGCGGCAATTACATTACGTAAACCTTTTGAGTAATATAAAATAAAAATATTATGATTTTTTTTATAAAGAATTTTTTATATTTATTAATTGGAATTTTAATCTCTGGAAGTTTAATTACATATGATGCATTTGACCCTAGTTTTAATTTAAAAACTAGCTATTTAAGTAATAATATTTTTGGATATTTTGGTTCAGTTATTGCAGATATATTAATTCAATATTTTGGAATATTAAGTTTTTTGTTGATAATATTTTTTTTAATAAGATTAAGTTTAATTTTTATCAATATATTTCAATATAAAAATATAAGCAATATGTTTATTCATATATTTAACATTATTTGCTTAAGTACTTTTACAAGTATGCATTATTTAGAAAATGAAAATTTAAATAATTTGTATATTTTTCAATATAAAATATTTGGTATTATTTTTGTACTTATATATAATTTTTTTTATATAATTTTTAATTATTTTAATTTTCCGGATATTAATTTTTTCTTAATTGTATTAGTATTATATATTGTTATCTTATTTAGTAAATATTTTTATCTTCTATTGTTTCAAAAGCAAAAATTATTTTAATAGATAAATTAATTTATTTTAAAAATTTTCAATTTAATAGAATATATAAAGCTCATATAAATAATACTAAATCACATAATATTAAAGGCAATATTTTAGATTCAAAAGAAATAAATATAAATATTCATACAAATTCTGATAATTTATTAAATTATACTAATCAACTTAATAGTATATTTAATAAAAAATTAAATAATGAATTAAATAATATTAATTATTTAAATGAAAATGATAGTAACGATTTAAATAATCCTTTTTAAATAATCAAAATAATAATTTAAATAACAAAACATTAAGAGAAAAATAATTAGTTATTTTAATAATTTTTTTCCTTTTAATATAAATTTAAATAGCAATAAAGATATTAATATTAATAATGGAAATATTTACCAAGATAATTTAATTAGTAGACCAAAATTTAATCTTAATCATATATTAGAAAACAAAAATAATATATTAAAGAATACTAATTTTAGTAATAATGATCTTAATAATATTAATCAAGATAATAATATTAATATAAATCGAGATAATAATATACAAAATAAAAACTCTAACGAAAATATTAATCTTAATTCTTCTAATTATAAAAATAATAACCAAATGTTTAATAATTTAACAGAAAATAATAATTTAGAAGCTAATTTAAACGATGTTGAGCAAATGAGTAAAGCGCCATTTAATAGCAATATTCTAAATAGACAAAATTTAAATTTAGAACATAATACAAATACTAATCAATTAAATAATATAAACAATAATCAATTAAACAAAAATGATATTTTAAATAAACAAAATATAGATTTAGAGAATAATAGCAATATTTTAAATAAACAAAATATAGATTTAGAGAATAATAGCAATATTTTAAATAAACAAAATATAGATTTAGAGAATAATTTAAATATTAATCAATTAAATCAAATACCTCAAGAAATTTATAAAACAATTAATTGGGATAAATTTAAATATCCTAGTGTTGATATTTTAAATAGAACTGTAAATAAATTTGAGCCTCAATTATTAGAAGAATTGCAATATAATTCAACTCAATTATTAAAAGTGTTAAATGATTTTGGAGTGACTGGTAAAATGACAGATATTCATCAGGGTCCTGTAATTACTTTATATGAATTTGAGCCTGCACCCGGTATTAAATCTGCCAGAATTATTGGTCTTGCTGATGATATTGCAAGATCTTTGCGTGCAAATTCTACTAGAATTGCAATTATACCTGGTAAAAATGCATTAGGTATAGAAATTCCTAATGTTACAAGAGCCTTTTTTAATATCAAAGAACTAATTGAATTTACATTAACTAAATGTAAAGAAATGTATCTACCGATTATACTAGGAAAAGATTATCTAGGAGATCCTTTAGTTATGGACTTAGCAAAAATGCCTCATTTACTGGTTGCAGGTACTACTGGTTCTGGTAAATCTGTTGGAATTAATACTATGATTTTTTCTTTGCTATTTAGATACTCTCCTGCTGAATGTAAATTTATTATGATTGATCCTAAAATGTTAGAATTATCTGTTTATTCTGATATTCCTCATCTTTTGACGCCTGTTGTTACTGAGTCAAGTAAAGCAGTTTCAGCTTTAAAATGGGCAGTAAAAGAAATGGAAAGTAGATATAAACTAATGGCAAACATTGGGGTTAGAAATATAGCTAGCTATAATGCAAAAATTAAAGAGTTACAAAACAATAATAAAGAATCAGGATTAGAACAAAAAGTGCAAATTGGTTTTGATGAAGATGGCAACCCTATATTCGATACTAAAAAAACTCAACATAAAAAAATTCCATTTATTGTAATCATAGTTGATGAAATGGCAGATTTAATGATAACTGCCGGAAAAGAAATTGAAAATTTAATTCAAAGATTAGCGCAAATGGCAAGAGCAGCAGGTATACATATTATTATGGCAACTCAAAGACCTTCAGTAGATGTAATTACAGGAGTTATTAAAGCAAATTTTCCAAGTAGAATTAGTTTTAAGGTAATTTCTAAAATTGATAGTAGAACAATTATAGGTCAAATGGGAGCAGAGCAATTGCTAGGTATGGGTGATATGTTATACTTAGGATCTAGCGCAAAAACAATTCGGGCACATGGACCATTTATAGATGACTCTGAAATAGAAAAATTAGTAGACTTTTTAAAGCAACAAGGTAGCCCAGATTATATTTCAGATATTATCAGGCCACAAGATGAAATAGCATCAAAAGAAGATAAGCATAATAAAAAACAATTACAAAATGAACAAGATGAAGATGAACTGTACGATCAAGCGGTGCAAATTGTTTTAAAAGATCAAAAGCCTTCAACTAGTTATATACAACGCATTTTAAAAATTAGCTATAATAAAGCTGCAATTTTAATAGATCGCATGGAAAAAGACGGCATAATTAGTGCGCCTAATATTTCTGGTAAAAGAGAAATATTTGAATAATACCAACTATTATATAATGTTTAAATATGCTAAATATCACTAATAATTATCATTATTATAATTTTAATTTTATGTGTGTAACTAAATTACAAATTCTAATTACTAATGTAAAGTATATACTTATAGTTTTTTAATATAAAAAATATATATTATTAAATAATTAATTATTTTTTATTTATTAGTTTTTTATTTTGAACTTTGTTGCAATTTAGTTTAAGTTTTTTCTAGAATTAACTATTTTTTATTTATTAGTTTTTTATTTTGAACTTTGTTGCAATTTAGTTTAAGTTTTTTCTAGAATTAACTATTTTTTATTTATTAGTTTTTTATTTTGAACTTTGTTGCAATTTAGTTTAAGTTTTTTCTAGTTTATTCATAAAAAAATTAATATATTCTCAATTATTCTCGATTATTCTCATTTGAATTTTCTAATTCATTTTCTATTAATTCTTGATTTATTTTTTATTATTTTAAGCTTTAGTTTAAACAATTATTTAAAAATAATAGTTTTTTTAAAATTAAAATGCAATATGATATTATTTCAATATAACATTATTGTATACTTCTTGTGGCTAATAAATTAGATGAATCTTTATATTTAGACAAATTTAATCTTGAATTACTAAATTTTTAATAAAGCTTAATTTTAAAAAGTTAATAAATATATAACCTTTAGTGAGTTTATTGTAATCAAAATTAATTTAATTTATTTTACTTAAATATATTATTTAAATTATTTTAAACTTAATATATTATCATTTTTCATAATATATTTTTATTAATTACTTATCAAGTAAACAGTTTAAAATATGTAATATTTAAAAAATTATTAAATAAAATAATTACTATTAGATAGTAAAAAAATACTAATTTAGTATATTTTTTATTATTATATTTATATATAAGTATAATTTATTTTAAAATTATCCAAGTTTTAGTTTTAGAAATTGGTCTACATTCTAAAATTTCTACTTTAGTTCCAATTTCTATTTGAGCATCTGTATGAACATGATAATTTTTTGTTTCATTTATCATTTTACCATATAAAGGATGTTTATATTTTCTAGTCACTTGTACTTTTAAAGTTTTTTCTCTATTATTACTAATTACAACACCAGATAATACTCTTCCTTTACCTGATCTTAAATGTTCTTCTTTTGAAGTATGATTTTTTAATGTATTTTGCATAAATTTGTTAATATTAAATTATTTTTTTCTTGAATTGATTTCTGTAAAAAGTCTTGCAATATTTTTTTTTATTACAGCATAAGACTTTAATTCTTTATTATTTTGTACACTAGCTTGAATTCTTATTTGTAATAAACGATATTTTAATGCATTAATTGTTTTATTTAATGTTGCAATATCATAAGTTTTATATACTTTTAATAATTCTTTATGTTCTGGTACAATAAAATCTTTTATATGTGTTTTAGTTTGTTCCATATTTTTTTAAGATTAATATAAATAATATTATACATTATTTTTTTATAATAATCAAAACAAAATAAATTAGTTTTTATAATATTTAACTAGATTTAATGTTTTCATTCTTGCATCTAAAATAATTGTAATTGCGGCATCGCCCGTTATATTAATTGTAGTACGAATCATATCTAAAAATCTATCTACTCCTGCAACTATTGCTATTTGCTCTATTGGTAAATTGATAGAAGACATAACAAGTGGCAACATAACTAAAGCAGAACCAGGCACACCAGCGCCACCAATTGAACCAAAGGTTGAAGTAATAATGATTATTATATAGTCTTGAATACTAAGGTCAACTCCAAACATTTGTGCAAAAAATATAGTAGTTAAACTAAGATGAATTGCTAACCCACACATATTAATAGAAGCCCCCAGTGGTAAAATAAATCTACACGCAATTTTAGAAGCACCTAACTTATGTTCACATACATCTATTGTAACTGGTAATGCAATTTTGCTACTACTACTTGAAAATGCAATTGCTTGATACTCTATACTTTTTTTATAAAAAGGTATAGGGCTAATTTTAGCAAATAATTTAATTAAAATGCCAAAAATTATATAAAGTATTATCATA
>JAXMDS010000015.1:0-28628 GCA_046348705.1 Rickettsiales bacterium | reverse complement strand
AGTAAAAAACATAGGTTTTACAAAATTTATAATAATATATTTTACAATTATTTTTTATTTATTAATCTTGATAAATTTCAAATAATTGAAAATTTTGAAAATACAAAAAAAATTGATAAAGATGAGTTTATAATAACACAATCATTTTTACTAACTGAAGTTTTTTTATATCAAATATGTAATGATATTTATTTAAATTTTTTGAGAATTAATAGAAATTTATTAGCTATAAACTATTTATCAAAATCTGAGTGTAATTTTTTACGGGTTAAAAACTTTAATTTTTTTATAATTAATTTTTTTAAAAATAAATATGTAAATTTTTTTAATTTTTCTTTAGATGAGTTAAAGGTGGATTTAATAAAGGAACATAAATTAAAAAACGAAGAAAAAGAATTACATTTATATTATATACTTGATGTTTATAGAAAAAAAGTAACACCAAAGACAATGTTATTTAGAATAAAAAAAAAAAAAAAATTAATTGTCAATAAATTACAAAATAATAAATTAAAAAATCAAACTGCAAATTTGTATTTACAAGTAAAAATTACAGAATATAATTATTTTGAAGATAAAAAAATATATGATTTATTTTCATATTTTAATGATTTTTATTTTTTTTCTTTTTATTTTAAAAACAAAAATTTTTTTTTTAATGAATATTGTCAATTAATATTAGAAAATTATTTTCATTTTTTTTGCATTTTC
Organism: Rickettsiales bacterium; assembly: GCA_046348705.1. GTDB lineage: Bacteria > Pseudomonadota > Alphaproteobacteria > Rickettsiales > Rickettsiaceae > JAXMDS01. Next base: position 27,917 of record JAXMDS010000015.1, on the reverse strand, counting down.
TTTCATAAAAATATTTACGCTGAGGATATTACCGAAAATAGTTTTATAAATAAAGCTAGTATTTATTTTAATTTCATAAAACAAAAATTTTTATTGAATAATAATAAAAAAAAATTTTTATTGAATTTTTTTTTTGGTAATTACTATTACACCAATATATTAATTAAAAATTATGATGAATATAAAATAATCGATGATTTCCCACTTTTACAATTTAATTTTTTTTATATTAATAATTTTGGTCTCGCCGAGGTTTTAAAATTTTTACAAAAAAAAATACATTTAATAATTTTTAATTTTTACAAATTATGAAAATTTTGACGTTTTTTTTTACCATTAAAAGAAGTTAATTTTAAAAATACTTTAAATATGTCTTTTGCTTTAACAAAAAAAAAACTTTTTACAATCATAAGAAACTTATTGACGATAAAATAATATTTATATATTTAAGAAAACATAATAGATATACAAGTTCTTTTAAATTTTTAAAACGATTTTTACCTAATAAGAAAAATTATTTTTCAAATAAATTGTTTTTATTTTTAAAATGTGTTATTTTTTCAAAAAAATTGCATTTCAAAATATTATCAATTTATGTATAAAAAGTATAATATAAATTTAAAAAAAATATCTTTGGGTAAAATACTAAAACTAATTTTGTTGTTAAATACAAAAAAAAAAAGATTAGAGTTCATAAAAAACAGACCAAAATTTATTTTAAAACTTGAAGAGAATGCAGCAAATGATGATAACTCTGAGGAAAATGAAGTTGTTGAATCAAGAAGATAAGAATGAAGCTGCGTGAGAATTTTATTTAGAAGAAAAAAAAAATGAAGCAAAAACTGTTATGTTAAAATATAAAAAACAACATTTAAGTAAAAAACAAAGTCTGAAAATTTAACTAGAATTGAATTAAAAAGAATGGAGGGTTATTATGAGAGAGAAAGATTAAGAGAAAAAAATAAAATTATTGAAGGTGTTTGAAGTAACTATCTACAAGAAAAATTTGAAAGTAGTAAAATAGAAGAAAAAGATTAAGAGAATTGAAAACGGAGGGTGTAAAAAAAGTAGATTTAAAAAATAAAAATAAAAGAAAAAAATCTTTAGTAAATATGAAAAAAAATGCGAGAATACAATAGATTAAAAGAGAATAAGATAAAAGAAAAATATTTGAAAAGAGAATTGAAAAAAAAAATAAAAAAAGAATCAACTGGAAAAAGACAAAGAAAAAAAAAAATAAAAAAAAAAATTTCTAAATAAATATATTCTATTTAATGTTATTACATATATTTAAAAAAAAATATGTAGATTTGTTAGAAAAACTAAATCGTTAAATAGTAATATTTTACGTAGAAAGAATATTTTAACAAATGTCAGTATTAGATCAAAATTAAGAATAGGTTTAAAAAAAAACAAAGTTTTGGGTTCAAAATATAAAAAAAAAAGATTAAAAATTTATCAACAATTAAGTTTTGAGAAAAATTTACTATATAAAAAATTTTTTTTTAATTTCAGTAAAACCATCTGGTTTGTCAAATCGATTATATGGCATTTTTTTCATCCTTTTTAAAATTAAAAAAAAATATATACTTAAAAAAACAAATATTATTTAATGATATTTGTATAAATAAATTAGGTAGATTTAAAAAATCCTCCTCATTTTTTCTTTTAAAATTATTTTGAGGTTTCGAAGTGAATGCAGTTTATAAATTTAAATTATATACTGATGATGAGGATATTATGAATCCTTATAATATAAAAAACGGTATTAGAATAGGGTCTATAATACCATTGTTTTTATTACTCTCAAGGTGAAATTTGCTATGATATAAATGATTATAACAAATTATGAAAATATGCTTCAAGCGCAGGAACGTAATAATAGGTTTACGCTGATTATAGTAATGATAGAAAAAAAGCTTTATTAGAATTATCATAGTGGAGTAGCAAAAAGAGTCAACATCAATTCATTATGTGTTGTTGGACGATGTGCTAATATTTTTTCTAAATATAGAATATTTGGAAAAGCCTCGTATGTTATGTTTGTAAAAAAAAAAAGACAAACTGTCAGAGGAGTTGCTATGAATCCAGTTGATCATCCAAATGGTGGTAGATCAAAAATTAAATCACCATTTTTATCTCCGTGGGGTTGAGTAGCAAAAAATAAAATAAGTAAATTAAGTGTATTCATATAATCAAATTTTTAAAAAAAACTTTGTTTTTTCGAAAACCAAAAAAATACTTAGACGATTGAGAGACAATGCTCAAAAAAAAGGTCAAATACTGAAGATTACAATAAACACACCAAGAAAACCTAATTCAGCACGAAGAAAAACTATTAAAGTTAAATATACTAATAAATTGCACCAGTATTATATGTACCTGGCGGTAAACATACTTTAAAAAAATTTTTAACTGTTTTATCAAGAGGAAGGGGACCGAGAGATACACCAGGTGCATATTTATCAGCAATCAGAGTAAATTTGATTTACATACACCACTACCTAAAAACTCAAAAAAAAGACGCAGTATATATATGGAATAAAAAATAATTTTAAAATTGAAAAAAAAGTTAAATTAAAACGACGTAAAATGAGAGAATTAGTTTAAGTAACGTGTTTAACATTTTAAAATTTTATTTTGTTAAAAATGAAATATTTAAAAAAAAAAAAAGATTGTTTTTTGTTTTATATAAACCTACATATTTTAAATATCTTGTTGTTTATATAAAAAATATTAGAAAATATGACAAGGATTCAATATACAAAATAACTTATAGATTTAATTTAAATTTTAATTTTTATTATATCTTTAAATTTAATAACAATCCTGGGTATTCATTTTCAAAAAATTATAAACTAAAAAGCATAAAAAATCAAAAGTTTATTTAAAATGATAAAAATGATTTAAGTTTATTATCATTAAAATTTATATATTATATATATAATAAAATGACGTTAAAAAAATCAAAAAAGAATGGTTGTTTTTTTAAATATATTAATTTTTTTTTTATGTCTAATATAGAGTATATAACTTTATTTATTAAATTATATTTTAAAAAGATAGAAAAATTATTTTTTTAATTTATTAAATTTTTATAGAAAAATTTATATTAAGAAATATCCTTCATTAAAAAAACCTAAAAAAAAAATTATTGAAATATTTAATAAAAATTCTTAGATATAATAATAATTTAAAACAATTTAGAAAAAATGTTTAATTCTGTGATTTTATTTATAAATTTAATTTTTTTATTTTTTAATACTGATAGCTAAATTTTAAAAATTTTATCGATATGTTTATTAGTATTGAATTATTTTGAATTTTTTTCTTTTCTAATATGTTTTTTAAATTTAATACGTAATGATTTAAACATATTGATTTTTATAATCATTATGTTAATATTTGTAACATATGAGTTAATAGTATTTCTATTAATTATTTTAAATCTAAATAAAAAAATATAATTGTTTAACTTAGTACTTTTTTATGCTACAACTACTCAAAAAAATAAAATTTATAAAATGAAAGAGACAACGCCGTAAGACTATGCGAGCCGATTAAATGATAAAAAATTTGAACCTAAAGCTACAGTATCTATTAAAAAAATGTTTATTAAAAATTACATGATATTGTTTTATTAAAAGCAGCTTTTAAACATAAATTACCTTAAACATATATTACAAAAGTTCTTAAAATATAAATCGCGGCTTTGTTAGTATTACATGAAAAAGAGATATTGTAAATGATTATACTAATGAAAAAGTTATTCATCCACTCAATATTGGTCTACAAAATGACATAGATATGTTTACACATTCATATTCATTTATGGCGTTCAACATTTATATAGAAAAAGATTAACTAGACTAGAAATATTATCCACTCGATTAAAAAATTACTTAAAGTATTAATAATAGAATATATGGAATTATAAGATACTCATATGCTGCCTGCTTTCATGTTTATATTATGTTGTATTTTGCTTTTTTAGGTTTTTTATCAATTATTATTGAAGAAGTATGTCTTGGGTGAGTACGTTTTCTTAAACGAGAGAAATATAGCAGAATAACAGAAGATTTTTTTATAAAGTACTGATATAGATTATAATTATGATAATGTTGCAGACAGTGCTGATAAATTTTTATATAATTTTACAACTTTTAATTTTTTCATGTGTTAAATTAATACATAATAAAATTATCATATCGTCTGTTTTTTATGAGAAATTTTAAATTTTATAATTATCAAATTTAATAATATTAAATGTATTTTTAAAAAAAAATCAAGTATATAAAAAATTACATTTAAATTATGTATATTTATATAAAACCTTGTTAAATAATATTACTACAAATAACAGTAATATTATTGTTTATAACAATAAATTTTATAATACTCTATTATCAAATAATACTAAATTTTTAATAAAAAAAAACAAATTAAAAACTGATATATATTCTTATTTAGGGGTATTATTGATTTTTTTTATTCATTTTTTAAAAATTTTTATATTTTTTTTTTCAAAAAATTTTATAGATTATAAGTTTTACAATTTTTTATAAATGATGGTATTTCAAAAAAAATATAAAATATTTGGAAAATTTTCTTCGATTTTTTTTATATTTTTCTTTATTTTTATATAACAAAAAACTATCTTTATTTATGGACGGTATAAGTCAATTTTACCATAAATTTATACTGAAATTATACCAAATAGGTATGCATAATATATTATCAAAATACAAAAAAATTTACTATTAACACTTTTAACACAAAATAATATAATTGGTATGCAAATAAAATTAAAAAGGTCAATTTTGTAGAAGAGCTGGTGAAAGACGACAAACAAAATATTATAAATTTTATAAATTTTCTACATCTAATCCTAACCTTAAAATATATAATAGCTCATACTCAACTTAATAATTGATCTGGTGCTGTAGGTTGAACAATAATATTATTGTATAAAATAATGTATTTTAATATTGTTAAATAGCGGTTTTTTTTATTTTATACATAAACATTTTATATTTGTTTAACTTAAATATTTTTTATTATTTATTTTTTTTACATTTTGTAATAATGAACAGATAAACTTGGTTTTTTTTTTTTTTAATAAATGTGAAAAAAGTATTATGTTATTAATTGCCACAGTAAGTGGTATACCACCTTTTATTATTTTTTTTTTTAAATTTTTAATTTTATTCAATACGTTAAAAAATTTTATTCATTGTATATTAATTTTATTATATTATCTTTTTGATAAATATATTAAGTATTTATTTTTAGATTTTAATATGTTTAAATTTCTAGTAACAACAAAAACATTATTTTTGTTATAAAGGAAAGTTTAATAATTTTTTTAATTTTTTATTCAATAGTGTTTTTTTATCTAATAATAAATATTCTATCAATACCACTTTTTTCTTTATTTATTAGGAATTAAACATTTTATATAGCATATGAAATCTACGTATTTTATTACCCCTACTAAATATCTATTATCATGGGCTAGAAAAGGATCTTTATGACCATTAACTTTTGGCTTTGCGCATGTTGTGCTGTTGAAATGATGCACGCTACAGTTTCAAGATATGATTTGGATAGATTTGGAATAGTTTTTAGAGCTTCACCACGTCAATCGGATGTAATAATTGTATCTGGAACTGTTACGAACAAAATGAGCGTTGCATTGTAAAGATTATACAATCAACATTCTGATCCTAAATGAGTTATTTCTATGGGTTCTTGTGCAAATGGTGGTGGATATTATTATTATAGTTATAGTGTTTTAAAAGGTTGTAACAATATAATACCTGTTGATTTATATGTACCAGGTTGTCCTCCTATTTCGCCGAAGCTTTATTTTTTTCGTTGATACAGCTACAGAATAAAATTTATTTACAATGCAATTAAAACACTACATGTTTAACGAGATAAAAATGAATGAATATCAACATCAATTTAAAATGCTGAATGATTCATATATATGTCTTGACGATAAAATTTTTCCTTTATTAGAAAAAGGTCCACAATATATCTATCCAGTTTTTCAAAAAAATAAAAAGAAATTTTTAGTAGCATTTAAATATGAAATAACAATTAAAAGACGATATTTTAATTATAAAAAAATAAAAACTATGAAACAAATGTATCTTTTAACAATATTATAAGACTTTAAATAAAATGTTAAATTATGCCTTTTATGAAAAACCACTTACTAAATTAAAAATTAGAAGAAAAAATGAATTTCTAGATTATACCCTTTAGATTTTTATTTTTTAAATTTAGTAAAAAAGGCTAATAAACAAAATCTTACGAATATTGAATATATAATTTTAACTGATACATATATTGATTATTCAACTAACAATTTGTTTTATAGATATAAATCTTTAAACAGTAATAATATTTTTTTAAATATATTTAATGCTAATATTGTTTAACTTGAATTTCTTTTTATTTTTTAAAAGATGGACTAATTTAAAAAATTACAGACAATATATATACATCAGCTAATTTTTACACTAATCAGTTCGAACTATCTATACATTGATCTTTAAACTCGATTTAGTAAAAACATCAAAATCTTTATACGTGGCTTTATGTAATAAGATTTATATATTTAAATTTTGAAAAGATTTATCATTTTCAACTGATTTTAATAAATACGCTATGTATTATTATTATTTTAAAAAACATGTAAATACATCAGCAGATAACGTTTATAAAATATGTAATACGCAATCCAAATATAAATATAGAGTACAAATAAAAAATTATAAAAAAAATTTAATATATAAAATTAAGGAAGAGAGATTGTGATTTTATAAATTTTTTTTTTTAAAAAGTACAAGACAATTAACACATCATATAAAAAAAATTAAAAATTTAAATATGCATTATTTAATACCTGAATTTAAAATAAATATTTATTCCTTTTGTTTAACTAATAATTTATGTTATAATTTTTTTAGTTATAAAAAAATAATTGAAAAAAATATTCTGTATTGTAATGGTGTATTAATTACTAATATGTATTATATAATTGAAAAAAATAGTGTAATAAACTTTTTTTTAACAAATCATGATTTTGTTAATTTTTTTATTATTATTTTTTCAACATTTCATTTTTTTAAAAAAAGTTTGTATGATGTAAAAGTCTCTGTATAAAAAAAAAAAAAAAGAAATTATTTAAGTAAGATGAGTTATTTTAGTTATTTACATATTTCGTCAATAAATGACTTTGAAATTAATTTCATAAGTCTAACTTATGTTTATTTAAAAATAAAAAATGTGTCATATAATTATCAAGCAGTAAAACATGCTAATATATATAATTTTAGATCATACAATTGATTAATTGTAACTTAATAATATTTTAATTAAATTGTTTAATTTTTACAAATATGACTACGCGGTAAAACAACTTAACACAATAGAACATAAAGCATTATTAGAATTATATCTCTTTACTTATCGAAGTACAAGAAAATTAAATTCATTTAATTTATATCAGGAAGAGCGAGAAGTAAGAGATTATAGTTCATATATTGAATTTGATATGTCAATAGATGCAATTTATTATTTTAGAATGAAAAATATTTACAAAAATATTTTTAATTATAATGAAAAAGATTTAAATAAAGTATTGAATATACATACTATAAAAAAAGGTTACAGTCACATAAATTCATCTTATGATGAAATGAATTTTCCTACTTTTTATAATCTTGATTTAGATGAGTATTTAAAAGCATTATTTACTATAAATCAACGTCTTTTTCAACATCAACATGATATTGAAATATTTGCAAAAATTTTACATATTTATCAATTAAATTTACATTATAATATACATTTTATTAGACAAGATGTATACGAAAGAATAAAAAAATATAATTTATCTAAATCTGGTAATGTAGATAATGATATAATTAAAGAGTATATGCGTAGAGTATTCTATCATCATGATTTTAAATGTAAATTAAATGTTAAAAAATTTTATTTTCTCATTATTGACAATAACTTTACACAAAATTTTGATATTGAATTTAGTTTCAATATGAGTAGATGAAAATTTTTTTCTAACATTATTACAAATGAAATTTCTAAGGTTTGAAATGATACTAAATTAACTTCCGTCAACAATGGTGACGATTATGAATTAAATAATATAGATAAAAATACTTTATCTAGTTTTAATAATTTTTACACTTTACTAAAAAATTATTTTCCAACTCTTAGATTATTATAATATAAAATTGTTTAAGGTATTATATAAAATTATACGTAAAATAATAAGTTTCTGTAAAAGAATTGTTTTAAGTATAAATAATTTAAAAAATTACATTTGCAAAACCTCAACATATCTTTTATTTAAAAAAAAAAAAGATAAATTATTTGTTAATATTGATGTATGATTTGACAATGTCGGAGAGAGGTTAGAGGGTTCAACCTTATTCAATATTTTTACTTGAATTGGTGGTTTATGTGATTACTTAATTTCAATAAAAAATAATATTCATATAAATTGATTAAAAGTTTTAAATGGTCAAAATTTTGACGAATTGAAATGCAGAGAAATGTTAGAGAAAGATAAAAAAAAAACTTTACGTATTATTTATATCGTATTTATATTAATGTTTATTTTTATAAAATTTTCTTTTTTTACAATTTTATACTTAATAGCATTTATTGTTTTTTTATTATTTATTTTTTGTGTTAGTTTACTTTTAAATGAACATTGAGTATGTTGATTAACAAAAGTATTTAGAGAGAATACAGTTGGTAATAATCAAATCCAAAAACTTAGTGCCAACCTAAATAGATTTTATGCAAAATTGCATTATATTAGAGAATATACTTTACGTAGGTTAGTACTTTCTCGTTACGACCGTAGAAAATATGCAAAAATAAAACTTGATGATATTAATGTAGAAGATTTTACAGCTTATTTGAAATCTGACCAATCAGCCGTTTCATATTTTAAAAAAACTTCTTATCGTAAATTTAAATTTAAAACATTTTATAACACATATTTTGATAAAGTTAGAACATTTTTTTCATATGAATTTGATCTAACACATGAATATTTTAAAATATATATTAAATTACATGATTTTCTTACAGCTAAATTACATACAATTATTTCTGTAGACTATACAAAAGATGTAGCAAAAACAGAGTTAAAACAAACAGTTACAAGAGTGTTTCTTGAAGAAAAAGTTGAATTTATTTTTAAAGAATTTGATACATTTAATGAATGAGAATTACAAGATGTTAGAATTTTAAACGAATATTGATTTGAGGTGTGAGAATTATTTGATTTATGAGTAGGTTATATTGCTCCATATTTAGTTCCAGGTGCAAGATCTCCAGAAGAAAAAAAAACATCATATTATATTGAAGAAATGGTTAACTCACCTCATCAATACTCATTACTAAGTTACATAGCTATGTGTGGTTTAAACTTAGTTATTTTTGTTTATTTTTTAATGAGTTTTTTTGTATTGTTAATATATATAACACCAAGAAAATTTTCTAATTTTGTTATTATTATATGACATTCTTTCTTCTCATTATTTGAACATGATGTGTTTAAAATTCAAAATTTTAAATTGTATTTTATTATAATAATTTCATTTTTATATTTTAATTTTGTTTATGCATCATTTATATATTTCCAAAACGAATTTTATCAAATTTTATTATTTTTTATATTATTTTTTGTAATTATTTGTATTATTATACCTTTCTTATTTTTAGCTAGTTTTGGTTTTTTTTTTTAATATTTTTATAAAAGGAATCTTAAACTACAAAACAAGTTTATCTGATCAGATATTAGATATAACTTCAATCGCAGCTTTTTTTTTAAGATTTAAATTACAAATAGTAAGAATAGTAATTGTAACTGTTTTTTATATATTATTTCACGAATTTGTTTTTGAAAATTATCATAAAAAGATTACTGCAATTAATTGAGACCCATATTTAATTGAATTGATTTCTGAACTTTTAAGATTGGTTTTTGAATTAAGTGATTTATGTTTATTATTAACAATTCAAATATTTTCTTACTTTGTAGTTTTATTTTGATTATTTTCATTTTTATTTACATCTTTTACAAAAAAAAATCACGAAAGATTTTTTAATATAATACAAAATGAAAAAGATTATAAAAAAAAATGAAATACTGATGCTGTTGAGCAGTATATTGTTAATAATATAAATACTAACAATAATATAAATAATGATACAAATACTAATAATAATATAAATAAGGATACAAATACTAATAATAATATAAATTTAATTGTTTAATTTTTTATTGATTAATGATAAAACAACTATTAATTCGACAGCTCAATATGTCAATTTAAATGAATGAAAAGAAACAAATAACAATATGTTAAATTGTTATAATTTATTTAAATCATCTAATTTGGAAAATTATACCTATAAAACATCATTTCCTAATTTAATTAGTGAGAATTTAATTTATTTATCTATGTGACAATATTGATGATGATTTTGATTTAATTTTCTTGTCATATTATATTATTTTTTTTTTACTAAATTAATATTTAATAGATTACTGAAAATTAATCCAAAAATTTTAACTTCTGTAAAGTCGCATGGTAGATGAGGTGATTTTATAATAGGTATTATACCAATTTATTGATGTTTAAATATCTTATTAAATTCGAATACATTATTAAAAATGACAGAATGACAAATAGAAAGTAACATTTTTAGTTTAAGAATAAGAGGAAAACAATGATATTGAGTTTATAAGATTGATGCCATAAATGCCAGTAGTTTTACATTTTTAAAAAAAAATATTGGTAATAATCAAATTTTAAGTAAAAATAGTGTAACGTTAGAAGATAAAATTTTTAAATTAATTGAACAAAAAACAGAAAAAAGATATTATAAAAAAAAAAGTTTTGTTAAAATTAAAAACAAAAAAACTACCGAATTTGAGACAAAATTTTCTAACTTTAAAAATAAAAATGCTGTATTTAAATATGAGAAAAAAAAATTTAATTTTTTGAATAAAAATTATTTAAATATGAAAAAAAAAAAAAAAGCACCAATTGAATCTACTCAAATAACATTCGAACCTTTACTTGATTTTTATAGTGATAATTATAATATTAAACTCTCTAGAAGATCTTTTTCAAAAAAAACAAAAATTACAACAAATAATATTTGTTTTTATGGAAAATATCTTTATAGATTTGAAAAAAGAGTTAGACAATTAAAATTACCTACCTATAAATTTAATGATAATTTTATTTATAGTGTATATAATGATTTACATAAATCATATAAAGGAAAAGTAATTAGAGTAAACAAAAAATGAAAAGCAAAAGTTTATAAACATTATGCTAGTGTTAATTCTGTTTTTAATAAATTAGTTTTAAATATGAAAATTTTCGATTTAAAAAAATATCATCAATGTACACATTTAACTTTTAGAACAGAAAGAATTGGTATAGCAGATAAATCAAATATCTTTAGTACTGGTATATTTAAATCTTTTGGTTATTATGATAATTTAGATAAATTTAATAGATATGATTATATATTAGAGTTAAAATCATATAATAAACAAAAAAATGATTCAGCTTCTAGATTATTAACATCAAAAGAAATATTAATTTTACCTGCTAATATTGATACTTCTATTACAACAAATAGTTTTGATGTTGTTCATTCTTGATTTGTACCTGGATTAGGAATAAAAATGGATTGTGTACCAGGTAGAGCAACACACCATACATTCTTATTTGAAGTTTATGGTTTATTTTTTGGTCAATGTGCTGAGATATGTGGTAGATTCCATCATCATATGCCAATTCAATTAGCTATAGTTCATTTTGAAATGTTTATTTTATGATGAAACAATGTAGCAATAAAAAAATTTTTTAGAAAAAAATAATAACTAAGTAAATAAAATGTATCTTAAAACCATTTATGATAGTATCACTTTATAGTCCTAAAGCGGTCTGATATCGGCTATGATTTAATATTGATCGTTATACGTGACACATACTAGTTTTAATACCTTGTTTTTATACTGGATAGTAAAAATTTAAGAATTTTCTATACTTTATATGTTAAAGCTACTTGGTGAGTAATTAATTATAAATGCCTTGTTTTAAATAATTTTAGTATTTATTATATATTTAGAATAGGAAACATAAATATATATTAATAAAGCAAAAATGCCTGTAAATAATTTCTATTTACATCTGTATCTAAATACGGATTTATTAATATATTTTAAATTTTTATGTTTTCTATAAATGTATAAATATATAATATTAATATATAAATTATTGAAGATAAAATAAGATTTTATAATGTCAGTTAGGAGTTATTGGTTCGAAGAACTTAGCCTGTAACCTGTAGTTGATTTTAGTGAAGGTCAGCCACTCGAGGATGTGAGTACGCCTGCAAGCAGTAGTGAGGAGTTCTGAACAATGTGCGATAGCATGATTCTGTAATATACAAATTATATAGACATTTACTATTATTAAATATTAAGCAATATTTAATATTTAATCTAATACTTAGTTTCTATTATATAGGCATCTACACTTAGAATATGAAAGGTAGATCTCGAAGTGATGGCGAATACATGTGCCAGCAGCCGCGGTAATACATGAGTCGCAGAATATTAACCATATTAGTTGGGTGTAAAATACACGTAGGTTCTTTATTGTGACATATATGTATAACAAAGATTTGAATATTAGAGGTATTTTGGATTTTTATAATAGAGATTAAATTCCATATTAATATAGGGATCCTCCAACAATTTTTAGTTACTACTAAATATTGACTCTGATGTGTGAAAGTATAGGCGACGAAACGGTTATACCGATTAGACTATACTGGCGAATTATGATTTCTGAAAGCTAACGCTAGATTAATCTACCCGGGTATTACGGTCGCAAGATTAAAACTTAAAAGAATTGGCGGGGTTGATCAAACAGTGGAATATGTGGTTTAATGCGATGATCCACGCAAAATCTTACCGAGACTCAATGATTAAATTGAATATATTTATTTAATTTTATTTATATTACTTATATAAATAAATCCTTTACTCTTTAGCTTTTGTTATTGATCGATTTTTGTTATGTGGTACTGCATGGCTGACATAAATTCATATTTTGAAATTTTAAATTAAGTTTTATAACGAATGCAATTTATTTTATGTTATACATATTTATATAAAGCAAGTCTAGTCATTATGGTCTGGTTGTTTCGGGCTACACACGTATTATAATGATAAAAACAACAAGATGCAATTTTGTGAAAAATAGCTAAATCTTTAAAAATTACCTTAGTTCTAATTGTTTTTTTGCAACTTAAAAGCATGAAGCTAAAATTGTTAGTAATCGCAAAATAATATGTTGCGGTGAATTGATTTGTTAACAACCTGCACACACCGCCCATCAAGCTCAGATATCGTATTAGATTTAAAGTAAAAGTATTTAAAATGTATATATTATACACAAGTTATTTAAATGAAATTATAGCTATATAAAATTTTAATATAAAATTCGAGTTAAGTTGACACAAGGTACCAGTATGGGAACTTGCTGGTGGAATGACACCTATTGTTTAAAAAAATTTTATTAAAAATTTATTTTATATTTTTATACTTATTATGTTAATTTATATATATAAAACAGCAAATATTATGTTTGTAAAAATTTTTTATAAATTAATTATTTTATTTTTTTACTATATTTAATTTTAAATTTTGTTACTCAATTATATAGTAAAGCAAAAAATAATAAATATAATTCTTTTAATCAAAAATTTTATAAAATTTCATTTACTGCATTCTGAATTATTGAGTTTTTTTTATTTTTTATTTTTATTTATTTAACATTAATTGCTCCTTCAGAACCAATAGCACCAAATGATTATAGAAGGGTTTGGTTTTTACCAGAGTATTCAATTTATGTTGTTTTTTATTATATTATTTGGTTCTTATTTTACTATCATCACCTTTGATAGGATACTTTTATTTAAGAATAGTTTTCAAATAAGAAAAATTTTTATAGCTCTTTTAATATGTTTTTTATGTTATTAAGTCCATAATTTATGAAGGTTTAAAATTTTATAATACTTTATCTTATTTTAAATATAAAGTATTATATGAAAAAGTTACAAAATCAGGTTTAAAACTAAATAATAAAGGTATTATTTTACATTTATTTTCTGAAAAAAAACATAAAAGTTTAATTATTAAAATGAGAACACAATTTCATTTCATTTTATTGTTCTCTTTTAAAATTTTGACATGTTTTATTTATTTTTTTAATGCTTTTTACAACTACATTAAAAATTTGAAATAATAAAGATATATCATATGATTTAATTTCATTTAATATTCAAAATCAATTATATTCATTGATATTCACTTATTTAATATTTTTACTTTATTTAAAAAAAAATTTATGTTTATATTTCTTGTTATTAAATCTTGTTATAATCAAACACCATATTATTATCATAATAATTTATTAACAATTGAATGTTGAAATACTATTAAAGATATATTTTATACAATAAGTGATTGTATTGTATAAAATATATCTTTCTATAAATAACAGTGTGGAAGGAACGTGACTGTCATGGATGCCTTGTAGGGCCTCATCAGCCTCGAAGTGCTGTTCGATTCAGCAAGTCACGCACACGTAGTAAATATTTTATTAAATATTTAATAAAACAAAACCAATCTAATTTACTATTATTTATAGTTCTTATTATGAAATTGTTTAAATCATTATTAAAGTATTGAATAGAACTAAAAGTACAAATAAAAATAAAATTAAACGAAACAATCTTAATTAAAACAATTAAATATCGCTTTAAAAAAATGAACGATATTTTTAAATTTTTTTTTAAAAAATATATTTATAGTGTTAATCACAGAATTATAGCTTTAAATTATTTTTATTTTTCTTTAATTTCTGGCTTATCTGGATTATCATTAGCTACTATGATAAGAATTGAATTATCTACACCAGGTAGTTATTTTTTTAAAGGTGATTCAATAAAATATCTACAAATTATTACATCACACGGTTTAATAATGATTTTTTTTGTAGTTATTCCATTAATTTTTGGTTTTTTAGCTAATTTTTTTATACCTTATCATATTGGTTCCAAAGATGTAGCATTTCCAAGAATTAACAGTTTTGGTTTATGAATTTTAGTAGCCGGTTATATTTTAATTTTAAGAATAGGTTTTTTTAGAAGACAAATGTTTAACTATTATGATGCAAATGATATTAGTTATCATATGTTTAAAAATTTTAATCGAAAATATACTATTATTGAAAAAATGAAATATAAAAGCGTTTCTAAATTTAGATTTACTAAATCTAATAAATTTAGAAAAATTATTGAAGAGTATGATTATTTAGTTTCTCAAGTTGCTAAATATTTAAAAAAATCACATTATCTATATACAAGATATTTATTTTTTTCTATCTATTATGAAGATTTATTAAATCCAAAAACATTTGTTGTACAATGCACAAATTCTGGATATACTATTTCGGGATGAACTTTTATTACACCATTCTCATCTAAATTAAAATACACAGGTTTTGGTGCACAAGATATAGCTGTTATTGGTGTTATTTTTGCTGGTCTAACAACAACACTATCTTTTACTAATTTATTAATAACAAGAAGAACATTATCATCAGCTGGAATAAAGAATAGAAAATCATTAATTCCATTCTTATCTATTTCATTATTTTTAACTATGAGAATGTTAGCCTTAATAACACCTGTTCTAGGCGGTGCTATGATTATGTTAGAATTAGATAGACATTGAAATACATCTTTTTTTGATTATACATATGGAGGTGATCCTATTTTATTTCATCATTTATTTTGATTTTTTGGACATCCAGAAGTTTATGTTGTTATAATACCAATGTTTGGTGTTATAAATATGGTTATACCTACTTACAATTATAGACGAGTTGCATCAAAAAGTCATTTAATATGAGCAACTTATATTATGGCCTATATGGGATTTTTAGTATGAGGACATCATATGTATTTAATTGGATTGGATCATAGAGCAAGATCATTTTATAGCACAATAACTATTATGATTTCTCTACCTGCTGTAGTAAAAATAGTTAATTGAACTTTAACAACTTTAAATGGTTTCTCGTCAATTACCACTTCATTATTATTTGCAATAAGTTTTATAACATTTTTTTTAAGTGGAGGTCTAACTGGTATGTGACTAAGTCATGTTGGTTTAAATATATATGTTCATGATACTTATTATGTAGTTGCACATTTTCATTTTATGTTTTCAGCATCAACTTTTTCTGGTTTATTTTGTGCTATTTATTATTATTTTTATTCAATGTTTGGTGTAACTTACTCAAGAATGTATGCTAATATTCATTGATTTTATTGAACTTTAGGACAATGAGTAACTTTTATGCCTTTATACTATGTTGGTTATAATGGTTTACCAAGACGATATCATGATTACCCAGCAATTTTTGAAGGTTGACAAACATTAGCATCTGCAGGACATATATTAAATTTATTTTCAGTTTTTTTTTTCTTTATCATGATATATGATTCACATTATATTAGCCGAACTCAATTACCATTTAATTTACATATACCTAGATTTAATAAAAGAATAATGTATTATATTTATAAAGTAAATAAATTAAATGAGAATAATGGAAAATGTGCTATGACTTATGAGTTATGAAAAAGCATTTATCAAAAAAAACATTAAAAAAAAATAATATACATATTAGTTAACTTAGAGATAAGATTGGTTGAAAAATAGTTTAAATGTTTTCTATAAAAAAACCTATCATGACAAAACTCTAAGTATCAAAAACATAGGATTTGATTATAAAACACACTATTTGCACAACTAATATGATAAAAACAGGTGAGCTTTTACTTCATAAAATAAAATTACACGATAAGGAGTTGTATTTTAAACAAAAGAGTATTGATTTTTTTTATAAATATTGTTTATATTTTACTTATATGAAATATGATTTAATGTGTTTAGATTGAGCTATCCTATTAAAAAAACATTATATTTTAAAAAATAATTTAGAAGATGAAGAAATTAAAAATGTTATTTTAGAAATAAAAGAATTATTAAAAATTGTTTCAAAAGGAGTAACACTTTATATACTTATTTTTTATAAAACTTCTCATTATTATACGACTTTACCATCACTAAGTTGATTTAAAAACTTAGAAGCAAAACCGCTTTATTGATCTAAGCTTTCATGTAATTTTGATTTATATTTAGCAAATTATGATGATTGAAATGTTATCGATTATTTTAAATACGCTTTAGAAAGGCCCAGATATAGTGATAAAAAGTTTACCGAAAGATTGATGAAAAGAGTATATAAATTATTTCCAAAATTTATGCATAAAAAATTATCTTTTATAAATAGATTAGATTTTATATCGATATATTTTAATAGATATTATAAAAATAAAATATTTAAAAAAAAAAAAAAATATTAATAAAAAATTATGTTTTAAATGAAGTTAAAAACGAAACAGTTGAAAATGAATTAGTTTTATCAACCGTGTCACCATTATATAATGAGGGTGTTAAAATGTATTACCATCCAGATATCGTTTTAAATAAAAATTTTTTTAAATTAAAATTAAATACAAAAAGAAAATTAAAATCTAAAAAATTAGAAAATTATTTAAAAAAACAAACAAACAAAAAAAAAAAAAAATATTTAGAGAAAGATTATTTTGATAAATGAATGTTGTTTTATAAAAAAAAACCATTTTGATCCCCTCAAAAATATGATGAAACTGAAAAGTTAGATTATTCAGAAGAAGATAGTATGTTAATTAGTTACGAAGAACAAATAAAAAAAATTGAAAAAAATAAAAATATAACAAAATTAAATAAACAAATTCAAATTAATGAAATTAAAGATTTTTGTAAAAATGTTGATGAACTAAAAAAAAAAAAAAAAATAAATTATTTAGACAAATTAAAACAGCAAATAAAGGAAACAAAAATATTTTATTCTTATGTTTGACAGAACTTTGAAGAACCTTCAATATATGAATTATATTCTCGAATTACGAATGATTATTGAGACGGTGATAAAACTTTAAAAAATTTAAAAAAATTGTATCAGATTAAAGATAGTTATCATACCTCTGATTTTGATATAGAATTAAGTGTAACAAATGGGTTAAATATGAAACATCATTTAAGTACTTATAGGTTTAAAGATAAAAGACCTAAAAGACATGATCATTTATTTAATTACCCAATAAAACAATGAATTTAAAATAAAAGTTGTTAATATAAAAAAAAATTGTTTAACTATGTAATTTGGAATGATTATAATTATAGGATAAATATTATCTTGTTTAATTTAATAAAATTTTGTGTTTTTATATTATTAATTTTAAATATGAATGGTCTTTTTGATGAAACAGAAATTTATTGTTCTTATCCCTCTTATCCTTCATATGTAGGTTGATATTTATGTGAAAAATTGTTTGCAGATAAAAGTCCATACATAAAAATAGTTAAAAATCTTATAGAAAAAAAAATATTTGTTTAATACTTTTTTATATTAATAATATAAACATCGAGTTAAAATATTTAGATCGTATGTTGCATCTTTTGAAATATAGAATAAAATATATTCAACCACATGACTATGAGTCATTAGATGTGTTAATACATGATTTCACTATTATATTCATCTTCAAATACATCATGCTTTAGGTTATAGATTATTACTAAAGGTTGTATTTAAAGATTATGAAAATTTTATGCAGAATTGGAAAAAGCTGGTATGTCGCTGAAATTTTTGAAATTCTGCGATGAAAAACTTGATTTTATAAATAATACATTATATATTATTGATAATGTAAATCTAAGTTTAGCTGATACTACTATCACACAAAATACAGAATTTAAAGCAGTTGATTTTCCAATTTTTAATGAATGAAATTTTAAATGAAATTTTGGAAATAAAGAGCTGGTCTTTTATATACATTTATGTCTTATCCATTAAAACTTAGAAAAAAATAGTAGATTAAAATTTGAATTTCCTAATGATAAAATACATGATATTAATGAAACCTTTAAACCTATCCTAAAAATTAATAAAACGAAAAAAAAACAAAAGAATTTTTTATTTAAAGTAATATCCGATCATTATAAATTTTTATTTTTAAACAACGACATTAAAAAAGATTTAAGTAACGATATATTAAAAAATAACACAGATACACTTTTTATAAAGAATGAAAAATTAATTGATAATACAGGTCAAAATATAAAACATCCATTATTAGCTGAAAGTGATAATTGGTCAATATTACAGAATGATGTTAATTTAATTTTAAATGATATATTAATATTTGAACACAATAAATCATTTGATTATGAATACTTTGACACGTTTCATTTAAATAAACTTCATAACGAGAAAGATAATATAAATAAATTGAATATAATAAAACTAGACCCTAAACTAAAATTTTATAAAAATAGAAAACAAACACAACAGGAGTTAGAGCAGTTAAATAATTTTTCCAAATTAATAAAAAATGAAATTAATGTCGATATTAAGTTTACGGATTCTAAATTAAATAATATGAAAACTTTCTATGGATTATTAAAAAAAGTAAATGACAAGCAAAAAGAATATATAAAAAACGAATATGTTAGAACAGGTTTATATAAATTATTTAGAAAAGATTTTAATAAAAATTCAGTAACTGAAAGTAACTCAAATATAAAGAGTATATCCATTGAAGTTGAGAACAAAATGAATGAATTTATAAAATATACTAGTAAAATTTTAGAGGAATTAGATGTAATCGATACCAAAAAAAAACAAATTGAAAATAATGAAAACGATGATAATGAAAACGATGATGATGAAAACTATGATGATGATGAAAACTATGATGATGATGAAAACTATGATGATGATGAAAACTATGATGATGATGAAAACGATGATGATGATGAAAACGATGATGATGATGAAAACGATGATGATGATGAAAACGATGATGATGAAAAGAAATACATTACTAATAAATATATTATTAGTAAATACCTTAATAATAAATATATTATTAGTGAAAACTATATATCGAACGATATTTTTAATAAGTACCTATCTAATAAATACATTATTGATCAAGACATCATTAATAAATACATTAGCAATAAATACACGATTAACGATGACGCTACTAACAGACTTTATACTATAACAGACATTACAAATATATATGATAATAGTAAATACAGTATGGATTGAGACAAAAGTACTAAATATCTTTATAATGAACACATTTCTTATAATAATGATGTTAATCATGACGAATTAAATACATCAAGGTCTGATTCAATTAAATTTAAAGAAGAGGTTTTTGAAAAGTTGGTTGTAGAATTTGACTCTATTAGTAAAGAACTTAATAGTGAAATAGAAAGTTTCCAAGCTTTGATTGATAAATATAGCTCTGATGATAAAAAAAATGTACTGTTTTTTAAAAAATACATAACTGTTAACGATGTTAATAAGTGAATATAAATAAGTGAAATGAGAGTATATTAAATGAGAGTATATTAAATGAGGAAAACTCAAATGAGGAAAACTCAAATGAGGAAAACTCAAATGAGGAAAACTCAAATGAGGAAAACTCAAATGAGGAAAACTCAAATGAGGAAAACTCAAATGAGGAAAACTCAAATGAAGGAAACTCAAATGAAGGAAACTCAAATGAGGAAAGTTCAAATGAGGAAAGTTCAAATGAGGAAAGTTCAAATGAGGAAAGTTCAAATGAGGAAAGTTCAAATGAGGAAAGTTCAAATGAGGAAAGTTCAAATGAGAAAAGTTCAAATGAGAAAAGTTCAAATGAGAAAAGTTCAAATGAGGAAAGTTCAAATGAGAAAAGTTCAAATGAGAAAAGTTCAAATGAGAAAAAATTAAAGGAGGAAAAATTAAAGAAGGATATATTAAATGTGAAGAAGTTCATTCTAGATAGGTTAAATCTGTTTCAGTTAAATCTATCTAAGTTAAATCTGTATAAGTTAAAATTAGCTAATTACAATGAGAATGAATTAAAGAAGAGAAAATTAAAAATTGATAAGATGATTAATGATCCGTTCAATCTAGCTAAGTTAAATCTGTGAGAATTAGAAAATGAGGAGTTAGAAAAGGAAGAATTAAAAAATGAGGAATTAAAAAAGTATGGTTTCTATATACCATCGTTATCTGTTAATAAGATGAGAAAACACACTTGAAGCAGTATGAAAAGACTACAGTTAAAGATGTTGGGTAAAGAAATCGAAAACCAAATACAAAGATATGAGTATAAATATAAATATGAATTAGAAATATATAATTCTATAAATAATAATCCATGACTTATAGAATTATATAACACAGATGATATGTCGTTGACAAGTTTACAAGATGAGTTTAATGTTGATCATTTAGATATTGATAATATAATTTTTTTTGGTGATGACGATGATAACAAGAATAATAATTCAGGTAATAATACTCCTCCAGTCGCTCCTCTTTGGGCTGCTGCTCCTTGAGAACCGTTTGATGATAGAGAGAGGGATAAACAAAACGATAAGAGACCGGATATTTATGAGCTTAAGAATTCAGATTTAAGTGATTATGATCCAACATTAGATGCTTTTGCTTACGAAAAAGTAAAGATTACAAAGTATGATTTCTTTGATTTGGAAATGATACATGAAGCAGATAAAGTAAAAAATGAAAAAGAAATTTTTAATGAGTGAGAATTATCATTATCTAAAGCTCTAAATCTACCTGTTGGATCAATACCTCCTAAAATACTAGGTATTTATAATGAAGTTGTAAAATTACCTATTAAAACTGATGGTCCTAATGAAAAACATTTATACATAGAATTTCCAGATTTTAGTAAAGGAGCATTAGACTACAGAGTTTTAACTGAAGACCAAATAAGAAGAAGAAAACTTGCAATAAAAAAATCAGAAGTAAGATATTATTTAAGTAATATGTACAGCTTAATGGTTGCGGATCCAGAAAAAGAAAAAAAAAAATATAAAATATTAAAAAAAAAAGAAACAAAAGAAGCTAGTAAAGCATCAGAAAGATTATGACCTCGTTTAAAAAAATTTAGTTTTAAAGCTTTATCTAATTGAGATAAAACAGAAGAGGCAAAAATAGAAAAAGAAAAAATAAAAACATTTAAATCTAAATTACGAGCTAAAAAAAAAAAACTTTCTGATGAAGAAAAAGCATTATACCCAACTAATGAGGAACTTAGTATTAGTATTATAGAAAATGAAGAATATCGTAATGCTTTAACATCACAAAGTTGGGATTGGGGTAAATTATGGGCAGGAGTTTATAATTACATTTTATTTAAAAATCCTAACGTAAAAACATTAAAAGAAATTATAGATTTAGGAGAATCAAATACTATTGAATTAGATAAACAATATTATGAAAACGGTAAGTTTACTTATTTTGAAAAAAGATCAAAATTTGAGAGATAAGTTTAAACAATTTATTCTTGATGATTATAGGGAAAAACAAAGAATTGAAATAACTAGACTTATAAATTATATGTTAGAAATGAGAAGAAATAATATTGAAACAACAAAAAAAAAAACCACTGAATCTGAAATTGATGCAGAAGTAAAAATTAAGAGAACAAGAAAAAAAAAAACCCCTGAATCTGAAATTGATGCAGAAGTAAAAATTAAGAGAACAAGAAAAAAAAAAACCCCTGAATCTGAAATTGATGCAGAAATAAAAATTAAGAGAACAAGAAAAAAAACCCCTGAATCTGAAATTGCTGCAAAAATAAAAATTAAGAGAACAAAAAAAAATAATATACAAGAAATTAATTTTTAGTTTTTTTTTAAATAAAAAACAAAACAAAAAGAATTTTAAAATTTTATAATTGTTATTAATTATTTTTATGATATTTGAAAAAAAAAATGAATGCTTTATATTTATTATTAATTTTAATAGATTTTATTTTAATAGGCGGTATATTACCTTTATTAGAAAGAAAAATTTTATCTTTAGTACAAAGACGTGTAGGTCCTTATTATGTTGGTTACAAAGGTAGATTACAATTTTTAGCAGATGCGTTAAAGGTATTTTTTAAAGAATTTATTTATTTAGCGAAAATAAATAATTCAATATATTTACTTTTACCGCTATTTTATTTTTATTTAAATTTAATATTATTTTTTTATTTATCTATTCAGATAATGTTTTTATATTGATATGAATTACTATATTATTTATATGTATATAATTTTAATTTATTCAAATATTATATTATTTTTTAGTGGTTTATTTAGTAAAAATAAATATAGTATTTTATCCGCATCCAGAATTGTTTTTTTTATTTTTCTTTAGACATTTTATTTTCAATCTTTATTATAATTTTAATTTTATTATGTGAAAGTTTTGATTTTCAACAAATACAATATTTAAAATCATTTGGTTATTTTAATTTTTTAGGTGTTTTATTATTACCTATGTTAATAATAATTTTTTTATTGGATGCTAATAAGGCACCATATGATTTATTTGAAGCCGAATCAGAATTAATAAATGGTTATGCAATTGAATATAGTGGTTTTTTATTTGGTATATATATATTAGTTGAGTATTTACATATTTTATTTTTTTCTTATATTATTATAAATATTTTTTTAATTTAATACTTGTTTAACATGATTTTAGAATATATTTTATCTAAAAATTTTTTCTTTAAATCTGATACTTATTTAAATTTAATAATAATACTAAAAATTTTTATATTTATATTGTATGAACAAATATAACTTATTATTTGATTTTAAAAATTTTAATTATAATTAATTTATATTATTTTTATAATTCAAAATCATACATTTATAAAATATTTAATATGTATTTATTTTTATTTTTTGTAATATGTTTATTGTATTACTTTGATATAAATTCATATTTTGGTTTTTTAGTATTTATTGAAACAACTTCTATTTTATTAGTTTGCATTATTATAATAACCTTTTTTAATTTTTATTTTATTGTAAATTTAAAAATGAATTTTTTTTCTTTTTTTTTTGATTAGTTATTTTGAATATAAAATTTTAAATTTTCAAGATTATTTTTACAATTATTTGGAATATATTTTATATTGAAATCATAATGATTTTACAGGATTATTTATATATTTATATGTTTTAAATTATGTTTCAACAATAATATTTTTTTTTATAACTATTTTTTTTATAATATTTAATTATTTTCTATTATTTTTGTTTAATAAATTTACTAGTTTTATTTTTAATATTATAAAAACAAATAGAATAAAAAATTTAAAAAAAAAAATTCATTAAAAAAATTTAAATAATTTATAGTAACGATATTGTTTAATTTGATTTTGTTATTTCATAAAATGAGAAAATTTAATAATTTAATTCAGTATAAATTAAATATTTTTAATTTAATAAACATAAAATTTAATTTACTAAATAATAATTTAAAAATATATATATATAAATTTTTTAAAAAATAAAAATTTCAAATTAAAAAAATTAAATTTTAAGATAAATTTTATATATATATATTTAATTTTTATTTTTTTCTATTTATATAAATAGAAAAGTTTGATAATTAAATTATATTTTTTTTTAATTAGATAGTGGTCTATGTTTTAACAGTCTAACTGATATGTTAGAAAAAACAAAACGAAGAGAAACCTCTTAGTAGTTTTATAATTAAATCAATCGTTTTATAAAAGTAGCGGCGAGCGAAATTATTAGTTAAAATTTTTGATTTAATGATGTAATGATCAACAATATAATGTTAGTCATGTAAATCTGCAAAATATTGTATTAATTGTTATTAATACAAATTTGGAATATTTCCAATTATTTAGTAGTTTCAAAATCAATTGAAATGAATATATATAGGACTTTTATAAACTAGTTAATGTTAGAACTGATAGATAATATATTGCGAAATATTGATCTAAATCTAATTAATTTAGCAAATATATAATATATATTGTACCTTTTGTATAATGGACTAGCTAGTTAAAAAAAAAAGCAAACTATAAGTGTAATGAAAATGAATTAAGTTTTTTTTTTTATACCCGAAGCTAACTGATCTAACTACGATTAGATTATAACAGATCGAACCTCTAAATGTAGCAAAATTTTGGGAAGAATTGTGGTTAGGGGTGAAAGGCTTATCAAAGTTAGTTATATCTGGTTTTCCACGAAACCTATATGAGTAGGACCCTAGTTAATAGCTGTAGGTAGTTTTTTATTGAGCGCAATTATATTAGAATTAACAGTTTAATTAACAAGGAGTCGGACTATTGGCGCAAAGGTCTTTAGTCAAGAGGGAAACAGCCCAAATTTTAGTATAAGGTTTACAAATATAATATTTAATAAAAAAAAAACAAATTATTTATATAAAAAGTAGGCTTGGAACCAGCCATCTTCTAACACAAACGTAAAAGTTTATTATATATATATAAATATTGTAAAAATTTTTTATTTTGTTTTTTTTTTTAATTTAAATTAAAATATGCCGATTACAAAATAATAAAATATTATTAGGTAGTGGAATATTGTATATTTATTTAAAAAAAATTGAAAAATTTTTTAATTATATACAACAATTAATGCTAGTTCAAGTAACATACATAATAAATTTTAAATTATTATTGTATAATAAAATAAATAATTATTCATGATATTCTAGATAATTTAATACGCCCTCTTAGTTATTTAATTTATAATTAACGATGAGTTTATTTTGGTGTTTATTTAATTGTCGAAAAGTCACATGATTGAGACATTATATACGAAAAAACAAATACCAAATTATAAATTTAAAATTTTATATACATTGATATTTTGTTGTGTAAAAAGCAATAATATATTGATTTATATGAGAAATTAAGTTTTTAATTTTTTTAATTAAATAATATTAAAATAAAGCGTATTTAAACAAACACATGTTTTTTTGTAGAATATACTAAAACAAAAGGAAGACTAATCTTAAAGGAACTCGGCAAAATAGTTTTGTAACTTCGGGATAAAATTCACTAAAAAGTAGATATGTAATACGGGGGTACGACTGTTTAATAAAAACACAAGATTTTGTAAAATTGAAAAATAACATATAAAATCTGACGCCTGCCCGATGTCGTAATGAGAAATAAAACATCAAAAAAAGTTAACCTTTTAATTGTTTTTATAATCAACGATGAATGGCGGTTGTAACCATAACAATCCTAAGGTAGCGAAATTCCTTGGCTAGTAATTTTAGTCCAGCATGAGTGGCGTAACGATACCCCCACTGTCTCTAAGATTAATCCTGTGAAATTGAATTGGCCGTGAAGATGCGGTTTACTACAATTAGACGAAAAGACCCTATACACCTTTACTGTTATCTTAAATTAGCGAGTTAATTTAGTTGTTATGAGATTATATCGTTTGGAATATGAAAACTAGTAACTCAATAAAATGTATAACAAATACAGATATTTATGAAAGACAGTTTAACTGGGGCGGTAGCCTTCTAAAAAGTAACGAAGGTGTGTAAAAAGTATCTGTAAGTTAAATAGCTAAATTATTTTACTTGATTATAATAAAAACACTTATTATAGGGATAAATGTCTATTATAATGACCCGTTTATAATTTCATTTAGAAATGTAACGCTCAACGAATAAAAGGTACGTTAGGGATAACAGGCTGATAAACTTCCAGAGTTCTTATCGAAGAGTTTGTTTGGCACCTCGATGTCGACTCATCATATCCTCTTTGCGCATAACCAATGAAGGGTCCGGGTGTTCACCGGTTAAAATGGTACGTGAGTTGGGTTTAAAACGTCGCGAGGTAGTTTGGTTTCTATCTGTTGTAGGAATTAAAAAAAATTATGTGAAAAACTCTAGTACGAGAGGACTGGGAATTACTATCCAATAGTGTTTCTTTTGTACTGTTGCATAGAAGAAAAGCCACGATAGTGTAGTTAAGGTTAATTTTAATTGGAACTATACATAATTTTTTTTTAATAACTAAATGCAAATCACTAATTTTTTAATGCAAGATAAGTAGCAATACTATGAAATGCATTTTAAGTTGTTTAGTTAATTTAGTGTTTTATGATTTTAATTATTTATTTTTTCAAAATTTTTTTTTTATTAATCTAATTTCAAACTTCCATGTTTACTAATTAAGTTATGTTTAATATATTAAAATTATTATTAATACTTATATGTTTCATTATTTTATTATTTATAAGGGCTATTTTACCACGATATAAAATAGATGATCTATTAAAAACATTATGATCATATGTAATCATATATTTTTTTTTAATTTTATTAATTTTAATATTAATAAAATTGTTTGTATGGTAACAATAGCCTTAATAGCTTAGTGGGAAAGCGTTAGACTGAAAATCTAAAGAGCATTTGTTCGATTCAAATTTAGGGCATTTAAGCAACTTGTTTAAGACATTATCCAACAGAATCCAATTATACAATATTTTTGAGTCAAATTCAAATATTTTTAAAAAAAAGTATGAGAATAATTTATTTTTTAAACACTCAAATATAAAATATTACTCTTTTTTATTATATAAAAAAAATTTTAATAAAAATAAGAATACTAAAATTAGATTGTATAATAAAAATGTTGTATTATTTACATTATTATTAAATATAGTTTTAATATCAGAATTAAATAACATATACTTTGGTTTTTCGCTCTCCTTTATGTACGCTAAATATATTTTATTTATAATATTATTTATATTTAGTATTATG
>JAXMDS010000014.1:0-31101 GCA_046348705.1 Rickettsiales bacterium | reverse complement strand
TTATTAATTCCCATCAATATATAAATAAAGCTAAATATATTAATCAATTAAGATTTTTAGAACAAAATTCAATAGATGAAATTGCAATTAATTATACAGATAAAATTAATCAGCTAATTTTTAATATACAAAAAGATAACTTATTAAAATCAGAACAAGAATATGTAAACATATTGGAGACAAATTGTAATAAAAAATCTTGTTCTGTAAATTTTGTTATATTAAAAATTGAAAACAATAATATTATTAAACAAAAAAATAGCACAGCAGAAATTGAATTTGATTTTTATTTGCATAATTTAAATAAAAATAACTTACATAAAGATAAAGATCAACAAATAATAAATTTTAAAGTGAATAAATATACATTTAAGTAAAATTATGAAAAAAAATATATATATTTTAATTATATTAATAATTAATTTTTACAATATTATTTTTGCAGAAATTCATCCAAGAAAGTTTGGTAGCGATTCAAGAATACAAGTTGTTAATTATACAAAAAATAATGTTATTAAAATAATTGGTTATTATGGTTTACAAACTACTATTCAATTAGGCCCAGATGAAGAAGTAGTCACAATGTCAATTGGCGATACAACTTCTTGGCAAGTTCATAATGTAAATAATGTTGTATTTATTAAACCAATAGAATTAGATGCAAATACTAATATGACAATGATTACAAATAAACGTATTTATTTTTTTGAATTAGATGCTAAAGAGCTTACAGAACAAAATAAAAATACAGTAGCATATAATATTAGATTTATATATCCAGATGAAGATATACATCAAGAAAAAATTATTTCAAATACATCATTAAAAGAACCAGATTTAACAGAGCCTGAAAAATATAATTTAAATTACTATGTAAGTGGAGATCAAGATATTGCTCCAGTAAAAATTTTTGATGATGGAAAATTAACTTTTATACAATTTTCATATCAAGTGAAAGATTTACCTGCAATTTTTGCTGTAGATGAAGATTTAAGAGAGCATATTATTAATTATACAGTAAGTAGTAAAACTAATAATTTAATAATTGTGGAACAAGTTTTTGATAAATTAAGCTTAAGATTAGGTAAAAAAATTCTTTGTATATATAATGAAGGATATGCAAATTTTACAAAAAAAAAATACTCAAAAGAAAAATAAATATTAATAAAAAAATAAATTAATTAATTAATTATATATGTTAAATTTTAATAAAAAAATAATAGTTATTATTACATTAATAACCATTATATTTAATGCTTGTGGCATGTCGAAAAAAGTAAATAAAGATTATAATAATAATATTAAAAACTTTAATAAATTTACAGATTTTCAAAAAAATATTAATAATTATAATATTAATAATAAGAATATTAATAATAAGAATATTAGTAATAACAATTCTTATTGTAATTCAATTTATTCAAAAATAATAGTACACAAATTTCAAATTGTATAAAGAAAAATGTTAAAGTACAAGATATGAAAATAGATGGCATAGCTAATGTGCTTTCTAAAACATATAATGTGAGCATAAGTAGTGCAACACAACAAAACGATACTTTTGCTTTTACTTTTGATTATAAAAATGTTTGTTTAGAATACGTATTAGATAATTTAACAGAAAGATATAATATAGGTTATGAAAAAACACAATCTGGTTATACAATATATGCTCCTCAAGTAATGTCTAAAATTTTTAATTTAAATTATCATAATTTTAATAGACAAGCAAGTTCATCTGTAAACATTAATAGCTCAAATACTTTAGATAATAATATTTCATATAATAATAATTCTTCTTCAATTACTACTAAAATGGAAGATAGTTTTTGGAAAAATATTATTTCATCAATAAAAGTAATAATTAAAGAAGAAAGTTCACAAAATGTAATAGATTTAAGAGACGATATTGAATATAATCAAACTATTTCAGTAGATAATGAAAATGGGATCATAATAGTAAGAGCAATGCCAAGAGCATTAAAAAGAGTTGCGCAATTTATTAATAATGTAAAACGCAATTGTCTAAAGCAAGTAATGATAGAGGCAAAAATTTTAGAAGTTACTTTAACAGATGAATTTCAGCATGGAATTGATTGGAAAATGTTAGGTAATAAAATAGGGAATGTATTAAATTTTGATTCTATAGGTAATAATAGTCTTAGTAATGAAAGCGGATTAATATCAGGAGTATTTAATGGTAATTTAAATTTTGGCGAAGGAGATAAGAATAATTTTCAATCATTTATTAGTATATTATCAACTCAAGGAGCTGTTTCTGTATTATCTTCACCAAAAATTTCTACATTAAATAATCAAAGAGCGATGATAAAATTTGGCGATGATCAATATTATATATTAAAATCTACCAATGGAACAGCTGTGCAACAAAGTAGCACTGGTGCGACCAATACTACTCCAATTAGTAGCTTTGAAACTAAAGGTTTTTTCTCTGGAATAGCATTAGATACTACTCCTACAATTACAAAAGATCAGCAAATTGTAATGCATATACACCCAGTTATAACACGTGTTACAAAAGACGAACAAACAGTTACCATCAATGGCAATACAAATAAACTTATTTTTCCTAAAATTGAAAATAGAGAAGCAGACACAATTGTAAAAGCAAATAGTGGCGATATAATAGTTATTGGCGGATTATCTGAAAATAAAAGTGATTTACAACAAACTGGCCCATCGGGACAAAAGAAAATTTTAAGTATTGTAGGGCAAACTAAAAAAAATTCTTCTAAGAAAGAATTAATAATTTTGCTAAGACCAATAATTATAGATAGTTATGATACTGATAATTTAATTGATGAAGAAAAATTCTTAATTAAAGAAGATATAACTGGATTTTAAATAACAATTTAAAATTATGCAAAAGAAGATATAACTGGATTTTAAATAACAATTTAAATTATGCATTTTATTTTTTGATTAAAGAATTAATTTATTTTATAGCTATTATGAAATTATAATAATGTAAAACTGATCATTAAAGTTTTTAAAGTATTTATTAAATTAGATATTTATTTGCATAAATTAAATTTATTATCTCTTAAGCATAAGCTCAATAATTATAAGAATTAAAAACAAATATATAAAAAAAGCTAGTACAAATAAAAATAATTCTATATTATATATTTAAATATTTTAAATTTTAATTGGCATTATAATAAATGTAGAATTTTCTAATTTTTCACTAATAATAACAATAGGGGACATATTATTTTGTATATAAATTTTAATATTATGATCTTTTAATACATCTAAAACATCTAATAAATAACGATAATTAAAACCTATAGATATTAAAGGTTTAATTTGATTATTATCTATATAAATATTATCAATATTTTCTTTATTATAAATATAGTTATTTTTTTGAGATAAATTATTATTATTTTCTAAATTTATATTAAGGTTTATAATTGATATTATATCAACTGCTTTTGCATCATTTTGTCCATAAGAAGTAATTTGAATTATATTATCAAAAAAATCACATTTTAAAGCTTTAAATTTTTCATTTGAAATTGCTGTAACTTTATATATACTTTCAGCCAATATTGCTGCATTTATTTGATATAAATATTTATATTCTTTAAAATTTG
The DNA here is from genome assembly GCA_046348705.1 of Rickettsiales bacterium. Taxonomy (GTDB): domain Bacteria; phylum Pseudomonadota; class Alphaproteobacteria; order Rickettsiales; family Rickettsiaceae; genus JAXMDS01. The sequence goes on along the minus strand of JAXMDS010000014.1, from coordinate 27,481 downwards.
GTATAATTTTATCATAATCAATGAATTCTGCATTTATTAATTTAGAAGTTAAATTAATATGATTATTTTTATATATATTAATATTAGGTTGAAAACTGTTTTCGTTAATATTATCTTGATTAATAAAAATTAACGTAATATCAAATTGATTTATACTAATATAAATATGCTCTATTTTAAAAGTGCTAATAATTGTTAAAATTTGCTCTATTAATTTTGTTGGTATTAAAATTTTAAAATCTACTTCTTTTATTGTAATTAAATTATTGTTTTCTAAATTTTCATCAATTAAAGATTTATCAAGTAGCTTAAAATTATTTTTTGTTAAATTATTACTTGCATTTGAATTATCATCATTTTGTATATAATTTGCAAAATATTCATCTGTTGATTGTTTAATTGTTGAAATTAAATTATTATCCAAATTAACATTATTAGAATTTATTTTATTATATTTTATAGCAAATCTAGCAAATCGATGTCCATCCATACCATAAGATATAATTTCATTATTTTCATATTTTAAAGCAATACAATTTAAATTAGAACGAGATTCATGTGCAGCAATTGCAAACTTTGTATATTTAAGCATATTTGCAAAATTATTTGCATCTAATACAATTGAAAAAGTATCAGGCAATATATTAATTACCTTCTTATATAAATTATTAGCAATTTGATTAATTTTAAATTTAGTATCTGATTCTATATGAACAATATCATTAATAGCATAAATAGTAATTAATTTATTATTAAAAATTTTTATTATACTTAATAATATAGATGCCTCTACTGTAATTTCGCCTTCTTGCAATACTATTGTATTTGTATTTATAAGTATTTTTTGCTCAAGAAGAATTATATTATTGCTTGATATTATTTTAATATAATCTTTATTAGCTTTAATTGTAATAACACCAATACTAGAATTAAGACTTTTACCATCAGTGATTGAAGTTGCAATTAAAACTATTTTTAAAAATTCTTTTTGTGCAATTTGAATTTTAAAATTACTTACCTTATTCATACTTTTTTTAAAATTAACTATCTATAATTTAAGTATAATTTTTTTTAGTACTAATTTATAGTAATAAATTCATAATATAATTATTTTGATATTTATTTTAGGCTAATTATTTTTTATATATATAAAGATAAGTTCCTCCAATTACAGTAAAATAAATTAAAAATTGTAAATATTCTATATTGATAGAAAAAGTGAAGAAAATAGATAATAAATTAAAAATTTTAACTATAAAAGAAGATGCAATAATTAGCATAATAAAATTTGTTATTTTAAATAATAATTTAATTTTCTTATTATATATATTTGTTTTTAATCCTTTAGCAATAAAAAAACTTAATAAAATAGCAGGTATACTGCCAATTAAAAAATTTAATAATATAAAATATGTATTTAGATTAATACTAAAAAAACTATAAGAAAAAATTAAAATCTCCATTATTTCACGAAAAATAATACTAAATAATAAAAGTACAATCATAATGGGATTTTGAACTGTCGTGTTTTTAAAATTATATTTAGAATTAGTAGTAACATTATATATGATGCACAATACTCCTAATGATAAAATGCTAATATCAAATATCTCTTGCATTGATTCATCTAAAAAATAATTTGTAAATTGCATTAATATAACTGCGGCAATACTAAAAAATATCGCAAGAATTAAAGCTATAATATTTAATTTTTTAATATTTTTTATATGATTTAAATTAATATTTGCTATATTTAGAAGTAAACCTATTTCTAACACTTCTCTAAAAATCATTAATGCATAACTAGGTAGCATAATTTTTTTATATTAATGATTGATTGTATATATTAAAATTATACACAAAATTTAATATTTTCTAAAATTTAATTTATTTATTAATATAAATAAATATTAATACTTGGATTGCAAAAATAGAACTTTATTTTATTTTAAACAACATTATTAAATAATATTAAATATCTTTTATAAAAGATAAAAATATTTTTATTAATTAAAATATAATTAAATAGAATAATGCATTATTTAACAAATAAATTATATAAATATGGAAAATCAAATAAATAAATTAAATACAAACTTAGATGATAAAACTATTAAACCTTTAACAGAAGAAGAAGGCGAAAAATTTAAGGCCGCAATAGCAAAAGAAATGCAAGAAATGTATCAAAATATGTTTGTTCCTGTATTAAAAGATATGCAAAAATACAAGAAGCAAATAGAAAACGATATGTTTAAAAATAAATTCTCTTCTCAGTCTGCAAAAGAATTAAATAAAAAACTAGAAATAATAGATAAGTTTTTAGAAGACTTTACAGAAGCAAATGTGGGCAAAAAAGTTCAAATGTCATTAGAGCATTTAGAAAAAGGATTTGATTCTGTAGTAGATTCTACTGTAGAAAAAAATGATACAAAACTAGTTGATCATGTAAAATACTTAGAAGCAAAAATTCAGGCAGTTTTTAATATATATCTAGATATGCAAAAGGCACATCTTAATTTAATTGAACAAATGCAGGAACTAATAGACGAAAAAGATGATAATGAAGATAATGAAGATGAGAATGAAAGTGAAATTAAAAAAACTTAATACAAAAAAATTCTCAAAATTGCTTTATATATAGAAAAAATAATTTCAATATATAAAGTAATAAATAAAATATAAATTTAAAAAACAAACTAATAATTTTAAAAATATGTCACAAATAAATATACAATTAAATAATATTTCTAATGAATTAAGGTTAGATAATAGTGAAAATATATCTAACTTTAATAATTTAAATTTAGAATCATATGAAGGAAATCCTAATGATCCTGATCCTGATCCTGAATCAATACCTGAACAAATAGAGTCTGCTGCTAAAAAAATAGGACAAAAAGCTAAAAAATTTTTAAATAAAATAGAAAAAAAAGCAATAGAAGCAGTAAAAAAAGGCGAAAAATTTGTTAAATTTACTAAAAAAAAAGGAAAAAAACTTTTTTCTGACGCTAAAAAAAAAATAATGAATAATATAGAAAATTTAGAAAAAGAAGCAAGTAATGCAAAAAAATATTTAGAAGAATTTTCTACACAATTAATTAAAAATCCAGAAAAAGCAATAACAGACTTATTTAATAATATAAAAAAATCTATTGACAATGTCTTTAAAGGAATTATTGATTCTGCTAAAGAGATAGGATCAGATATTGTTAAATTTACAAAATCATTATTATCTACTAAAAGTAGAGCATAAATAAATTTATTAATTATAGATTTATTTTTAAGTTACCTTTATAATACTAAAAATTAACTATAAAATTAAACTATAATTAAATTATTACATAAAGTAAATATTATTAAATAATTTTAATATTTGCTATATATTTAAAATAATATAAGTTATAATTAATATAATGACTTATTAATTAATTAAATATGAATGAGCAATCAATTTCATTAGGGCATATATTAAATAGTAAAAATCACATCTCGCAACATCAATATATTAAAGATAAAAATTCAATTTATAATATAAATGTTAATTTATTTACTAAACAAGAAAATAGTAATAATATATCAAATTTATCTAATGCAAAAAAAAATAATATCAATAATCAAATAAAAAATAACCAAACAAAAATTAAAATATTATTAGCAAAAGAAATTGAAGAAATCTACCATGATATATTTCTTCCAGCATTAGAAGAGATGGAATCTTTTAAATATAGCTTAGAAACAAAAATTAAAACAAAACAATTTGGTAATATAACAAAAAAAATCCAATCAGAGCAATTAAAAATTGTAAATCAAACCTTAAAACAGTTTATGAAAGATGAATTGGATATCAAAATTCAAAATTCTCTTTGCAATATAGAGAAAGAATTTAATTTTTTTATAAATGAAAATATAGAAAATAAAGAAGTCAATATAGAAACATATTTAGATAAAGTTATGGATGTAATTTTAGATATATATTTAGATATGAAAAAAGTACAAATTTCTTTAATAGAAAGAATTATCGCATTAGTTAAATAGTTAATAATATTATATTATTAATTTTTATATAATATAAGTTTTAACATTGTTAAATAACTTTTTTATAGCTTTATAAAATAAAGCTTTTTTTAATATTTAAATATACTTTTTCAATGTCTTGATGTATTTTTTAATTTATAGTCAAGTCTAATATATTTGTAATTAACTTTAATTCTATAAATAAAACATATAAAGTATTAAAGTCTTCTAATGATATTGACCTTTGCATATTAAACAAAATATCCTTATAATATTTAGAATATTCTATATAAATAATTTTATTTTGTTCTTTGTTATTATTTTCGATTTCTTCATTTAAATTAAAATATTTCTCAAATAACACTTGATTATTTTGATTTAAATTAAAAATTTTTATATTAAATTTATCTTCTAATAATTGAATTATATGCTCAATTCGCATTATATCATTCGATAAAACATTATATGCTTGATTAATTATTAAACATGCTTCAGAGTCATCATAAAGCTGATTAAGTTTTATTAAATATTTTGATTCCAATAATTTTGAATCAATAATAATATTTATTTCTATTTCAAATAAATCAAAATAAGATATCATATTTAAATAAAATATTAAATAATTATTTAAGTATAAAATACATTTAAATATATTTTTATGAAAAATTAAATAATTTTTTTTTATTTAAGTAACTAATTTTAAAAAATAATATGAATATTATCTATTATTAGTTTACAAGTAAAATTATTTTTATATAATTTTATCATTAATTAAATTAATATAAATTAGAAAAAAATAATAAGAAAAAAATGAAAATATTTAATAATTTTAATTATATAAAAAAATTAATGTTTATTACTATCTTTTGTAATTTTTTTAATAATATAATCTTTGCATTTGATTATCAACTCAAACAAGCACAAAAATGTTTAATACATGTTAAAAAATATGAATTTGAATATAGATTACCAAAAGATATGTTATTTGCTATTACTTTAAAAGAAACGGGTAGACGTTATTCTGGTAAAATTAATTTAAAACCCTATAAACAAAATACAATAGCATGGCCATGGGCAGTAAATTTCGATGGTCAAGGTTATTACTTTGAAAATAAAGAGGATGCTGTCAATTTTGTTAAAAAACAATTAAAATCAGGCAATTCTAATATAGATGTTGGATGTGCACAGATTAATTTAAGGGCACATCCTTTTGCATTTAGATCGGTTGAAGAATCCTTAGATCCTAATGCTAATGTAAACTATGCAGCTTATTTATTACGTAAAAATTATAACACATATAAAAATTGGTTTAAAAGTATTGCTGTTTATCATTCTAAAACAGAAAAATTTGGTATAAAATATGCAAATAGCGTATTAGAAATTTTAAATAAAATTTATAAATATAATTAAATTACTATTTGAAATTGCTATTTTTTTAATTAACTTATTTAATAAAAATATATGGAATATAACATTAATATTAATTATAATTTAAAATCTTATCATATACAAAAGCTTCATTCTATAGAAGAAATTGCCGAGCAAATTAAAGATAATATGAAAATTATGATAGGAGGATTTGGTTTATGTGGCACACCAGAGATGCTTATATATGCAATTAAATTTTCTGGAGCAAAAAATTTAACAATAATTAGTAATAATTTTGGCACACAAGATAAAGGAATTGGCATTTTACTTGAAACTCACCAAGTAACAAAATTAATAGCATCTTATATTGGAGAAAATAAATTATTAGAAAAATTAATGATAGAAAATAAATTAGAAGTTGAACTTACTCCACAGGGTACTTTAGCTGAAAAAATTAGATGTGCAGGAAGTGGAATTCCTGCATTTTTTACAAGAACAGGTATTGGTACAATTATTGAAAAAGGTAAAGAAAAACGTATATTTAATAATAAAGAATATTTATTAGAAGAAGCATTATATGCTGATTTAGCTTTAGTGAAAGCTCATAAATCTGATCTATTTGGTAATATTACTTATAATAAAACAGCAAGAAATTTTAATCCAGTTATGGCAAAAGCAGCAAATAAAACTATTTTTGAAGTAGAAGAAATTTTACATGAAGAATTAGACCCTAATTTTATTCATACCCCTAGTATTTTTGTTAATAGTTTAATAGTTGCAAACTATAAAAAACATATAGAAAAATAACTAAAAGATTATCAATTTAATTAACCTATATAAATTAAGTAACATAAGGAGGCTAAAATAAAAAATTTCCATTCATTTTCACTTTTATTCTGAATATATTTAAAATATATAAAATTTATTAATATAATTATTGTTAAAATTATTAAAATTTGTTTCACATTATAACTAAATAAAGTCTTTAATGTTACAAGAAAATTAAACCCAATAATTTGAATAATCCACATAGCTTTACTAAAAAAATTTTCTTCATTGCATAAGGTTTTTTCATCTGAATTTGTAATTATATTATAAGCTAACTTAATTGTTAAAGGAACTAGAAATATAATTGCTAATATAAAAAAACTATAAATTGAAAATTTAAAATCATTTTTCTGATTAACAAAAAAAGCCCACAACAAGAAACATAAACCATCAGATTTCCAATAAATATTATCAGATTTTTTTTGAGTAAAAATTTGCCAAAAAGGAATACTTAGAAATAATATTAAAATTATTCTTAATTTATCTTTTTGATCGTCAATTGTATATAAATGCACATCATAATATCTTGTAATTATATAAAAAATAACAAAACTAAAAATTAAGTTATTAGTTATTGGCCACTGAATATTTTTTAACTTTTCAAGTTTAATAAAATTCATTTTTTATTTATTAATTTTTTTAATTATAAGATACATTTAAAAGAATTTAAAATTTAAAGATTTAGGTAAATTATAGTTTAAATTATTGTTATTAGTGTTTGTAATATTTAAAAATAAAATTACACAATATCATTTGAGTTTAACTTATGCAGATATATAAAAAAATTTTTTTTCAATTTAAAAATACTTTTGAAAATATTTATAAAAAAACTTTTAACAAAAAAAAATTGAATCCAAATATTAATCCAAATAAAAATAATTCTTTTTTTCAAGAATATTTACAACATTTTATTAATACTGAAACGAACTATCCTTTTTCTCTTAATATTTCAGAAGAAGATATTATCAATAATCCAGTAGTAGCTGAATGTTTGCATTATATTGCAAATAAAGTTAGTAACTTGCCTCTTACAATTTTAAGAGAAAATTTAGAAGAAATTGATAATGATTTATTAAGTAAATTACTAGAAAAACCAAACTATGAAGATACTTTTTCTAATATTATGTATAAAATTAGTTATGATTTATTAATAAAAGGATCTGCTTTTTTATATTATAATGGCGAAAAAGGAGAAGAGGCAGAATTTTATTTTTTAAATGCAAATGAAGTTAAAAAAACTACTGATGAGTTTGGATATATTATTAAATATAATTATAGAAATTTAGAAGTATTTGTAAAAGATATTACGCAAAATAAAATCCCTCATGCAATTATTAATATTAAATCGGAGCAACAAGCAAAAATACCGCGATTAAAAAATTTAATAATGCTTTACAATCAAATTATTCTCTCAAAAAGCGCATCTTTAAATTTAAATGCAAGATTTGGAATTATTGCATCTTATCCTAATAAATTAGATGAAAAAACATATAACTTAACAGAGGCGCAATTAGATGCAAAATTAAAATCAAATAAAATGCAACAAGGTCTACTTACAGTTGATGGTTTATCAATTGCAAAATGGCAACAAGATAAACATAATTTTGATGATTTAATTCAAATAACGGAATTAATTCAGCAATTATATGGAATTCCTCCGCAACTTATAGGGGGAGGCGAAGCAACGCATCAAGGTAATATGGAGCGTTTTGATAAATCATTATATGAAAGTGTTATTTTTCCTCAATGTAATAATATTTTATCTAGTATTAATTATTTTTTAAATGAAATTGCAATAAATAGATTAAATGAAATAAATTTATCCAATTTAAAATATGTAAATAATTTTCAAAATAATTATCAAAAATTAAATAAACATAATTTTAAACAATTAGATAATAATGAAAAAAACAATTTAAATTTGAAAGAATATAAAAATTTATCAAATAATAATACAAAAATAAATAATAGTATTAAATACTTCGATAAAATTAAAAATTTAAACGAAAAATTGCCTAAAATTTCAATTTCTATTAATAAAAATGCAATTCCAATTTATAGTGCTTCTAATATTGAGTTTATGAAAGGACTAAATGAAATTACTTTTCTAACAGAAGATGAAAAAAGAAAATTATCTGGTTTACCTATTAATGCTAAATTAGAATCTTAAATTAAAGCAAATATCTTGGTATTTATATAGATTTGGTATTTATATAAAATTTATTTAGTATAGTGAATATTAACTATTTAATTTTCTATTAATCTTAAATTGAAGTCTTATTAATTATTTAAGTCTTATAAAATAAAATTATATAATTAACTTTATAAGTTTTTATGAATCAAGCATGCATTTATGCAAAAAATTCAAATACAATCCTCAAATAGCAATCAAGAACCAATTATTAGTATCGATTTTGGCACTACTACTTGTTTAGTTGGAATATATGGAGAAGATAAAAAATTTTCTATTATTAATTTTGATGCAAAAAATAATAATAAAATAGATCAAATCCAAAACAATATTAATAATATAAATCAAATAGAACTAAGTCAAAATAATATTAATAATATAAACCAAACAGAACTAAGTCAAAATGATGATACTGCACAATTTCATTTAAATAAAAATCAATATTCACTTCCTACTATTATTGCATTTAATGATAAAAATGAATTTATAATAGGAAAAACAACAAAAGAATATAATAAAGTTATTCATTCAATTAAAAGAAGCTTAGGCCATACAAAAGAAGAGTTATTACTTGATGAATTAAAATATTTTTTTGATATTGAGCAAAATTCTAATATTAAAAATACTTATTCTATTCCCTTAAAAATTAATAATAATCAAGTTATATCTAATTTAGAAATAATTATATATATATTTGATTATTTAAAGCAAATTACAGAAAATTATTTAGAGCAAAAAGTTGAAAAAATAATTTTAACTGCTCCTGTTTATTTCAATGAACAAGCTAGATCAGAATTGCGATTTTGCGCAGAGCAAGCAGGCCTACAAGTTGTAAAAATTATTCCAGAACCAGTAGCTGCAATATATAGTCATACACTACAAAATGGAACATATTTAGTTTTTGATATAGGAGGTGGTACTTTTGATTTATCAATAATTCAGCTATACGAAGATATATATAGAGTTATAGCAAATGATGGCAATAGATATATAGGGGGCGATCAAATTGATATTGCAATTTTAAATTCTTTAATTAATAAATATTCTATTGAAATATTAAATAAAATTTCTAATGATAATTCTATTAACTTTGCAAGATATATAAAAGAATTTATTTATTTAAATAATTCTAATTATAAAAAAGAATATAATTTTAATCATCAATTATATACTGTTGAATTTAGCTTGCAAGAACTAGAGCAGATTACATTAGATTTTATAAGTAAAATTATGCCAATTCTAAAGCAAATGTTAATTAATGCAAATAAAGAAATAGATGGCGTAGTATTTGTTGGTAGTACTACTAAAATTACAGCTATACAAAATGCAGTAATATCTTTACTTCCTTTTGCAAAACAATATATACATTCCGATCCAAGTACTAGTGTTGCTCTTGGCGCAATTTCACATATATATTCTTTAAAAAATACTTTATTTCAAGTGTCGCCATTATCTTTAGGCATTGAAATTATGGGGAATGTAGTAGAAAAAATTATAGATAGGAATACTCAATTACCAGCACTTGTAAAACGTACATTTACAAATTATTCAATTGAACAAAATAAAGTTAAAATTAATATTTTAGAAGGAGAACGAGAAATTGTTTCTGCATGCAAATCTTTAGGTGTATTTGAAATTCCAATACCACAGGCTAATCCTGGAACAGTAAAAATTGAAATAATATTTAGTTTAGATTTTAATGCAGAATTATTAGTAACTGCAATCGTTAATAATAATGCAAAGACCTTTTTTAAATATGAACCATTTAAAAATATTAACTTAGAAGAAGAAATTTATAGTTCAATTGCAAATCATGAAAGTGATTGTGCGGCAAAAGAACTTTCAAGTTTACAAGTTAAAGCAAAAATTTTATTTGATAATTTAACAAAATTACACAAAATAAAACCACTAGAAGAAAAGTTATTTAATTTATTAAATGAATTAGAAGCTGGAATAAAAGAGAATAATATAACAAAATTAAATTTATCAATTAATAATATTAATAATTATTATGCAATTTAAAGAATAAATATTATAATAATTTAAATTTAAAGAATAAATATGATAATTATCTCAATTAAATTATATTATAAAAATAAAATTTATCATGATAATTAGCATTTTAAAATAAAAGAATTTTTAATTACATAGTATTTAAATACTAAAATATTAAAATTAAACCTCTTTAATAAAATAAATTAGACATAAAATGATACAAAAATAGGAATATGATCGCTAGGTTTTTCTTGATGTCGATATTTTTTATATAAATTGGTATAATATAATTTATTTGTAATGCTACTACTAGTAAGAATCATGTCAATACGTAAACCTGTATTATTTTCAAGAGATTTGCTACGATAATCCCACCAGCTAAATTTTTGAATATCAGGATGCAATATTCTAAAAGTATCGCTAAATCCACTATTTAATATTGATCTAAATTTTTGTTTTTCTATTTCTGTAAAAGATAGTGTATTTTGCATTTTAATAGGGCAATATACGTCAATATCAAATGGCGCAACATTAAAATCTCCACCTATGCAATAATTATCATTGCGAAAATTATAAATATATTTAAATAAATTATCAAAAAAATTAATTTTTTTATAATATTTTTCATGTCCAACGCTTGTACCATTTGGTACATATATAGATGCAAATGTATATATTCTATTATTAATTTCTACACTTGCTTGAATATATCGACTTTCTAATTTTGCAAGTTCATCATCAAAATTTTTTATTATATTAAATAAAGGATATTTTGATATAATTGCAACGCCATTATATGCTTTTTGACCATGTATTTCAATATAGTAATTAGAATTTAAAAATATTTCACTAGGAAAGTTACTATTTTCACATTTAATTTCTTGCAATAACATTATATCAATATTATAACTTTGCATAAATTCCAAAATATCCAATTTGCGTATATTAACTGAATTAACATTCCAAGAAGCAATATTTAAACATTTCATTATGTAAAAAATTTTATTTTAATCTTGCCTTTGGTTTTAAATTTTCTTTTACAACAAATTTTCTTACATTTTTTTTATATTTTTGTATAAAATTAGTTTGATCATGATATTGCATATTACGATGCGGTATTATTCTTAAATTATTATCAAATGTATCAATTATTTCTTTAAAATCATAAATATTCTCATTTTGTAATGTAATTTCTATTATTTGAGATTTAATAATTTTTGGTTTAAAGAATAATTTTTGCTCATATTGAATACCAATAAAATAATCTTTATTATCTTCAGTAATTACAGGAAATCCTATTGTTTGATAAATTTGACCAACATGACATTTAATTTTTTTGCAATTTTCAATTTTCTGTATCTCATTTTTAGATAGTTTTGTACCAATAAAATATTTTTTACTACATGAAGAAAGTAAACATATTAAAATAATGCATGATATATTAAAAATTTGCTTCATAGAATTATTGCTCGTTAAAAATATTAAATTATAACATATATTAAAATATAACATAAATTACATTTTAATTGATAATATAATTTTAATTCGTAATATAAATTTTAATTGATAATTTAAATTGAACTTTAATTTAAAATAAATTTAATTTTAGTTTAAGAAAAAACTTAAATATAAATATCAAAAAAATATATATCAAAATCAAATAAAATTTAAGTAAATAAAAATAATATAACAAATTTTTATTTTACTTATTATAATGTTATTATTTGAAATAATAACATTTAAAAAAATATGTCTTTATTAATTCCTATGGTCGTCGACCAAACAACAAGAGGAGAACGTTCTTATGACATATATTCAAGATTATTAAAAGACAGAATTATGTTTTTAAGCGGCCCAATTAATGATCATATTGCAAATTTGATTATTGCACAATTATTATTTTTAGAGGCAGAAGATCCAACTAAAGAAATATCTTTGTATATTAATTCTCCAGGAGGGCAAGTTACTTCTGCTTTAGCTATGTACGATACTATGATGCATATCAAGCCTGATATTGCAACTTATTGCATTGGGTTTGCTGCTTCTGCCGGATCATTAATTTTAACAGCAGGAACCAAAGGAAAACGTTTTGCATTACCTAATAGTAAAATTATGGTACATCAACCATCTGGCGGATGTAGTGGACAAGCTACTGATATTTTAATTCAAGCAAATGAAATTAAAAAAACACGAGATAAGTTAAATAAAATTTATAAATTTGCAACCAATAAACAAATTGAAGAAATTGAAAAAGTTATGGAAAGAGATACTTATATGACAGCAGAAGAAGCTAAAGATTTTGGATTAATTGATATTGTTTTAAAGTCAAGTAAAGTTGAAAAAATACAATCAGATTATAAAAATTCTGAAAAAGATAATATATAGTATTGTTATTTTACAATACTTTTATTTTTATTTTTGTTAATTATTAATTTTTAATAATTTATATTAATTAAAATGATATAATTAATATTAACAAATATTAACTTATGAAATTATTGAAACATTTTTTTAATAAAAATAATACTAAACAAACTTTAAATGTTGCAATTTCTCAGCCTTTGGGGCAAGTATCTGAATTATTAAATTTAGATGCTAATTTAATGAATTTAAATTATAAAAATTCATCTTTTACAAATCAAATAATTTCTTTATTAATACCAATAGTATCAAATTATAGCATTGCTAATATAGATCTAAAGAAATTAATGACTAATTCTAGTAATTCAGAATCAAATTTAACTTCAAATATAAAAACATCATTATTAGACTTAAATTTAAATGATTTATTATTAAATTCAAATACAATAGAACAAGTTAAAAATATAGTTTTAAGCAATGCTTTAAATAAAGTTTTAAGTGCTATAGATATTAAAAATTTAATTAAAAATTATATAAATTTTAATCAATTCAATAGTAATCAAATTCAAAATGCAAATTATGATGAATATTATAAAAATAAGAGTATTTCTTTAGAAAAAGAATTTACAATTTCTACTCAACAATTTAGTCCAACTTATTTAGAACTTGCTAAAAATAATTATAAATCTTGTAGTGAAGAAATATCTTCTGGTATTTTTACAACTTGTGCTCATTCAATTAAAGCTGGCATTTCTTTTGCAGTGCCACTCATTTATTCATGTACTATGCTGCAAAATATTATGCCAATTGCAAATTTTGCATCATATTTTGGATTTACGTTATTACCTTTTCAAAAACAGTTAATTGATTTTGGTAATAGCAAAATAGGAAAATTTGCTCATAATACAGTGAGTAATTTCCCTTCTCAGTCTTTAAAAGCAGCAGGTATTTTTACTTTATTTGGTATAGCAGAAATAGTTAATTTAACAACCGATTTAGCCAAAAGTACAATTAAATCAGGTTTTTATTTATCAAAAGGTAATTTTTTTTCTTTAGCCGCTATTACAGAAAAAATATATAATTATATTTTTAATAACAATATAGAAAAAAAACATGCATCTAATAATTTAGATATTGATAAAGAAATAAGTGAATTTGAAATATTAAATCATTTTGAAAATGATAATTTTTTAGATAAAAACATTTCAACAAGAACTTCATTTTCTAATGCAGCAAGAAGTATTGCTAATACTGATCTAAATGAAAAACATTTTAAAACAACTAATTCTTTATTTAATGATAATTTTTCAGAAAAACAATTAACATTATCAGAGGAAATAACTAATAATACTCATAGTCAATATAATCAATTTAATTACTTACATCAAGATAAATATACTGAATTAGATCTTAAAAATATCTATGAAGATAGTTTTTATAATGAATTCGCTTAAAAATATTTAATATAATTAATAAAATTAAATATTAAGTATTTTTTAAATTTTTTTTTAATAATAAAAAATAAATATATTAATTATATATAATCATTTATCTTTAAAATATCAATATAGCTTTAAATAATAAAATTAGCTATAATATTATATTTACACTTCAGAAATATCTTTATGGAATATAATGAGCAATTAGCAAAAGAAATTAGTAATAATCAAAAGTTTTATTTATCAACAAAATATAAACCAACAGGAGATCAACCAAATGCAATAGAAAAAATTACAAATTTTTTGCAAAATGGAAATCAAAATCAAGTTCTTTTAGGTATTACAGGATCTGGTAAAACTTTTACAATGGCTAATATTATTGCAAATATGAAAAGGCCTACCTTAATTATGGTGCATAATAAAACTTTAGCGGCTCAATTATATAGTGAAATGAAATCTCTTTTTCCATATAATGCTGTTGAGTATTTTGTTTCTTATTATGATTATTATCAGCCAGAAGCATATTTGCCAAAAACAAATACATATATAGAAAAAGACTCGTCAATTAACGATCAGATTAATTTATTGCGTCATTCTGCTACTCGTGCCTTGCTTGAGAGGCGAGATTGTATAGTTGTGGCTTCTGTTTCTGCAATTTATGGTTTAGGATCGCCCGACCTATATCAAAAAATGACAGTAACTTTAGAAGTTGGGAATAGTTATAATATTCCAGATTTATTACTCGAATTTATTCAATTACAATATCAAAGAAATGACTTAGAATTTAAAACTGGAACCTTTAGAATAAGGGGCGACATAATTGATATAATACCAGCTCACGAGTCTAAAAGAGCCTGGAGATTGCTATTTTTTGGCAATATACTTGAAAGTATTTATGAAATTGATTCATTAACAAGTGAAAAATTAAACAAATTAGATAAAGCAATTATATTTGCTAATTCTCACTTTGTAACGCCTCGTCCTATTGTAGAAAAAGCTATGGAAAGTATCAAAGAAGAATTATCGGAACGATATAATTGGTTTCTTGCTCAAGATAAAATTGTAGAAGCAGATAGATTAAAGCAAAAAGTAATGTATGACTTAGAAATGTTAAATGCAACAAATCATTGTAAGGGAATAGAAAATTATACTGCACATTTTATTAATCAAGACCCTGGGGCTAAGCCATCTACTTTATTTGAATATTTACCAGAAGATGCATTATTATTTGTAGACGAAAGTCATGTTTCAGTTTCGCAAATTGGAAGCATGTATGCAGGCGATAGAGCAAGAAAAGAAATGCTAGTTAATTATGGATTCAGGCTTCCTTCTGCATTTGATAATAGGCCTTTAAAATTTGAAGAATGGGACAGCTTGAGACCTCAAACAGTTTTTATCTCGGCGACTCCAGGACAATTTGAATTAAATCTTGCTAGAGATAATATCGTAGAGCAAATTATTAGACCAACAGGATTACTTGATCCTATATGTGAAATTAAACCAGCAGATACACAAGTGACAGATTTAATAATAGAGTTACAAAATGTTATTAATTTAGGCGATAGAGCTTTAGTAACATGCTTAACAAAAAAAATGGCAGAAGATTTAACCGATTTTTTAAGTGAAAAAAATTTTAAAGTTAAGTATATGCATTCAGATGTGCATACATTAGAAAGAATTGAAATATTAAATCAATTACGCACGGGTGAAATTGATGTTTTAATAGGAATTAATCTTTTAAGAGAAGGCTTAGATATTCCAGAATGTAGTTTTATTGCCATTTTAGATGCAGATAAAGAAGGATTTTTAAGATCAAAAGTATCTTTAATTCAAACAATAGGAAGAGCTGCAAGAAATAGTAGAGGAAGAGTAGTTTTATATGCTGACCATATAACAGAATCGATTAAATATGCAATTTCTGAAACAGAAAGAAGAAGAAAAATACAACAAGAATATAATCAAAAACATGGAATTATACCAAAAACTACAACAAGAGAAATTTTACAATTAAAGGAGCTACAAAATAAATCGGATAAAAGCAATAAAGAAGAAAGTAAAATTGAAGAAATCGATAAATCACAATTTAAAAATGAAAAAGAGCTTCATAAAGCTATAGCTAAATTAAAGAAAGATATGCTAAAATTTGCAAAAAATATGCAATTTGAAGAAGCTACAAAAATAAGAGACAAAATAAAACAATTAGAAATATTGCAACTTGAAG
This sequence comes from Rickettsiales bacterium, assembly GCA_046348705.1. GTDB lineage: Bacteria > Pseudomonadota > Alphaproteobacteria > Rickettsiales > Rickettsiaceae > JAXMDS01. The sequence goes on along the minus strand of JAXMDS010000014.1, from coordinate 11,064 downwards.
TTTAATTATAATAAATTAGAAATTTTATAACAAAAAATATAGTTTAAATATTTTAATGTTATATATATAACATTACAAAAATATGTAGTAGTAGTATAGGTTAATTTTTATAAATATATATAAAATAAAAATAACATTATATAAATTTATATTTTTATATAAAATTTAATTTAATTTAAATAATAATAATATGTTAAAATATTTTATTAAAAAATATAAATGAAAGTTTTGTTTTTTTTTATAAAATGTGATATTATTATGATATAATAATTTAAATTAATTTTATGAATAATCTTGATCTATTAAGAACAGAATTAAAATGTGAACATATATATAAATATATTGATTATATATATATTCAAATGTTATGTTTTAATAATATTTATAATTTTTTTAAACATCAAACAAAAATAGATACGAACAATGAACATAATAAAAAATGCAATTTAAAAAAAATAACAAATGATAGCTTTAAGGTTGAATTGCTTTCATTTGCGCACGATCCAAATGGCTATCATGGAGAATGTGGTACCTTAGAAATTAAAAATTTAAATGAAATAGAACAAATAATTAAAAATTATATTATTTCAATTTTTTTAAATAAATTAAAGTATGAAGATTATGGAAAATATGAATATAGCTACTTTAATAATGCTAATCAGCATTTTGCGAATCTAGTTTCTACAGGATTTGAAAAAAAAGATGAATCAGAATTTTATTCAAAAAAAGATAATTTTCTAATAATTATAGATAAATTTATTAAAATGAATGAAGGATATAAAGATAATTTGATATTAGTGCAACAAAAAGAGCACAATCAAAACGCACTAACAAAAATTAATGAAGTTATTAAAAAATTAATATTACAAAATATTATGTTAAATAATATAGTAAGAGAATTTATAAATGTAACAATATCTATTATTAAAAATAGTATTAAAAATAATCAGATTGAAATTTCTGAGAATCAAAATGTAGAACACGCAGAAGCAAATAAACCCAATCAAAAACAATTGAATCCTAATAAAAATCTATTTTCAGATTCAGATTCAGATTCAGATGAAGATGAAGATAAAGATGATTCTACAGATCTAGCAAACAAATTAACACAACAAACAAAACAAGAGCAAAATAAATTAGAAAAAATAGAAGAACAACAAAAAAGAGAGCAAATAGAATACGAAATACAACAACGAAAAGATAAATTAAAAAAAATAGAAGAACAGCAAAAAAAATTAGCAGAACAAAAAAAATTAGCAGAACAGAAAAAAAGATTAGCAGAACAAGAAAGATTAAAACAAGAACAGCAAAAAAAATTAGCAGAACAAGAAAGATTAAAACAAGAACAACAAAAAAGATTAGCAGAACAAGAACAGAAAAGATTAGCAGAACAAGAAAAACAAAAAAGATTAGAACAAGAAAGATTAAAACAAAAAACAAAAGAACAAGAACAGCAAAAAAGATTAGAACAAAGAGTAAAACAAGGAATAAAAGAAAGCGAAAAAACATTATCAGACGCACAAAAACAAATAGATCAAAGCAAAAAAACATTATCAGACGCACAAAAACAAATAGATCAAATAGAATACAATAAGCAACAAAAAAAAGAACAAAAAATAAAAGAACAAGAACAAAAAATAAAGACATTAAAAACACAATTGCATAATACAATTCACAAAAAACAACAAGAAAATCAAAAATTACAATCATTTTTTAATAAGTTTTTAGAATGTTATCAATCAATTGAGAATGCATCTAAATTGAAATTACAAGAAATTGCAGAAGCGGAAAATTATCTTGTATTACAAGAATATAGATTAAATAAACAGCAAGAAGAAATAATAAAATCTTTTGATAATGGTCAAGAATTTGTATTAGATGAATCATTAATGCAAAAATTTGAAGCAATTCATACAATAAAAAATATGTATGAAAATAACAAAATAATAATAAAAAATTTATTAAACACATTAGAAAAACAAAAGGTACTTTGTCAAGATATAAAAAGATCATTAGATGCAAAATCTGAATCTTTAGATACATATCAATTTATTAATGAAACTAATATAGGAAAATTAGAAAGTGAATTATTTAATATTTTTAAAGATCAAGAATTACAAAATAAAGAATTACAATTATTTTTTGATGAATTTAATACAAATTATGAAAATACTAAACAAATATATAATGAACAATTAAATGTTTTAGAAAAAAATTTAATTCATATAGAACTAGAAAGATCAAATCTAGATGCAAAATCAGCAGAAGAAATAGAAAAAAATGATAATTTTACTAATAAATATCAAGATGATTATAATGCATTATCAAAATTAGAAACAGAATTTGAAAAAGCCAAAGAAAATGTAAATTTTATTTTCTATCAATTAGAACAAATAAACTTAGATTGTGAATATATACAAACGCTAATTAACACTCAGGAATATGGTATGGATTATAGAAATGCAAATGGATATGATGATCAATCGGTATTTTATGATGAATATAATAATAGAAATGAATATCTAAAACAATTTAGACAAAAACCAATAGAATTGAATAGAAATGTACCACCATTTCAACCAAAACTAGCAGAATTTTCACAAGAGCAACTAAAATTTAGATTTCAACAAGCGTCAAAATATGTACCTTGGCATAAAAATAACAGTGAAAATGAAAGTGAAAATGAAAAAGAAAATGAACAAGAACTATTTGGTCAGGAAAGGCCTATAATGATAGATCGCAATGATTATATGAAAGGATATCCAATACTAGTTCCTGGATATGAAAATGGACATATACAAGGAACTGGAATACGAATTGGAGGGTTTGAAAATATAGAAGAGGCAGTAAAACCAGAAAGTCAGTTTGATTTAATACCAGGATTTTCAAGAGGAGATTATGATTTGACAGGTATACAAAATCCGCAACAATTTGAACCAGTACCAGTTTACGAAGATAAAGATTATGATATACAAGCGCAAAGAGAGATGCTTCAAAAATATCAAGATCTAAAAGGAAAAAATAACGATCCATTTTTACAAAATGAAGATACTTATGGTTTTTATGGTTCATTAGGTCAAAATAATGATGATGATTTCCAATAATCAACCAACCATATTTTAATTTTTTTTTCATTATTATTTAACATAAAAATTAAATAATAATTTTTTAATATAAAATATAATTATATTTATATAATAAATAATTTATTTATGAAAATAATACATTATATTTTTATTTTATGTATATTCTTATCTAGCTGCGCTAGTAATGATAAGCAAGGTACAATTAAATATTCAGTAAAAGCAGAAAAAACAACTGGAGAATATATTGACGACTTTTTAATTAAAGAAAGAATTTATTCTAAGATAAAATCAAAAATGCCAAAAACTGCGCCTTATGTTAGTATTGTAGTAGTTAAAGGATGCGTTAAATATATAGGCACTATAACTAATAAAAATGAAATGTTAAAATTAATTGAAATTGCATGGTCTCAGCAAGGAGTAAAAGAAGTTGTTAACTATTTAGAAATAGAAAATAAACATTTTACTTTTGATATTTCGCAATATGCTCAAGATTCTTGGATTACAAGCGCAATAAAAATTAAAACTTTAACTAATAAAAATATTAAGTTTAATAATTTTACAGTTATTACCAATAATAATATAGTTTATATTTTTGGAATAGCAAGAGATAAAACAGAAATGGAATTAATTGCTAAAATTGCATCTCAGGTTAAAGATGTAGAAAAAGTAATTGTAAATGTTCAATTAGCTAATTAAATTTTTAAAAGTAGCTAATTAAATTTTTAAAAGTTAAATTTGCTAATATGAATAATTTAATTATTTTTTGCAATAGTAGCAAGCATCTATTATGTAATAATAGACATTTTTTATATAAAAAAAATATTTATTTAACTAATATAAAAACTTTTTCAGGTTTAGAAAGAGAAATTAGTTTTGAAAAATTAATATTAAATGATAATTTAAACTTTAATAAAAGCAAATTAACAAAAGATGATTTAAATAATATATTAAAATTGAATAGCAAAATAATTATTAATCAGAGTTTTTGCAATGATGTTAATGCAGATATTATGGAGCTATTATTAACTATAGAAACTTTAGTAAATTATCTAGTCAAAAATAATAAAAATAATAAAATATATATTAATTTAATGCATTTTCCATATGCAAGGCAAGACAAAGAAAAAGAATATATTACATCAGTTGGAAAAAGATTAATATTAAAAATGTTAGAAAATTTTAAAGATTATATAGTTGAAATTAAAGTATGCGATGAACATTCAAGTGAAAAAATAAATAATTATCCTATTAAAATAACTAATATATTCCCTATTTATTTAATAAATTATATAATGCAAAATTTTGCTCCGCAAAATTCAATTATCATATTACCAGATTATGGCGCTAGTAAAAGATTTTCTCTTTCATTAATGCAACAATTTAAAATAATTATATTAGATAAGATGAGGCAAGATAATAATCAAATAAAATATAATAAAATGCAAAATCATATAATAAATAATAGTATTATCAATTTTTTAATACTAGATGATATGTTAGTTTCTGGCGACACTTGCGCAAAAGCAATTCAATATTTAATCAAAACTTACAATTTAGATGTTAATAAAATTAAATTTTATATACTATGCTCTCATTTTTTTAGTTTTGCAATTAAATTAGAAAATTGTACTAATATTTATAAAATAATAACAACTAATTCTATAGCAAATCAATATTCTTTAGGAAATCAATTTAATAATATATATAAAAACAATTATATCAATTTAAATTTAAAATCACTTTTACAAATTAAAGGACAAGATTATATTCACTATATTGATATTTTGCAGTATTTTTTTGTTTAAAAAAAGATATACTTTTTTAAAATATATTAAATTATTTACATATAATAATGAGACTTAAAAATAAAGTAGCAATTATAACTGGCGCTGCTTCTGGTATTGGATTAGCAACCATAGAATTATTTGCAAAGACAGGTGCAATTGTAATTGCGCTTGATATTAATTCAGAACTTTTAAAAAAAGAAGTTAACAATATTAACTTAAAACTTGGTTTAAATGATAATTTTTCTTTAGATGATGAATTATGTAATTTTGATTTTGCAAATAGTAGTAAATCTTTTGATAATTATAAAAATCAAAATGATATAGATAATAAAAGTCAAAATGATATTGTCAATATTACTAACTCAAATAACGATATACAAACTTCTCAAGGATGCATATACTTTAAAACATTTGATGCATCACTAGAGAATAACTGGATTGATATCATAGAAATAATTAAACAAAAATTTAATTCTAAATTAGATATTCTATTTAATAATGCAGGTATTACTGGATTTGAATTTGGACAACAAGATCCAGAAAATATAACACTAGATGCTTGGAACAAAATACATAATGTTAATTTGAATTCTGTTTTTTTAGGATGTAAATATGCAATTTCTTTAATGAAATATAGTGGAACATATTGTTCTATAATAAATATGTCATCTAGATCTGGTTTAGTTGGTATTCCTCTTGCTTGTGCTTATGCGTCCTCTAAAGCTGCAATTTTAAATCATACCAAAAGTGTTGCATTATATTGCGCTTCACAAAATTATAAAATTAGAGTTAATAATTTGTGCCCTGCTGCAATTTTAACCCCAATGTGGGACCCTATGTTAGGAAATGAACCAGAGCAAAGAAAAGAGAATCTTAAGGCAATAGAAAAAGATATTCCAATAAAACGCATAGGTCAACCAATTGAAGTTGCATATACTGCCTTATTTTTAGCCTCCGATGAATCAAGTTATATTACAGGATCTTCTATTAATATAGATGGAGGAATTTTAGCAGGAGCTACAGTTCCACCGCAAAATAAAACAATATTAGAAAATTAATAATATTATTATAAATGGAGGAATTTTAGCAGGAGCTACGGTACCGCCTCAAAATAATATAATTATAGAAAAAGATACACAATTTATTATTAACGAAATAAGGAATATTAGTTATATTTATTTTAATTATTTTCTAGTATAATAAAATATTAAATTGAACTTTTATGAATAAAAATTTACAATATATTATATTAATTGCAAAAAGATTTAAATGGTATATTATTGGAATTTTTTTCGCGCCTACATTGCATGCTTTTTCTGCTATTTATGAGCCATATTTAATTAAATTGATTATTAATAAATCAATTCAAATTACTCCAGAAACAAGTAGTTTACTTGTTCCTCTTATCTTGCAATATATTATCTTAACTACTTTTGTTTCAATTAGCTTTCGTTTAACTGAATTATGTTATGCTAAGTTTCAAACTTTTGCAAAAAATTATATTTTTGATGATTTGCTAGCAAGACTAATGAATCAATCTATAGATTTTTTTAATAATGAATTTAGCGGAAGCTTAGTTAATAAAATTAAAGATGCATCAAGTGGCATACCTGATCTTATTTCTTCTAATATTCAAAAAATTTATTATACATGCTTGTCAATGATTATTGCTTCATTTGGAATGTATAGCATAAATATTAAATATTTTTATTTATTTATTATATGGATTTTTTCTATGTGCTGTATTGCATTTATTTTTAATAAAAAAGTACAAGAATTATGCGAAGCTGCATCAATTGAAAAATCTCGCGTTGTTGGCGCAATTTCAGATATTGTTACTAATATTTATAATGTTATTTTATTTGCGTCTCAAAAATTTGAACAAAAAAATTTACAACCAAAATTAGAACAAAAAGTTAAAGTAGATCTACAAAGAGATTATGCTTTAATTAAATTATTTTTTTGCAATATGTTTGCAATTATGATTTATATTTCATTATGTTTTTATTTTTTGTTAAACGATTTTGCAAATAATTTAATTACTCCAGGAGATTTTAGTTTAGTTTTTGGTATTAATATTGCTATGGGAAATGTAATGTGGAACTTTTCAGAAAATATTGCTTTGTTATTGCGCAATTTTGGTGAAGTGACTGAAAGTTTAAATACTATGTTGCGAGACCCTGAAATTATTAATAATGAAGATGGTGATTTAAATTCAAGCTATAATAATAAATTTGATATACAGAATTTTTCTTATAGTAATGTTAACAATGAAACTAAACTAGATGAGGATAAAAAATTTAACGATAAAATTTTAATTGAATTTAAAAATGTTTGTTTTGCATATAAAAAATCAAAAGAAAAAATTTTTAATAATTTATCTTTACAAATTAAACAAGGTGAAATTATTGGTTTAGTTGGAAAATCTGGCTCTGGTAAGTCAACTTTTATTAATTTATTGTTAAGGCTTTATGATTTGCAAAATGGAGAAATATTAATTAATAATTTTAATATTAGTAAAATTTCACAAGAAAATTTACGTAAAAGTATAGCAATTATTCCCCAAGATCCTAGTCTTTTTCATAGAAGTATTGCAGACAATATCAAGTATGCAGCACCTAAAGCTAGTTTAGAGCAAGTAATTAATGCGGCAAAAGCCGGATGTGCTCATGAATTTATTGAAAAACTTCCTCTTGGATACGAAACACAAGTAGGAGAACGCGGAATTAAACTTTCCGGTGGGCAACGTCAGCGCATTTCAATTAGTAGAGCAATTTTAAAAAATGCACCTATATTAATTTTAGATGAAGCAACTAGCGCGCTAGATTCTATTACAGAAACTAAAATTCAACTTGGATTACTTAATAGCTTTCAAAATAAAACTGTAATAATTATTGCACATCGATTATCTACCCTTGCAAATGTGCATCGTATTTTAGTATTCGATAGTGGTCAAATTATTGAACAAGGCACTCATGAGCAATTAATAAAATTAGATGGCAAATATAAAGAACTATGGCTTGCGCAAAAAAATGGCTTTATTTAAAATATAAACTGTAAAAATTTATATTAAATAATACTATTTATATTTTATTGTAAATAAAATTTTATACTCAAGTCTACTATTTAATATTATGCTTTTATATATCTTTTTAAAACAAATAAGCTTAAAATTATTAATATTTATTTGCAATTTATCTATTACTGAGTTTTTTATTGAAAAATAATTTTTATTGATATATAAAAAAACATTCATTATTTAGTTAATGCTTTAATTAAATATATATTATTTAATCTATTTTTAAAACTATTAACTATTATTTATTTTTTTTAAATATATAAATATAAATTTAATAATTATATTTATTCAATATAATTATCCTCATATTTTAGAGGTATAAATTCATCTAATTCAGATTGTAAAATTTCATCTTTATCGCTTTCATCTAGTATACAAAATTCATCTAATTCAGATTGTAAAATTTCATCTTTTATTTCTACTATATCTGCTTTTAATAAAGTATTAATTGAATGATATTTAAATGCTTCTTTAATAAAATTAAAACGTGTTTCGAGATAATTTTCTGGTTCTTCATGTGAAATAAAAGCTAATTTTTCACAATCTATATGATCGCCACCTGTATCTGTATTAATAAAGTTTTTTTGTTGAGAAATAAAATGTTTACTAAATGAACCTGTTTTATTATTTAATTTAATTTTATTTTCTATTTCATTAAATACTTTTTGACCAAAATAATTTTTAAGACTATATTTTACGCCAGGCGAATCAAAAGCATATAAATCAACAGATGTAAAATTTTTATTAACTAAAATTGCTTTTGCACTTTCAGCAAAATATCCACCTAAAGAATGTCCTGCAACTGTAATTTGATCAGATTCTTTTAAATTTAAAGCTTTTATTATATTAGCAAGCATGCTATCTAATTCTTTAATATTGTTATACCCTATTCCAATATTAAATTTTGAACAATATAATTTAACATCTTTTATCTTATCTTTTGTATCTTCAGTTCCAGGAAAAAACAATTCATATTTATTTGTAATTTCATTTTGCAATACTAAACATTTAATATTAGTAAGATTTTTTATATTTAATTCACGTTCTAAATCTTGAGCTGAGCCTAAAATTTTATAATTATTAAATAAATCAAAATCAAGTAATCTTTTTAAATTATCTATAAAATTATCTTCATTAGATTCTTTATTTAAATCGTCTATAGAGTCAAATGTAATTTCATGACCATTATTATTAAAAATAAATTCAGGAACTTTATTAAGTTCTAATTCTAATTCTAATTCTTGTTGATTATATTTATATTTAGGTAAATTAATTTTAGTTTTTGATCCTAAATTAAAATTATTATCATTTTCTTCAGAATCTTGAAACATATTAGAATGTTCTATAATTTTTTCTATTTCACGTATTTTAGCAACTTTATCTTTTATATTTTTAAGTTTTTTATATTCTATAATTAAATTATATAATAATTTATAAGTCTCAGAATTATATAATTCTTTTAAAGTATTATATTCTGCTTTTGTAAAATTATCCCAAGTTGTATTTTTTGTATGTTTACCATGGAGAAAATTAATTTTTTTTAAAATATTATTAATTTCTTTTTTCTTATTTGAATCTAAATATGTTACTTCAGTAGCTTCAGGATAAATTTCTTTTGTAATAATTTCAGTTGCTAAAGTATTAGATATTAAATGAAATATATCATCATTTTCTTGTGTAGTATTTAATAATTGATTTTGCGATTTATAGCTTGCATTAGTCAAATCAGATAAATTATCTTGTGCTTTATGCTTTATATTAGAATTAATACTAATAGCAGGTAAAACTTTAGATAAATTAGTTCCAATAATATTAGAAGTATTTTTAATAGCTTTTTTCAAAAAACTAAACATAAATTATTTTTTTTAATATATTATTGTAATTATACAATATAATTTCTTTTTATAAAAATTTTTATATTAATTTATTAAAATATGTTAAATATATCTACTTTTATTCATTTAATATTAATTAAATATTTTAGGATTTTTTTATATTAAAAGATTATATTATATCTATTAAAATATTTAAAACTTAGATGATATTAGCTATTAATTAAAAATAATTATCTTAATTTAATTAAATATATTAATATTTAATTAATTACTCAATATAAATTAGGTTTAAGTTAATGAACTATTTATAAATAAATTATTCTTTGATAATAAAGAAATTTGATCTTAAGTTTAAGTAACAGTAAGAATTTATAATAAATATATTAAAAATCTATTATATATGATTTAAATTACAAAATTTATGCGCATGAGCATAAAGTGCAACAAATTTAGCATCTTTGATAATATCATTAGGTATACCTTTGCAACAAATATGATTATTTAAGCAAATAACTTTATCTGCATACTTCATAACTGTATATAAATCATGCGAAATAATAATAAAAGTAATATTGTATTCTTTTTTTAAATGCAAAATAATATCATATAATATTTCTTCTGACTCTAAGTCTAAATTTTGATTTGGCTCATCTAAGATGATAAAATCATAATTATTCATAAAAATACTATGCAATAAAATTCTTTTAAAGCTTCCCCCTGATAGAAGATGAATTTGTTTATTTACAATATGTTTTATTAAATTATTAATTTTATCTAAAGTAAAATTAGAATATTTAATATCTAGATTGTTATATTTGCAAGATTTTATAATGTTTTGTAAAGTGTTTTTATCAATTGGCAATGTATGGTTTACTAAAATATTTTGAGGTAAATAGCCAATATTTTTAAAATTATGCAATATTCTGCCTTGATAATTTTTATCTAAATTTGCAATAATTTTAGCTAAAGAGCTTTTGCCTGCTCCATTTGGTCCTATAATCATATTAATAGATCCTTGTTCTATTTGAAAAGAAATGTCTCTTAATATATACTCATCTTTTTTATTTATTAATTTATTTTGTAAATTTAATAGACTTATTATAAAATTTTGTGTATAACTTATTAAATGATTTTTTTGATGATATTTATTTTTAAATACATTAATAATTTTCATGGTTTTATATAAATATTTTTTCTTAAAATTCTTGCAAAAAATGAAAATTCTCAACATTAAGAAACTAAATTTCTTAAATATTAAAAAAATATTATCATTTAAC
>JAXMDS010000013.1:0-38239 GCA_046348705.1 Rickettsiales bacterium | reverse complement strand
CCTATGTTAATTTCACCAGAGTCTGGTTTATCTTTTCCAATTATCATATTAAGTAGTGTAGATTTACCAACTCCATTAGGACCAATTACTCCAACAATAGATCCCGGTAACATATTAAAGCTAAAATCTGATAACAATATTTTATCATTAAATTTTTTTGATATATTAATGCCTTCTATTACTCGGTCTCCTAATCTTGGACCTTTAGGTATTATAATTTGTGGGGAAGTTATCATGCGAGAAATTGATCTATTCATAAGCTCATTATAAGAGTTAATTCTTGCTTTACTTTTTGCTTGTCTTCCCTTTGGATTTTGCGCAATCCATTCACGTTCTTGTTTTAATTGTTTTTGAATAGCACTTTCTTCTTTTTCTTCTTGAGCTAATTTTTTTTGCTTACTATCTAACCAAGTAGAATAATTAGACTCCCAAGGGATGCAATTTCCTCTATCTATTTCTAAAATCCATTTTGCCACATTATCTAAGAAATATCTATCATGAGTTACTACAATTGCTGTGCCTTTATAATTTTGTAAAAAAGTTTCTAGCCATAATACAGAATCTGCATCTAAATGGTTAGTTGGCTCATCTAATAATAATAAATCAGGATTTTCCATTAATAAGCGGCATAATGCAACTCTTCTTTTTTCTCCTCCTGATAGTTTATCAACCATGCTTTCTTTTGGTGGGCAATGAAGTGCGTTAATTGCAATATCAATCTCGGTCTCAATATTCCATCCATCAAATGCATCAATTTTCGTTTGAAGATCAGTAAATTCTATCATTAAATTATTCATTTCATCATCTGATATATCTTCCCCTAATTTAATTGCAACTTCATTATATCGATCTAGTGCTTGCTTTTTATCAGACAAGCCATCCATAATATTCTCAAGTACTGTTTTTGTATAATCAAGTTTTGGCTCTTGTGCTAAGTAACCTATTTTATATCCTGGATTAAAAATTACATCTCCATCAAATTCTTTATCAATTCCTGCTAAAATTTTTAATAAAGTAGATTTGCCAGCGCCATTAGGGCCTATAATGCCTATTTTAGCACCGTAAATAAAAGATAAATATGTTGGTTTAATTATAACTTTTCCGTTTATGCTTTTACTGAAATTTGACATTGAACAAATGTAAGAAGACATATCAATTTTGTATATATAAGTAAATAAAATTATATCATAATCAAATTAGATATAACAATTATATTAAGTAAAATAAGCTATTTAAAACATTAAATATAAATAATATATTATTAAGTTAAAACTTATTCATTTAAATTTGATGTATTTCCTAGTGCTGTAAACAAATTTTCTATGTTTGTTTGATCTAAATTTGATGTATTTCCTAGTACTGTAAACGAATTTTCTATGTTTTCTTCTGAATCAAATGGAATTATAGTATTATTACTTTGTTTATCATAGACTTTAAAGTTTTTATCTGTAGACCTTTCTATCTGTTCACCTAAAACATTAGAGAGATTCATTTTTGATTCTTGCAACTTTACACTATTTAGCTTTGATGCATTGGAGCTATCAGCTTTATTTTGCGTACCATAACTATCAAACATTATATCTTCTGTATTTGTATTAAATAATTCTTCTTCGAGTAAACTATTTTGATTTTTACATTGTTGGAATTGTAAGTTCATATTATTAATTTCTTCAGAAGTAGGGCGCTTTAAATTAAAATGAATATCAGTATCACTAATTACTGTTTTTTCTGCTTGACTAAATAATGTATCAAGACGACTTTGCGTTTCTGTTATGTATTCTGAGTTGTTTTCTATCTTATTTTGCGTTATATTAATTTTCTCTTGAAGTTTTTCGCAATATTCTTTATATAAAGATATTTGTTTTTGTATTTTGTATATTTCTTTTTTAATGAACGCTTCTGCTTCTGCAGTTTCCACTTCTGCTAAATCTTTTTCATAATCTTTAATTTCTTTTTTTAATTTGTTTATTTTCTTTTGGCCATTGTGAAAGTCTTTCTTATAACGTTCAAGTCTACCTACATAAGATTTTGCATTTGCTTCATAAATTAATGAATTTTTAGTTAATTGAGCGCACTCTACTTCAGACTTATTTATAAACTCTTCTTCCAAAATTTTATTTCTTGCTTCTGTTGCATTTTTTTCAACTTTCATACGCTTTGCTTCTTGTTCTGCTTTTTCTTTTGCTAATCTTTCTTGCTCTGCGTTTTTAAGTGCTTCTTCTTTTGCTAATCTTTCTTGCTCTATTTTTTCTTCTGCAGTTTGTGCGCGTGCTTTTGCTTCGTATGTTTTTTTCTTAAATTGCATAGTTTGAGAAATTTGCTGTGCCAATTCTTCTTCTACTTTTTCTTTTTCTTTTCGATCCTGTTCTGCTTTTTTTTCTACTTCTTCTTTTTTTCTTTTTAATATCTCTTCTCTTTCTTGAGCTGCTTTCTTTATCTGAGCTTCTCTTGCTTGAGCTTCTTTTAAAAGTTCTGTTTTTCTTTTATCAATTAGTTTGTTTAATCTTTCTTTATCTGAAGACCAAAATAATTGTTCTATATAATTAGGAATCTCATGATCAAAAGTCGTTAATGTTTCAATTAATTTTGCTGCTATATCAATTTTTTTAAAACTTAAAGCAATTAAAATAGCAGGACAGATGGTATGTGGCTCTAATACTTTTATCATTTCAATTGTTTGATCAAGGCTTATTCCGCTATAGTTTTTTATTGCAAAATGCAATGCAGTATAATTTTCACATACTCCTTGTATAATTTTAAGATTTGCATTTGCTCCTGCTTTAATTAGATTTTTTACTACATTTAAATATCCAGCTCTAGCGGCACAATGTAGTAATGTATAGCCTTTATTTGGTGTTGCAATATTTGGATTTATATTCGGATGTTCACTTAATCTTTCTGCTATATCAATATGTTTTTCTTTTATTGCGATATATAAAGGAGTATAATTTTTAAATTTACCGCATTGTAGTTTAGCATTTATGTTTGCTCCTGCTGCAATTAAGATATTTATTAAATCTATATTTGGATTATTTTTGCTAATAGCTAAATGTAATGAAATTAAACCAGATGAAGTTTTTGCGTTTGTATTTGCTCCTGCTGCAATTAAATCTTTTATTAAATTTATATTTATATCAGATTCCATAACAGCAAAAAGTAATGAAGTTGAGCCATCTGATGTTGCAGCATTTACATCTGCTCCTTTTTCAATTAATTTTTTGATTATTTTCTGATTTTTACTCATAATTGCAAAATGCAATGCAGTATATTTCGTATCGTTACATGTAGCATCTATATTTATTCCCCTCGCAATTAAATCTTCCACTATATCAAAATATTCGCTTTGAACAGCACAATGTAACAAAGTCATACCGCTAGATGTTATTATATGAATATCTATTTCTGGTTGATTTAATAGTATTTGTGCTTTATTGTAAAATTTTTTTAATATTGCAAAATGTAAAGGAGTATAGCCTTCATATTCTTTTTTGCTATGTTTTGTAGCATAATTTATATTTGCACCTTTTGCAATTAAATATTTTAAACCATTTTCAAGGTATTTATCACTGGTATTTTCTTCATATGTAATTGTATCGTCTGCTAATTTTTTAATACCTTTAATAACAAGAATCGGGACAGATATTGCTATTCCTGTGGTACCCACTATACTCATAGCTCCGATTGCTACCAATTCTCCAAAAAATATAGTTACTGCTCCGGACATTATAGTAGACCAAAAAGTCGCCAAAAAAGCAATTGAAAGAGAATTCCAATCTGTTTGATTGTCTATAAATTCATAATGCAATATAGATAATCCTTTATTAGATATATTTCTAATATCTGCTCCATTATCTAATAGTATTTCTGCTACATCGTAATATTTATTAATTACAGCAATGTGAATAGGTGTACAACCTACATATTTATCTTGCGTATCAATAGTAGTTTCTTTAGAAGTAAACAATCTACTAAATATATTTGTTTGAATTACAATTGCATTTACATCTGCGCCATTTTCAATTAATTCTTTGACTTTTGTTTTATCGTTGCATGCTACTGCATTGAAAAGATCTTTATTAAGCTCTGTTAGCTCATCTTCTGATATTTCTCTTCTCATTAATGTATAAATTTTATTATTTAATTACATAATACCATATTGAAAAAATATTTGTATATTTTTTATAATTTTTGCTGCATGAAATTTAACAGTTAATTTTTTCAGATAATATCTTTTATAAAAAAATCAATTTGCTCTATGCTTGAAATTTGTAATTAGCTTAATAACTAAGAATTTATCAAACTATTATTTTGAGTTTTATCTTCTATTAAGTTTTTAATTAACATAATCAAAATTTATAATATATTTTTTAAAATTTTTTTATACTAAGTTCTTTTATCAAAATTTAATTACATTAAGCTTAATTACATTAAGCGTAAAATTTTTGTATCTAGATTGTTAGAGTTCGATCTTGTTTTCAAGAAAGTATCTGAATAATTAATATAACCTTATTATAAAAAGCTACTTAAAAAACATTTTGTCGATAAGAATTTTCATGTTAAATTAATTTAAATCTTATAAATTAAGTGGTACTTAAAAGTAAAAATAGACAAATAGCACTTTTACAAATTTCTTTTACTTTAAAGTATTTTTTAATTTTCTTTTATAGTAAAAGAATTATCAATAAAATTAATAATATTTAATATTATAATAATAAGTACTACATTTTATAAAAATATACACTTATCGTTTACTAAATAGAATACAATAATAAAATAATTTTTTAAAATTAATTAATTAATTAATTTTAACTAATAAATTTCTTATTAAATTACAAAAAACATAATTAATATTATACAAAAAATAAGTTATAAAATATATAGCAAATTTATAAAGGTAACGAAAAAAATAGCAGAAGTGCTTATTAATTTAAGCAATAAATAATATTTTTTTTAGTATAAAAAAATATCAGAAAAATTTTTTAAAAATAAAGAAACGTTGAACATATTAATAAATTAATACGCATTGAAATAAAATTTCAAAAAAGATAAATCTTCTCAACAATAATCTTTAGGAGGTAATCCAGCCGCAGGTTCCCCTACGGCTACCTTGTTACGACTTAACCCCAGTCACTAGACTCACAATAAATAGCTACCTCTTTCGTTAGCACACTATTTTCAAGCAAGCCCAATTCCCATGGCTTGACGGGCAGTGTGTACAAGGCCCGGGAACGTATTCACCGCGGCATGCTGATCCGCGATTACTAGCGATTCCAACTTCATGCACTCGAGTTGCAGAGTGCAATCCGAACTGAGGCGTTTTTTAAAGATTTGCTCCATATCACTATATTGCATCTCGTTGTCTACGCCATTGTAGCACACGTGTAGCCCAACCCATAAGGGCCATGATGATTTGACGTCGTCCTCACCTTCCTCCAGCTTATCACTGGCAGTCTCTTTATAGTTCCCGGCTTAACCCGCTGGCAAATAAAGATAAGGGTTGCGCTCGTTGCGGGACTTAACCCAACATCTCACGACACGAGCTGACGACAACCATGCAACACCTGTATTTAACTCAACTAAATGAAAGCTGCATCACTGCTGCCGGTAGTTAAACATGTCAAGGGTTGGTAAGGTTTTGCGTGTAGGATCGAATTAAACCGCATGCTCCACCGCTTGTGCGGGCCCCCGTCAATTCCTTTAAATTTTAGTCTTGCGACCGTAATACTCAGGCGGAGTGCTTAACGCGTTAGCTACAGGACTGAAAAATAAATTACCAATCCCTAGCACTCATCGTTTACTGCATAGACTACCAGGGTATCTAATCCTGTTTGCTACCTATGCTTTCGCGCCTCAGTGTCAGTTGTGGCCCAGGTGATCGCTTTCGCCATCGGTGTTCCTCCTAATATCTAAGCATTTCACCGCTACACTAGGAATTCCATCACCCCCTACCAAACTCTAGAAAGACAGTTTCAAAAGCAGTTCCAAAGTTAAGCTTTGGGATTTCACTTCTGACTTATCTAACAACCTACGCGCCCTTTACGCCCAGTAAATCCGAACAACGCTCGCTCCCTCCGTATTACCGCGGCTGCTGGCACGGAGTTAGCCGGAGCTTTTTCTGCAGGTACCGTCATTTTTTTCTTCCCTGCTAAAAGGGCTTTACAATCCGAAGACCTTCTTCACCCACGCGGCATCGCTGGATCAGACTTTCGTCCATTGTCCAATATTCCTCACTGCTGCCTCCCGTAGGAGTCTGGACCGTGTCTCAGTTCCAGTGTGACTGATCATCCTCTCAGACCAGTTACAGATCATAGACTTGGTAAGCCATTACCTTACCAACTATCTAATCTGACGCAGGCTTTTCCCTTAGCGATAAATCTTTCCTCGCTAGAGTATATAAGGTATTAGTGTACATTTCTATACATTATTCCTTACTAAGGGGTAAATTCCTACGCATTACTCACCCGTTCGCCACTAAATAAATTTAATATTGCTACTAAACTTATCCCGTTCGACTTGCATGTGTTAGGCGTGCCGCCAGCGTTAGTTCTGAGCCAGGATCAAACTCTCATGTTATTTGATTCTCGACTACTATTTACGCTATCGTTACCTTTATAAAAATACTATATTTTAAGAACTTATTTGCTAATAGTTAATTTATTAATCAACTATATAAAATAATTATATTATAACTTTTTCCATTAGTCAATAGAATAAGTAAAAAAATTTAATTTATTTATTTATTATTAGAAATTATTTAAGTAAAAAATTAGGTATTATCTTATGTTTATAAATAAAATAAAATAAAAAAAAATATTTTTTTTTTATAATGGCATATATAATTTGTATAATTTTAATTATATATATATGTTTTAATAATTACATAATTACATAATTATGGATCAATTCAATTATTGATCAATTTCAAAATGAATTTAAATATAATTTAATTTAGATATTTTTTATAAAATAACCTAATATCAAATAAATAATTAACAAAAATATTTATGTCAATAAAAAAATTGAAATTACAAAATATATGGATTTTGTTTTTATCTTTTATAAAAAACAATATTCAAGTAATATTTAAATGTTTATTATTAAACTTAATATTTTTTGCATTAATAATAGCTTTTTTAATTTATAATTCACCATACGATTATCAGCAAGGAATTATGGTTCATATGATTTATTTACATTTACCAACTGCTATTTTATCAACTTTACTATATTGTATAATTGCAATTTTAGCTTTGATTAGCTTAATATATAAAAATAAAATTGCTTATTTAATTTCAGTTAGCTTATGTTATATTGGATCTTTATATACATTTATTGCAATTTTTACAGGTGCTTTATGGGGTAGACCAATTTGGGGTGTATTTTGGCAATGGGAACCAAGATTAATTTCTATGTTAATTTTATTTTTATTTTATATATCACAAATATTAATTTTAAATTCTGTCAAAAATCCTTTATTTGTACAAAAGCAATTTTCTATTTTAGCTATAATTGGCTTTATTAATGTTCCTATTATCAAATTTTCTGTTAATTTTTTATCAAGTATTCATCAATCTTCTAGCATTTTTAATAAATCTGGTATTAAAATTGATTATTTAATTTTAAAGCCTTTAATTTTTAGTTTTATATTTTTTGTAATATATTTATTATTAATTTTTATTTTGCAATTTTTTATTTATCATAAAAAATTTATTTTTTCAAAAATAAATTTTTAGAAAATATATATTTTCTATTTTTATATTAAGAGTTTATTTTTATATTAAAAGTTTAAATTATTCTATTTTTATATTAAGAGTTTATTTTTATATTAAAAGTTTAAATTATTCTATTTTTTTATATTAAATATTATTTTTGTTTTTGTGGTTAGTATTATTTTTGTTTTTGTAGTTAGAAAGTAATTTAAAAAACTTGTATATAATATTAAATTATGCTATAATAAATTGAAGTTTTTACTTTAAAGCTATAAATATGTTTTTAAATAATATTTATATAGTTTTTTATAAAAATAAATTTATATTAAATTAACTAACTTAAATAATGAATAAAAATAAATTTTTACATTTTGATCTTGATTTAATTACAACTGAAGATGAAAGATATTCAGTCAGTTTAGAAGAAATTTTTGAGGTTGGAGGTCATTATGGTCATAATTCTAAAAGACGCAATACTAAAATGTCTTCTTATATATATACATCAAAACATAATAGAGATATTATAGATATTAGACAAACAAAACATTTGTTTACTATTGCTTTAAATTTAATATATAAAACTATAAAGCAAGGCGGCGAGATTTTATTATATGCTCCAAAAAGTGAAATTGCTAAATATATAGAAGATATTAGTGAAATTACAGAAATACATTATGTTGTTAATAGATGGTTAGGTGGTACTTTAACAAATTTTTTTACTGTAAATAAATCACTTAAAACTTTAGATAATATTGAAAATGCTTTAATTGAAAATGATGCAAATTCAGAAAATGAAAATCTTAAATCATATAATACAAAAAAAGAAAAATTAATGCTTTCAAGATTGCAAAAAAAATTAGATAAAAATTTAGGTGGTTTAAAATATATGGTAAAAACACCTGATCTATTAATTGTATTAGATTCTCGTGCTGGTAGAAATGCAATTAGAGAAGCAAATCTTTTAGATATTCCGGTAATTTCAATATTAGATTCAAATTCCAATCCTTCTAATATACAGTATCCAATACCTATGAATGATGATGCAGAAAAAGTATTATGTTTCTTTTTAAATAAAATTTCAAAAGCAATTTTAGCTGGTAAAGCAGATTCTGCATCAAATAAATCTCAAGATAATGCGTCTAAAGAATCAGCAATACAAGATTCTATTACATTAGAAACTTTTCAAACGGTAAAAGCTGTTTAACTTAATAAATATTAAATATTAAAAATTATTTAATATTTTAGATTTTCTATAATTATTAATATTAAATTCTAAAATAAGAAATTTAGAAATTATTTTTTATAATTATTAATATTAATTTAAAATTAAGAAATAAAAGTTATTGTTTATGATGTTTTTTAAATTCTAAAATCTATTATAAATATTATTTTTTATCAAAGTAAAATGTATTAATATTTTTTAAACATTTATTATAATTAATTTGTTTTATAATTAATAAAAAATAATAACATCGCACCAAAGCAAACAAAAAAATCTGCTAAATTAAAAATTGCAAAATAATAATCGTTATAATGAATTGAAATGAAATCAAATACCGCTCCATGATTTACTCTGTCTATTAAATTTCCAATTGCCCCGCCAATTATTAAGCTACCACTAAGAATTTTTATAGAACTAAAAACTCTTAATAAAATTATTACAATAATACTATTAATAAATAGCAATATATAATTGCTATATTGGTGATATTCTGTAAAAATTCCAAAACTAATACCATAATTCCATGCATATACTATATCAAATATTTCATTTACTTTTATTAAATATCCAGGATGTAATTTAAGTTCAGATATCAAATATAATTTACTAATTTGATCTAGTAATATTACTACTAAAATTATTGTAATAAATTTAATATAAAATATTTTATTTTTTGATTTGAATATATTCATATTATTTTTTTATATTTAGATCGATAAAATAATTATATCTTACATAGCATAAAAATAATTAATAAGAGTTGAATAATGATAATAAATTAAATTTGCATTTAAATACAATTAATCAAATAAATTGCTGATCTAATTTAATTTTTAATTATTAAATTTTATCTTTTAAAGTAAATAATTTTCTCTAATATAAAAATAAAAGCTTTTTCAACTGTTTTATATAAAATAGTATTTTTAAACTTAATTCCAACCCAAATTACAAAATATGTAATTATAAATCCACTTAATACATCAAAAGGATAATGTAAGGCTAATATTATTCTAGAAATACCAACTATTCCAATAAATACTAATCCACAAATGCATAAAATAATTTTCAATATAAAATTGTTATATTTTAAAAATATATATTTTAAAGCAAAAAAAACATATAATGTTATCATGCCTGTATGAGCAGATGGAAAAGAAGACTCACAACGCTCAAAACCAAACTCAATAATACTATAATAATTATTAGTCGCACATATTGGCCTTATTTCATTAATGCTAAATTTAAGTAAAATAAATATAGCTGCAAAAATTATATATAATACTCCTATAAAAATTAATTCTTTATAAATATTGGAATATTTTTTTTTTATATGATCAAATTTTTTCTCATTTAAAGAATTTAAATTTTGTATAGTAGATTTTAAATTTAATATTTTTTTATTGATTTTATTAATTGCAATTATATTTTGAATAATATTATATAAAAAAATAATGCTAAAGTATAAAATAAATATTTCAAAACCAAATATATAATGAAAAGCTAAACTAATATATTGCAAGAGGCTAAAGATACCTAAATGTAAATTTATATATTTAAATAAAATTAAATTAATTTTTTGAAATTTAATAAAAATATATTGATAATTAAATATCATAATATTGTTTTAATTGGATATTTGCTCTTTTTCTTTAGAAAGTTGTAAATAATCTTTATTTAGAATATGAACTGTATAAAACCAAATAATGCAAGTAATAAAGAAACATACCATAAAATAATCCATTAGTTCAATATATGTGCTATTCGGATAAAAAATAAATATAAGAGATTGAAAAAAAGAAGCAACAGACTTTCCAAGCTTTGAACCAATTAAATCGGCCGCTGCTTTACCTTTTGTTTTCATTTCTAGCTCTAGCGGAACATATAACATCTCTTTAGTTGAATCAAATAAAGTATATTTAGAAGATTTAGTAATAATATTTTGTATAGTTCCAGCAAAAATTACTAACCCTATTTGATCTTGCATTGCAAATAATTTAAAAATATAATTATCATAAGATATTTTATTTGCTATAAAAAACATTCCTCCTGTTATAAACATAGCTAATGGTGTAAAAATTGCACCTGCTTTCCAGCCAAAAATTCTAATAATAAAAAATCCAAATAATACCAATATAATTGTTAAAATTCCACTATCTCTTAAATACCCCCCTACAAATTCAGCATATTTTTCTGGTGTTGAATATTTTGTAACAGCAATTGCTTTCCAGGGGGATTCAATTAAATTAATAGAAATACCATAACAAAGTAACATTACAGTAATTAGCATAATGTATCGAGATTTTGCAATATAAATTAAACTTTCACGTAAAGTTAAATGTTTTTTCTGTGCTTTTAATTGTTGAGCTTCAGAAACGATATTTTCTTCTTTTTTTATTACTTTTGGCAAAATTTTATTATTAATAATCCAAAAAAATAACATAGTTAAAATACAAAATAATACCGCTGCTAAAGTTATACATTGAATAAAAATAATATTTTTTGTATATAATAAATTAAATTTATTAATAAAATAATCTGTAATTTTCTCAGAATTCATAAGTAACTGGCCAGATATTATCATTCCAGTTTGAGTAATTAAACCAAATAAGATGTAAAATCTGCGGGATTGCTCAACAGTTGTAATGTTATTTATAAATTGCCAACATAATAAATTAAATACAACAGTAGGCCAAAGTTCTACTATGGTATAAAATAATGATAAAGACCAATTACTAAGAAGCAAAATAAACCATTTTAAATTTGGCATTTTTAAAATTAGGTCTTGTATTATTGCTTCATCTGGATGAAAGAAATCTAAATTAGGAAAAATAATAAAACCAAAAACTAAAAAAAAAATTGCAAAACTACTTAAAATACCATAAAAAATTTTATTGGCCTTTACTTTTGTAATCAATTTAATATAGAAAATAATAAATAATATAGAAGCTGGAACTACAACATAAATTTTAATAAAAGAAACAACTTCAACACCTATCATGGTGTTTACCACACTATCTTTTGCTGCTCTAATAATATTTTGAGTAAATAAAATGCAAAACATCATTAAAGCAATACAAATAAATTGCTTAATTTCTGTTCGCTTAATACAATATAAAGAATTTAAATTAAATTTACTTTGCATCTTAAAGTTTTATAATATTGTATCAAATTACAACAGTTTGGTCAAGTGTATTAAATATTTAATAAAAATTAAAATATACTTTTAGATGTTTATATGTATAATTTTTTTTATTTAAATTTTATTTTTGCAAGGTTTTTCATAGATATTAAATAAAAAATTTATCTGTATAATGTTATTTTTTTCTTATTTGTATGTTTTTATATATTATAATTTATATTTAAACTTATTTATATGAATGCTAAAAATTGCAATAAATTAATTCTAAATAAAAAAAATATAGCAATTTTACTAAAAAATAAAAAAATTTTAGACTTAAAAAGTTTATTAAAAAATTATAGCGTTCAAGATATTCAAAATAACAATATAGATATTCAAAATAACAATATAGATATTCAAAATAATAATGAATTTAATAATTTTAATAATAAAATTTCTCATAAGTTTAATAATGAAATTAGAATTATTTTTTGCAATATTTTTAATATAACTTTTGAACAATATATTTTAATTGCATCTAAAATTGCTTTAGAGGTTTATCCTTTAAATAATCATTTAAAATCATGGAAGTTTTTTTTAAACGATATTAATAAACTAAAAGATAATTTGCCAATTGAGTATATCATTGGATATAAAGAATTTTATAATCAAAAATTTTTTGTTAATAAAAATGTTTTAATACCAAGATCAGATTCTGAATTATTAGTAGAAGAAGTTGTTAAAGATATATTGCAATATAAAGAAAAATTTTTAAATAAAACTCTTAATATATTTGAATTTGGAGTTGGTAGTGGATGTTTAATAATTAGTATATTAGATGCAATTAGAGAAGCTAATTCTAAATGCTATGAAGCAGTTAAAGATATAAAGTATAATAGTCTTAATATAATTGAAGATATAATTATAAAAAAGCATTCTAAATGTCATCTAATTAAAGAAGCAAATGATCAATCTTCCAAAACAATTAAAGAGATATATGATAAAAATTTAAATAACTTAAATTACTTAAAAATTAATGCAATAGGATTGGGAATTGATATTTCTAAGCCAGCATTAGAAGTAGCTAAAAAAAATAAATCATTAATAGGTATAGATAATTTAATTTTATTACAGCATAATTGGAATAAAATTATAAGTTATGAAAATTTAATTAAACAAATGATTAATCTAGATAGTAAATACAATAGTTCAAATATTCAAAGCGATATTGCAAATTTTCAAGTTAATAATTCAAATAATAAATGCAATAATTTAAGTACTCAAAAATATCTCAGTATAGATGATTTAAAAAATCATTTAAAATTAGAAAATATATTAAAAGAAAAATTTGATATCATCATTGCAAATCCACCTTATATTTCAAAATCCGAAATGCAATATATGAGTAACTCTGCTTTATTATTTGAGCCAAAAAAAGCTTTATTTGCAAAAAAAAATGGCATGCAAGATTATATAACTATATTAACAAAACATAGAAATCTATTACATAAAAATAGTATATTATATTTTGAGCTTGGATTTTTAAGTCTTGAAAAATTTCTACATATTATTGCAATAGATAATTTTTTTAAGGTAGAAAAAATATATAAAGATTTACAAGGTATAAATAGAGTAATAAAATTATCAATTAAATAACTACTAATTAATTTAAAATTGTTGTTACACTATATTTTAGTTTTTAAATATATTATATAAATTTAGTTATGTAATATACTTAACTTATATAAACATGTTATAATTATTATTATTAATTAATAAAATATTATGTTTAAAAAATTTTTTTATCTAAAATATAAAATATTTATAAAATTTATAATTATTTTTACTATATCAATATTTTTATATTTTGAATTAATAATTGCAAATATAGCTAATAATATTAAAAATGATTGCTGTACAGAGCAGCAAAATAATTCTAAACAACAAGATACTCAACAAGCAACTCAAGATACTCAACAATCAATTCAAATTGACCCTAAACAACAGGATAATAAACAAATAGTTAAAGAAGATATTCCTAAAGAAATATTAGTATGTGGCATTTCTCCAGATAATCCTCCTTATGAATATATAAATGAATCAGGTGAAATTGTAGGAATAGAAGTAGAAATTATTAAATTGATTGCAGAAAAATTAAATATGGAATTAGAAATTAAAAATATTGACTTTAATGGATTAATTTCTGCATTAATTGCAAAAAATATTGATATTGCAATTTCAAATATAACAAAAACTAATGAAAGAAAAAAAATAGTAGATTTTTCTAAAAGCT
Organism: Rickettsiales bacterium; assembly: GCA_046348705.1. Classification (GTDB taxonomy): domain Bacteria; phylum Pseudomonadota; class Alphaproteobacteria; order Rickettsiales; family Rickettsiaceae; genus JAXMDS01. The sequence continues at coordinate 23,897 of JAXMDS010000013.1, read as the reverse complement.
ATTTACATTCTAAAAATGCACTTTTTTATCTTAATAAAAATCATGATGCAAATTTAGTAAGTAATATTGGGTCCTCTAATAATGAAATGTATTTACTTAATTTATTAAAAGATAAAACTGTTGGTACTCAAATTAGTACAACTTGGTTTGATTATGCTCAAAGTTTACAAAATAAAATTAATTTTGAACTTAAAGGTTTACCAAGCAATATAACACTTGTTCAAGAACTTAAAAATTCTAATATTGATTATTTAATATTAGATGAACTGCAAGCTGAATTTATATGTAAAAATGTTCCTAATACTAAATTTTTTATCTTACCACAAGGCGAAAATCAAGATAAAAAAGCAATTGCATTTCAAAAAGATTCTCATCTTTTAGAAAAAATTAATAATATTTTAAAAGAAATGTTAGAAAATGGGACAATTCAACAAATTATAGATAAATATAAAAAATAATTTACTAATTATTTATAGAAGTTTAAAACATAATTATTTTTATTTTTTTTAATTGAAAATAAAAATAATTAATAAATATAAAAATATTTTTCTAATATTTTTTTAATTTGAGCATATGAATTTTCAATGTTTATATTTGTAATTATATAATCGTATTGATGGCTAAATTTCATTTCTTCAAGAGCATGTGAAAGACGTAAATTAATCGACTCTATAGCATCGCCTCTACTAATTAAGCGTTGTTTTAATTCTTCAATTGAAGGAGGCATGACATAAATATTAATAAAAATTATATTTCTAATATTTTTACAGTACTCTTTAATTGCAAAATTACCAATAGGATTAATATCAAAAAGCAAATTATATCGACCTTTTATACTATTTTCTATAGTTGATTTATGTGTACCATAAAAATTTTCATAAATTTTAGCGTATTCTATTAATTCAAGATTATTTATCATATTCTGAAATTCTTCTTTTGTTGTGAAATTATATTCAATACCATTTGTTTCTAATGTTCTTTTTTTTCTAGTAGTTAATGAAACTGATAATTTAAAATTAAAATTATCTTCTAATATTTTTTTACATAATGTTGATTTACCAGATCCAGAAGGACCTGAAATTACAAGTATTAATGTTTTTTCTAAAAATTTATTATTTAACATATTTATTAAAATATTTTTTAATATCTTTTAAAAATTATTTCTATTTATTTTATCTATCTTTTATAAATTTTTTTTTAAGTCAAGATCCATTTATAGTTTTTTCTGCAAATTAAAATAGTAAAATAATTTTACTATTATTTTATAATATAAAATTATTTTTTTCTTAAGCAAACAATATGGAAGTAATTAAAAAGATTAATTTAACAAAATTACGTGATGAATTTAAATTAAAATTTATTTCATTATTTTCAGAGCATGAATATTATGTTTGGCTTGATTGTATAATTTTATATAAATTAGATATTAAAGATAAAAAAATTATATTAATTGTTCCTAATTTTTTTGTTCTAAAATATATAGAAGATAACTATTTAGATTATATTAATAACTTTTATAATGATAAATATAATATTAATTTTGTTATTAAGTTAGCATTAAAAAGATTTTCTACTGAAATTATTACCTCTAATATTTCTTCTAATAATATAAATTTAAATATACTACCTAATGATAATTTTGATAAAATATCAATAAGCAATAAAACAACAAATTTTAAAAAAAAACTTAATAATAATTTAAAAAATACTCAAGTACAACAAAATTTAAATAAATTAAGCAATAACTTAAAGAAGTTAAATAATAATTTAGAAGATACTAAAATACAAAACAATTTAAATAAATTGAATTCTGATTTTTCTCATATTGGTAATAGTTTTAATCATATAAATAGTTTTTTAAAGGAAAATATCGATAAATAATAATTTAAATGATAAAAAACTTAAAAAAATAAAATCTAATATAAATTTTCTAAAATAAAATACAAAAAATCGGTATTTTAATATTTTAAAGATAAATTTAATTTATTATGTAACTAATTTTACTTTAAAGTATTTTAAATACTAATCATAATTTAGAAAAAAAACTAGTTTAACTAATCAAAATTTAGAAAAAACTAGTTTAAATTTACAAAATGATATTTTTGATTCAAAATCAGAAAAATATACATAATAAATTAATTGATACAAACTTAAAATATAAAAAGATTTTCAAATATTTTAGATACTAATAAAAATAGTATTTTAAATACTAATAGAAAAATAAAATTATTAAAACCAAAAATATCAAATACTTAACTCAAATATATTAAAAAATAATTTAAATTCATTTATTAGCTAATAGTATTGCTAATAATTTCAATTCAAAAATATTTCAAATTAACGATAAAAAAAAATTATTAAATATGCAACAAATGAAGAATTAAATAAAGATACAAAAGAAAATAATAAAAAAATAGAAAATTATCAAAATAATACTTTCATTAAAAAAGTTAATCCTATATATACTTTTGAAAATTTTATTGTTGGAAAATCAAATAAACTTGCATATTATTCTGCTTTTGCTGTTGCAAATTTTAAAGAAACCAATAAAGCAATGCCATTATTTATTTATGGCCCTGTTGGTGTTGGTAAAACACATCTTGTTAATGCTATTTTTAACTACATTAATACTAATTTTACAAATAAAAAAGTTTTATATACATCGGGTCAAGAATTTATTTATGAATTTGTAAAAGCTTTACAAAATAGAAAAATTTTAGAATTTAAAACAAAATTTCAAAATATTAATATATTAATTATTGATGATTTGCAATTAATTGCAAGTGCTGTTAACTCTCAGGTAGAATTTTTAAATATAATTGATAACTTAATTCAAGATGGTAAGCAAATAATTGTATGCGCCGATAAATCAGCTTACAAATTAGATAATATTCAAGAGCAAATTAAATCGCGTCTTGGATGTGGGTTAGTTATTGAAATGGATTTACCAGATTATGAATTAAGAGTTGAAATATTAAAAGCAAAAGCATTAGAACGTAAAATAAAACTTTCAAATGAAGTAATTAATTTTTTAGCTTATAATTTAATTACAAGCGTAAGAGAAATTGAAGGTGCTTTAAATAAAATTTTAACTTATAAAAAAGCATATAATAATATAATTAAAGTTTCAGATATTAAAGTAATATTGCAAGATTTAATTAATCAAAATAAAAAGATAATATGCATAAATGAAATAATAAATTATACTGCTCAATATTTTTATATTAGAGTTGAAGATATTTTAAGTAATCACAAATGTGCAAGATTCTCTAAACCAAGACAAATTGCAATTTATGCAATTAAAGAATTAACAAAAGAAAATTTAAAAAAAATTGCATTAATTTTTAATAAAAAAGATCATACTAGCATTTTATATGCAATTAGAAATTTAAATGAACTTAAAAAACAAGATAGTAAAATAGAAAAAGATATTGTAAATATTATTAATTACTTTAAATATTAAAATAGAATATAAAAAATTAATTTAATGATATAATTTAATATAAATTTTTATTTTTATGATAATACTTGCAATAGAATCAAGTTGTGATGATAGTGCAGTTTGTATTATAAAATACACTGTAAATAATGATATATCGATAAATCAAAATAAAATAACTTTAAATGACATAAAACGAGATGAATATCAAATTTTATCTCATTATATGTATTCGCAAATTAAAGATCATCAAATTTTTAAAGGAGTAATGCCAGAGCTTGCATCTTTTTTGCATACAAACAAATTAAAACATTTAATACAAATTTCATTACAAAAAGCAAATATAGATATAAATGAAATTGATTGTGTAGCAGCAACTGCAGGGCCAGGGTTAATTGGTAGTTTAATGGTTGGTACAACTTATGCAAAAACATTAGCATCAATTTTGAATAAACCATATATTGCAATTAATCATTTAGAAGCGCATGCATTAAGCCCTATGATTAATTCAAATTTACAAGCACCTTACTTATTGTTATTAGTCTCAGGAGGACATTCTCAATTTATAATTGTTGAAAAAATAGGTAAATATAAACTATTAGGTAAAACATACGATGATGCAGTAGGAGAATGTTTTGATAAAGTAGCAAGATTATTAGGTTTAGAATATCCTGGAGGTCCAGCAATTGAAAAAGCAGCAATAAATGGTAATTGTAAGAAATTTACATTTCCAATTGCTGCACCTGAAAAGTTAGAGCATGGTTGTAATATGTCCTTTTCTGGTATTAAAACTTTTGCATTAAATTTAACTAAGAAAATGACTAAAGAAGAGTTGGACTTAAATATTAATAATATTGCTGCTTCATTTCAAGATGGAATTGCACAAAATTTATGTTATAAAGCAAATATTGCTATGGATATGTATAAAAAAGAAATACAAATACAAAAAGATCAATTAAACTTTGTAATTGCAGGTGGAGTAGCTTCTAATGAATACATACGCAATAAACTAAGTGAACTTGCGTTAAATAGAGGCTTTAATATATTTCAACCAGAAAAAGAATTATGTACAGATAATGCTATTATGGTAGCATTTACGGCTGCTCAATATTTTAAACATAATATTACGCATACCTTAAATTTTGCACCAAGATCAAAGTGGCCATTACAAGAGTTAAATGAATTATAAATAATTGTTAATATACAGTTGCTTGATATTTTAAAATAATATTATTAAAAAATAATACCTCACATAATATATTAAATATATAAAAATATCTTAAATATATAAATTTAAATAATTTAAATTAAATATATTTAAAAAATAAATAATAGTATTAAATTTCTTTTAAAATTAGAAAACAAGTATTATTTTTGAATAGATTGCTAAGCACGAAGCTTAAAAAATAAGAATTAAAAACAAATCAATTAAAAGCAATTACTAATAAAGATTAAATATAATAATTTAATTTGCATATTAAAATTTTCAAACTAAAATAATTATATTAAAAAGAAATCTCTTATATCTAATTTAAACTATATTTATAAAGTGAATTAATTACTTTTGGGCAATTATATATATTTCTTTTGATTCTACTCTACTTGCATTTGGTTTAAAATGAGATACTTTTTTAAAATGCATTTTAAATTTTTGCAATAATTCAGCTTGTAAGCCGCCTTGAAAAAATTTACAAATTAATATACCTTTTTCATTCAAATTTTTAATAGCAATTTCAAATATTGTTTCACATATATCTATAATTTTTAAGTGATCTAAACTTTTAATGCCAGTTGTATTTGGAGCAATATCACTCATAATTACATCGTACTTATTGCTAAATTGATTAATTATTTGATTAAAATCATCATCATATAAATTTTTTTGTAAAGTTGTTACTCCTGAAATTGGCTCAATATTTAATAAATCTATACTTAATACTTTACTATATGGTGCAAGTTTTTTTACAACTTGAGACCAAGAACCAGGCGCGGCACCTAAATCTAATATTACTAATCCATTTTTAAAAATATTAAATTTTTTATTAATTTCTAATAATTTATAAGCTGCTCTGCTTCTATAGCCATCTATTTTAGATTGCTGAACATATTGATCATTAATATGTCTATGAATCCAATTATTAGAAGATACTTTTCTATTTTTATTTTTTAGACTTTTATGAACTTTTCTCATATTATAAATTTAATTAAGAGATTAATTTATTTTTTTAAAACTGCATTAGCGTTAAGCATTTTAAAAAGTATAAATATTATTGTTAATTATAACAAATTAATTTAACTTATTTATATGCAAATAATCAAAAAGATTTTTGATGATAAATTAAAGACTTATACGTGCGCTTTAAGTTTTAATAGTATTTATCAAAAAAAATTAAATCCTGATAATAATAAATATAAAATAGAAGGCTTCATTACTACTTTTGATAATATTGATTATCATTATCATATAATTAAAGCAGAAGCTGCAAATCATATGTTAAAATATATTGATTATGAAGATATTAAAATATTGTATAATCATGATGAAAAATATGGCCCAATTGGAAAATTAACTAAAGCAGAAATAAAAACTAAAATAATTAAAGGAAAAAAAATTACTGGTATTTATGCTTATATTGAATTATATAATGATCTTCCAAATAGTAAATATGTAATTAATTTACTTAAAAAAAGATTATTAAATAAATTTAGTATTGGTTTTAAAATGATTGAATCAGAAGTTGTTAATTTTAATTCAGATAAACATAAAGTATCTAATTCAATAGAATTACAAAAAATACCACAAAACAGAATAACAGAAATATATAAAATAGATTTAGTTGAAATTAGTATTGTTGCTTTTCCGGCAAATAATCAAGCAAGTATCTTAGAATATAATCAAGATAATAGCTTAGATGATCTTAATAGTTCAAAGAATATAAATAATGAATTATATGATAATTTAGAAGATAAAACACAAACTCAAAACCAAAATAAAGAAAAAAATACAAATAATAAACAAAATGAAAATAAAACAAAAACTAATCAAAATCAAAAAAAATTAAACTCTACTAATCTTAATAAAACATTAAATTTTAATACTAAAAATAATTTAATAAATTCTAATTCAAATATGAATTCTGAATCAAATTCTAATATAGATTCTACATTAATTGACAAAAAAGAAGTGTTTAGAAAATTAAATAAAATAAAAATCAATATAAAAAAACTTTTAGAAACAAAATTAAAAAAATATTAAACATTTAATTAATAAAAAAATATGACAATAGAAAACGAATTTAAAACTTTTTTTAATAATTTATTAAAAAAAAATAATATAAAAGATGAAATTGAACAAAAAGAAACAGAATTAAAAAATATTAATAATCAAAATCAAATTATGCAAAATAAAAAAACAAATGAATATATTTTAAAAAATGGTAATCAATTAAATTTATCTGAAAATGAAGATGAAAATGAAGATGAAAATGAAGATGAAAATAATTATTTCATAGAAAAAAAAGCTAATAAAAATATAAATTTTGATAATACCAATATCTTTCATAATTCCTATAATAATAGCTCAATAGAAGAGTTTTATGATAATAAATCTGATCATCAAATACAAAATCAGTCAGAAGAGCAAGATAATTTTAATTTAAATTCTGAAGCTTTTCATGATAAAGAGATATATATGTCAACTGACAATAATAGTCATGATTCAAAAAATCAAAATTCATTTTATTTAAATAAAGAAAATGATGAATTGTATTACAATTTACAAAAATCAATTAATCCAAATGTTAATAATTATACATCAAAAAAAACATTAAATTTAAATAATAATAAAAATATGCAAAATAGACCTTTTCCAATTATGCAAAAATCTAAAAATAATATAAATAATAATATAAAAAAAACAATAGGCGGCTTTTTTATTAAAAGTATTGATATCAATATAGGAGAAGATGTTAATATTTTATCTTCAAAATATATAGAACAAGAAGATTACTTATCTTATGAATTATTAAAAGAAATTACTTATGTTAATTGTAATGAAAGAGAATATATTATTGCTCAAAGTATGCAAACAGTTGGCCTTTCATCCACTTCTGCAAATGTAAATGCTGCTATTTTAACTGAAGAAAAAAAAATAAAAAGTATACCTTTTTATATTACAACAAAATATTATAATAGTATTGATTCTGAATTACAGCAAAAAATTGTCTTACAATTAGAAAAAAAATTAAAATATGATCTTGAAGAGCGTTTAATTACAGGTATTAAAAGTACTCATTCTGATGATAAAATGCCAGGTATTTTACAAGCATTATCAAATAAAGATAATGAAATAATAGATATATTAAAAAAACAATTAGATAATAAAGAAGAAAAAAGTGATGATTTTAATAAAAAACTAAATCAGCAATTAGAAGCATGCAAAAATAATGGAAAATGTATTATTGTAGTAAAAAAATCAGAATTATCAATAAAAAAACTTTCAACAATTATACAAACACATCAATTAAATAAAGGTAAAATTTTAATGAATTCTAATACATTTGATTATTTAATTAATAAAAATTCATTAGATTTGGCTCAAGATCAGTTTATAGTTGCTCAAAAAAGTGCAATTAATAATTTATCATTTCTTATTAATGATGTAATTAGCAATGAACAAATTGAAAATCTTACTGAATGTAAAAAATATAAAAATAAAAAATTATATTCATATTTAATATTAGGTGACTTTTCATTATGCAATTTATTTGTATTTGGTAAACCAGAAATAGGATCGCAAAGAGAATTAGTTGATAATAAAAGAGAGCATACAATTTGGCAAAAAACACAAGTTAATTTAGAGCTTGATATTCCGCCATTTTTTGAAGTAAAACCAAAATTAATAGGAATTATTATAGAAGACGATACAAATAATACTATAAAAGGTTAAATAATAGCTTGTATTATTTTTGAACTTTATTAAATTATTTATTCAAATATTAGTAATATTAAATAAATTTAATACTATAAATCAATATTTATAGTATTTTTATAATTATTTTATTTTTAAAAAATCTTATGCAACATATAAAAGAAATTAATAATAACTTTTTTACAATTAAGCGAAAAATTATAATACCTAAAAAAATTAATCTTGATTTTTTTAATATAGAGCGTGATCTCGGTATAAAGCTTGATCAAAACTCTTTTGAACAATTTTTTATACTTGCTATATCGCAATTATCTTTACATATGCAAAAAGCTTTTTCAGAAATTATTGAAATTAAATTTCATGAATATAATACTAATTTTTGTAATATTGATAATTTAAATAGTGATATTTCTAAAAATTATTTTCCAAAAAATGGATTTATAGATTTTAATAAGAAAAATATAAAAGAAGCTATAAATATTCCAGCTTTTTACAATATTACTGGAAATATTACAATCTCTAGTAATGCATGCACTTTAATATATGAAAAAAATAATGAAATAGTAAAAGGCATTTATTTTAAAGATATTAAAAAAGATGAATTAATTTCAATTCAAATTGATTATGACTTTTTAAATGATGCTAATTTAAATATTATGCTAAAACAACATTTGTTTATATTAATTCAAAATTATGGCAAAATTAATCAGCATGATATGTTAAATTTATATCCTAAAGCAGAAAAATTAATATAAATATTATAAATAATTAAAAAGTAATGTCATACTTAAAAAAAAAATTAATTCAAAAGAAAAAAAACGCTTTAAATAATCTTAGTTTATATGAATCAGAGATAAAAATTTTATTTTTTAACCCTAAAAAAGTAAGAAATAAAAATGATAAAATATGCGATATAGAGTATTTAACTTTAAAACCAAAAAAAGTATATGTAATAAAAAATGCAAATATTAAAATGCTTTCTAAGTATAAATTTAATACAATTAATAATATTTTTGAAATAAGTTTTTTTGATTTGCATAATACAAGTACTAATGAAATTTTTAATTTATATTTAGTAAGCAATTCAAAACTATTTATTTTTTACTCAAATAATAGAAAAATAGATATATTACCATTGTGGAATGGCCAAGATGCTACAATTATACACGATTCAAATAATAATAATAATAATAATAATAATTTTGATAATTTAGATAGCAAAAAAGATATTTTAACAGAATTTAATTCTGGTATTTTTATTAAAGTTAGATCTATTAATAAAGAAATTCATCCAACTAATAAAATGCCTATTATTAGAATTACTGGTGAACAAGTAATGCAATAATAATTTATAATAATATCTAATAATTTAGTATCTAGTTTTAAATGATATATAATAGAATCTAATTGTTTTTAGTTAATGATATATAATAGAATCTAATTGTTTTTAGTTTTGGTTTATTTTTCATATATTAAATGATTTTGCTTTTTATTAGCGCTCTTTTTTATTAATATAAATCTATATTTAATTCAATATTCAATATATACAAAATTAATTCAGCTTAAATAAATCTAATGCTATTATTGATTTTTTAAATATGCACAAATATTAACCTATATAATATATATTTTAATAAAAAGTTTTTAAATTTATTATATATTAATTTAGATCATGGATTGTTGTATACATTACACTTTATGATAATTTTATTACCATGCATTTTTATAGATATTAAATTTAAATAAATTGACAATTGCTAAATCAAATCTTACATTATAAGATTGTATTTTATAATTTTTTGCAATAAATAACTTAGCGCAAGTTTTGATACGTTGTTTTTGATTATAAGATACAACTTGATCTAACAAATAATTACCTAATCTAGTTTTTACTTCTATAAATATAATTGTATTATTTTTAACTGCTATTATATCTATTTCAGCTAATTTATGTTTATATCTTCTATGTAAAATTTTATATCCTTTTATTATATAAATAAAAGTTATAATACATTCTCCTAAATATCCTTTAAATTGTTTAAAATTTAACATTTTTATTTATTATATTTTAATATTTAGCTTTAGGTACTGCAATAATCATAGATAATTCAGATAATAAATTATAATGCTCTATAAAAGTAAATAGATGAGAACAAATTCTCATATAATCTTTATATGTTCTTTCTCTTCCTTGGTCCATAAGAACAAACATTTGTAAGTTTCTATGATTTAAAATATGTTTAGATGTTGGATCATCTTCATCAATTAAACTATCTATAATCATTAGAACTGAATTTTTATGCATATTTTTATGAATATTTGTCAAAATTTGTAAACATGCATCTTCATTCCAATTGTGTAAAATTTGTCTTAAAATATATAAATCGCATTCAAAAGGTACAGATTCTAAAAAATTACCTTCTATAAATTCACATCTTGATAAAATATTAACATCTGTAATTCTTTTTTCTAAATTAAGTACTGTAATATCAAAAAATATTCCAAAAACATTTTTATAAGACATCATAATTTCTTGTAGTAAAGTACCAGATCCAGCACCAATATCAGCTATTACTTTATATTTTGAAAAATCATGAGCATTTAATAAACTTTGTTTATCAATTAGCATTAAAGATTCCATACAATTATTAAAAATATCAAAAGCTTCAGGATCTGTTATTAAGTCATTAAAAATTGATCTATTATTACGAAGCATAGTAGTTGGTAAATTATTACGCATAGCCCATGGTAAACATTGCCATGATTGATAAAATTTTGGCTTTGGATTGCTATGTAGTTTTGCAACTCCCGCAAGAGATGTAGGAGATTTATGAGAAAGTAATTTTCCCATATTTGTAAGCTTATACATCTGATTTTTTTTATACTCTAAAATATCAGCTGAAACTAAAAAAGAAAATAATCTAGATAATGCTCTATAATTTAGTTTAAATTGTTTTTGTATGATGCGTAAGTGAATAAAATCTTCAAAATCAAACATAAAATCTACAATTTCAAGTTCAACAAAAGTGCCAATTGCCTGAGTAGTTTGATATCCGTAAATTTTTCTTAATAATAATTTAATATCTACAATATTTTTAGTATTAAAGATATTATGTTGTTGATCTGCAATATTTTGCATAAATTGTTGACTAAAGCAATTATCATTATTATCATTGTTATAATAAACAGATTCGATATCTGTAGTTGTTTTGATTGTATCTTTTTGATCAAAATACATTATTTTATTTAGATATTTATAAAATATATTATATAATATGTATTATATATTTTGTAAAAAAAATCATAAATACATAATAAAGTTATATTAAAATAGTAAAAGATAATAATATTAATTTAACTATTTTTTTAATAATAAGAAAGCTTAATTTATTTAATGAGTCTATGTTTGATGTTCAAACTTTAAAAAGTATTTTAATACTATTTTCAGTTCCAATTTGTTTAGTTATTTTATTTAGAAAATTTTATCTAAGTTCTGTTTTAGCTTATTTAGTTTCTGGTGTTATTATTGGTAATCATGGCTTTAATTTTGTAGATCATGATAAAACTGGCTTTATAGCAGAATTTGGAGTAGTTTTTTTATTATTTGCAATAGGCTTAGAGCTTTCATTTGAAAGATTAAAAGCAATGCGAAAATATGTATTTGGCCTTGGCTCTATGCAAATTTTATTTACTAGTATTATCTTTTGGTTTATTTTAAATATGTTTATGGATGCAAAAGCTGCAATTATTGTTGCAGGAGGCCTAGCTTTATCTTCTACTGCTATTGTACTTAAAACATTAGATGATAAAAATATTCAAAGTACTCAAACTGGTAGAATTTCTTTGTCTATATTATTACAGCAGGATTTTACAGTAGTGCCTTTATTAGTAATGTTACCAATTTTAGCAGGTAAAGGTGATATTAATATAGGGTATGCTTTATTTATAGCTTTAATAAAAGCTATAATTGCAATGTTTAGTATTTTTTTGATGGGTAGAATATTTTTAAGACCTGCATTTAGATTAATAGCATCCGAAAGCAATCATAATAACAATGAAATTTTTATTGCAACAACTATTTTAATTGCTTTATCTGCTGCTTATGCTACAGAATCGCTTGGATTATCTATGGCGCTTGGTGCTTTTTTAGCTGGAATATTGGTTGCAGAAACAGAATTTCGCGTTTCAGCAGAAGAAAGTATTTTTCCATTTAAAGATTTATTACTTGGATTATTTTTTATGCATGTAGGAATGACAATTAATATATTAGATGTAATACAAGAAATTAAAATAGTTATATTAGGCGCAATATCTTTAATGTGCATTAAAACTATTATTATACTTTTAATATGTAAATCATTTAGATTTTCTACTTCAATTAGTTTTGGAATTGGAATTTTATTATCTCAAGGAAGTGAATTTGCATTTGTATTGTTTAATATGGGTAAAGAGTATGGATTAATTGAACCTAAAATTGCAAAAATTTTATTACTTATAGTTACTATTAGTATGGCTTTAACTCCTTTATTTAATACTATAGGAGACTATATAATTAATAAGCTATATAGTAATAAATTGTATAAAAAGAATGAATCTTCTACTTTAAGTGATGTTGATTTTGGTGCTAATGATTTAAATAAACACGTTATTATTTGTGGTTTTGGAGATATTGGTAAATTAATCGCAAAGATATTATTTTCAGAAGGAATTAGCTATATTGCGTTAGATATTGATCGTGAAATAGTAAAAACAAATTATAAAAAATATTCTGTATTTCGTGGCGACATTACTCAAATTGATATTTTAAAAGGTGCAGGCATAGAGCGTTGTGCTTTGATAATTTTAGCAATTAATAATTTTTCAGCTTCTAAAGCAGCAGCTAAAAAAATTAGTGAACATTTTCCGCATATTGATATTGTTGTAAGAGCATTAAATTTACAAGAAGTACAAAAATATGCTAAAGATGACAATCTTGAAACGGTTCCTTCCGATTGTGAAACGGCTCTTCAAATTAGTAGTATTGCATTAAAAAATTATGGCATCAATAATGCAAGAATAAATAATATTATTAATTTAATTAGACAAAATAAATATAAAATTACAGAAGAAGTTCTAGTGGAAAATACTAATAGATCAGATGAAATAATTTAACAATTATAGTCAAAACAAAATAATTATAAGTAATAAATAAATATAACTTAGTAGCGATTTAAATTTTGTAATAATGCATAAAAATAGCATATAACATTAGAAGAATTTAAATCTTTATAACAATAATATAAGTTATTTATATATAAATTTAGAACTAATATAAAAAATGAATTAATTTTTTATAAATAACATATGTGAAAAATTCTACTATACTATTACTTGCTTTTTTTTCAATACACACAAATATTAACTTATAAATTTACATAAATTATATATTAAGTAAGTTAATTATAATGTCAAATTTATATTATCGTTAGTATTTTTTCCTCTTTCATCTTTTAACCTTTTTTATGACTAATTTGACTATCTTTAGTATTGTTTCTTTTTTTGTTTTATAACCTTTGTGTGTGACTGATTTTATGTGCGCGACTGATTTGACTATCGTTAGTATTTTTTATTTAAATATTTTTTATAATGAGTTTTTTAAATTTTAATAATTTATATTATTTATAATTTTAAGAAAAATATTTTTGCAATTTTAAGAAAATAATTTTAATTCTTCCTAAAAATGTTTTGCATTTTTTATCTAAATATATAATTTCTATTTCATTAAAATTTTTCTTATATAATATTAGTTTATTAATATTATTAATTAATTCATTTATTTCTGTTTTATTTTTTTGCATATAATTTTAAATTAATTGAAAATATATTATTTATTTATATATATTTTTAAAGGTTTGATAGAAAATAAACTGATTATTATTATTAATAATTTTTGCTTTTTCATTTATAATGAAAGGAAAATTATATTTATTATGCCCTATTTTATTTGTATAAAATACTGGAACAGCTAAGTTATCAAAAAATGTTTGCAATACTATTGGCATTTTAATTTCTTCATTGCAATCAATTGTTCCTATAATTATTGCAGTTGCATTATTTAATAAACCAGCATCTTTTAAATGTTTTAACATACGTTTAACTTTATAAATTGACTCTTTAGTCTCCTCTAATATTAATATCTTATTTTGGGTATCAATTTGTATTTTAGTGCCAATGCTGGTTTGCACAACGCAAAGATTACCTCCTGTAACTAAGCTTTCTAAATTTTTAGTTATTTTTGCTAAATGATTTATTGGTTTTAAATTAATCTTAATACTTGCTTCTTTTTTGCTTAATAATAAGTTAATTAATTTACGAAAATTTTGCTGGGAAACGTGATCTGCACTTAATAATACTGGGCCATGTATTGTTTTCCAATTCCATTGTTGACTAAAAAATAAATGCAATATTGTTGCATCGCTAAAACCAATAAATAACTTTTCCTGTTGAGGTTTTTCTAATTTGAATAAATCATCTATTAAATCAGAAGCATTATATCCACCTCTTATTGACATTAAATATTTAACTTCATTTTGATATAAGGCTTCTTTTAAATCTTTTATATAATATTTTGTAATATGTTTTAAAATATTATTTGTTGCATTTGTATTATTTTTAGTATTTTGATCTTTAATATTTTCGTTTTTAACTTGATCTTGAAGTGTTATTTTGCTATTTTTAATATTTTTATTATTTGATGTAGTATTTGAATTTAAACTATTAAGAAAATTAGTGCTATTTTTTGTGAATAAAACAAAATTATTTTTTGTAAATTCGCTAATAAAAGCATAGCATCCTGTATATTCAGACTCTATATCTTTATATCCATCAAAAATATTTCTACTTATAATAAATTGAATAGTTTTATTTACATCAAAAGGATAAACGAAACTTGAATGCAAAATAAGACCGATTTTTAAATTTTGAGGCTTATTAAAATATGTATTTAATTGATCATTATTATTGTCAATATCTGCTTTAATAATATTTTTATTTCTTACATTATTATCGTTTATATCATGATCATGTTGTTCTTTGTTAATATTTATACTATTATTAAGTATATTTTTATCTATTTCTTTATTTGAATATTCATTATTATCAACATTTTCTACGATAATAGTTTCTTTATTATTAATTTTTTCATAATATATATCTGCATTAATAAATATATAAAAATTTAAACTAATAATAATGTAATATATAATACGCAATAAATACATATAATTAAATTTTTTTTAATAAATTATAACATATTTACTTTTATAAAATATTTTTATGTTATAATTAAATATATGCGCCCGTAGCTTAATTGGATAGAGCATATGACTACGGATCATAAGGTTAGGGGTTCAAGTCCTCTCGGGCGTGTAGTTTATTTTTCATTTATTTATGTCTGTTGAATTTGATAATATTTTTTATATTTTAAAAATTTTAAGAACAGATAGTATCACTCCTAAAATTTTTCATAATTTATTAAATATATTTAAAACTCCTAAAAAAATTGTAGAATATTTAAGTAATTTTTTTGAAAAAAATAATTCAAATATTAAATTATATGATGATAAGTTAATTATTAAAGAAATAGATGAAATTAAAAAATTTGGCGCTAAGATAATTACATGTTTAGATATTAATTATCCTAAAATATTAAAATTAACTTTAGATCATCCTCCTATATTAATTTATTATGGAAATATTAATTTATTAAAAAAAAATTGTATATCTATTGTTGGTTCTCGTAATGCTTCGATTATGGGTATGAATTTTACTGCAAAAATTAGTAAAGAATTATCTGATGCTGGTTTTGTTGTTGTTTCAGGTTTTGCAAAGGGTATAGATGCAGCTGCGCATAAAGCCGCGCAAAATAATACAATAGCAGTAATGCCAGGGGGCCTTGATTATATATATCCTTCTGAAAATACTAACTTATATAAATTAATTAGTGAAAATGGATTAATTATTTCAGAAAAACCATTATATACAAAGCCAGATAAAATTGATTTTAAAACAAGGAATAGAATAGTAGCAGGACTATCGCTTGCAACTTGTATTATGGAGGCTAGTTTAAAATCTGGTTCTTTAATTACTGCAAATTTAGCACTAGATTATAATAGAGAAATTTTTGCAGTACCTGGTAATCCATTAGACCCTAGAAGCGCTGGAACTAATAAATTAATTTCTGATGGAGCAAATATGTTAATTGAGGTTCAAGATATATTGGATATTATATCAAATAATAATTTTATACAAAAAGAATTAAATACATTTCAAATTAAAGAGCAAAATTATAATAATCAAAAAGATTTAGATCCAAAATTTATTACAGATGTTATGAGAAAAGATATTTTATCTAGTCTTTCTGAAAATCCAGTTAGTATTGAAAATTTACATACTCATTTTGATATAGAAATTAGATATTTACATTTAATTTTATTAGAATTAGAATTGCTAGGAAAAGTTAAAAGATTTAAAGGAAATAAATTTAGTTTAAATAAATAACTTTAAATTTAAATTTAATTAAATATTTTTAAAATCAAGTAATAATATATTAAAATAATAGTATAGTAAGATATACTAATTATTAAACATAATTGAATTTATCCAATTCAATTTAAATACATAATAAAATAGTAATTTTAATGAATTTTTTTACCACAAATCTGGTCTATTAGAAATTTTTATTTTATTAATAAAGTTATTAAAACCAAGTATTAAATTAATTTGATTTAAAATTTCTAATTCATTAAAATATAATTGCATTCCAATAATATTTGACTTTACTGCAATTTCGATTAAACATTTATCTGTATTTAAAATATTAATAATTTTTATAGGATAAGAAAATAAATAATAATCTAATTTTACTATATTTTTCCATTCTAAATTTAATTTTATTAAATAATAATTATAAGACTTTTTTAAAGGAATATTAAAAAAAACCTCTTTAATACTATCTGAAATTTTATTCAATATATTTTTTATTTATATAAATTTATTTAATTTAAAAAAAATTATGCTTTATAGGCTAATTTACGAGCTTCTTCTTTTTCTGCAATTTCTTTAAAAAATTTCGTTCTCGCAGTAGTATTTAAAGCATTAAATACTGCTTCAATTAAGTTGGTAATATTAGAAGGTCCTGTAACTTTTTTAACTACAATATCTTTAATTCCTAATAATGTAAATAATACAAACAATTTGCTCGAAGCAATAATACTAGTACCTGGTTTTGCTTTACGTAAAATAACAGAAATAGCACCATTTCTACCTTCTACATCATGTAAAATAGTACGATTTTCTAATAAAGGAAAATTTCTAAGCGATTTTCTAGCAGCTGACATTGCTTTTCTTTTAGCGTCTGACATATCAAATGCTTTACCTACGCCATAACCAACATTTCCAGCTTTATCTCCTGCTATTGCTACAACTGAAACTCTAAAATATCTACCACCTGTTGTTACTTTTGCAATTCTTTTAACTTCTAAAGTTGCAAAACTTAAAGCTTTAGCGTCACTATCATTATTTTGCTGATTATTACGAGTAAACTTAGTTTTTTTAAATTTATTATTTTTAACTTTATTTTCTTGAGTTGTAGAAGAAATTTTAGTAATTTCATCAATAACTTTAGATTTATCTTCTAAATTTTCTTTTGTAATAATTACTTCATTATTTATATTTGTAGTTATTTTTTCTACATTATTTTCATCATTTTGCATTGTAAATTTAATAATTTATTTAATTATTATTTATTTTATTTTTCTAAATTAATTTTAAAAATAAAATATAAATCAATATATTATACATAAATTTTTTTATTAAACAAAATTTTATATAATTAATCAGTAAAAGTTTTAGTAATTTTATATAAAATTATGAATCAAATTCAAAAAAATATTTTATTAATATTTGGTGGAAAATCAACTGAGCATGAAATTTCTGTTGTTTCAATTAAAACAATTTATCCAGCATTAGTTAATAATGGTTTTAATGTAATTTTGCTTGGAATATCTAAAAATAAAGGATATTTTAAATATATTGATAATATTAATATAATTAATAAAACTATTGAAGACAATGATGGGCTAGATGCAAATATTATCATAAAAAATAGTAATCATTATTTAATGGTTAAAGAGATGCAATTAAATAAACATGTTGAAATATTTAAAGATAAAGATTTAGAACAAAATTCAAATTATAATATTGAAATACTTCAGAATAAAAACTTACAGCAAAATAAATTATATAAAATTGATTTTGCTTTTCCTTATATTATCGGAACACAAGGAGAGGACGGTAAAATTCAAGGTTTATTAGATATGCTTAACTTGCAATATACAGGAAGTAGTTTATCAGCTTCTAGTATAGCTATAGATAAAGATTTAACAAGGTATATATCTAATAGTATTATTAAGTCTCCTGCTTATTTAGTCTATTATGATTATGAAATTAATATAGAAATTAATTTTGAAGATATTATAAAAAAATTAGAAGTTAAGTCTAATGCAATAATAAAAACTTTAATAATTAAACCAGCAAGATGCGGCTCATCAGTTGGAATTTCAAAAGCAAAAAATCAACAAGAATTACTATTAGCAATTAAAGAAGCTTTACTTTTTGATAATAAAGTTATTATTGAGCAATATATTGAAAATTGCGTCGAACTTGAAGTTGCCATATTAGGAAATTGTAAAAATCCTATAATTGCAAAAAATATTGCAGAACTTGAATTAAAATCTGGTCATGAATTTTACAGTTATGCAGCAAAATATGAAGAAGATGGTGCTCATTTTAAAATACCCGCAAACATCACTTTAGACACAGTAGAAAATTTAAAAAATATTGCAAGTTTAATTTATAAAAAAATACAAGCTAATGGTTTAGCTAGAATAGATTTCTTAATGCAAAAAGACACAAAAGAAATATATTTTAATGAAATTAATACTGCGCCTGGCTTTACTGAAATTAGTATGTTTCCTGCATTATGGAAAAATTCTGGCCTATCGATAGAAGAAATTGTATTAGAAATTACAAAACATTTAAACTAAATATAGTTAATTATTAAATTAATTAAATATATTTAAATTTTTTTTCATTAGAAATGAATAATAATAATTTATAATTATATTATAAAAAATTTAAATTTTGAATTACTTAATTTAAATTTAAAATATTTTTTTTAAAAATTAAAATATAAATATATATCAATATTTTTTAATTATTTTTCTTTAATCTTCTTAAGCTTAATTTTAATATTCTAATTATATATATTTATCTTATAATACAATTATTAATTAAATTATCTATAAAATAATTTTATACTAGATAAATCTAAAGTAAATGGATATGAAATTTGGTTACTAAGTGGACTAAATTTATATGTAAAAGACAATTTATTTGAATCTAAATCAATATAATCTGGAGTTTTTAATTTTTTACTAATTTCAGAAATAGATTTTCTAATAATATTTTTAGAAGCATCTTTATCAACACAACTAACCACATCTCCAACTTTTAACATATAGCTAGATATATTTACTTTTTTATCATTAACTAAAATATGTTTATGAGAAATTAATTGACGAGCAGCATAAATACTAGGTGCAAAACCAGCTCTATACACTAAAGTGCTCAATCTTGATTCTAGCATCTGAATAAAAGCTTCCATTTTATTTTCTGTTATTTTTTTAGATGCATTTAAGAAGGTATTTTTAAATTGCTTTTCACTCATACCATAATGAATTCTTACTCTTTGTTTTGCTTCTAATTGCAAACCATAACCTGATTTAGATATAACATTTGCACCATGCTGACCAGGTCTTGAATTTCTTCTTGTATAAGTATCTCTTCCTGTATGCCAAATAGTAGTTCTAAGAGATCTTGCAGCTTTAAACTTTGGTTTATTGCTTCTATTGCGAATTATTTTTGCCACAATATATTTAATATTAAATAATATAAAGTTAATTTTAACATATTTTGCCAATATAAATCAATAGGGTATACTAAATAATATAGTAAATAAATATTATTTTTATTATTTTATAGGATTTATGTTTCTAAAATTAACTATCAATATAGGAAGAAATTGTATTATATGTTTTAATTATATTAAAAAATTATTAATACAAAATACATATTCTATTTTAAAATTTATTGGTTTTGCTTTTTATAGTTTTGTTAATAATTTTTTTCCTCCAATTTATTTTAAAATATTTTTAACTCAACTTATGTATATTGGATTATTTTCTGTTCCTGTTATTGCCTTAACTGGTATTTTTTCTGGCGCAGTATTAGCTTTACAAAGTTATTATAGCATGAGTAAACTTATTGCAGAGTCTAGTGTTCCTATGATTTTAGTTTTATCATTAACTAGAGAATTAGGACCTGTACTTTCAGGCTTAATATTAGCTGGTAGAGCTGGTGCATTTATAACTGCCGAGCTTTCTACTATGAGAGTAACTGATCAAATAGATGCTATATATACTTTATCTATTAATCCTATTAAATATTTAATTGCTCCACGTATTTTAGCCACTTTAATATCATTGCCTATTTTAGTAATTATTTTTAATATTTTAGGTTTTTTTGGTGGATATATGGTTGCAATATACAAATTAAATTTTGCAGAAAGTTTATATATACAAAATACTTTAAAATATTTAAACTTTATTGACATTATTTCTGGACTTACTAAAGCATTATTTTTTGGATTTATTATTGGTGCAAATAGCTGTTATAAGGGATATTATGCAAAAGGAGGAGCAAAAGGAGTTGGTCTTGCAACTACAAATGCAGTAGTAACATCTTCTGTAATTATATTAATTTTTAATTATATTATTACAGAATTTTTTATTTAAATATTTTTTAATATTACAACTATTTTTTAATATTGCAACTAATTGTAACTAAAAATTATTGCAATTAAAGAATATATATTCTAACTAAAGGCTATATAGTTAAAATTTCAGATTCTTTAAAAAATGATAATTTTAACATAAATAATGAAAATAATTCAATATTTAAAGAAAAAAATATTAATAATATTAATCTTTCAAAAGAAGAAATTGAACAATTAATGTTAAAAGCAATTATCGATAATGTAAGACTTGAAAATATAAAAAAAACTTATAAGAAAATGCATTTCATGTTATACATTTGCAATTAATGGATTAAATAAAATAGGACTAAAATTTATTTACAATTCATAGATAAAAAGAAAGTTTTTATTGCAAATTAGTTTTATTCTACTAGTTTAAAAATCTTACAAGAACTTGCACAGTAATAAAGGAACTTGTACATTAAAAGATTTATTTCATTTTTTACATAATCCAAAAGAGTTTGCTCTAGGTACTAAAATGGTCTTTGCGGGTTTTACAAATATAAAAGATATTATAGACGTTATTATTTTTCTTAAAACTAATACTTAATTATTTATTTATCATTTAATATAGCACAAAATTTTACTAAAAGTTAAGGAATAAATAAAATTAATTATAATTGTATTAAAATTAAATATATTATATATAATTTTTATGTTATAATATTATTACATATTAATAATATAAAAATATGAAACATGAGTTAAAATTTATAACAACATATGATGAAAATATTACAAATGAACAAAAACTTAAATTACTGAATTATAAAATAAATTCATTAATTAATACTTTAGCGCTTTTTAACAGATTAACATTTGTTAATTTTGATAAGTTAGATAAATTAAAAGTAAATCTCGATAACTTTAAAGAAGAATATTCATTTTTAAAAGATTCTATAACAGGAATGATTTTAGATCTTAAATTGTTAAAAAAAACATTAAATTATATTTTATCTGAAGCTTCTTTAAAAGAAGAAAATATGGTATATGAATCTTTATTTAAAGAATATCAAGATATATTTCAAGATGAAAAAATTTTACAAGAAAAAATAAGAAAAGAAAAACAATATGATAAAAGTCATCGTGATAATGAATTTAATTCAAAAGAGGAAACATTAAGCTATAATCATCTTAATGAAAAAATTAGCAGAACAAAAAAAAATAGAAAAAATCTACAATATCATGAAAAAATAAGAGATAAACTAGAAACAAAAAAGCAAGAAATAACAAATAATTATGGCGCAGGATGTAATCAAATATTAAAAGAAATGGAAGAATTAAAGAAACGTAAATTAAAATTAGCAGAAGAAGCTAACATAATAAAAGCAAAAGTTAATTTTGATAAGATACTTGAATCAAAATTAAACAAACAATTATTTGATTTTTTTAATAAAAAACATTTAGTAAGTGATGATCATTTTAAGTCAGATAAATCTATTCATTTAGTTGATATATATTTAAACCTTAATATTATTGAAATGATGTTTATATCTAAATTTGAATTCAGTTTTGCACATTTCAATCACTTAAAAAATATAACTTTAAAAATATATTTAAGATTTATAAAACAATTATATGCTATATTTTTAATAATACCTAAAAATTATATTTTTTCACATAATAATTCATTAGAAAAATCAAAATTATATTTAAAAGAAGAAATAATTACAGATGAATATTTTATTAATATTGATGCTTTGAATATTTTAAAATTAACATTATTTACTTTAAGCAATTATCAAATAGTGCAATCTTTTAAAATGTCTCAAAATTTATCGGGCAATTTAAATTCTAATCAAAATAGTTCAAAGTTATCTTTAACTATAATAGAAAATTTTATTTCTAAAAAATTATATTCTAGTATTAATTTAAATATGAATTTAATTTTTTTCTATCAATTTTCAAATTTTTATAATGAAAAATTATATAAAAAAATAGATGATCAATTATCTAATAGTTTTATACTACCAAAATTAATTCTACCTATTAAAATGGATGATATAGAATTTATTTCTTTTTTCAATAAATTATTAAATGACATAATTCCTGCAGAAATTAATAATCTTAACAAAAAAAATAATTATTCTAAAAATTGTGATCATATAAAACATTTAGAATATTTAAAAATACTTTGTACAGCATTTTTTAGTGAGAGAATAAATTATGAAGGTCGAGATATAACAGATAAAAACGAAATACAAAAAAAAGCATTTACTTTGATATATCAAAAAATTAAATATCTCAAAGATGATTTTAATCATTTTTATTCAAATGAATTTATTAGTTATTTAAATTGGTTTATTAAAATTACAGCAGAATTAGAACAATTTACTAAAGATGTAAAAGATAAAATTTTAGATAATATTTGTAAAATAAAAGAAAATACAGAAATTATTAATTTGATTTATTTAGAACATTTAAAATATTGTTTTAGTTTTAAGTTTCAAAGCATATTTGCTAATTTACTTCCTAAAGAATTAGGTTATTACTTAGTAGAAAATAAGAATTATTTAGATAAATTAGAAGATTTTTCTGAAAATTATTATTATAATATGTTTGAACATATGAATCAAATAATATTAGAACATATTATGAATAAAGATTCTCTAAAA
>JAXMDS010000012.1:0-38692 GCA_046348705.1 Rickettsiales bacterium | reverse complement strand
TTACTAAATTTCATTGGTAATATCGAATAAATACCAATTAGGAGTAATATTATTTTTATCTTTTTCAAAATGCCAATATCTACTTGTGCCTGCTGTTTCGAATAAGAAAATTATTATAATTAAATTATCTTTTTTTTCTATACTGATAATTTTAAAATTTATTATACTTGTATTAGATAATCTATAATATCTTAATTTATTTAATATATTGTCTATACTATCTAATTTAATTATTTCTTTTAGTATTAATTCATCTTTTTCTTCGTTTTCTATTAATAGATGAAAAACTTTTTTAACATTATTAACAAATTTTCTAAAATTAAAATTTGGCAAAATATCAGAAAGCTCTTTAATACTGCTATATAAATAAATATTATCGGTATACAGTTTTAGTTCTTCATTTGTAAGTGGAACATTTGAATTTATATCGTTTGAAGATATTTCTTCGGCTTGTATAGTTATTCTATTATTTTTATGTTTTGCTATATCTTCATCATCTTCTATGCCTATTTGCGAAAATAATTTATAAATAATTGCAAAAGCAATAAATGCTAAAATTAATAATTCTAAAAAATACATTATTTATTAATAATAAATAAAAAAAATTATAACTTAATAAGAGTTTAAAAATCAAATTAATAATACTATAAAATAGAAAAATTAATAATTTATTATTAATTTACTGCATAATTTGTATATTAAATTATTTATTAAAAAAAAATGTATCAGAAATTGCAATATTTATTGAAATAGGAATACTTTTAATATTTTGTAAATTATTAATATTGTCTTTTAATAAATCATTAATTAAAATATTATTATTAAAGCAATCTATTTGCATTATATGTTTAATATGCTCTATACTTTCTGTTTGATATTTTTTCTTTGTAATGAAAATTAATTCATCATGAACTTGTAAAACGCATTTAATAGGCCACTTATTAGCGATAAATTTATTTTGTAATCTTATCATTACTGCTTTGATAATATCACTTGCAGAGCTTTGAATAGGAAAATTAACTGCTGCTCTATTTAAAAATCCACTTGAAAGATTTGTTTGCAAATAGCATTTTCTACCAAACATATTTTTTACAAACCCATTTTCTTTTGCAAATAATATTGTTTCTTCCATATATTTATTAATTTCTGGATATTGAGCAAAAAATCTTTCTATATATAATTTTGCTTCATTGTTTGAAATATTTAGTTTCTTTGCAAGTCCAAATTGACCCATTCCATATATGATACCAAAATTAATAGTTTTTGCTTTTTGTCTTTGTTCTTTTGTTATATTGCTATGTGGAATGTTAAAAATTTTTGCAGCAGTATCAAGATGTATATCTTTATTTTCCGCAAATGCATTCAATAAATTGTTTGAATTTGTAATTATTGCTAATAATCTTAATTCTATTTGAGAATAATCACTTGAAATAAATATTAATTCTTCACCATCTTTATCTTTTCCTGAAATAAAACAATTGCGTAAATTTTCTGCTTCTTGCGACTTAATTGGAATATTTTGCAAATTAGGATTATATGATGATAGTCTACCTGTAGCAGTTCCTGTTTGATCTAATGTTGTATGTATTTTATTGTTAATAATAAACTTTTGCAATCCAGTTGTGTAAGTATTTTTTAACTTTGATAATTCGCGCCATTTAATTAAAAACTCTGCAATTAAAATTCCATTGTCTTTTAATTTTTCTAATATCTCTATATCTGTAGAATATTTTTTTTTATTATTATCTAAATTTAAATTTAATTTATCAAATAATATAATACTTAATTGCTTAGGAGAGTTTATGTTAAATTCTTCACCTGCTAATTGATAAATTTTTTGCTCTAAAATTTTAAGTCTTTTATCTAAATCATGTGAACATATTTTTAACATTTCAATATCTACTTCTATTCCAATATTTTCAATATTAAATAATATATAGCTAAGCGGTAAATCTATCAATTCATATATAGATAATAGATTTTCTTTTATTAATTCTTTTATAAAATAATTGTATATATCTTGTGCATAGCATATATATTCTTCTTTATATTCTATTTGCTTTAGTATATTTGCAAAATGATTATAAGATATTATTGATCCATATAAAATGTAATGCATAATATTTAAACAATGAATATGATGTTTAATATCAATTTTTATATTTTTAAATTTAAAATAATTTAATAAATTTTTAATATTAAAACAAATAACTTTAATACTATTATTATCAATTAAGCTTAATAATAAATTTTGTATTAAATTGTTAATTTCACTATTATTAATTGTAGTTTGATTACTGTCAATTATGGTATTATCATTATTATTAGTAAGCTCGCTTTTAAATGATAAATAGTATCTTTACTTGCAAGTATTATATTATTATCATCTTTAATATCAACTATACATACTCCAATATAAATAAAATATTTTATTATTTCATCTATTTGATTTTGCGTTAATTGTTCTAATTTAATAATTTTCTTTGTTTTAGTATTAATATCAACTTGATTATTTAAAATATTTGCTTTATTTAAATTATTAGTTGTATTTTCATTTGTATTTTCAGAATTTATATTTGTATGTATACTTGTATTTATATTTTTAGTATCTATGCTTGTGTATGTACTTATATTTGTACTATTTTCATTTATATTATTAATATTAATTAAACTCTTATCTATTACTATATTATTATCCAAACTATTATGTATAGTTTTGTATTTATTTTCTAATTGAGATATTTTGCTTAATAATGAATTAAATTCTAATTCTTTAAAATACTTAACTGCTTTTTCAATATCTAAATTAATATATATATTATTAAAATCTTCTATTGGAGCTTCACAACATAAGCTAATAAGCTTTTGTGATAGCTTAGCATTTTCAATATCTGACTTTACTTTATTTTGCAATGATAGTGGTTGGATATTTTTTATATTTATTAATGCATTTTCAAGTGTAGAAAATTCATTTAACAAATTAATTGCGGCCTTAGGGCCGGCTCCTTTAATTCCTGGTATATTATCAGATTTATCGCCTACTATTGCAAGATAATCTCTTAACTTATTGGGCTCTACTTGAAATTTTTCAAAAACTTCTTTTTTTGTAATATATTGTTTTTTTAGCGGATCATACATTATTATATTTTCATTAATCAATTGCATTAAATCTTTATCTGAAGATACTATTATAATCTGATGATCTATATATTTTTTAGTAAAACTTGCAATAATATCATCTGCTTCAAATCCATTTATACTGATGTATGGAATACCTAAAGCATCTGGTATTGTTTTTGCGATTGCTAATTGATTTTTTAAATCTATATCTATATCAATTCTATTTGCTTTATATTCAGTATAAATTTCATGACGAAAATTTTTTCCACCAGAATCAAATACAACAATAATTTTGTTAGATTGCATTTCTAAAATTAATCTAATTAACATAGATGCAAAACCGTAAATTGCACCTAATGATACATTTTGGGAATTATATAACTTAGGAAAAACATAATAAGCTCTAAAAATAAAACCATATGCATCTATTAAAATTAATTTTTGCGACATATAAAAATAAATATAATAATTTATTTTATATTCTTTTTTATATTATTAAGTTTAATTTAAATATTTTATTTGAATAAAAGCATTAATAATTTAAAATTATATAAATTTTATTTTAGTAAAATCTTTATTGTGTATTTATTTTATATAAAAGTAGTTTAAAATGTTTATATTAAATTTGTTTTAATTAAATTTTTTAAATATTTTTTTATTTGATAATCAATTTCATTGCTATTTTCATATTGATATATTTTTTTTTCACAAAGCAAATGAGATGCAAATATTATTTTTTTATCTCCTCTTTCTAGCCATCCTATAAACCAATCTTGATATAAAATCTTATTATTATTATTTATACTATAATCTTGTCCATGACCTATTTTGCCATATAATTGCCAATTATTATCTAATATTTCTATAAATAAAATCTCTTTTGTTATTTTTATAGAATTTTTATTTAGATTATACTTATTATTTAAAAAATTTTCTAAAAATTCTATTTGTTCTTCAATTGAAATTTTTAAAGATCCAAAAGATAACCATAAATTACTAAATGAAGAATATTTATTACCTAGTGATGAAATATCGCAATTTCCATATTGAAATTTATCAATATAATATTTAAATTTTTTTATATTTGTTTTATTAAATAATTCAATAATGGCTAAAGAATACCAAGTGCAACTATTTTTAATCCAAGATTCTGGCGTTTGAGCTACTTTACAATTAATTTTATTTTCAGGATAATAAAGGCTAAATGAAATTTTAGGTTCTTTAGAGCTTGTTACAATACCTTCTTCACATGCCATTAAACTAATCGCAATTTTAAAAGTATCGCAAGGATTATACTTGGAATTACAATTACCCTTTTGAGAAATAATTCTAGATTTATATTTTATTAAATAACTTAATTTATATTCTAAAAAATATTTATCATAAATTAAAATAATAATTTTAATTATACAAAATAGCAATAATAAAATTATTACTAATAATATTAAAAAATTTTTATCAGTAATTAGTTTCATAATTAAAAAATTATTTTTTTTAATTAAATAAAATGCTATTTTAAGATAATATTTTATTAGTTCTAGAGAATATATTAATTATTGTTTAATCTTTTATAATATATATTGCATCTGAATATCTTTTATATTTAGAATATATTTCTTTATATTCTTGACTTTTTAAATATTCATTAGGAATAGTTTTTTTCTTTATTAGATGCCTAATTGATATTATTGCATCAGATTTTTCTTGTTTGATTGTGCGCTCAAATAGAAAATATTCTGTTTCAATTTTAACATTTAAACTTTCACCATTTTCAAAATATGCATTTTTAATTCTAAAATTTTCTATCTTATCTTGAACATTTTCAGTTATAAAATCAAGAACTCTATCATCTTTAGGTTGTATTAAATCATGCCCTAAACTAAATATTATTCCCTTTCCAGTATTAGTCAAGCTAACTGCATCTCTATTTAAATATTTTAATTTGATTAAAATATCTTTAACAATTCGCGATTTTAAAGTAGGTACTTCAATATACATTAAGTCTTTTTTTTCTGAAGTACCAGCATACAAACTATAAATATGTTCTTCAATATTTGTTTTTGAGGTATAATTTTCAGCATTAGTAAACTTTAAAGCTGATAATTTTTTAAATAATAATTCTTTTTCTATCAATAAATCATAATTATTAATTTGAATTGTATTGTTAATAGTTATTTTATTATTTTCTGGATTAAGTTCTGGAATTCTTATTAAGCAATTTGTAGAATAGTTAATAGAATTATCTTTTAATTGCTGTTCTTGTAAACTTAATGATGTTATTTGAGTAACTGTATTATTAGCAATATTATTGTGATTTTGTTTAGTATTGCTTATATTTGTATTTGATTTAATATTGTTATTTTTTGTGCTATTAGTAATTTCTTTAGTAATAAGAATATTATTATTATTATTATTATTATTATTATTATTATTTGAACTTAAATCTATATTAGTATTAATATTATTATTTGTTAAAATTAAAACTTTTTTTCCTGCAATGTGATTATAAATTTGAGTAGTAACTATTGGTACTGTTGGGTCTAGCCAATATTCTGTATTATTTGTTTTACTTTTTACATATAAAATTGCATGATTAAATAAACCTAAATATGGTACTTCACTGTAACTGGCATCTATATAATTAGAATTAACTATTGCAACATATGCTTCAAAACCTAATTTACGAAATATCGCTCCAGCGATTGATGCAAATCCTTTACAATCTATAAATTTTAATTTTGAAATTTCAGCAAGAGAATGAGGTAAAGTTCTACCTTTTTGTGTACTTAACCAATTGCCCATATAAATTAATTTATCATGTATATCAGATAAAACAACATGTATTTTTTCTTCTTCTGTTTCTTTTTTTGAAGCTTTTAATAATATATCTTCAAACATTGTTGGAATTTCTTCTTCTAAAACAGCATTATAATAAGGGGCTAATATATTTTTTACATCATCCCATGAAGCACAAGAGGAAAGTATAAAATAAATAGAATTTTTATTATTGAAAAAAGCATCTGGATATTCATCTATAATGGTATATATTATTGGTTTTTTTAATTCAATATCTGCATTTGTAAACCATTGTAAATTATTATCTTGTTTTAATGATTTAAAATTTTCATGTAAACTAGTTTTATATGATATATTATTATTTGGATTATTTGCATAATAACACAAAGGAATTTCAGAGTTAATTTTTAATTTAATTGTATTAATTAATTCATAATTTTTTCTTAAAGTTGCATAATAATAAAACATATTAGGTATAGGGCTAATTTTTTCTTCTATTATGTATTGTATTTTAATTTTAGAATTAACTTTTACATCAGGAAAATTAATTGTAAATTCTTTTGATTCGCTAAAACCTTTTGAATCGCTAACAAGAGGTTTATCTTCTATATATTCATCTGTAACGACTGTTTCAGAATTATCATTAACAACTGTAGCTTTAATTAATTTAAAATTAGAACTAGATGCATTATATGTAAATGCAAATTTAGAATAAGAATTTCTACCCCTTTCATTTAAAATTAATATTTCTTCTTCTATTTTTTGTGTTGAGCAATAATCTTTATTAACATTTATTTCTGCTCGATAGTCTATTTTTACATTTGCTTCTTCTTTTGTTGCCCATCTAGAGTAGATATTACTATAAAAAAATAATATTAAAAAATATACAATAAATTGAAAAATTGACATTTTTATTTTAATAATAAATTTATTTATTATACATTAAAAAAATAAATAAAATAAAAATATTGTCACAATTTTATAATTTAAAATTATTAATAAAAAAAGTTTATTAATAAATCTATATAAATTATTTAACTATAATTGTTGATAAGTTAATCCATTATACTTGCATTAATTTCCATAATTTGATTTGTAATATTGTTTTGTCTTTTTTTATTCATTTGTAATGTTAAATTATTAGATAAATCTTCTGCATTTTTAATACTAGCATCCATCATAACTAATCTTGCGCATTCTTCGCTTAATCTTGAATTCATTATTACATTATTAAGTTTATTAATTAAATAATTTTCTAAAATGTCTTGTTGAAAACTATATAAATTTTCATTTTTATATTCAACAGTGATGTATTGTTTAGTTATACTATTTACATTAAAATCATTTTTTAAATTTGATTGAATATTATTTATTTGAGATTTATTTATATGAATATTATTGTTATCATTTTGCAAGTTAGATAAAATATTTTCTTGAATTGCAATATTTAATATATTATTAGATATTGAAAAAAAACTAGGTTTTTGATCTAATATAGTATTATACTTATTAAAAAATAAATCACAAAAAGTTAAATTTTTACATAAATCTAAAATTGAATTTAGATTCAATTTAGTTATAGGATAATAAAAAATTTTATCTGCAAAATTATATTGCTTTGTATATTTTTTACCTTTATTTCCTATAATAATAATTTTATTATATAATTTTTTATTATTATTTTGTTTATTATTTTGCTTTTCTATATCTTGCTTTTCTATATCTTGCTTTTCTAAATTTTGTAAATTTTTAGTTTGTATATGTTGTAGAAAAAATTTATTTAATTGCGCATTATATCCTCCACATAAACCTTTATCTGAAAATATTAAAATTGCAATTTTATTATTGTTATTATCTTTTAATAAAAAATTTTCATTAATATTTTCTTGTTCAAGATAATTTGCAAACATTTTTAATATATTTAAACTATTTTTAAATTTAAGATTATAATGTTTAATATTATTTTTTAATTGTGACAATTTAATATTTGTTATTGTTTTAACTGCATTTGTTGCTTTTAAAATAACATTAATGCTTTTAATTCTAGACTTTAAAATTTGTAAATTAGACATACTTTAATTTAATTTTATAAAATTAGAAACCTATTAATAAAATACTATTTTTTTTCAATTCTACATTAGGTTTAAATATTTTAGCATTTAATTTAAGTTTTGCAGCTGTTAATTGACCCTGTATAAATAAAATTTGATACCATGTTGTTAGTAAAGATTTTTTTATACTAATTAATTCTTGTTGTCTTTTATATTCAGATTCCTGAGTAACAACAAAATCAATAAATGAACTTTGTCCTAATTTATATTTTTCTTCAGCGCTTTTTGAGCTAATTTTTGCAGCTTTATAACTAAATTCTGCAGAATTATATTGCAATTGCAAACTATTAAATTGATTAATTAATATTTCAGTATTGTTTAATTGTGAATTTTTTATATCAAATTCAGAATATCTAGCAGATGCAGCTTGACTTTTAGCAGATCTAATTCCTGCATACTCCCTGCCTCCATTAAAAATTGGAATATTAATAATTAAACCTGCTTTTAAACTTTTTGAAAATTGATTATTAAGCGTATAATCAATTTCTTGCGCAGTCAATTGTCCAGAAATATTTGGCAATAACCCTGTTACTGCACTATGAGCATCATTTTTAGATGCTAATAAAGAATATTTTGCTTTAATAATTTCATAATTATTATTTAAAACTTTTTCTTTTAATTTTTCAAGATTTAATTTTTTATCTAAAGGTAATTTATTTAAAATTAATTTTTTATTTTTAAAATTTTTAATATTTGTAAAAAAATTTAAATCTACAATACTTCTTTCGTATAACATTTGTTTTTGATTCTCATCAGCAACGCTATTATAATATCTTGATTCTGCTGTTTTTAAATCGCTTAAAGTAGTATAACCTAATTTATATTTAGCTTCCTCAGCTTTATATATTGCCATATTATTTTCTAATGAAACTTTACTTGCTTCATATAACTCTTTATTTATTTGAAATTCAATAAATTTATTAATAATATCATTTATTAATTTTTGCTCTTGTATGTAAAAATCAGCTTGTCTTGCTAATATTTTATTGTATGTAGCTTTAGCTCTTAAAGTATCTTGACCAAAATTAAATATAGATTGATTAATGGTTAATTCTGCTGCTCGATATACTTCATTATTAGGGCTGTTATTTAAATTAATATCTGAAAGAGATGTGGTACTACTATCATTTTTACCGTTTTGAAATGCTACTCTAGCATTAATACTAGGTAAAAATAAACTAGAAATTTCTCCAATTCCTTTATGCATTTCTGCTTTATAATTTGCAATATTAGCTTTAAATTGATTGCTATTTAAATAAGCAATACTTAATATATCATGTAAATTAAATTCTTTTGCATCTAAGTTAATGTTATTTACATTAGATTCAATATTTTTAATACTAATACTTTGTTCTTTAGTTACAATTTTATTTTTTTGTTTTTCTGCAAATGTTAAATTAAAATTTAACATTAATAAAATGCTTAAAGAAAAATAATATTTTAATTTCATTTGAACTATAAATATTTATTATATATAAATTAATTTAATTATAACAAAAGAAAAAAAAATACACTACTTAATTGAAATTTACAATATAATATTTTTTTATGTATCAATTATGTTTAATTTATTTGTATTTAATTTTTTTTTTATAAATATCATATTTTCTTTATTTTAACAATATATTAAAATACTATTTAATTTTTAAAAAAATTCTAACAAATAAAAATTTAATTTAAAAACTTGACTTGTTAAAATTATTAATATATACTTTATTTAAGTATTTATAATATTTTGTTTTTGTTGTAGTAGGCAAAATTTATTATAAGTACCATATTTATACCTTCGTGGCGGAATGGTAGACGCAACAGACTTAAAATCTGTCGAGGGCGACTTCATGCCGGTTCAAGTCCGGCCGAGGGTATTTTATAAATATTTTATATATTAAATTAGCCTATATAGCTCAGTGGTAGAGCACTTCCTTGGTAAGGAAGAGGTCGAAAGTTCAATTCTTTTTATAGGCATTATTTTAAAGTATTAATTTATATAATATTAATAGTTATAATTAAAAAAATAATTTTAAAATAAATAAATTTTATATTTCTTCTTTTAATTGGCAAGCTAATTTATATGCATAATTTTTAGAAATAGGATATTTTTCACTAATAATATGTGCAATATCTTTAATTGCAATATTTTTATTTAGCAATTGAATTATATTTTCTTCAAATTCTTGAATGTTATGATTTTGAATTAAAAGATGCAAATTGATATTAATTATTACTACAATTTCTCCTTTAATATGGTTAAGTTTTGATGCATTATTACTAATTAAGTTTGCAACATTATCTCTGATGACTTCTTGATTTAATTTAGTAATTTCACGTGCAATTGAAATTTTTTGATTATGCAATACATCAGATAAAATTTCTAAAGTATTTACTAATCTATCGCTAGTTTCATAAAAGATATAATTATTAGTATTGATTGCCATACTATTTGTAATATTTTTTGATATTTCTAAAGTTAAATTTTTTATATCTTTTATTGCTAGTTCCATAGTTTTAATCTTTTCAAAAAATTTTTTTTTGCTTTCTTCTGTTTTAGGTGCAAAACCTAAAAAAGTAAATTGATTTGACTCAAATCCAGATAAAACTAAAGCAGCAATTGCGGCACAAGGCCCAGGTAAAAAATCGATATTAATATTATTATTTATTAAAAAATTAATTAGTTTAGCTCCAGGATCAGAAACACAAGGCGTTCCAGCGTCAGAAACTAATACTACTAAATTATCATCTTTAATAAATTGTAAAATTTTTATAAATTCTTCTTCTATTTCATTATCTTTATTGTGCACTATTAATTTCTTATTCTCAGTTGAAATATCATATCTATTTAATAATTTATATATTAATCTTGTATCTTCGCATAAAATGATTGAAGCTTGTTTTAGTAAGTAAATTGCTCTATATGTAATATCTGCTAAATTACCTATCGGAGTTGCAACAATATATAAAGTATTATTATGAATTAGCATAAATTTAATTATAGTATATTTTTATTGTATATTATTTAAACTATAAAATTTATTAATTATGAAACTTATAAAATTAAAAATGAAAATTATACAATATAAAATAAAACTTATGCAATTAAAAATAAATAGTATACAGTTAAAAAATTTTTTTAAAATAATTAAAATAGTAATTTTTACTTATTTAATAAGCAATTTAAATTATTCTTTTGCAAATAGTGATAAAAATGTTGACTTAATATTAAATGGAAAATATCATAATATTTCTACTTCTAAAAGTTATATTAAAAAATTTGCATTATCTGAGCAATATTTAAATGATAAAAATGCTAATATAGAGGATATTATGCAATTTATAAAAGAGAATCCTGTTTGGTTAACAAAAATAAAATTATTAAATAAAATTGAACATCTAATTGACGATAATACCGCATTAGATTTAATTTTTAATTGGTTTAATTCTTATCCTCCAAAAACTAATAATGGTAAAAAATATTATTTTACTGCAAAACTTGCATTTCAAAAAGAATTTTCTATTCAAGATGTTAACTTTTTAATTAATACATGGATTAAAGCTAATTTTAATGAAATAGAAATAGTAAATGCAGCAAAAAAGATTAATAATTTAACTTTAATACAAAATAAAAAAAATCCTAATATTAAAATTTTTAAGTTTGCAATAAAAAAAAATAAAAAAGCTAATTTAATTGATGAAAAAATTTTACATGAAAAAGTAGCAAGATTAATTTCTAGCAATTATTTATCATCAACAAAAAAAATAGATTTAAATTCAGATTTTGCAAAAATTTTAATTGTTCATAAAGAAATAATAAATAATAAAAGTGATTATAAATATTGGCAAGAATATACCAATATTGCAAAAAAAATGCGCGCAAATAAATTTAATCCTCAAAAACCTCAAGATGGAAAAAATAAAATAAAAGAAATAGCATATAATGCTAATATTAATATTTTTCAAAATTTAAATGCGAAACTTAAAAATAATGGAAATATTATATTTCTTTATTTAAATAATCATTATAAATATAAGCAAGATATAACTGCAGAAGTTGAAAAATTAATTTTATTAGCAAATAAATATCAAGAATTACATAATGAATGGTGGGACATTATTAATTGCTATGCTAGAGAATTAATAATACAAAATCAATTTTCTCGTGCTTTAGCTTTAGTTAATTCAATTCAAATTAACAAAGAGCAACATCCTAAAATAGTAGAAGCGCAAACATTCTTACAAGGTTTTTTAAATTATAAGTTAGATAAATTTGATCGTGCAGCTAAATTTTTTGATTATGGTTTTATAATAACAAAACATACTCGCTATAAAGCAAAATTTAGCTATTGGAGTGGGCTTATGTATAAAAAAATGAATAATATTAAACAAGCAAATGATAATTTTAAAATAGCAAGTGAATATGGTTTTACATTTTATGGTCAAGTTGCATCGCATGAGCTAGGCATAAATTTAAATTTAAAAGAATCGCGCCCTGATAATAAAAATTTATTATCAAAACAATATAAAAACATAAAAGATTGTGAAAAAGTATTAAAGTTAATTCTAAATAGTAATGCAAAATTAAAAATTAAAGCAAATATGCTTGTTAATTTTTTAGAAAATTTTGGTAATGATCTAGATGCTAAATTATACTTTTATCATAAATTTGCAAAATATAATAATAATTATATTAATGTTGTAGCCGGGAATGCTATTATGAATATTCATAATACATTTTTAAGAAATAGCTATCCAATGCCATATAATAATATTAATTCCTTTGTTAAGCATGAATTTTTATATTCAATTATTAGACAAGAGTCAGAATTTAATTTGAATGTTATAGCGCACGATGGAGGAATGGGACTAATGCAAATTATGTCTTATACCGGAATAAAGCTTGCGCAGGAGTTAAAAGTCAAATATGAACCTAACAAATTAACATCAGATGCAGAATATGCTATAAAATTAGGTAGTTTTTATTTATTTAAAAATTTAAAACTTTTTGATAATAATACTTTACTTGCTTCATATGCATATAATGCGGGTGAAAATAAAGTTAGTAATTGGTTATGTACATTAGGTAATTTAAAAAATATACATGAAAAAATTAAAATATTAGAATGGACTGAAAAAGTTACTTTTAATATTACAAGATGGTATGGCCAACGAGTAATGGAAAATTTCTATGTATATCAATATTTACTAAATAAGTTACATAATAAAAAACAAGAAGTTCCATTAAATATATTATTTAAGTAGTATTAAATTAAAAAAAATTAATGCAAAATAAAATAAATTTAATAAAATTCGAATCAGTATCATTCAATTTATTAAGTAATATTTTGCTTTTATGTATTCTAAAATAGTATATCCTTTATGGATACGATAATTGTCATGAAAATTATGGCGCATAACATCATTAATATTAAATTTAATATCTGAATATGTAGTAATACTTTTTATCTATTTAACATTAATTAATTCTTTAGCTATTTCATAATCATTAAATGGAATTTCTTGGCCATTAGTAATTTGCATATTTTCATGACCCTTGCCTGCAATTAGCAAAATATCATTTTCTTGCAATAAATTAATGCCAGTTTGAATTGCGCATTTACGGTCAGCAATATCATAATAAACTTTTATGTTATTTTGATTATTGTCATGACTATTTTTTGCTTTATTATTTATTGCGTCATAATTTTTCTTAATAAATATGTTATTTTCAACAATTCCATTAATAATTGCTCTTCTAATTAAGTTTGCATCTTCATCTCTAGGATTATCATCAGTGATAATTATAATATTTGCAATATTGCTTGCAATTTTGCCCATAATTTTTCTTTTTGTTTTGTCTCTATTGCCACCGCAGCCAAATACTACAATTAAATTACCTTTACATATTAACTGCAATTCTTTTAAGACTAGCTCTAAAGAGTCAGGATTATGAGCATAGTCGACAATTATTAAGCTTTTATTATAATGTAATGTTTGCATTCTGCCTGCCGGACTCTGAATATTTTTAAATGAAAAATAATTTATATTATTAAAATAATTTATTAACCTTAAGTTACAATTGATAACTTGATCAATACTAATATCAATATTAGTATTACTATTGCTATTACTACTATTGCCACTACTATTGCTATATAGAAATTTTTCTTCATTGAAATAATCTTCTTTATAATGTTTTGCATATTTATAATGTTTTGCATATATTGCGGCTAGAAATGATAAGATAAAGTTCTCTATAGCAAAACGAGTAAAAATGCAAGCTAATAATTTAATTGTTTTATTTAGTTTGAATGTATTATTATAAATTTTATTTGCGCTAAAGTATAAGCTAATTTCAGCATTATAATTTTCTAATTTATATTCATATAAAATGTCTTTACCTAAAATAATTAATTGATAATTATATTTTTGAATTATTTCTAAAATTTTCAAATTATTTGCAATAAATTTTTCAAAAATAGTATTAGTAGTTAAAATTAATGCGCCATTTATTAAATAATTAGGCGAAATTAAACTTAATTTAGTATTTACATAGTCTTCAAAAGTTTTATGATAATCTAAATGATCATGCGAAATTGAAGTAATAATTAAACTTTCAAATTTTATTCCATTTAATCTATTTTGTTTAATGCCATGGCTTGAACCTTCTTTTGCAATATTTTCAATATTATTTTGTTTTACAAATTTTAAAATTTTATGATTTGTAAGAATATCATTAGTAGTTAAAGGGTTTTGAATTTTAAAAATATTATTAAGTTGCTTACTATTGCTACTGATTTGCTTGCTTGAGCTACTAAACTCTTGACTCGCATCACTAAATTGCTTAGCAACATTGTCGATTTCTTGACTTGAGCTACTAAGTTGCTGAGTATTACTAATTTGTTGACCTAAGTTACTAAGCCTCTGAGTATTGTTACTAATTTGCTGACCTGAGCTATTAAACTTCTGTTCCGCGTTATCAAGCTGATTGCAAACATTATCAAACTCTTGACCGATGCTATTAAACTTCTGTTTCGTATTATCAAAATGATTAGCAACATTATCAAGCCAATGACTTGATCTATCTTGCCCTTGATTAGATTTAATAAGATTTTGATTTGTATAATTAGGAATTGCAAAAAATGTTTCTAATCCTAACGTGCCAACACAAGCGCTATTTTCTCCTAAAGCTTGCATAATTTGAGCAAAATAAAAAACGCAAGAGCTTTTTCCATTTGTCCCTGTTACAACTAATTTAAAATTAGGCTGCTTATAGTTCATTAGCTCAAATATTGTTTCATATATGTTTTTTACAATAGTTATTTCAATTGGAAAAACATATAAAATTTTATTTTCTGAAAATATTTTTTTATCAGAAAAGATTTGTCTAGCGCCAAGATTTATTGCGTTTAAAATATTATGATAGCTTATTTGAGTATCTTCTGCGATATCTAAAAAGATATCATTATGCTTTACTAGTCTAGAATCTATTTTTAAATTATTATCCATAATAAATATAACTTTTTTATAATATAAACCTTTTTGATAGAAGATTTTAATAAATTATAATCCATTTTTTAGTATATGATTGTATAATTATTAATAATATTATTTAATTTTTATAAGGAAAATGCAAGAAATAAATAAAATAAAAGATGATGCGTCAATCGCAACTCATGCAAAATATAATTCTAAATATAGATCGCATACTTGTGGAGAGCTCAATTTTAATCATTTAAATTTAAATGTTAATTTATCAGGATGGATTGCTAGAAAAAGAGATCATGGCAATTTATTATTTATCGATTTACGTGATAATTTTGGCATAACGCAATTAGTCTTAGAAGGCGATTTAATTGAAAAAAGTGCCAAAATAAACTTAGAAAGCGTCATTAGTGTTAAGGGAACAGTTAAAAAAAGAGATATAAATGCAGTTAATAAAGATATATCTACAGGGGAAATAGAGGTACATATAGTTGACTTACAAATTGAGTCTTTTGCTGAATATGTGCCTTTTGAAATTCATGGCACTACTAAAATACCTGAAGATTTAAGGCTAGAGTATAGATTTTTAGATCTAAGACGCGAAAAATTACATAATAATGTTTTACTACGTTCTAATATTATTAATGAATTACGAAAAAATATGCAAAATGCTGGTTTTTTTGAATTTCAAACACCAATTTTAACTTCAAGTTCTCCAGAAGGGGCAAGAGATTTTTTAGTTCCTTCTAGATTAAATCCTGGTAAATTTTATGCATTACCACAAGCCCCTCAACAATTTAAACAACTTTTAATGGTAGCTGGTTTTGATAGATATTTTCAAATTGCACCTTGCTTTAGAGATGAAGATGCAAGAGCGGATAGATCTCCTGGTGAATTCTATCAGCTAGATATAGAAATGTCTTTTGTGGAACAGGAAGATATTTTTGCAACAATAGAGCCTATTATATTTAATGTATTTAAGAAATTTTCTAATAAAAAAATTAATAGTCCTTTTAAAAGAATTAGTTATGATTATGCAATGTTGCATTATGGATCAGATAAGCCAGATTTACGCAATCCTTTACTAATTCAAGATACAACTAAAATATTTAAAGATTCTGATTTTACAATTTTTGCCAATTTAATTGCAAATGGATCAAGTGTGCATTCAATTTCTGCTCCTTGTGAAGATAAATCTAGATCATTTTTTGATAATTTAACAAAATTTGCTCAAAGTTGTGGCCTGCAAGGACTTGCATATATACAAATAAATCAGGATTTAACAGTTAAAGGTCCAATTGCTAAATTTTTAAATGAAGAACAAATAAAAGAATTAATCAAAATACATAATGCGACCCCAGGGGATGCAATATTTTTTATAGCAACAAAATCAGATGAAATTAATAAAATTGCAGGTAAAATTAGAACTCAAATTGCAGAAGAATTAAATTTAATAGATAAAGATTTATTTGAATTTGTTTGGGTTTATGATTTTCCATTTTTTGAACTAACAGAAGAGGGTAAAATCGATTTTAGTCATAATCCATTTTCGATGCCGCAATGCAGTTTAGAACATTTGCAAAAATTACATAAAGAAAATAATATTGATGAATTGTTAAAATTAAAAGCGTTTCAATATGATATTGTTTGTAATGGTATTGAGCTTTCAAGTGGAGCTATTAGAAATCATAAATTAGATATGCTATATGAAGCTTTTGCAATAGTAGGATATTCAAAAGAATCTGTTGATGAGCAATTTAAAAATATGGTCAATGCTTTTAAATATGGCGCACCTCCTCATGGTGGAATAGCTCCTGGAATTGATAGAATGGTTATGTTAATATCAGATGAACTTAATATTCGCGAAGTAATTGCTTTTCCTTTAAATCAAAATGGAAAAGATTTAATGATGAACGCCCCATCCCATGTAACTGAAAAGCACTTAAAAGAATTAGGCATTAACATTAGAAAATAGATTTACTATTTTAATATAATATATCTTTATTGCGGTTTTAGGCATTAACATTAGAAAATAGATTTACTATTTTAATATAATATATCTTTATTGCGGTTATTGTAATTATATTTTTAAGTACAACGCATCTATTCATGGTGGAATCGCTGCCATAGAATTGACGACTTGATTATGTTAATATCAGATGAGCTTAATACTTCTTAGAAATATAATTGCGTCTCCTTTAAATCAAAGGATGAAGAGATTTAATGATTGATGCGCCTAATGCTAATGTAACTGAAAAGCACTTAAAAGAATTAAAATATATAATTAAATTATAAAATATTAATCTAAACTTTTTATTTTAATAACTTTATTATTAATATTTCTTAAGATATCATATTTTCTAATTGTAATATGATTTTGCATTTTAAAATAACCAGATGATCCTTTAAGCCAATTAGTATTTTTTAAAGCATTTGTTATTGTTATTTTATTTAAATTTGGAATATCCTGTATTACTTTTCCTAACATTAATCCTATATCATATGCAAGTTTATGCATATAATTAAATTCTGCTCCTGTCATTATATCTGATAATCTATCATATGCATTTAAAGAACCAGTATAATACATATCAATATTATGATAAAAATTAGAATCTAATCTATTATCTCCAAATAAATTAACCATTTTATCTAAATTGAATTGTTTAATTTGCTTAAGTAACGCTGTAAGTCCATTTTTATTATCTGCTATATAGACTCCTATTTTTAAATTATCAGAATTATTATTTTTTTCTGCAGTATCTTTAATTTCTTGAATTGCCTTTATAATACTTTCTGTATCTTTGCTATTATAACTTATAATTTTTAGTATTTGTCCTTTATTGCTAGTGATATTCATATTTAAAAAATTAATTAAATTATTATTTCTAGGTTCTGGCAATAATAATATAATATCTTTTGATTTTTCATTTAATATGAATTGAATTATTTTTTCAGATTGTTTTAATGGTTTATGGCCAAATAAATAAATATTTTGTATTTTTGCGCTTTGATATATTTCAAAAGTACTATTATTAATATCATAATTTCCTTCTTGATTAATATTCTTATTTATTAAAATGGATTCATCATTAGAAAAAGAAACTATAGGAATGCTTTCATTAATTTGCATATTTAAATTAGCTATTAATTTAGAAAAAATAGGGCCCACAATTATATCAGTATTTTGAGTCAATATATTAGGAGCAGCTTCAGTTATAGACTTATAATCTGCGCCATTATAAAGAGAATAATTAATATTATAATTGCAACCTGAATCTTCTACTCCTATCTTAATTAAATTAAACATTTGGCTACCCAATAAAGCATATTCTCCAAAATTAGGCAAAAGAGCAGCTATTTGTATTGTTTTTTCATCTTTAATATTTTTATTAAATTGATTTTCAATAGTTTTTATTTCTTTATTTTTTTCTTCTTTTCTAACAATAGGTTGCATCTTATTATTGCTTAATATTTGCTCACTTTTA
The DNA here is from genome assembly GCA_046348705.1 of Rickettsiales bacterium. Classification (GTDB taxonomy): domain Bacteria; phylum Pseudomonadota; class Alphaproteobacteria; order Rickettsiales; family Rickettsiaceae; genus JAXMDS01. The sequence goes on along the minus strand of JAXMDS010000012.1, from coordinate 19,701 downwards.
TTTGCGCACGAATTTAAAGCAATTATTACTAAAAAACTAAAAAATATTATAATTTGCTTTATATAATTAAAAATTAATTTCATATTATTTTTTTTATTTAAATCAATTTTATTATAATAAGCAAATAAAACAAAATTTAATTTTAATAATATGATTTCTAGTCTTATAGTAATTATTTTAGGTATCGGATTATCACCTCTTAGTTGTATAATGTTGTGGAATAGATATATAAGTTTTACCGATTCTTTAGTTCATGCTTGTGTTTTTGGTGGTTGGATTCATTACATTTTTAATCTTCATTTAGCAATTTCTTGTGGAATTGCATGTTTTATAGTATTTATTATATCTTATATATTAGATAATAATTCTCAGCTTAATAGTGGCAATAAAGGTAATATCTTATATTTATCTGCTATGTCATTAAGCGCAATAGCAATTGCATTTAAAATAGATTATATAGGTTTATTATTTGGAGATATATTATTTATTGATGAAAATTTAATATTCATTATTATTTTATTTTGTATATTTGTTTTTTTATATATAAAAATTTTTTATAAGCAAATTATTTTAATTAGTTTAAGTAAAGAATTTGCAAATAGTTTAAAAATTCCTGTTAATTTTGTTGAAAATACTAGTTTAATTATTATTATTGCAGGAATTATTTTAAGTATATATACAATAGGAGGAGGCTTCTTTGTAATAGCATCAATGATGATTCCTGCTATGGTTGCAAATAATTTATCAAAAACTCCAATTCAAATGATATTAAATGCAAGTGTTATATCAATTATTGTAAATATTACTTCTATACTAATATCAGAAAATTATGATATTGCATTTGCGCCAATTACAATTATTATTGGCTTTATATTTTATATAATTTCAAATTTAATTAATAAATTATTCATAGCAAATTAATATTTAATATTGCTAAGTTGAGTTTATTTTACTTAGATTATTATCTTTTTAAATATAATATTTTTACTTAAGTTAAAGTGATTACTATTCTTATTAAATATAATATTTATACTTTATAATTTTATTTGTTAATTATTATACTTATAATTTAATATTTGCTTTATAATGCTTTGTTTAGAATCTTCTTTGTAAAAAATAGAAACATATTTATTTTCAGGAGATATAACATAAATAAATAAAGAATGATTAAATCCTCCTGAGTTTTCTTGTGTATCTACATTATAATAGGCGCCAAAATTTTGCACAACTGCATTAATTTGATCCTTGCTTCCTGTTAAGCCTATTATATCTGAGTCAAAATATTGTAAAAAATTTTTTAAAATTTCAGGAGAATCTCTTTCCGGGTCTATAGATATAAATATAATTTGCACTGCTTTATTATATCTTTGTAAATCTTTCACTATATCTGTTAAATAATATAATATCTCTGGACAAATTTTAGGACAATGAGCAAATCCAAAATATATTATTTTGAATTTATCTTTAATATCATAAAGATTAAAAATTTCATTATTTTGATTAATTAATGAAAAATTTGGAATTGTTAAATTTGATATATATTCTTTAATATTATTTTGTTCTTGAATTTTTATTTTATTTTGTATATTAATATCAATATTTTGAGAATTTATATTAATTTGATTATTAGTTTCATTATTAATATTTTCATTAATTATTTGATTATTTATATTGGTAAAAGTGGTTTTTTTGTTTAAATTATTAATTATATTATTAATGTGATCTATTTTATTGTTATCAATTATATCATTAATGTAATCTATTTTATTATTATTAAAATTTTTATAATCTAATAATTCTTCATTTTGTTTAAAATGTATATTTTTTAAATTGTTTTGATTATATTTTAATAGAACATTATTTTTGATATTAATATCAAAATCTTTATTTGTTTTTGTCATAACTATACTTGCATTTTTTGTTAAATTTTGAATTTTATTTCTATTATAAAATAAATAATCATTATAAATATCAAGCCAAACACTGCAACTATTTGAATTGATTTTATAAAGAAACGAAAATAATACATGAAAAATAAATTATAAAATAATTATGATTATAATATAAAATCATATTTTTTTTTGAATATTTTATAAATTTTACAATTTTCATATAGATAAAAATTTTTTTTATTTATAAAAGGAAAATTTTATATTTTAATTCAATATTAAATTAAATAATTTTTAAATATTTTGTTCCAAATATTAACAATATTTTTATGCACATTTTCTATAGTATCATTACCATTTATATTAATAATTCTATTTGGGTAAAGATTTTTAATTATATGATAATTATTTATAATTTCTTGTTTTTTTATAATTGGCAATATATCTAATTTATTTAATTCTGTATTATTACTTCTTATATTTAAATTTTGTTCAATATTAGATAAGTTAATATCAAGAAAAAAAGTAATATTTGGCATTATACTAAATAATGCATCGTGAAGTAAATAAATTTTTTTTATTGCTTCTAATTTATTATTTTGACTTAATTTTGTATCACTATTTATATTTAAATCATTTAAATTAACCGTTTGATATGCTGCTGTTGAATCTACAAATCTATCGCAAATAACAATATATTGCTTTAATAATTTGGGTAATATAATTTGTTCTATATGATCACTTCTTGCGGAACATAATAATAATGTAGAAGTAATATTAGAATATTTTTGTTTACTGTTAAGAAAAATTTTTCTTATTTTACTTCCTAAAGTTGTTCCATTTGGTTCTTTTGTTAAATAAACCTTTCTATTAATATTTTTTAAATATTCAAAAAACATTTTACTTTGTGTTGTTTTGCCAGAACCATCAATTCCTTCAAATGTAATAAACATATATAATTATAAATTTTTTACAATTATACAATTAAATATATTTTTAAGTTAGTAGTATATATAACACTAAAATATTTTACCAAATATAAAATTTTATATTAAATTATATTTAATTTATTAAAAAAAATACAAAAAAACTTTAAATACTCTAGAAATATTAAAAAATGATGTATATATTTATATATAAATATTGTTTTTTTACATGAGTACAGATTATTATAAAATTTTAGGGGTAGAAAAAAACGCCTCTGATGCTGAAATTAAAAAAGCTTATAATAAATTAGCCCTTAAATATCATCCAGATAGAAATCAAGGCGACAAAAAAGCAGAAGAAAAATTTAAAGAAATTACAAATGCAAAAGAAGTTCTTTTAGACCCTAATAAAAGAGCATACTATGATAGAACAGGAAGCACAGATAGTAGCCATTATAATAAATCAAATGCAGGAGGAGGAAATGGAGGATTTAATTCTGGCTTTGGTGGTTTTGGAGATTTTGAAGATTTAGAAGATTTATTTAGTCAATTTATGGGCGGTGGCCGTAGTGGTAGAAGTAGCGCAAAAAGCTATAAAGGTCGCGACTTAGAATATAATATGCAAATTACTTTAGAAGAAGCTTTTTTTGGAGTAGAAAAAACTATTAAGTTTAGCACATTATGTAAATGCGAAAGTTGTAATGGACAAGGTTCTAAAAATGGAACAGTAAGCACTTGCTCTACTTGTAATGGTAATGGTTCTGTATATATTTCAAAAGGATTTTTTAAAATACAACAAACTTGTAGCAAATGTAATGGAACAGGAAAAAGCATTACAAATCCTTGTGGAAGCTGTAAAGGGGTTGGTAATAAGCAAGATTCTAAAACATTAAATATTAAATTGCAAACAGGAATTGAAAACGGTACAAAAATGAAGCTTGAAGGACAAGGAGAAGCTGGTAGTTTTGGTGCAAAAGCAGGCGATTTATATGTTAATATAGAAATTATGAAGCATAAAACCTTTACACTAAAAAATCAAGATTTATATGCAGAATTAAATATAGGATATTTAACAGCAATTTTAGGAGAAATAATTCAAATTAAAAGTATTGATGGAAGCGCGATAAATGTTACAATACCAGAATGTTCTCAACATAATCAAGTAATACAAATTCCTTCTCAAGGTATGAAGTACTTTAACTCTAATAGAAGAGGCAATTTATATTTAAATATAAAAATTGAATTGCCAACTAAAATTACAAAAGAAGAAAAAGAATTATTTAACAATTTAAAAGAATTAAATAAAAAATCTTCTAGTTTTTTTAGTAAATTTTGGTGAATAATTAATTACATATTTTTTTGAACATACAATTAATTCTTTTATTAATTTATGCTTTTTAAAAAATATTTTACAATAAGTAAATAATTAAATTAATGAAATTTAATATGATAATTTTATATATTATTTAATATTTGTATTCTTTGATATTTTAATATTTGTTATATTATTTATAGTAGTCTAAATATAAATTAGATACACTTTAAAAAAAATTAAGTAATATTATCATAAAATTTTAAAATATATGATATCATCATATTTAATATTTTTTTAATATTTGTTATATTATTAAAAATATAAAAAACATTAATTTCAAAAATAATAATGTTAACTTAAGAAATAAATTTTATTAAATCTTGAATATCTTTTGGTAATTTAGATTCAAATTGCATTTTGATTTTTTTAATAGGATGTATAAATTCTAATTTAACTGCATGTAGCGCTTGTCTGTTAAAATTTTTAATGTTAAATTCATAATTTATATTTGAATCTAAAAAATTTTCATTTAATTTATAATTGTTAATATTCGTATGAAGTTTATTATTAATATTCATATCAATATAGTTATGCTTATTTAAACTAATATTATTTTGATAAGTTTTTAAACTATTTGCAATTTTAATAATATTTTTACCATATGTTTGATCGCCAACAATAGAGTTTCCAATATAACTCATATGTACTCTAATTTGATGAGTTCTTCCAGTTTCTAGTTCACATTCTATTAAAGACATATTATATTTAGGAAAAAATTTTAATACTTTATAATGTGTAATTGCTTTTTTACCTGTATTATTAGGGCTTACTTTCATTTTTAATCGATTATTTGGGTCTCTTGCTATATTTGTAATAATTGTTCCATTTAATTTATCTGGCATGCTAAATATAATAGCATGATATGTTCTTTTAATTTCTCTTAATTTCATTTGTTTGCTTAATTCCATTAAAGTTTCATCATTTTTTGCAACCAATAAAAGACCAGAAGTATCTTTATCTAATCTATGTACTATGCCTGGTCTAATAGAATTGGTATTTATATTTTGTAATTTTGATAGTAATATTTTAACAACTGTATTACTATTTGGATTAGCTGCCATATGCACAATTAAATTAATAGGTTTGTTTACAACTAATAAATCTTCATCTTCATATATAATTTCTAAATCTATATTACTAATATTAGTATTATTTTGTATATAACTTATATTATTTTGTATATTTTTGTCTTGATATAATTCAGTAGCAACAGTAGCAGCAACAGTAGTATTATTATTTATTTTGGTATTATTAATATTATTTTGAATATTATAATTTATATTAGAATTATTAAGTTCAATATCATTTTTATAGTGATTTATTATATTAGAATTAATACTATTATAATATATACTTGCAAAGATATTATTAGTAGTATTTTTTAGTAAAATTAAATAATGCTGCCTAATTTAACTTTAAAATTTTTATCTATAATAAAAATATTTTTATTAAGTAAAAAAATACATTTATCATTAATTAATTTTTTGTAATTTAACTCTACTTAAATTATTGCCATATAAATTTATTTTTAATAAAAAAATATCTAATCTTTTGTTGTCATCAATAGGATCTGGCGTAATAATAATATTAAACATATAAAAATAAATTAATATATTATATATTATTGTAAAAATTTACTTTTAATAAAATTTTAAATAAAATATCTTTATTTGATATAAGGGATATTAATTATATAGTTTATAATATTAAAAATAAAATTAATTAAATTTATTCAATATGAGTAAAAAAAATAATAAAGAAATAATATCAAATAATGATTTAAATAATGAAAATAAAAATTTAATAAATAGTGCTAATAATCAAAATAGCAATATAGTTGAAATTAAATAATAATACAATTAAAGCAGATATAAATATAGATACAAATAAAGAAAAAATAAATAAAAAAGAAGATATACAAAATAATAATATAGAAAATTCTAATAATAAAATTGAAAACATTCAAAATAAATCTATAAAGAATATAAATATTCAAACAAATGATAATAATAAAATAGAAAATATACTTTCTATATCAAATATTAATAATTCTGATAAAAAACAAAATACAAATTCAAATACAAACTGTAAATGGAATACAAAGTCATGCAATAATAAATGGTCTTTATGTAAAATATTTTCATGTATAAAAGGTTTATTTATAAAAAAAGAACCAAAAGTTTATATTTTAAAACTTGAGGGAGTTATAGAAAGCTCTAGCAACAAAAACTCTACTATGTCTATTGCATTTTTAGAAGAAAAGTTAACAAAGATTTTTACTTCAGGTGAAGTTATTAAAGCATTATGTATTGTTATTAATTCACCTGGGGGGTCTCCTGTTCAATCAGAATTAATAGCAAATTTAATCTTACGTATGTCTAAAAAATATAATGTCAGTTTATATTCTTTTATTGAAGATATTGGAGCTTCTGGTGGATATTGGCTTTCTTGTATTTCTGATAATATTTATGCTTCTAAGAGCTCTATTATAGGTAGTATAGGAGTTATTTATAGTGGATTTGGGTTTAAAAGCGCAATTGAAAAATTAGGTATAGAAAGACGTATATATACTTCAAATGAGCAAAAATCTTTTTTAGATCCTTTTAAAGATGCAAAACAAGAAGATATTTCTCTCATTAAAGAACTTCAAAATAACATTCATAATAATTTTATAGAATATGTTAAATCTAGAAGAGGCACAAAATTAAAAAATCATTCAGAAATTTTTACTGGTAGAGTATGGACAGGTGAAAATGCTATGGAACTTGGCTTAATTGATGGAATTAATGACGTTTATTCTTTTATAGATACTAATTTTCCTGAAATAAAAATAGAATATATTAAACTTAAAGAATCTTGGATAAAAAAATTTTTTAAAATAGAAGAAAGTATAATTTTAAAAGAAATTAAAACAATGCTAGAAAATAAATTCATGTAAAAATTAATTTTTAAAAAATATTAAAATAATCTAGTTTGATATTTATATAATATTTAAATTAGATTATTTTAATCTAATCAATTAAATTTAAATTAAAAAAAAATTTCTAAATTAATACTACTTATATTTTAGTAAAATATTAATTTGAATTTAAATCTATTACTTCATATAATATAATATTATATTAAAATTATTTATATACTGTATATGTAAATTTTAATTTAAGTATTAAATTAAAATATTTATTAATACTAACTTAATAAACCATATTTTAGTAAAAATACGTTAATATTAACTTAATAAACCATTTAATAAAGCAGATTGTATATAATTTTTAATCCATGTATTTAAATTTGCAGCAATGTCTTCAATAGAAATATCTTGCTTACTATCAGTAGAAATAGTAAGTTTTTTAGTTTTAAATGCATCTAAAATAATATTAAAAAGATCATCTAATGTATTTTGTCCATTGCAATTTAATAAAAGTAATATTAATAAATCATCTAATTTAATAATATTATAATTTACACCAGTTACCACTCTATAACCTCTATCTAATTGATTTTTAACAATCTTAGATACCTTTGGTTTTTTAGTATCTATTAATGAATAATCCCAATTTAAATTATAATGTCCTATTATAATACCATTTATAATACATTTCATTATCAAATCTGATAATAAATTTTTTATTTTCTCTTCTTCAAAACTAAAATGATCTACTATATTTTTTACCATTCCTTCAAAGTTATTGCTTTTATATTTTAATTTTGTAATTTGAAATAAACAAGCTTTTACCATTGAGTCTGAAGAATTAATTGCATCTTGTCCATTTATGCTAAAAATTACATTTTCATTTGACAATACTTGTTCCTTATATAGTTGATTAAAATCCCCTAATAAATTATCATTAATTTGTTTTGAATATGATAAATTAGAGTAAAAATTCATATTTTTTATAGAATCCTGACTAATATTTTTATTTAAAACAACTGAATTTTTTGTAAATAAAGAAGTTCTAAACCTTCTTCCTGTTAAAAAATCTAAATATGATTGTTGTAATACAATATCTTTAACTTCATTCAATTCTTTAAATTCTTCAGGTACTATTAATGCATTTAAATTTACCTCAGTTATATATTGCATATTATATTTTGCGGCTGTATTACAAATTTGACTAAAATTTACAGCATTATTATATTCATTCATATGATTATAAATGATATAATTATAAGGTCTATTAAGTAAACTTGTAACTTCTTGTTTCATAGCAAGACCATATGGAGTATTATTATTAGATAATGATTTTTCTAAAAATTTTAAATGTTGCAAAACTTGATTTTGTTTTTCTGGTTCTTGAAAATTATTACAAGCCATTTTTAAATAATCAGATGTTGCTTTTGACATATACCAACCTGGTAATGTATTGTAATTTACATAAAATACTCCATTATCACTTAAGCAATCAGAAACTAATTTAAACATTGCATCTTGAAGTTCTGGGCTAATTAAACTATATATTTCATGAGCTACAATAATATCAAACTTACCATATTCTTTTGAATTAATTTCAGTAAAAGATTTATTTTCAAGCTTAATATTATGAAGTTCTAATTCTTTAATTCTTTGATTACCTAAATCAATTGCTTTTGTTGATAAATCAACACCTATAAATTCTGAATTTAAATAATTAAAAGCATATGGAATTAAATTATCTCCAAAATTACAACCAATTTCTAATACTCTAAATTTTTCTTTATTTAAATTTAAATTAAATAAACTTGTTAATCCACCTATTATACTAGGTGAACTTGATGGATATGTATTATTTTCACCATAATATAAAAGATTACTATAAGATGCCTTAATTGCATCAATATCATGTTTAAATTTTTCATTTATTTTAGTATCTAAATTACTATTAAAATCTTTTTTTGCAATTTCTGCTCCTATATCAGAATTATCATATTCTGCAATTGTTTTTACATTTAAAGATTTATTTTTATTATTTTCATTTATCATAATTTCATATTTAAATATATTATAAATTTTAATATAACATATTAAATATAATTATTTCAAAATAGAAACTTTAAAAATTGAATTTTTTTAATTAATAAAAATATGTGTAACTATATTACAATATTTATTTTTATTTTATTGTAATCTTAAATTTAAATTACAATATTTAAAATTTTATCTTGTATATAAATAATTTTTTTTATATTGTTATTATTGATGATTGTTTTGATATTTGTATTATTAAGTGCTAATTCAAATATTTTATCTTGTGTTATACCCTTTTCTACTTCTTGTATAAGTTTTAATTTGCCATTGATTTGTATTGCAATTTTAACTATTGTATTAGCTTGTAGCATATTATCATGTATTGGCCAATTGAAATTAGCTAATAAAATATTATTATGTAATTTTTGCCATATTTCTTCTGTTATATGAGGACAAAATGGATTTAGTAATTGAATTAATGTTTGATATGCGTATAATTTAATTTTTAAATTAGATATTTTCACTAAATAATTAAATAATTGATGAAAAAATGCAATTGCGCTATTAAATTTATTTGCTTTAATTTCTTCTGTAATTTTAAAAATAAAATCATTAATAGCAACTAAATAAGCTTTATTTTCCTTTATTGCTCTTTCTTCTGTTGCTTTATTTTCCTTTATTATGCTTTCTTCTGTTTGAGAATTAATATTTATTTCTGCAAATGCAATATCTTTAATATTTATTTTATTAGTAATTGGACTGTTGTTTTCTTTTATATTAATATTGAATTGATTATAAATATCAAATTTTATTTTTAACATTTCATCAGATAACTGCCAAATTTTTTCTAAAAAACGTTTAGCGCCATTAACTCCATGTTCTGTCCATTCAAAATCCATAATCGGAGGATTATCTGACATTAAAAAAAGTCTTATTGTATCTGCATCATACTTTTGCATTATTTCATCGATATTAATAACATTAAGCTTTGATTTGCTCATTTTTTCAACTTTTCCTTCAATAATTTTTTTATTAGTATTTTTATCTATCAGTATATTATTTTCATCTTTTATAATATCAGTAGGTGCAACATAGTCTCCATCTTCATTTGTATAAATTTTATGCAAAACCATACCTTGTGTTAGCAAATGTTGAAATGGCTCTTTAATATCTAAGTGACCTAAATCTTTCATTGCTTTTGTAAAAAATCTAGCATATAGTAAATGTAAAATTGCATGTTCTATTCCGCCTATGTAATGATCTACTGGTAGCCAATATTGACATTTGCTTTTATTTGTCATATCTAAGCTATTTACATCGCAAAACCTTGCAAAATACCAAGAAGATTCAAAAAAAGTATCAAAAGTATCAGTGTCTCTTACGGCTGGCTTATTGCATTTTGGACAAGTTGTATTTTTCCAAGTTGGATGATGATCCAATGGATTTCCAGAAATATCAAAATTAATATCTTCTGGCAATTTAACAGGTAAATTCTCAATTTTTTCTGGCACATTTCCACAATACTTACAAATAATTATAGGTATAGGACAACCCCAGTATCTTTGTCTAGATAAACCCCAGTCATGCAAATTAAAACTTCCATCTTCTTTTTTTCCAATCCAATTAATTTGCATATTTTTAACATTTTCTGGCCAATTCTCTAAATCTGTAATATCTTGCAATAATTCATTTGCATAACTAGTAATTTTTAAAAACCATTGGCTTAATTTCTTTTTTTCTACTTTGGCGCCAGATCTCCAACCTTTTCCATCTATAACTTGTTCATTTGCTAGTACTGTATTATCTACTGGGTCCCAATTTACATCGCTTTCTTTTTTATAAGCTAAACCTTTATTAAAAAGCTCAATAAAAAAACTTTGACTATGTTTATAATAATTTTCATCTATAGTGCTAAATTCACGATTCCAATCAAATGAAAAGCCAAATTCTTTAAGTGAATTTCGCATATTGTTTATATTTTCATTTGTCCAATTTTTTGGATGCAGTTTATGTTTAATTGCTGCATTTTCAGCTGGTAGACCAAACGCATCCCAAGATATTCCATGCAATACATTATAACCATTTGCTTTATAAAATCTCGCCATTATGTCTGAAATTGTATAATTTCGTGCGTGCCCTACATGTACTTGTCCAGATGGATAAGGCATCATAGGAAGAATAAATTTTTTTGGTTTATTGGTATTTTCTGTTGTTTTAAAACTTTCTAAATCTTGCCAGATTTGTTGCCATTTTTTGGAAATATTATTAAAATTTTGCATATTTATTTTAATAGCTAAAATATAATTTTAGCATATATTTTGTGGTTTTTTCATTATTTAATAATATAATTAAAAAAAATAATATTATTGAGTCAATTTAATAATTTTAGTTAAATTTAATAATTTTTTTCTTCTAAATAAATTAAAACATTTGCAAAAATAGCAAATATAAGCCATAATATATAATATTAGCTAATAAAAAATAAATTTAAAGTGTCTATAGCGAATACCGAATCTAAATGTTCTTTTTGTAATAAAAATAGAAAAGATGTAGATAGAATTATTTCAAATTCTCATGTTGCAATTTGTGATGAATGTACTTTTTTATGTTATGAAATGTTAAATAACGATTTAAAAGATAGCGAAAAATTAAGTAGCGAGATATTAAATTTTAAATTAACACCTAAAGAAATTTATCAGCAATTATCAGAATTTGTAATAGGTCAAGATAAAGCAAAAAAAATTCTTGCAGTTGCTGTTTTTAATCATTACATTCGTCTTAGCTCTAATGCATTAAGTAAATTTAGCACTAAAAAGAAAAAGAAAAAAGATATCCTTGAGCAAAAAAATGAAAAAAATATGTTTAGTAATTTTCAAGATGTTGAAATTAATAAATCTAACATATTGATGATTGGTCCAACAGGTTCAGGTAAAACTTTTTTAGCAGAAAGGCTTGCAAAAATTATTAATGTTCCTTTTGCAATTGCGGATGCAACTTCTTTAACAGAAGCGGGATATGTAGGTGAAGATGTAGAAAATATTTTACTTAAATTATTACAAGCCGCAAATTTTGATGTAGAACAGGCAGAAAGAGGAATAATTTATATTGATGAAATTGATAAAATTTCTTCAAAATCTGAAAATCCATCAATTACTCGAGATGTATCTGGTGAAGGCGTGCAGCAGGCTTTATTAAAAATTTTAGAAGGAACAGTTGCAAATGTTATGTTAAGCGGCGGTAGAAAACATCCACAACAAGAAACAATTGCAATTAATACTAAAAATATTTTATTTATTTGTGGAGGATCTTTTGTTAATTTATCTAAAAATATAGAAAAAAGATTAAAATCAAGTATAATTGGTTTTAATATTAATTCAAATAGTAATCAGGAAAATAATAAACTTGACTATTCTTATTTAATGTCAAAACTTGAAATATCAGATTTAATGAAATATGGTTTAATACCAGAATTTATTGGTAGACTTCCTGTCACCGTTGCTCTTGATGAAGTTACATTAGAATCTTTAAAGCGTATTTTACAAGAGCCTAAAAATGCTTTATCAAAACAATATATGGCATTATTTGCAATGAATAATATAGAGCTTAAATTTAGCGATGCAAGTATAGACTTTATTGCAAAAGAAGCTTTAGCATTAAAAATTGGCGCAAGAGGATTGCGATCAATTTTAGAAGGAAAATTTTTAGATATAATTTTTAATATAGAAGAATATTATAATTCAACTTTGATAATAGATATTGAAAATAATGCAATAGTATTTAAAAAAGAAAAATTAACCTCTAATTTAACAAAAGAAGAAAATAATAATATTAAATCGGAATTAAAATTAGAAAATTCATTAGAAATTGATGCAAATCAAGATCCTGATCCTTTAGAAGTTGATACAAATTTAGATATAGTCATTAAAAAGAAAAGAACCTCAAAGAAAACAACAAAATCATAAATTAATATAGAAATTATAATTAATTAAGTAATTATGTTATTAGAAACTTTTAAAATTTTTCCAAAAATAAAATTTGAAATCATAGATAAAAAAACAAATATACCTTCCTATTATTTATTGAGAGAAATTAATGTAGAGTTAGATTCTCAGCATTATTATAATTATATGCAAAATATATTTGTTTCTAAATATTTAGCAGATGGGATTTTAGTTAATTCAATAGAAAAAGCAAAAAAAGATATGACGTATTGGAGAGGTGTTTTTTATGATAACTCTTCATTGTATTGGGCAATTACAGAAATTACAGCACTTGATTATGAAAAAGACCCTGATCAAATTAATGCTAATAATATAATTATTGGAACTGTTGGCTTTAACTATATAGATATAAAAAATAATTTATCTTGCATTAGTTATGACTTAGATTATAATCATTGGGGTAGAGGGATTATGCGATGCGCAATTAATCTTTTATGCAATTTAATTAAAGAAAAATTAAATATTACAAAAACAGAAGCAACTGTTGTTAAAAATAATATCAATTCAATAAATGCTTTAGAAAAAAATGGCTTTTATTTAATGAAGATAATTAAAAATCATGAAATTATTAATAGCAAATGGGTAGATTCTTATGTTTATATAAGAAATAATTAAGAAATGTTAATTAAATTTTAAAAAAATTAACAAATTTGTATACAAATTAATTAATTATGTGATATAATAGATATATATTAATAAAATATTATTATTATGACAAGAGAAGAATTTAAACAGAAATTATTAAATTCACTTAATTCTGCAGACGAGATATTGGAATTATTAAGAGATAATCTTATTTATATAAATATTTGTTTAATCAAAGATATAATAGAATATAATGGAAATAATCGGATACCGTTATTAAAATCTATATTACAGTTTACTAAAGAAAATAATATCGAATTATTTTTTAAGAATGCTACATATTTTAATTCATGTTTTTTATGTATATTAGAAATAAATGATATAAATATTGATCAAAAAAATGAATTAATATCTAGCTTAATACAAGCTACTGATTTTTTTGATGATATTATAATATATTATTTCATAAAAGCATATCAAAATAATAATCAAATAGATATATATAATCATTTTAAATTAATATTTGGAATTGCTAAAAAAAGTAATAATAAATTATTAAATGTAGATAATCTTAATTCATATTTATCTGATATATTAAAATTAGAAAATATAAATATTGATCAAAAAAATGAATTAGCATCATTATTTCTTGAAAATACTAAATTTGTTCAGACATGTATAATACATTATTTATTAGATTCATATAAAAATAATAATGAAATAGATATATATAATCATCTTAAGAAAGTATTTAAAATTGCTAAAAAAGTAATAATAAATTATTAAATGTAGATAATCTTAATTCATATTTATCTGATATATTAAAATTAGAAAATATAAATATTGATCAAAAAAATGAATTAGCATCATTATTTCTTGAAAATACTAAATTTGTTCAGACATGTATAATACATTATTTATTAGATTCATATAAAAATAATAATGAAATAGATATATATAATCATCTTAAGAAAGTATTTAAAATTGCTAAAAAATAGTATTGAATTATTTCAAGATATAGATCTTTTTAATTCATATTTATCTGATATATTAAAATTAGAAAATATAAATATTGATCAAAAAAATGAATTAGCATCATTATTTCTTGAAAATACTAAATTTGTTAATATTTATACAATAAAATATTTATTATCTTCTTATAAAGATAATAATAAAATAGATATATATCATCATTTTAAAAAATATTTGAAATTACTGAAAAAAATAATATTAAATTATTATATAGTGCTAAAGCTTTTCATTTAACTTTTGATGCTATATTTAATTTAAGTATTGATTTTATTAAAAAGAATAAACTATTATCAATCAGTATAGATCTTTTTATTAAAAGCAATGAAGAAAATAATTTTGTCTGTTATATTTTAATTCAAAAATTAAATCAAATAAAATCTTATCTTAATAGCAATGAAAATTCAAGCGCAATAATATTAGAAAAATATCAAGATTATTTTAATAAAATTAAAAATAATGAAATTGAAATTAATTTTAATATAGATACTTATAAAAAGCTTAAAGATCTAAATAAGAAAAGTTTTGCTTTAGAAAACAATTTAAAAAAATTAATACAAAGCATTTTTAATATGTATAAAGAAAAATATATTAACAATGATATATTATCAAAATATGCAGATTATATTAGTACATTGGATGAAGAATTAGAAGGTCAAGAATTTTTATCCTGTCTAAAACAGGCTTATAAAGTAATTTTTACGTCTGAACAAGAAGATGAAAATGATGATAGACCTGTTATTATTATAGGTCAGGATGATAAAATTGATGATTAGTAATAATCTATAATAAATTAATTTTTTACAGGTCTAAATGATTAAGATAATAACTAATAGTTATTAAGCAATAAAGAAACATGTATATAGACTTAATTAATAAATAATTAATCTTTATTGTTATATATTCATTATTTATATATATTTAAAATATTTTAAAACAATCATTTAAAAAATAAATAAATAGCTGTTAAGTTAATATTAATAGATTTATAAAAATTAATAAATTTGTATATAAATTAATTAATTATGTGATATAATAGATATATAAATAAAAATTATTTAACAATGTTAATTAAAATCGAAGAAATAATACAATCTATTATTATTAGATATCAAATTAATAAAAATTATTATCCTGAAATAGAAAAATTAATGTCAAAAACATTAAATCTAAAACCCGATCATGATTCAGCAAGTAATTGGATAGATGTTATGTTGACAATATTAAATGCAAAACCTAATTCTTTTGGAGCTAAATACTATATAAATATAATTAATGAAATTAAAAGCAAGGTAAATAGCTTCATTAATAACGCTAATGAATTAAATGAATTTCTTATTCCTATATTATGTAAAATTGATAATCTTAAATTTGATTCATTAAAAACATTAGAATTGCATAAAATGTTCTTATTAAATATTTTAAAAGATAATAAATACATGAATTATAAAACAATTGTTATCATAAGCAATAGCAATATTTTATCAGATTTAAAAAAAATATTTATCAAAAAGCCATTCTTAAATATTGGAAGTGATTTAAATAACTTGCCTAATGCAAAAACAATAAAAATCTTTATTGATTATGTTAAAAAAAATAATATTAAATTAATTAATACTCAAGAAGAATCTAAAGAATATCTTGATGCAATATTAAATCTAAATGATAATAATTCTGATTTATTAGAAACTTTATTTTCCTATTTTATAGAAAGTTCAATATATTGTAATAAAAGTTCAATATATTATAATAATAGCATTATTACAGATATTACTAATAGTAAGATTGATAATAATTTAAAAATTAAATTATATTTAAAATTATTAAATCAAATCTCAAAAGAAAAAATATTTCTTAAAACTAACCTTGATCTTAGTACATTAGATAATCTAGAATATTTTAGAGAACATATTTTAGATTCGGTAAAATATATTGATATATATTTACTTTCCAATATAATATCATCTAATAACCTTGATAAAGAAACAAAATTATATTATTTTAATCAAATAATAGAATTTAACAATAAAACAGATATTTTTTATTTAAAAGCATATAAATTATATGATTATATTAATATTATTGATATTAATCGTAGTAAAGATTTTATAGACGATGAGATATTTAAAGAAGCAGTTTTCTTTACTTTAATGAAAAGCAAAAAATTAACTTCATTAGATTTTATTTTAAGAATTTTATTTAATCAACCTATTAGTAAGGATCAAAATTTAATTAGCGATGAATTAACATTAAAATTATGTAAAAAAACTTTTGAAAATGCTAAAGAAAATAATATTGATCTATTTAAAACTGACCCTGAAGATACGGACTACGAAATTAATTTAATTGATCTTATTATATTAAATAAAGATGAAAGCAATTTTATTAAGAAGTGCATAATAATGCCAAATATCAAATTAATTCAGGAACATATTATTGAATATATTAAAGATTATTTAAGTTCTTATTTAGCAAATCAACCTAAAGAAAAACAGCAAGAATATTTAAGATGCTTCAAAGAATATGAAAATTCTAAATATTATGATTATATTTTAAAATTTTTTTATGATCAAGAAAGTGATAGCTATCCAGCATTTAACAAATGCAATATTTTAATCAATGAACCTTTAGAAGCTGCAGAATTAATTCATCAGGAAAACAATTCTTCAAAAATGTTTACTCCAGCAAGTAGTTATGAAGGTAATATTTCAGAATGTTTTACTCTAGACGCTAATCATGATGGCGATTCTTTAGCAAGTAGTTATGAAGGTAATATTTCAGAATGTTTTACTCTAGACGCTAATCATGATGGCGATTCTTTAGAAATAGTTAACTCAAAACATCTAAATCATAATCAGGATGATAATCATAATTTAAATCCAATAGCAATTGAAATATATCCTTAAATAAAATTATTGCAGATAATTTTAATGACAGAAACAATAGATACAAATAATAATTTATTATTAAATATATTAGAAATAGAGAACTTAGCAACATTAGTACAAATAGAAAATTTATGTAACTTGTTTTATATTTAAAAATAAATTTAATATCAATCTGCTTTATATGTATTAAATTTTATTATTATTTAATCTTCTTCATATGTATTAAAAATTCCCTTTAAGCTAAATATATTTTTTATTTGTTGTTTAATGTATCTTTTTAAAATTGCACAAGGTGAGATATAAGTTTTAGCCCATGATTGAATCCAAGGGGTTGCAAGTTCCCAGGGGTTTAAATTGGGATCTAAAGTTTTAATTAGTTCTTCTAATGATAATGTAGTTTTTTGCAATAAAATAAGCTGTGGTTGCACTTGCATATTAAAGCTTTTTGTAACATTTAATAAATTTTTAAGCAATAAACTAATTGAAATTTGATGCATTTTTTTATTAACAATTAATTCTCCTATTTTTGCAATTGCAATTTCAAAATCAATAAGATTTGTATCCTTAGGAATATAGCCAGCATAATAATGTATAGCTGCAATTTTTTTATAATTACACTCTAAAAAACCTTGCAAAATTTGTGTTACTGCTATTTTGTCTTTGTTTTTTAATTCCCCTACTATTCCAAAGTCTAATAAAGCTATTTTATTATCAGGTAATATTAAAATATTTCCTTCATGCATATCGGCATGGAAAAATCCATTATGATAGCTTTGCGTAAAAAAAATCCATGCTAAATTTTTTGCAATTAATTGCAAATTATAATTATTTTTATTTTTAATTGCGGTGTCAATATTTACTCCATCGATAAAGTCCATTACTAAAATATTTTCAGTTGAGTATCTTAAATAAATTTTTGGTATTATTAGATTTTTAATATTTTGCTTTTTCATTGTAATGCATGCGCTAGCTTCAGACAAAAGATTAATTTCATTTTGCATACTAGATTCAAAAATTTGTATTGTAGAAAATAAATTAAATCTTTTTACTTTATTACTAAAAAAATTTAGAATTTTTGCAATATTATAAAGAAAATTAATATCATTTTGATATTGTTGCTTGACAAGAGGTTTAATAATTTTAATTGCAATAGTTTTTTTTATTGGTTTTATATAATTATCTTGAAATATAAAATCTTCATTATTATTTATATTTGATGAATTTATATTATTTTGCCTAAATAATAGCTCTGCCTTATGCACTTGAGCAATTGATGCAACTCCAATTGGAATAGGATTTAAATTTAGTATATCTTTTAATTTTGTACCTAGTTCTTGTTTTAGCATTGTATTAATATAATTAATATTAATACAAGGAAGCTTAGTTTGTAATAATTTTAACTCATGAATGGTATCAATATCTAAATAATTTGAAAAACTACATATATGTTGAGCAAATTTTATATATATAATTCCCATTTCTTGTATACTTTTTCTTAGTCTTATACTTGTTTTTTGTTTATACCAATAGAAAACATAAAATATTGCAAAAAATTGCAAAATAAATTTTAATAAATTATTTTTTTTAATACAAAAAGACAAATTATATTTACAAATTAAATGAAGCAAATAGAAAAATTTAAATATTGTTTTATGCATATTTTTATAGTTATTTTATGAAATAAATTTAATTACAATATTTTATGAAATAAATTTAATTACAATATTTCTAAAGTTAATTAGAATATTTCAAAGCTTAATGTTTTATTTTAATATATATAAATAAAATTATTGTATTTTTTACCTTAAAATATAATATAAAAACTCATATTTAATTATAAAACATGAAAATTTTCTATTTAAATAGTTTTATTTATTGATTTTTACATTTGCATAGTGTATGATTTAATATCAGCTTAATTATTAAATATTAAGTTGTTTAATACTAATATAATTATGTATTAATTTTTATAAAATATTTAAGTTTTTTAATTTTTGATGATAAATAATAATAACGATCAAAATAATCCTAATTCAGAAAATACATCTACAGAAAAAGTTAGG
>JAXMDS010000011.1:0-39238 GCA_046348705.1 Rickettsiales bacterium | reverse complement strand
ACAATCAAGGCTTTAATCAAAATAATACAGGATATAATAATAATTCAAACTTCCAAAATAGGAACAATCAAGGCTTTAATCAAAATAATACAGGATATAATAATAATTCAAACTTCCAAAATAGGAACAATCAAGGATTTAATCAAAATAATACAGGATATAATAATAATTCAAACTTCCAAAATAGAAATAGTCAAGGCTTTAATCAAAATAATACAGGATATAATAATAATTCAAACTTCCAAAATAGAAATAGTCAAGGCTTTAATCAAAATAATATAGGATATAATAATAATTCAAACTTCCAAAATAGAAATAGTCAAGGCTTTAATCAAAATAGTAGCGGATATAATAATAATTCAAACTTCCAAAATAGGAACAATCAAGGATTTAATCAAAATAGTAGCGGATATAATAATAATTCAAACTTCCAAAATAGGAACAATCAAGGCTTTAATCAAAATAATATAGGATATAATAATAATTCAAACTTCCAAAATAGAAATAGTCAAAATAATTCTTATAATAAGTCGAATAATTTTAATTCAAATTATTTAGATAAAAATAATGATAAAAATTCAAATACATATAATAAAAGTAGTGGATTTTCACAAAATAATATAGATTATAGTTTTCTTGGATTTGATAATCAAAGCTCAAAAAATAATGAAAATAGAAATAAAAATAAAAGCAAAGATAAATATTCAGAAGAAATTTATGTAAAAACTAAAAGAGGCATTCAAAAGAAAATTAGTTTATACGATGCAGAATCGCATGATATAGTAAGTAGAGCAGCAAAAAGAAAAAGTAAAAAAAGTAGTTATGCAGCTAGTCACCAAGCTATGGAACTTGAAATTCAAGAAGAAATTAGTATAGTAGATTTAGCAAGACTTATTAATCAACGAGTGAAAAATTTAATCAGTGAATTTAAGAAATTTGGTTTTAATTATAATCAAGATAGTATTATAGATTTTGAATCTGCTAAAATAGCATTAGAAGCAATGGGTCATGAGGTGCAATTATCTGAAAATAAAAATGTAGATAATATTATTTCTGGAACTAATGATTCGCAAGAAAATAATAAAGACTTAATAATTGAATATGTTAAAAAGCCGCCAGTAGTAGTTGTAATGGGTCATGTTGATCATGGTAAAACATCTCTTTTAGATGCTTTGAGAAATTCATCTATCGCTGAAAAAGAGCATGGTAGCATAACTCAACATATAGGCGCATATTCTATTAATTATAAAGATGAATTAATAACCTTTTTAGACACTCCAGGTCATGAAGCTTTTACAAAAATCAGAAGCAGAGGCTCAAATATTGCTAACATTGCAATATTAGTAGTTGCAGCAGATGATGGAATTAAAATGCAAACAGTAGAAGCAATTAATCATATTAAAGCAGCAAAGATCCCTTTAATTGTAGCAGTAAATAAAATTGATAAAATAGATAAATATGACCATATATTAAATGGATTATTGCAACACAATATAGTACCTGAAAGTATGGGCGGTGATGCAATTATCGTGCCAATTTCTGCTTTAAAGAAAATTAATCTTGATAAATTATGTGAAGCAATATTATTATTAAGTGAAATGCTAGATATTAAATATCCTAAAGATGCAAAAAATTCTGGTGTAATAATAGAATCAAAAATTGATAAATTAAAAGGCATTACTGCAACAGCATTGACTCAAGTAGGATCTTTATCTGTTGGAGACATTATTGTTGCGGGTAATGCTTATGGTAAAGTAAGAAATTTAATTAACGATAAAGGGGTTAAAATTCAAAAAGCAGATGCAAGTATTCCTGTTGAAATATATGGTATGAATTCAATACCAACAATAGGAACAAACTTTTTAGTTGTTTCTAATGAAAAAGAAGCAAAAGAAATTATTGCAAATTATGAACAGAAAACTAAAACTGCTTCTTATCAATTAGATACAGATTTAGCATTAAAAAAATTAGAACGAGGTAATGTGAAAGATTTAAATATTATTATTAGAGCGGATGTTTTAAGTTCTGTTGATGCAATTGAAAGTAGCATATTAAAAATTTCAAATGATGAAATTGAAGTAAAAATTGTTCATAAAGGTATTGGAACAGTTACTGATAACGATGTATTGCTTGCCGCCACTACAAATGCAATTATTATTGGCTTTAACATTAAAATACCTAATTCTGTTCAAATTAATGCAGCACAAGAGAAAGTTAAAATATTAAATCATTATCTAATTTATAGCTTAATTGACGATGTGAAGAAAATTGCATCTGGTATGATGTCATTTGTTATTACAACTAATGTTTTAGGTTCTGCTGAGGTTCGTAATATTTTCAATTTAACTAAAGAAGGATTAATTTTAGGCTGCTATGTTACAAAAGGAACTATAAAGCGTAATATGAAAGCAAGAATAATAAGAAAAAATATAGTTCTTGGTAATGCAAAAATAGATTCAATTAGAAGATTCAAAGAAAATGTAGCTGAAGTAAATGAAAATTTTGAATGCGGAATTTCTATTTCAGGATTTAAAGATTTTGAATTAAATGATGTTATAGAATGTTATGATGAAACTTCAACTCAAAAAAGTTTATAATAAAATTAAATTTAAATAATTCAATTGTTCATATATTTATAGTATAATTACTTATATTATTTTCTTAATCAACAATATGCGATTATCTAATTTTTTTCTACCTTTGTTAAAAGAAACAACTTCTAAAGATGAAGAAGTGCAATCATATAAATTAATGATTAGAGCAGGTTTAATAAGAAAAGTCGATAAAGGTTTATATACTTGGTTACCAATTGGTTTACGTATTATTGAAAAAATTATTAAAATTATTGATACAGTCATGGAAAAGTATGAATTTCAAAAAATT
Organism: Rickettsiales bacterium; assembly: GCA_046348705.1. Classification (GTDB taxonomy): domain Bacteria; phylum Pseudomonadota; class Alphaproteobacteria; order Rickettsiales; family Rickettsiaceae; genus JAXMDS01. The sequence continues at coordinate 36,355 of JAXMDS010000011.1, read as the reverse complement.
GCAATGCCGTGTGTTCAGCCTGCTTCTTTATGGATTGAATCTGGTAGATATGATGCGTATGGGGCAGAGATGTTAAAAATTACAGACAGGCACGAAAAGCAATTTTTATTTGGCCCAACACATGAAGAGATAGTGTCGGATTTAGTAAGAAAAAATCCAATCTCTTATAAAAATTATCCTATTTTTTTATATCAAATTACAACCAAATTTCGCGATGAAATTAGACCTAGATTTGGTGTTATGCGTTCACGTGAATTTTTAATGAAAGATGGGTATTCTTTTGATATATCAGTTGAAAATAGTATAAAAACTTATTATAAAGTTTTTGATGCATATGAAGAAATTTTTGCAAAATTAGGTTTAAATGTTTTTGCGGCAGCAGCATCTAATGGTGCAATTGGAGGAGACATGAGTCATGAATTTCATATCCTTTCTGATGTAGGGGAAAGTACATTATATTTAGATGAAAAATTTTTTACAGAAAATAATCTTTCTAAAGAAGAAAAACGAAAATTATACTGCGCAACAGATGAAAAACACGCAGAAACATCAAATAGTAGTCAAGAGCATAAATTATTCGCAACAGATGAAAAGCATGAAGAAGTATCAAATAATAATTCAAAATATAAATTATCAATTGATTCAATAGAAATATTGAATAATAATTCTGATAATAATAAATATTACAATGCTAAATTAGTTTCTAGCAAAAGTATAGAAATAGGTCATATATTTAACTTTGGCACTAAATATTCAGCCTCTATGAATGTATCTGTTCAAAATGATAAACAGGAACGTATTTTGCTCGAGATGGGTTCTTATGGTATTGGAATTTCAAGATTAGTTGCCGCAATAATAGAGCGACATGATAATATTACAAGTGGTAACACTGGTTTTGACTCAAAAGGCATTATATGGCCAGAGCAAATTGCTCCATTTTTAATTAGTATAATTAATTTAAGCTCTTCTAATATTTGCGAATCTTTAGCGGCAGAATTATATACAAAGTTAAAAAAATATGAAGTATTATTTGATGATACTAATAATAGCAATGGACAAAAATTAGCAATTCATAATTTAATAGGTATTCCTTATCATATAATTATTAATGAAAAAAATATATTAAATAATCAAGTAGAAATTAGAATTAGAAAAACTCAAAAGAGTCTTCTAATTGATATAGATAAAATAGAAGAATTTTTTTTAATTAAATTAATTTAATATTAAATTAATCTTTTAAAAAACAGACAAAAAATAAAATAATTTCTTTTATATAAATTTATTAAAAAGTAAATAAAATTTTACAGTATTTTAATAGATTAAGTTGATATTTAAATGTCAAAAAAAATATCTTAAGTATTGTTTTGTTAAATTATTAATTTTTTAATTTTAATTGATAATCTTATATCAATATATTATAATAATTAATATTTTTTATTTTCACTTTTTATATATATAAATCTGAACTTTATTTATTACATTTCATCTCCTTTTGATTCATGAATTTCTCCTAATGCATGAATTTTTGTTTCTTCTTCAGTTGATTTTGGGTTTTCTGGGAATTTATCTTGATATAATTTTAAATTATTTAACTTATCAACTACATTCCTTAACTTATCAAGTATTTCACTAGATTCGTTATTGCTATTATTGAAAAAATATTCTGATTTAATTTTAATTACTTTAAGCAATTCATCTTTTTCTTTTCCTGAAGTTTCATCTAATTTGTTTATTAAATCTAAAGGACTTTGATCATTAGTATTTTTTAAATTATAATCAGCGCCATTTTTAATTAAAAGCTTTGCTATTTTATAATTCTTTTTAATTATTGCAAAATGCAAAGCAGTTGAACCAGCAGGAATTAATAATGATTTATCTTTAATATCTAAATTAGTTTTAGAATTTAATTCTGCTTTATTGTTAATCAATAATTCAGTAATTTCCTCATAACCCTTCCAAGCAGCAATACTAAGAGGAGAAATACCTCGTTTTTCCTCTATATTTATATTTGCTCCCTTATCAATAAGTAATTTAATAACTTCAAGATGACCCTTTTCAGCAGCAATACGAAAAGCAGTAAAGCCCTTATTAGTTGTTTTGTTTATATCATCTATTTTATCAGAAAGAAATTTAACAACATTAAGATGATTATTTTGAGCAGCAATATAAAAAGCAGTAAAGCCCCCATCAGTTGTTTTATTTATATCTACTTTTTCATCAAAAAGAAATTCAACAATATTAAGATGACCCTTTTCAGCAGCAATATGAAAAGCAGTAAAGCCCTTATTAGTTGCTTTATTTATATCTACTTTGTTATCAGAAAGAAATTTAACAACATTAAGACGATTATTTTTAGCAGCAATATGAAAAGCAGTAAGGCCCCCATCAGTTGTTTTATTTATATCATCTATTTTATCAAAAAGAAATTTAACAACATCAAGACGACCCTTTTCAGCAGCAATATGAAAAGCAGTAAAGCCCCCATCAGTTGTTTTATTTGTATCATCTATTTTATCAAAAAGAAATTCAACAACATTAAGATGATTATTTTGAGCAGCAAGATGAAAAGCAGTAAAACCCCCATCAGTTGTTTTGTTTATATCATCTATTTTATTATAAAGAAATTCAACAACATTAAGATGATTATTTTGAGCAGCAAGATGAAAAGCAGTAAAGCCCTTATTATTTGTTTTGTTTATATCTACTTTTTTATTAAAAAGAAATTCAACAATATTAAGATGACCATAAAAAGCAGCAAGATGAAAAACAGTAAAACTCTTATCAGTTGCTTTATTTATATCATCTACTTTGTTATCAAAAAGAAATCTAACAACATCAAGATGGCCATAAGCAACAGCAATATGAAAAGCAGTAGAGCCCTTATTATTTGTTTTATTTATATCTACCCCCTTTTTAATAAAAAATTCAACAACATTAAGATGATTATTTTGAGCAGCAATATAAAAAGCAGTAAAGCCCCCATCAGTTGTTTTGTTTATATCATCTATTTTATCAAAAAGAAATTCAACAACATTAAGATGATTATTTTGAACAGCAAGATGAAAAGCAGTAAAGCCCCCATCAGTTGTTTTATTTATATCATCTACTTTTTTATTAAAAAGAAATTCAACAATATTAAGATGACCATTTTCAGCAGCAAGATGAAAAGCAGTAAAGCCCCCATCAGTTATTTTGTTTATATCATCTATTTTATCAAAAAGAAATTCAACAACATCAAGACTACCATTTTTGGCAGCAATATGAAAAATAGTAAAGCCCCCATCAGTTGTTTTGTTTATATCTACTTTGTTATCAAAAAGAAATCTAACAACATCAAGATGATTATTTTGAGCAGCAATATGAAAAGCAGTAAAGCCCATATCAGTTGTTTTATTTATATCATCTATTTTGCTATAAAGAAATTCAACAATATTAAGATGACCCTTTTCAGCAGCAATATGAAAAGCAGTAAAGCCCCCATCAGTTGTTTTATTTATATCATCTATTTTGCTATAAAGAAATTCAACAATATTAAGATGGCCATTTTCAGCAGCAATATGAAAAGCAGTAAAACCCTTATTATTTGTTTTATTTATATCTATCCCCTTTTCAATAAAAAGTTCAACAGCATCAAGACGACCCTTTTTAACAGCAAGATGAAGTGGAGTATTATTGTATTGATCAGTCGTATTTGTATTTGCTCCTTCTTTAATTAATAACTCAACAGCATCTAAGAAATGTTTACCAATTGCTTTGCATAAATAAAAATTTAATTTTTTATATGAATATGCATTTATTTCGTCATATGCTTTAACTTTATCTAAAACATTCATAAAAGTATCAAGACATTTTAATTCAATAGATTTTAATATTAAAGCATTAAGCTTTTCTGCTTCTGAGCTGAATATTTGATTATATAATTGTATATAAAAATTTTGTTTTAATTGTAATACCATATTAATATATATATATATATATATATTAATTATACTATATATAGTAAAAAAGCAATAATATTAAAAAAATTACTTAATAATATTAATATTATTAGCAAGTATAAATACTTTATAAAAATTTTCAGAAGTTATTTCTGCAACATTATTGATGTTTAAATATTTAAGATTAGCTATTTGCTGCGCGATATATTTTACATATGCGGGCTCATTTGTTTTTCCTCTATGCGCTTGTGGGGCTAAATAAGGAGCATCAGTTTCTATTAAAATGCGTTCCATTGGAACATAACGTACTACTTCTTGTAAATCAAAAGTATTTTTAAAAGTACAAATACCAGAAAAAGAAATATATAATCCAAGATCAAGAGCTTTTTTTGCTAAATCTTTAGAACCAGTGAAACAATGTAATACGGCATTAAATTTTTTTTTTAACATTTCTGATTTTAAAATTTCATATGTATCGGCTTCTGCATCTCTTGTGTGTATAATTAATCCAAGTTTCGAATTTTGAGCGGCATAAATATGCTCAAGGAACGATTCTCTTTGTGCTTTATATGGAATTTCATCTTGATTAATTTTTCTGTAATAATCTAAACCTGTTTCACCTACTCCAATAATTTTTTTATTTTTATTTGCTATTTGTAAAATTTCATCACAAGTCATAAATTCATTTGCTTCATGCGCGCAAGTTGGATGAATTCCGATAGACCCAAAAATACTATCATTATTGTTAATAATATTTAATATTGCCTCTATATCTGCGCGTTTAGTACAAATTGTTTGCATAAGTTCAACACCTTCTATTTTTGCATTATTTATTACATCGCCTAACCTATTGTATAATTGAGGATAATTTAAATGACAATGCGAATCAATTAATTTAATTTTGTAACTATCTTGCATATTATTTTAATATGATTTATTTTATATTAAATAATAACAAATCAATTGCAAATCTCAAGCAAAATAGTGTTAATATTATTTAAAAATAACTATAAAGATGGATTTAATATATTCTTATGAAATTTTAGCAGTAATAATAGCTGCATTAATTTTAATTGAGATCTTAATATTAAAAATATCAAATAAAAATTTTCTCTTTATAAAAAAAAGTATCGATAAATTATTTAATAAAAATATTAATTTAAACATAATTATAGATATTATAATATCTGGAATATATATTATTGCGGGATTGATGTTTAGTTTATATATTAAAATGCAATTTGGCACTAATGAAATGTGGCGATATCTGGTTGGTTTTAATATTGAATTTATGTTATCAGTTGATAATTTATTTATGATTATGTTAATTTTTAAATCTTTTAATATACAAAGTATACCTCATAAAAAATTAGTTTTACATGTAGGATTAATTAGTGCAGTAATTATGCGATTTTTAATTATTAATCAAGGAATTGATATATTATTAGAATTTAAATGGATGATGAAAGTTTTTGCTATCATTGTAATTTATTTAGGCATAAAATTAATAGTAACAATTCAAAATCATAAAAAAAATTTTAGCAAAAATAAGTTATATATACTATTAAAAAATAAATTTGACATACAAGATACTGATCAAAGTTTTTTTCAAAAAAATAACAATAATAAAACTAGAATTACAACTCTTTTTGTTGCTTTAATTTTAATTGAAGTTACAGATTTAATTTTTGCATTAGATAGCGTTCCTGCAATTTTGTTAGTAACGCAAAATATTTTTGTTGTATATTCTGCTAATATTTTTGCAATTTTAGGATTACGTTCATTATATAATTTATTAGAATTCTTTTTAAATAAATTAAAATATATCAACAAGATTATAGGTGCAATTTTAATTTCTTTAGGTATTAAAATGCTATTATAGCATTCCAAATACTATAATGCTATTCTAATATTAGATATTAAAATGTTGTTATAATAGTTTTTTAAATATTAATAAAATATAGAATATATATTCTAATTTATTTAATTAGATATTATTTATTTATTTAAAAAAATTATTAATTGATTTGATTAAAATCAAATATATAATTATTTATTATTTATTATTTATTAAAATATGCAAGATCTTACTAAAGTTATCACAGATAGTAAAATTTATAAATCGTTAACAGAAAATTTAACAAAATATGAAGATGAAGATATTTTTAATTTAATTGAGCAGGAAAAAATCAGGCAAGAGATGCAAATTATGCTAATTGCATCTGAAAATTATACAAGTCAAGCGGTATTAAAGGCACAAGGTTCCATTTTAACAAACAAATATGCAGAAGGATATCCCAGTAAAAGATGGTACGAAGGGTGCAAAATTGTAGACAAGATAGAAAGTTTAGCAATTGAGCGATTAAAAAAAATATTTAATGTTAATTATGCAAATGTTCAGCCTCATTCTGGTTCACAAAGTAATCAAGCTGTTTTTGCTGCTTTACTGAATCCTGGGGATAAGATTTTATCAATGTCTATGAAATCAGGTGGCCACTTAACTCATGGAGCGAATGTTAGTATATCAGGCAAGTGGTTTTTAGTTGAGAATTATGAAGTGAATCAAAATGGAGAATTAGATTATGAGCAAATTTTAGAGCATGCAAAAAAATTTAAACCAAAGCTTATTATATGCGGATATTCTGCATATACTAGAGTAATTAATTTTAAAAAATTTCGTGAAATTAGCAATGAAGTAGGGGCTTTGTTATTAGCTGATATTGCCCATATTGCGGGAATTATTGCTGCGCATAATTATGAAAATTTAAATCAGGATGGAAGTTTTAAAGAAAAAGATAATTCAATTATTGATTTTCAAATGTCTCCAGTGCCATATGCTGATGTAATTACATCAACAACTCATAAGACATTAAGAGGTCCAAGAGGCGGAATTATTATGACAAATAATGAAGAAATAGCAAAAAAAATCGACTTTGCAGTATTTCCCGGTATTCAAGGTGGCCCCTTAATGCATGTTATTGCTGCCAAAGCTGTAGCTTTTCATGAGAATACTCAAAAATCTTATAAAGAATATATTGCAAAAGTTTTATCTAATGCTAAATTTTTAGGAGAGCAATTAAAAAATCATGGATTTAATTTAGTATCAAATGGAACTAGCAATCATATGCTCTTAATTAATTTGCAAAATAAAAATATTAGCGGTAAAGATTTAGCGTATGCTTTATCAAAAATTGGAATAATTTGCAATAAAAATAATATACCTAACGATTTAAGATCTCCATTTATTACATCAGGTATAAGAATAGGTACAGCGGCAACTACAACACGTGGCTTTAGTTATAATGAATATTCAAAAATTGCAGAAATTATTACAACTACAGTAGATTACTTAAATAACAATATTAATAATATTGACGAAAAAATATCGACATTACAAAAAAAATATCAAGATGATATTTATGAAATATGTAGTAATAATACTATTTATAAATAAATTATTATATATAAATATCTATATATTATTCTTCAACAGAAACAGAAACATCAGCATATCTTAATACTTCATCGTTAATTTTATATCCTGATCTTGCAACCTTAACTATATTAGAAGGCGCTATTTTGCAAACTGCACTTGAAATGGCAGAAATAGCATTATGTTCTTTTTCGTTAAAAACATCACCTTCATTTATATTTATTTTAGTTATATTAAATTTAGAAAATAATGATAAAATTTCTTTATGCATAATTTCGAATCCTTTTAGAAAAACAGAAGTTTTTTTATGAAAATCATTTTCTAAATTAATATTATTTTTAATTTCAGTTGTTAAATTTTCGCATCTATCAAAACTATCTAATAAAGATAAAAGCTCGGCAAATAATTCTTTTTGTATTTTTTTACCTAAATTATTTAAATTATCATTTGCTCTTTTTTTAGAATTTTCAAAATCATGATGTAAATCTCTCAATGATTCAACTGTTTTTTGATTGCATAAATTTAATTTTTTAATTTGCGATTCTAATTCAGCTATTTGTAAGTCTTTTTCTTCTAATTTAATATTATTTTCTTTAATAATTTTTTTTAAATCATTTAATTCTAAATTTTCTAAATCTTGATTGCTATCTTCTTTATCGTTATTTTCTAAAGAATTTTTATCACCAAAAAAAGATTTAATATCTTCATTACTTTGCTCCATATTTAAATATTATATATATATATATTTATTATATATATATAATTTATTTTCAATATTTTCAAGTTATATAATTTATTTTTTTTAAATTTTCTTAAATAAAATTGATATTTCATTTAATATAATATTTGAACTTAACATATTTGCACTTGTTAAAGATTTTAAATTTAAACGTTCATTTATATCAACTTTAAGCATATATAAAATTTGAGACGATGTATTAGGTATAAAAGGATATAATAAAATAGCTATATATCTAAAAATTTCTAATAAAGTATAAATTGTTATTTTAGCTGATTCATTTGTCTTATCTTTCCAGGGCGCATTTTCTTCCATATAAGTATTTGCATCATCTAAAAAATTAAAAATGCTCTCTAAGCTATTATGTAACATATTTTGCGACATTGAATTTGCAAAATTTTCTTTAAGTAATAATAATTTTTGCATAATTTCTTGTTGATATATCAAGGTATAATCTGCTAAATTTGGAACTTTAGAGTCAAAATTATTTTTTGCAAATACATAAACTCTTTGTATCAAATTGCCTAGTTTATTCCCTAATTCTTTATTATGGCGATCTAGCATTTTTTGCATTGTAAAGTCTCCATCGCTATTAAAAGATAATTCTCGTATCATAAAATAACGTAATGAATCACATGAAAATTGCTCAATTAATTCATTAGGGTCAATAACATTACCAATTGATTTAGACATTTTTTGACTATTATTAAGCCACCAACCATGCGAAATGATTTGTTTTGGAAATGATAATTCTAATCCATGTAAAAATGCTGGCCAATATATAGCATGGAATTTTAAAATATCTTTACCAACTATATGTAAATCAATTGGCCAAAAATTACTATTTTGCACATCTTTTAAATTTAAATTTAAGCCAGATGCATAATTTAATAAAGCATCTAACCAAACATAAATAACATGCGACTCATCCCCTGGAACTGGAATACCCCATGTAAAATTTTTCTTACAACGAGAAATAGATAAATCTTTTAATCCTCCCTTAACAAAATTTACAATTTCTTTTAATTTATTTTTAGGATATATAAAATTAGGATTATCTTCATAAAATTTTAATAAAATATCAGTATAATTACTTAGTCTAAAAAAATATGTTGGCTCTGAAATAAAATTCACTGTTGCTCCTGTTGGAGCTTTTCCATCTTCAGTTAATTCACTTTCATCATAAAAAGTTTCATCAGTTATAGAATACCATCCACTATACTCACCTTTATATATAAGGTCTTTTTCTATTAATTTATTCCAAGCTTCTATTACTAAATTTTTATGTGCGATAAGGCTAGTTCTGGAAAAAATATTATATTCAATATTTAATTTTGCAAATAAATCTTTAAAATTTAATGCAAGATCATCTACTAATTTTTGAGGCGTTATATTTTTAGCTTCACTTGCTTTTTGTATTTTTTCGCCATGTTCATCTGAACCTGTTAAAAATTTTACATCTTTTCCAATTAGTTTATTAAATCTAGAAATCACATCTGCTATAACTGTAGTGTATGCATGCCCAATATGAAGATTGCTATTTGCATAATAAATAGGGGTTGTAATATAAAAAGTATTGTGAATTGAATTATTATTTAACTGATCTAATTCAATATTTATTTTATTAATATTATTGGATTGATTTTGAGTATTATTATAATTTTTATCATTATTAGATTGATTATTATCTTTGCTATAATAATTATTTTGATTTGTATTTATATTATTTGTTTGCATATTTTTAATTTGTATATAATAAAATTTTTTTATTTCTAATAAAGAATAAGGGCCATTATATTGTAAACCTAATTCTATAATTTTAATTATATAATAATTAATTTCTTGAATATCTTCTTGATATAAAATATCACTATATCTTATATTAATGTCTTCTTTTTTAAAGTTTAATATCTTAGAAGCTTCTTCTTCAATTAAATTTTTATATTCATAAAAAATAATATAAATTTTTCTTATAATTTTTATTAAATTCTCTATATCCTTTTCTTTTAATATTAATAGTCCAATAATAATTATTATTAACATTTGCTATAAATAATCAACAATTAACTTTCCATTTAAATGATCAATTTCGTGTTGAATAATTTTTGCAGATATATCATTTACTGTAATTTTTTTAATATTTCTATATATATCAAAATATTTACAAATTAAAGAATTTGGTCTTTTAATATCAATTAATTTATTAGGAACAGATAAACAGCCCTCACTTAACGTTGTAATATGTTTTGAGGTTTTAATAATTACAGGATTAATCATAAATAAAGGATTAAAAATATCTTTTTCAAAGTCTACTCTTAAGTCGACCAAAATTGCACGAAAATGAATATTAATCTGAGTCGCAGCTAATCCTACGCCATCTTCATTTTGCATAATTTTTAACATATTTTCATATAAAATTTGCAAATCATTTGTTAATTTAGATAGTAAATTACTATCTTGAGGAAAAATTATTTCTTTTGCAACCTGGCGCAATCTCTCATCTGGATCTTTTAATAATACAATTTCAGAAAAATTAAATTGCATATTATTTTAATTGTCAATTATAATATTATAGCACAATTTTGAATAATTTTAGAGAATAAAGTATATTTAAAATTGATAAAAAATTATTACTATATAATCTTTATATTTAAATTGCACACTTTATTTAATATAAAAAAATTATGGAAAATAATATAAATATACAAACAAATAACTTAAAAACAAATAATAACCTATTAGAATTAAATAATTTAATTCCAACTGTTATTCATTATAAACAAAATATGTTGCTTACATATGAAAATAATTTAATTCAAATTATTGAATTTAATCAAAATAGTTAATGATATATCTTTAAATTTCAATTTATTTAAAAAAAATTACAAGAAATAATGACAAAACTATATAATCAAAATATTATTTATTATGTATATACAATAAAAGAAGAAGAAAATAAAAAGCATTATGAAGCTTTTACATATAAAAAATTTTTTTCTGATTTATTAGCAAAAAGTTATTATAATTTTATTAATTACATGAATTTTAATTTAAAAATTTATATAGCAATTATAAAAAGTTAATAATCCTATTGTTAATAATATTTTTGACTTATTTCAGAAAAATAAATTCAAAGTAATATTATAAAAAATTTAGAATTAAATAGTAATTTGCTTTCTAATATTACTGATCAAATTTCTAATTATTTAAAAGATTATAATCCAAAAATTTTAACATCAATTGATATAAATTTAAATAATACAATAATTGATAATGATAATTCAAGCTCTGAATTTAATAATTTAAATTCAGAATTAATTAATTTTTATTATAAGTTAATTAAGCTCAATACAAATAGTAAATTTTTTGAATATGGAAAAAATGATTTATTTGAAAATATAGAATACGAAATTAATCTAGATGATAGTTTAATTAAAATAATAAATACACTAACAAATGAAATTAAATATTTAAGTATAGTTAGCTTTAAAGATGTGTCGGTATATGATACAAAAACATTAGAAGAGCTAGTTGCGGTTAATTTAAATTTATCTTTAAATGAAGTTTTAATTCCAATTGATATAGAAAATGATTTTAACTTAAAAGATATTAAAAATATTGAAGAGCATATTAAAATGCTAAAAATAACAAATTCTCCTGAATTAATGCAAATTAAAAATGTTAATATATATGAAAAAATATTAAATACAAATAAAATAAAAAGTAAAAAAAATATTAATAACAATATAAATTTAAATGATAGTAATAACGCTACTGCAAGTAAAAATTCTGAAATTTTAGATAATACAAAATTAGATAATGCAAAAGAAGAATTAAAACTTTTCTATTCTAGTAGATTTATTGTTTTAATTGAAAATAGTCAAGATGCATTACAACGCAGTATAAAAGAAGTTTTTACAAAATTAAATTCTATTGGTATTGTAGGTATACTTGAAGATATATATCTTGAATATATATTTTTTAGTTTATTTCCTGGCAATACTACAAAATTAAAAAGAAAATCAATTATTTCCAATAATGAAATATGTTCTTTTGTTATATCTAACCCCGTATATGGAGACATTATTAAACAAAAAAAATATTATACTTATATTTTAATATCAAAATATAATACTCCATTTTATTATAATTTCTACTCGCAAGATAATAAAAATAATCTAATAATAATAAAAAAACAAGATAATATATTTTTGAACTTCCTTCTAGCTATTAATTTGCAAAAAAATATTAATACTCTTTATATAAATACAACATTAGAAAATAAAATGCTTGCAAAAGTTCTTAATTTATCTGAAGAAAGCTATTTTAATATTTTTGAATTAATTAAAAATAAACAAAACCATAATTATATTTTTCATTTTTTTGCAATATTATTTAACTTATTTTTAAATGATAAAAATGAAAAAGACATACAAAAGAATCTTTTAATAGAAGCAATAATTTTAATAAAATTATTTAATGTAAGCAATATTGCAAATATTGATCAGCTAATTAATGCATATATCAAGATATCAAAAATTTCAGAAGACTCTATAAAATATTTAAATGTATCTTACCAAGTTATTAATTATAATGATAATTTACAAAATAATAATAAAAACACTAATACTGATACTAATGATAATAATATAATCAATAATAATGATAATATCGATTTAAATAATACTGAAAATAATCAAAATACCAATATAAATAAAGTAAATAATAGTAATTTAAAATTAGAAGTTCTTAAAATTTTATATATATTAAAAGAAAATTATAGCAATTTTATTTTTAATGAAAATTTTAATTATAAAGATTTTGTTATAAAGCAAAATAATAATAGTAATATTAATTACTCAAATTTAGATCAAAACTTAAATTTATCTCTACTTTCTGATTCTGAATTTTATAAGAAATACTATCCAGCATCTGATGAGCGTAAAATACCAGAGTTCTTACATAAAAAAAATTTTAATCATATCTTTAAACAGGCATATTTATTTTTATATCTAGGAATTAAAATGCAAAATAATAATTTATCAAATAATGTTTCTAAAGATGAATTTGATTCAAATGATCACTTTGATTTAAATTACGATATTTATATAAATTTAAATAAAATTAATAATAATTCTAAAAATTGCAATATTATTTATTTAGATAATTTTGAATTTTTATTAGATTTACAAAAACAAAATATTTTACATGTTAATATCGATAAAAAGAAATCAAAGACATTGCAAGATATGAATTATTTAGAATTTCTAATGCAACTTTTAAATAAAAACAATTATACTTTAACTACCGCTGTTTCTGTTAAACATAAAGAAGAAATTAATTTAAATTTATTTGGTCATTTATTTAACTTTGATATAGATAAAAAATTACATACTGATTTAGTTAACTTAGAATATAAAAATAATGAACAATCTATTTTATTAAATTTTGATATAGAAAAATTGTATGGATTAAATAATTTGCTTAAATTATCAAATTATGAATTAGATAGTTTTGAAAACTATCTAAAAAATAATAACCCAACTCAACTTAAATTAAATGAATATATTACTAAATTTTTAATTAATAAAGCAAAAGAGATGGAATTTTATGCTTAAATTTTTCCTTTTTAGCATATTCAATTTCAATAAATAATAAATCTAAAATACTTCTTTATAATTGAATAATATAAGAAAACTATTTATAATATTTCTTTATATAATTTGATAAATAAGTATGCATTTAATAACAAACTTAACTATAAATTTAAAATATTTATAATATTTCTTTCATAGCATTTCCAATAAATGCAGGATTAAGAACAACTTCTACTCCAGCGTTTTTTAATGCATTAATTTTACTTTGAGCATCTCCTTTGCCATTTGATATAATAGCCCCAGCATGTCCCATACGTTTTCCTTTTGGCGCACTTGCTCCGGCAATAAAACTAACAATAGGCTTTTTAATTTTATGATGCTTAATAAATTCTGCAGCATCTTCTTCGCTTTGCCCTCCTATTTCTCCTATTAAAATTATACCGTCTGTATTTTCATCATGCAAAAACATATCAATACAATCAATAAAATCCATTCCTTTTATTGGGTCGCCCCCTATACCAATACATGTTGATTGACCAAGTCCTGCTAATTTTAATTGCCATACTGTTTCATAGGTTAAAGTACCAGAGCGAGAAATAACACCAATACGACCAGGATTATGAATATATCCTGGCATAATACCTATTTTGCATTCTCCAGGCGTGATAATACCAGGACAATTAGGTCCTATAAGTTTAGTTTTTGATCCCTTTAATGCATCTTTAACTTTTAGCATATCTAATGTTGGAATGCCTTCAGTTATGCAAATTACTAAAGGAATTTCAGACTCCACAGCTTCTAAAATGGCAGAAGCAGCAAACTTAGCAGGAACATATATCATGCTAGCATCTATTTTATGATGTTTTTTTGCTTCAAAAATTGTATTATAAACTGGCAAATTAAGATGCGTAGTACCTCCTTTAGAAGGGGTAATTCCGGCAACCATTTTGGTACCATATTTTATTGCTTCAGATGTATGAAAGCTACCAGCGCTACCAGTAATTCCCTGGCATATTACATTTGTATTTTTGTTAATTAATATAGACATAAATTAGTTATTAGTTATTAGTTATTTTAATATTATTCAATAGCAAGTTTCGCTGCTTCTTCTAGCGAATTAGCAAACTCTATTTTAATATTATTTTGAATTTTTGCATTTTGTAAAATTTCTTTTGCTATTTGAGAGTTTGTTCCTTCTAGACGTGCAACTATAGGAATTTTAATATTTAAATGCTCTATTGCATTTAGCAATCCATTTGCTATTAAATCGCATTTTACTATCCCTCCAAAAATATTAATTAAAATTTTAGTAATATTGCTATAAGATGATATTATTTCAAATGCAACTTTTATATTATTTTCCGTTGCACCGCCTCCTAGATCTAAAAAATTAGCAGCTTCCTTATTATGCTTTTCTCCATATAACTTAATTAAATCGTTAGTTGCCATTGCAAGCCCGGCACCATTTACAATACATGCTATTTCGCCATTTAATGGAATAAAATTTAAATTTGCATCTTTTGCTTTTTTTAAAGTTGCATCTAATTCTTGAGCTGCAGAAATTTCTTGTAATCTTTTATTGCGATAAAGAGCATTTTCATCAAATTGCATTTTTGCATCTAGTGCTATTAATTCATTTTCATTAGTTATAATTAATGGATTAATTTCAATTAATGAGGCATCTTCCTTTAGCATTAAATTATATAAATTAATTAAAATATTTTTTAACTGCGAAAAAAATATATAATCTAAACCTAATTCATTTAAAATAATATTTACATGAAAGTCACAAATGCCTATTATTGAATTAATACGCATTAATTGCGTATTATTTGAATCTTCTATGTGCATACCGCCTGTTTTAGAGTATAAAATACTAATACAATTATTTACTCTATCTAAAATAAAACTTAAATATATTTCTTGTATTGGTATAATTTCTTCTTCTAGATAAATATTTTTAACTATCTCGCCAGTTGGGCCATTTTGCTTCGTAATTAAATTTTGCCCTATCATATCTTTAGTAATTTTAATTGCTTCTAGTTTAGATTTTGCAGTTTTTATACCTCCTGCTAAACCTCTTCCGCCCGAATGAATTTGTGCTTTAATAATTATATTGCTAAACTCTAATTTATTTATAATTTCTTCTAAGTTGCCTATATTAACATTATCAACTATAGCTCCTTTAGGAATTTTAATATTATATTCTTTTAAAATCTGCTTTGCTTGATATTCATGTATTTTCATAGTTTAAATAATTTTTTATTAACTATTTTATACATCAAAATTATAAATCTTATATATGCAATTTTGGATTAGATTAAAAATTAAAAATAATATGTCCCATTAAATACTAAATTGCATTCTCCTTTAATATTAATTTCTTCATTTTTGTTCAAAGATAAATGTAAATTGCCATATTTAAATTGAGCTATAATTTCTTTTTCTGTAAATCCAAATTGTGAAGTTGCATAAAATGAAGCGGCAGCCCCACTGCCACAAGCAAAGGTTAAACCAACACCTAATTCATAAACTAAAATTGCAACTTTATTTCTATTTAAAATTTTTACAAAATTAACATTAACTCCTCCAAGCTGCTTAAATATATCATGTTGAGATAAATATTTGCCAAATTTTTCTATATCGAAATTAAATTTATCTAATAAATTTTCATTAACTGCATCATTAACAATTAAAATTAAATGATTGTTCCCTACATTAATGCATTTAAAATAATCTATTTCTATACCTGATTTTTGCACAATATTTTTTAGCTCTAACTCATTAATATTATTAATTATATTAGCTTTTCCAATATTTATATTTGCTAAATTATCTGCTTCTATACTAGTTGTTACTAATTTATTAAAAATTAATATATCTAACTCTTTAATATTATAGAGCTTAAAAATTAAAGTTGCTATGCATCTTATAATATTGACGCACATTGAAACTTCTGATCCATCTTGATTATAAATTGATAAATATAATTTTGGTTTATTTTTAATATTTGTTTCATAAGTTTGGTTAATTTCATTAATTTGATTACTGTATTTAATATCTTGCGTATGAATTTGGCCAATTTCATTATTATGCGTATTATCTTGCTGATTAATTTGATCTATTTGATTATTGTATTGATTATCTTCTTGATCAATTTGATCTATTTCATTGTTATCTTTAGCATTTTGTATATAATTATGTAAACTAAAAATTGCAATTTGATCGCAACCTATGCCTGTATTTCTATTTGATATCTTTTTAATAAATTCTTCTTCTAATAGAAAAAAATTATCTTTTTGATTAAAATAATTATTCTTTTGATTATTTGCATCTATAATTATAAAATCATTTCCAAGGCCTTCCATTTTATAAAAATTAATACTATTTTGCATAAATATAATATCTTTTTATCAGTAATATAATATTATATTAAAATTATTTATTTTTGTATTAATGCATTATATTCTGTTCTTATATTAAACAAAGCAACTATCCATGCAAAACAACTAATAATAAAAAATACTATCATAAAGCTTGCAAGAGAATTGTAGGTTGCATCTGGCATTAAAGTAAATAATATTGATTGCAAAATACTACTTAATGACTTACCAATTTTAGAGCTAAGCAAATCGACCGCTGCTTTTCCTTTTGTTTTTAATTCTTTATCTAATGGTAGATATAACATTTCTCTAAACGAGTCCCAAATTGAATATTTAACGCCTTTTGAAATAATATTTTGAATTGATCCAATTAATATTGTAAAGCTTAATATTTCTCCAGTAAAACCAAGCACTGAATTAATTTGATTACCAAAAATTGTAAACATAAAAAATATTACCCCTGTTATTAAAATAATAATTGGAGTCATTAGCGTTGTTATAAACCAACCAAAAAATTTCATTAATATACCGCTAAATATAGTAAAAAACATAATAGTTAGACCAGTCCACATAACATAAATGCTACTATATTCTGTATATCCATTTAAATCAGGATATGCTTCTTTTATTTGCGAATACCATAAACCTTCGATCAAGTTCATTGTTAATCCAAAAGCTGCTGAACAAATAAGCATCATCCATAGATATTTTGACTTTGTAATATACTGCAAGCTTTCTTTTATGCCTAATTTTGGCGCTAATTTAATATTAAACTTATCTGTTTTAGATTTTTTTGCAATATAATAAACACAAAAACAAGCTATTATAGAATTAATTAATATAATTAAAGAAGAAATTTTAATTAGATTTTGATTATTATTTTGAATCATTAATGCTTCAAATATAAAACTAGTACTAGAAGATAGTTTTTGCATTACAAAACCTGCTATTATTACAGCAGAATTACCAAGTAATACTAATATTCTATAAAATCTACTAGCCTGATCTACAGTACTTATATGATTACATATTTGCCAAAAAATTAAAATATAAAACATATTTGGCCACATCTCAGAAGCTGTATAAAAAATTATATAACTCCAATTAGCAAGCATTGCAATAAACCATTTTATGTAAATATATTCTTGCATTAAAATTTTAGTATTATCTTGGCTTAAGTGAAATATTTCTAAATTAGGGTACAAGATAAATCCAAAAATTAAATAAAATGCAGTAAAAATAGAAATTAAAATGTAAAATATTTTAAATAATGACATTCTATTAACTAAATTTGCATATAAAATTACTAATAATGCAGCAACAGGAGTTACAAAATATACTTTAATAAAACTTGTAACCTCAACACTAATTTCAGAAATTATAATACTATTTTTTAAAATTCTTAAAATATTTTGATTAAATAAAATTGCAAATAAAAAAAGTGAAATAGTAAAAAATAATTTAAATTCGTAATTATAAATTGGAAATAAAATACTTCTTAATTTTGAAAAACTATTTAAATTGTTACTTTCTTCTAAATTAATAGTTTCTTTATTATTTTTTGCTGAATTAATAATTCCTTTTTTATTTTCTTCTAACTTAGTAGATTTTTTTTTATCTACATTATTATTTTGTTTAAAATTATGACTTTGTTTTTCATTTGCTAAAAGTTCAACCATATTAAATTTAGGTGTTGCAAACAAGATATTATTTAATAATTATAACAAATTTTAAAATATTAAAAGCATTTATTTTAAAAAATTTATATATTAAAAATATTTAATATTTAAAAAATTTATATTATTAATTATAATATATCAAAAAATTAAGATTTTATTTTTTTTCTTAATTAAAAAAAATAATTTTTTTATTATTGATTAAAATTTTTTTGGTCATTTATTATTAATATTGATTATTTACTATTAATAACAGAATATTATTAATTAAATTTAAAAATTTTTAACTCACGTAAAATAATTTTGCTAAGGTTTAGAATCTTTAATTCCAATAGCATCTCTTTCAGATTCAGGTTTAGAATCTTTAATTCCAATAGTATCTCTTTCAGATTCAGGTTTAGAATCTTTAATTCCAGCGCTATCTTTTATAGGTCCTAATTCTTTAATTGCAGCAGTATCTATTGATTTTGATTCTTTAATTGCAGCACTATCTTTTTCATTAGGCTCTTTATCTTTTTGAGTTTTATCTTGACCAACTTTGATAAATTTTATTGCGCCAGTTAATCCTTCTGTAATTTTATAAATTAAATCTAATATTTGTTTATATACTAAAAACATTACAATAGACATTAAAAGCTTTTTAGCAACATCTAAAACTAATAATTTTTCCGTGCTATAATTTATAAGATATAATAAAAATCCTAAAAAAGCACTTAAAACAACTATATGAACTATGCAACTAATTAAAAATTTTAACCATTTTTCATAATATTTTCTTGTACTATTTAGAAGAATACATGGTATAAAAATAACAGAAACATATATTAAAAAATATATCATAATTATATTAATTGCATAAATTGTTATTAGATCAAATATTATTAAAAATACCATAACAAATATTCCAATAAATATTAATATATCAAAACACAAAAAAAGTATTCTAAAAATTATATTTGCTGTTGATGAATCATCTCGATTTATTTTTTGATTTTTAAATAAATTTCCTTCTTGAAATAATCCTTTAAAAGCAAAATCAATTTGATCAGTTAAAGCATATGTTATATTATCATTGTCATATTTTGGTTTATCGACAATTTTAGAAGAATCTATATTGATATTTATTACACTTTTAGATATGTAAAAAACTATTGTTCTAATAACTGGAAGCCCAAATTCTTGCATGCCATTTTTATTATTACTTGATGCATTAAATGCAAAGCCAGTAGAAAAATATATAACAAGCATCATTTTTATAATAAAAAGAACTATATCATTTGCTGATTGGCCATTTATGGCTTTTGTTAATAAATCAAATCCAAACCACGTAGTATATAAAATTAACATAAAAGTTACGAATACTTTAAATTTATTAGAAAAAACTTGCATTGATAATAAAAAACTATTAGGGTCTTTATTTTCAATAAAATTATTTATTAATGCATTTTCTAAAGTTTTTATTGTGTATCCTGCAATTAAAAAATTTTTATTTTTTAATTGCGATCCTTCAACATCTCTAATAACTTTTATATTTTTGTTCCATCTAGATTTTGAATCATCTTCTTTAGTTTCTTCACCTAAAGGTACGCATGCTATGTTTAAAAATCCATATGAAGTATTCGATAATAAACATTTTTCTTCATTAATTAATCTTGTATATATTAAAATCTTTGAGTTTATACTTTTATCAAAATCTTTAATAGGAATATTTTCACCTATATTTTTTATATAATCTTTATTATTAAATTTAATAATAATTTTATTATTATCTTTATGTTGCTTAATTGCAAATTTATTTATTAAATAACCATGAATTGTATTTTGCATTACATTTGGATTATCTATATTAGATGCAACAATATTACATCCTTGAGTAATGTATAATATTAAAAATAAAAAATATATAATACTATATTTATTTAATTTTAATATTTGCACTGTGTTTAATTTTTTAATTAAATTAAATTATAATTAATTTGCAAAGTAACTAGTATAATAAATAAGCTTATTATTATAATTTTTTCTAAATTGGTAATAAATTTCACATTTAAAGTATTTTTTACATCATTATTTAAATTATTTTTTTCAGTATTTATTATATTTTTACAAATAATATTTTTTATAATAATTTTTGCTTCATTAGTTAAATTTTGATTTTTTTAATAAAATTCTCTTGATTATTTACATTATTCACTTGTGTATTTAAATTATTTATTTTTTTTGTAAATTCTAACTTTAGTTCAGTATTTAAAATAAAAAATAAATCTTTAATAGAATTAAAAAGTAAAATTGGTATAATTGCACTTAAAATTATAATTATAAAAAAAGATAATATTAAATTTTGTTTAAGTAATTCTATTAAAATAGCAATTTTAAAAGTAAAAATACTCATAATAGGAGCTGAAAAAATATGCAAACTAATTAATATTATTGCGGTATTTAAAAAAAATAAATCTTTTTTTGATAAAAAAATTCTTAAATTATATATTTCTCCATTATTATATATTTCTTCTTTAATTGATATTTTATCAATTGCATTATTTAATATTTTATATATGATAGTAATTCTATCTAAAAATATTAATAACAAAAATATTAAAAATTTAATTGCACTTTCATAAATTAAAAATAAAATGAAATTATATTCATTAAAATTAATTGCAAAAATATATAAAATATTACTAGCTAAAATATAACTAATAATAGTTTTTTTAAAAAAACGTATATTAAAATAAAAATAATTATCTTGATTTATTTTTTTATATGCAAAATAGTTTTTAATGATTAATATTAAGCAGCTACTTAAAATAAGTATAATTATTGAATATCCATCAATATTTAAATATTCTTTTAAAAAGCTATTATTATGTAAAATTATATTTAAAAAATTTACAATCGTTTGTATTATTTTTAAATTATAAATAAGATACCAAAATGGTATAAAAAATACAGAAGCAATTAGTACGCCAATTGTACTATTTAAAATTCTATAAACTAAATTAACAATACAAATTAATGGAGGTATACTTAATTTAATTGCTAAACCAATAAATAATAACAAAATACCAATAAAATAATATAAATCTACATTATTAATATTACTTACTTGATTGAGTATGTTTATTTTATTTATATTATTTGCAGCATCTATAAATGTAGAAAATATAAATTCTTGTTTTGTAAATATTAAAAAACCAATACCAAGTAAAATAAAAAAAGATGCAACGCTTCCATATATTAAATAATTTAAACCCGCAAATAAAGAAATCTTTTTTTTATTTATGATATTTATATTTGTTGAGTAAGTTGCAATTCCATAAACTGCGACGCTACTAATTTCACAAGCTACATAAAAATTAAAAATATCGAAAGTAAAAAGCATTAAAATTACTCCAAAAAATATACTTAATATTAAAATATTAATTAAAACATTTGCTTTTTCTCTTTTAAGTTGGATTATAATAAAGCAAAAAATGCAAGATATCCAAGCGGTTAATAAATATACTAATTGAGAAGCTTTTATATTGATGCCAAATTCTTTCCAATTTCCAATTGAGTAAATATTATTACTTAATAATGATATTTGAATAAAACTTGGGCCCAAATAAACTATAATACTTATAAGGGCGCATAAAAAATAAAAGCAAATATTAACATAATAAAAAAAATTATAAAATTGTAAATTTAATTTTTGAGTATAAAAATTAGTCAATAAATGAGCATAATCAAGAGTAATATTTTTTTGTTTATTGCTATTGATATTATCTAATTTATGAATATTAGAATTACTAAAAAATATTAAATTATTTAAGTTTTTTAAATTATCATTAAAATAATTTTTTATTAAAAAATTAGATTTATTAAATGTTTTAAGATATAAAAAAGATAAAATAACTAAAAAAAATAATACAGTTGAAATTAAAATAATATATAAATTTTCAATTAAATATATTAAAACTTTCATAATAAACTATCTATAAAATAATTTTAAAGTTATTACGAATCCTAATGCAGAAATTGCAAATCCTACGACAATAGCAGTAAGCATAAGAACATTAGTAATTGGTGAACTATAGGTTATAAAATCAAAAAACTTACTTAATCCAAGAATATCAATTTGTTTCTTTTGTAATATGATATTAGATCCAGTATAAATATAAAATAATATTGCACTACTTTGTAATATATTGATATATATTAATTTATATAAATACTTAGTTTTTTTTTTAAATATATTTACTAATGCAATAAACATTAGTAAAATAATTAAACTATACATAAAAAATTTTATTTATTTTTTTAAATTTATTAAATCTTGAAAATTAATAGATTGCAAAAATAAACGTAATTCAGTCTTTGCAATTAAATTAGCAGGAGTAAAAGATTTAATATAAGATACGCGACCAATATCTGTTAAGGTTAATCCATGTAAAAATAAATCTTTAAATATTACCCTATCTGCAAATCCATTTCCAATTTTGAAACCAATTTTCTTAGATAAATCTTGAATTAATAAATCCATTTTACGTTTATTTGCAATTTGAATAGTATTAACTCTATTTCTAACAACATACCATTCAAAAAAATTAGTTTTATTTTTAGCTCTTTGCATTTTTTGTTCCCAAATAATATTACTATAAATTGAAGGGCCATTAATTTTAAGATTTTCATCAATATCAGCCACTAATGATATATCAACAAAACTATCATTAATTGGAGTAATTACAATATCTGCAAAAGTATGCGCAAAAGCAGATCGATAAGAGAAATCTCCAGGTGTATCAATTATAATAATATCAAATGTTTTTTTTGCTTCTATTATTGTTTGCTCAAGCCAATTTTGTTCTTCTAATTGAATTTTATTTATATCACTTTCTTTACTTTCAATTAAAATAACATGTTCACTTAGTAATATATTTTCTTTTGGATGATTTTTGATATATTTTTTTCTATTGTTTATATAAGTTGTTAAAGATTTTTGTCTGCAATCTAAATCTATACTAAAAACTTTAAAATTTTCTTTTAAAAAAGAAGAAATAAGGTGCATACAATAAGTTGTCTTACCAACGCCCCCTTTACCATTACTTACAACTATTATAATTGGTAATTTCATCGATTTCATTTTTATAAAAAAATAACATTAAGTTATTGTATCATAAATAAAAAATTATGAAAAAAAAGTATTGCTAAACTAATATAGTTTAAAAAAATATTGACTCAATAATGTAAATATCATTATTAATAATTAAATAATTCGTTTAAAATATATAAAAATTTATTATATATTCAATTATGAATTTAAATTTAAAAAATAATATTTATAATATAATCAATTATAAGTTTAAATTTAAAAAATAATAAATATATAAAATTAATATCTCATATGAGTATAAAGAATCAAAATATCTAAAATAAATGTTTTTAAATGATATAAGAATAAATAATATTAAGAATATTAAAAATAAACTAATAATTTATAAATAAATACTAATTATAATATCTAATTATGATAAAAAAAAATAAAAAAAATCAAGATAAATTTATTGTAAAAAATAATTGCAATAATAAAAATGCAGCTAATCCTAAAATTTTAACTTTAAAAACAAAAGGCCTAAGTTACTTAAGAAGATTTGCATTGTTAAGTAAATTAACCTTACTTAGTATGCCAGCAGTAGTTGGTAGCACTGGCATAGGTATTGGATTTAATTTATTTAATGCAAATCAAATATATGCTGCAGCTACAATAGTGAGCGATCAAACATTAGATATAACTTTTAATGGAAATGATTATCAAGCGCAACAAGTAGTATTACGTGGTCAACAAGGACAATTAAATATTTTAGAATATGATTATGCTTATAATTATACCTTTACAGCATCTGGAATCATGATACAAGCAAATTTATTAGAGCAATTGAATTATCAAGGTAATTCGCCTAAAATTCAATCTACTGGTATTTTTTCCGATAATACTTATTTAATTTCTATGCCAGATAATTCACAAATTTATTCAAGTATGAGTTTTAATGGCGTAGATCCTAATGCTTTAAATAATAGTGCAAATTTACCAAATAGTTCTTTAATTACTAATTTTACAACTAATAATATATTCAATTTAACGCAAAAAAAACAAATAGCAGGAATTTATTTTTCAAGTTTAAATGCAGCAACAGGACAAGGAAATGCATATAATATTCAAAATATTGAAAATAAAATAAATATTGGACTTGGAAATAATTTAGATTTTAATAATAGTATATATGCAATATATTTTGATAATAGTGCAGTAGGTTCAAATTATAATATTATTAACATTAATAATATTATAAATTTTCAAAATTTAAATTATGATGCTGCTTTACCTAATATTAATATTGGTGGAATTTATGTTTATGATCCAGCTTTAAATAATGTTAATATTGGAGAAAGCGTTGGAAATTTTAATAATATTATTAATTCTTCTGGAACGATAAAAACTGGTATAATTTATGGAGTATCAGGAGGGATATATGGTCAAAATTCTTTTGGCTCTTTTAATAATGATATAATAATTAATAATTTATTACCAGATAGTGCCAACTCTTTAATTACAAAAATTATGGGAACATATGGCGGGATATATCATTTTTCAGTTAACAATAATATTTCGATTAATGGAAACGTCGGATCATTAACACATGGTAAGTTTGAAATTTCTGCAAATGCAGATAGAATAACAGATACAAATTATCCTAATTTAATTTCAACGCCAAGTATTTTTATGCAATCAGTAAATAATACACTAACTATAAATGGACCAGTTATTGGTGGTAAATTTTTCACTGACAACTCAAATGCTGTTTATAAAGGAAATATTACAAATAAAATTATATTTAATAATACTGTAAAAAATACTAATGCAAATAATCCTTTACAAATTAAGGGTTTTGAAAATAATAGAGATTATACTAAACAAGATGTAAATTATAGTTCTATTTTAGTGGAAGTTTTATATAATGGAACTTTAAATCCTACTGGAGCCCAAGTTCTTGATATTGATGTAATTAAAATAAATCCATATCCAACTAATTTAGACTTAACAAGTCAAAATGCTCAAAATATTAAAACTCGTAACGATTTATTAGTAACAAATTTAACAAATATTAGAACTTTTAATGCGCTAAATGGATCATTGCGATATATGTCTCAAGCTCCAAATCCAAATGCTAGAGGAGTTATTGAATTTACTTCAAATTCATACGATATAAATAAGTTAAGTTTAGTAAAGGTAATTAATAATATTTCTGCAAATACAACAAGTGGAAATGGAATAGTAATTGATACTAATTTAATAACAGGAGAAATTAATACCCAAAATCAAATTATAACAACTAGTAATGTTGGGGCATATTTAGAAAATAATATTGTTGTAAGTGGTTTTCCTTTGTATGCTGATATAATTACAAATAATTCTGTTCAATTTATTGATATTGCAGGCACCTTTAAAGCTTTTGGTAAAATAAATTTACAATCAAAATATTTAACTGTGCGAAATGGTATTGAAACTACTACTAGTATAATACAAAATACCTATCTACCTAATAATGATATTATTTTAAGGGACATTAAAGAGTTAACAGTATATAAAAATATTACAAATAATTATGCTATATTATCAAAAGAAGGTAAAATTGAAATTACTAATAAAAATACTGATCAAAATGATATAAATATTATTTTAGGAAATATAAAAGCTAAAAATAGCATTAAATTTAATTCAATTTATCAAAATACTGCATTATCTAAAAATATAATTGGTCAACTTGCTTCAGTAGCAAATAATAAACCTAGAATACAAAGTAATATTATTTCAGAAACTAATATATTAGAAATGTATGGATTAGAAAATATTGTAGTTGGCAATATTACTACAAATCCTGCTATTAATCTTGATGGAACATTCTTAGAAAATCTAATTGGATATGATAATAGTACTAATATGATAGGACAACGTATAACATTAAATGTTAATAACACAGTTTATGCGCCTGCATTTAAAAGTACAGTTACTTTAAATAGTTCTAATTTAATAATTAATGGTACAAAAAATATAATTGTTGCAGATATTAATACTAATGGTTTAATTTCAATAAAAAATCCTACTATTAGTGATTTAAATCAAGAAACATATTATGCCGGTAATATGATCGCTCTTGGAGAAAACATTATTCTTAATGCATTCAATACGTTTCAAATAGAAGCGGGATCTAATATTACAGCTAAAACAATTAATATTCAAACTAGAAAAGAACTTAAAGAAATAAAAGATCTTAATAATACTAATAATTATGTTAATTTAAATGCAGTATTATCAGTAAATGATTTAAATAATGCAGAATCTTTAATATCTACATTACAAAATTATTCATTTTTTATTGATGTAGCAGGCTCTTATAGTACGCCAGAAATAGAAAAAATTAACTTCAATGGTCCCTGGAAATATTTGTCTAGCGGTAGTGCATTAGATGTTAATTTTACAGATATTAATATTCAAAATAAAGACTATACTGATATGGCAGGAGGAACAATAGCAAATCCATATAGAACGGTAGGATTGTTAAAAATAGAAAATACTAAAATAGCTACATTTATAGCGCAAAATGAAAATAGTAATATAGAAAATTTACATTTTCTTGCAAATTTCAACAG
This sequence comes from Rickettsiales bacterium, assembly GCA_046348705.1. Lineage (GTDB taxonomy): Bacteria > Pseudomonadota > Alphaproteobacteria > Rickettsiales > Rickettsiaceae > JAXMDS01. Next base: position 8,901 of record JAXMDS010000011.1, on the reverse strand, counting down.
TACAGATTCGCAATTAAAATTAAATACAACTGCTCAAAAGTTTCTTACAATTAATCATCTTTATACTAATTTAGTAGATAATTTTAACACAACAACCCCAATACAAATACAAGGCAACATCTCTCTTGGATATACAATTAACGATGTTACACCAGGAGCATTAAACTCACCAAGTCTTAACTTCCATTATAACAACAATAACAATACACCAACAAACCTAACCCTACATATCAAAGACATTGCACCAATTAAGCTTACTAATAATGAATTAACAGTTACTAAATTAGTTGGATCTAGTCCTGACTACATGAACTCTTTAACGTTAGAAGCTAAAGCTGCATCAGAAATAAAATTACAAAATACTATTAATAGTTCAACATCAGGCATAAGTACTGTAAACTTTACTTTTATTGATCAAACAAATAATAACCCAAAAGTAATCTTTGATACTGTATCTTCATATAAAACAGATGCAATTATGCCTCTAGCAAATAATCGATATTGGTTAGAAATTAACGATATAACAAAATTTAGTGTAATTAATTCAAATAAAATAGCACTTGGCTCTAATACTCAAAAATGGAAAAAGATTACAATTAATGCAACTGAAAATGATGCTAAAAATAAGTTTGATATCTTTAGTGATACTATAGTTTACACAACAACTCCTCTTATTACTGATATAATTAATAGTCTAACAACTTATAATGCTAATCATACATTTGTAAATGATACTATAATAGAAAATACTAGATTTACTATCGATCCATATACTTTAACCTTAAATAAGAATCTTACAATAAATGGTACAAGCGCAGGATCAGCAACAACTAATACAGAACTAGATGCAAACATAGCAAGAATTGCTTTAGATCCAATTGGACAATCAAATAATGTTATAATAATATATTTAGATGGGCCTGATCATAAGTTAAATTTTAATCATAGCTTCCTTCCAACCGATAATAAAATACCAGTATATCAAGCAACAGTAATCAACGGAGCAGAAGCACAAATACACAATAGCATAATTGAATCAATTTTAAACTTAAGCTCCAATATAACAAAAGAAGCAAATATATTACTATATAACTCAAGCGTAACTAATGCGGTAACCATTGGAAATAAAGGAGTGCTAACCTTAGATGCAACTTCAAGATTAAATGAAATCACAACAGTTAACGGTGGTAAATTAATATTAAATGGAGATGCTACTTTAAATGGAAATACAATAATTAACCAAGGAGGATTACTTTCATTAGTTAGTAGTAATACATTCCAAAATGTAAATCAATTATTAACAATTAATGCGGGAGGATCCTTATCTTTAAGTGGAACATCAACAATGAATAGAAGTTCAGATCTTACTATAGATAGAGGTAATTTAACTTTAAGTGATTCTTCTAAATTAAATTTAGATACTAATGACTTAACTTTAACTAGTGCAATAACATCATTAAGTGGTACTTCAAAGATTACTGCTGGAGTAACCAATATAACAGGCGGCAGCTTAACCTTGAACAATACTGCAACTTTGAACTTAGACATTAATGATTTAACCTTAACTAGTGGAGTGATTACTACTCTAAATAATCAAGCAAGTATTACTGCTGGAGCAACTAATATAACAGGCGGCAGTTTAACCTTAAGTGATACTGCAAATTTAAATTTAAGTAATAATACTTTAACTTTAACTAGCGGAGTGATTACTACTCTAAATAATCAAGCAAGTATTACTGCTGGAGCAACTAATATAACAGGCGGCAGTTTAACCTTGAACAATACTGCAACTTTGAACTTAGACATTAATGATTTAACCTTAAATGGAGTAACGACACTCTTAAATGGAACTTCAAATATTAATGCTAATGAAATTAAAGTAATAAGTGGTATTTTAACTTCCAATAGTACTGTCTCAATTATTCCTAAGATTGTATTGAGTAAAGATACTACAGGTGCAATATTAAACTTAAAACAAGGAGCTTCAGCTGCAAACGTAGACGCAACTGATTCAACAGTTAATTTAAATCAAACCGCTACATTACCTAATACTGATACAAAAATAACTACTGGAAAATTTAATAATTCAATAGTAAATTTAGATAGAAGCGCTAGCATTACAACAGCAATTTTTAATACTGGATCAATAGCTATTTTAAAAAATAATTCTAGTATTATAAATGGAACATTTATTAATTCAATATCTACTTTAAGTAATCTTTCTAATATTATAACTGGTGCTTTTAATAATTCAGAAGTTAATTTGGATAGTACTTCTAATATTATAAAAGGAACTTTTACTAATAATTCAAAAGTTAATTTAGATAATAATTCTAGTATTAAAACTGGAACTTTTGCTAATTCATTAATTATTTTAGAAAATTTTTCTGGAATCACGACTGGAACTTTTACTAATTCATCAACTATTTTAGATAATGATTCTAATATTGAGACTGGAACTTTTGATAATGGAATAGTTACTTTAAATCAAGGATCTAGTATTGATAATGCAATATTTACTAATAATTCAAAAATTACTTTAGATCAAGGATCTAATATTATAACTGGAACTTTTGATAATTCAACGGTTAATTTAGATAATAATTCTAGTATTAAAACTGGAACTTTTGATAATTCAACGGTTAATTTAGATAATAATTCTAGTATTAAAACTGGAACTTTTAATAATTCTGCCCTTACACTTAATAATAACTCAAGCATTGCTAAGTTTACAGATAATCCAACATTTAGTAGTTTAACACTTAATGGTTCAAGCTTAGAAGCTAAAAATAGCGATGGTAATAATATGCAAATTGTAGTTAATAATGATACCAATATTACAAATGGAATTTTAACTTTAAATCTAGCATCACAATTACAAGGCGCAACAATAGTTAATGCAAATAGTATTATTAATGCAAATAATGGATCAAAATTAATTGGAACAACAACAACAATTAATGCAGGAAGTATAAACTTAAATACAAATTCAGAATTAACTGGTATAACATCAATTAATACAAATGGAATATTAAATTTAAATTCAAGATCTTTAGCTAAAAATGTAATTGCAACTAATAGCAATATTAACTTAAATAATTCAACTATAAGTAATGCAACTTTATTAAATGAATCAAAAATAATTTTAAATTCATCTTCAAGAGCAGAAAATATTATTATTGACAAATCTAGTTTAATAATAAATAATTCTACAATAGCAAATCTTTCTATAAGTTCAAAATCTTCTATTAATTTTTTAGATGCAACTTCTTATATAGAAAATGTCAATATACCAAATGTAATAGATGCAACAGCATATATTACTATTAATTTTGATAATAATACAAATCCTGAATTAAGCACAGATAAAAATAGAGCAAGATTAGGTAATATAATTACAAATGGAAAAATATTTAATATTACAATAACAGGAGGTAATCCATTAAAAAACTCTGCTAATTTAACTGCAGATAGTCGTAACATTAGGTATTTAATTGCAAATCATGTTGATAATCATAAAACCGATATTACAAGTGCAAATTACAAAGATTTATTTAAAAATTTTAATCTTGAAATAACATCAAATAGTATATTATTTGATGCATTTCATCAAATTGATGTAAATAATGGTCATCATTATATAGCTTTTGTACCGAATCTTGGAAAAGCATTATATCAAGAATTAATCAATGTTAAAGCGATTATTAATGATGGTACTATTAGTGAACCAGTTGTAGTTCCTAAACCTTTAAGTAATAGTGAAGCAATTGCAATTTTATTATCTAATAATAATTTAAATAATTTACAAATAAATTCATCATCTAAAATTAATTTATTAACATCTAATCAAGTTATTAATAATATTGAAGTTATTAATAAAATACCAGAAGTTTCTACTGAGACTTTTAATAATATTGTTACTGCAAATTCAGAATATGGAGCAAATTTAATGGATATAGTTGGTTTTACATTTACTAATGATGGTTCAACTATATCTTCTTCTACAACTATAGATTCTGCTTCTATGTTAGAAGATTCATTACCAAGGGTTAATTTAGATGTAGTTTCAGATGCTATTGGAGCAGGAATTGTAAATGGTAAAGGCATTCAGGAACAAAAAACAAATGAAATATTAAAAGACATTAAATCGGATATTATAAATGGATCTAATGAAGATATATCAGATAATTCAAATAGTTCTTATTATAATGATGTAATAAGTAGTAGTGGCGACAATCAAAAAGATAAAGTTAAAAGAAATATGTTATTACAAACTTTTATAGGAACTGGAAAAACAGATAAAGATAGCAATATAATGCCAAATAATAAAATATTTTATGGCGGTACTATATTTTATACAAATGTAATTTCTGGAAATTTATATGGATCAGTTGGAGGATGTTTTAGTTATATTAAAACTAATTATCAAACTGGTAAAAAACAAAATGATGTTTCTACTTTAAAAAGTATTGCCGCTTTAGGTGCTATTACATATATTCCAAATAATAAATTTTATGCTATATTATCATTTACTGCATCTAAAGCATTTGGAACTTATGAAAGAATTATAATAGATCAAGAAATACCAAATAAAGATATTCCAACTAAAGCAGTAGCAGATATGGGCTATTTAGGGTTAGATTTTGATTTGTTAACATCTTTAAAATTTAAATTTTCTAATGGTTTTACATTACTTCCTCAAGCTGGAATATCTTATAATCATATGTTTTTTGATAAAACAATAGAAAATGGAATACTTAATTTAAAGTTTACTAAACGAGATATTGGTAATTTATCTGGATATTTAGGTTTGCGTACAGATATAGAAAAAAATAATATGTTATATACATTTGATATAGGGGCAACGTATAATATAACTAAACTTTCAAAAGAAAAATTAGCATATTTAGTAGATAAGAATGGTCGATTAAGATCTTGAAAATCATCAAATATTAATCCATTTAGACTAAATGATCCATCATGCAGATTAAAATTATTAGCAACTTTATGTAATTAAATATTTTAAAAATGAAGACTTTTTAAGTATAGGTATTAAAGGAACAAAAACAGGTCCAGAAAACATTAGAATTGCAAGTTGGATTTGATTTGATATTTAACATTAGAATTGTAAATTGGGTTTGTATTTGATATTTAATATTATAAATTTTTTTTCATATCTATGACTTCTATGTTTGATATATTTTTAAATCTTTTTTTTCACCTGTTTTAGCTTCATTATAGTTTGTACAACAATCGAATATTTTAGTGCTTTGCATTTGGTTTTTTAAATTAGAAAGCTTTAAATACAACCAGATTTGTTTCTTGTTTTAATTTTTCAATTGTATCAATATTGCTAAAATTAAATCTTGTAACATTGCATTTCCAAGTTTTTATTGCTACTAAGTAATTCATGCTTTTTATTTGTCATATATATAATAATTATTTTTCTGAATAAATAATAAATAAAGTTGCAGGAAAATAATAACAAGCGCCGTATATTGTGCTTATTGAAATAATTTCATTAAAAAAAATATATCCTATTGTAGAAGTTATTATTAATTCAAAATATCTATATGGAGCTAAAGCAGTTACATCTGCTAAACTGAATGCTTTTAACATAAAAAATAATAATAAATTAGCACTTAAGCCTATTAAACTAAAAATTAAAATATCTTGTAAGATATTAATGTAATACATATAAGCAAAAGGTACAAAAATTTTAAGTAATTAAAGAAGAATAAAATATCATACCAAGAATACTTCTTTTGATATATATATTTTATTAATAATATCCAAACATGCAAATATACATGCAGACAAAATAAATATTAATGACATGATATTAAAATCATCTGAGGTTGATCCTAATGTAATAAATATACCAATAAAACCTAAAATAGCAACTAACCATCTTTGCCAAATTATTTTTTCTTTTAAAAAAATAGCGCCAAAACATAAAGTAAATATAGGAATAGAAAAACTCATAACAGTTGCGGTACTAATTTTTACATAATTTAAACCAAAAATCCAGGTAAGCATTCCTAAAAATAGCAATAAACTTCTATAAATATGCACCTTAAAATTCTGTGTAACTAATGAAGATTTGCCATAAAAAAATAATACAGGAATTAAAGTTAAAAAACTAAATAAAAATCTTAAAAATGATATTTGAGTAGCATGCAAATTAGAACAAAGATATTTTGCTAGAATATCATTTAATGCGCCACAAAAAATACTTAATAAAAAGAAGAATATACCTTGATAATAATTCATATAATCTGAATTAAACAATAAATTAATTATATTATTTTTTGCATTTATTAAAAAATTTATTATATAAGTTTATCTAATAAAACATTAGAAAATTTTATTAATATAATAAATTATTAAGTATTAATTTAATTTATCAAAAAAATACTTAAATATAAAATATTATGTTACAATTTGATATTATAAGCAAAGTAATTTCTGAAGCAATTTTTATGTTAAAAAAATTTTTATATTCTATAAATTTTATTAAATTTCGTAAAATTACATTTAGTTTTTCAATTATTTTATCTGTTATAGCAATTTTATTAATTTATTATAAAGGAATTAATTTAAATATCGATTTTACTGGAGGGGTTAATATAGAGTTAAAAAATAATAATTATGATATTACAAAAATTCGTAATATATTAGAAGAGCATAATTTTGTTGGTAGTAGCGTAACGTTATTTAATCAAGAAAATATTTCAATTAAAATAGGTTCAAATAATGCTAATTTAAATGATATAGTATTAAATTTAAAGAGTATTTTATCAGATAATATTAGTAAAAATATTGAATATTTGCAAGTTGAAGTAATAGGTGCACAAGTTGGTAGCGATTTAATATCTTCAAGTATTATGGCTTTAATTTTATCTTTTTTAGGTATTATGATTTATATTTGGATAAGATTTGAATGGCAATTTGGTCTTGGGGTTTTAGTTTCGCTATTACATGATGCTTTAATTTGTTTAGGGTTTATATCATTATTTCAAATTGAATTTAATATAAGTAGCATTGCAGCTATACTAACTGTAATTGGATACTCTGTTAACGATTCGGTAGTTATATATGATAGAATTAGAGAAAATATTAGAATTATAAGATCGCAAAAATTATCAGTTATTATTAATAATAGTTTGCATCAAACTTTATCTAGAACTACTTTAACTGTCTTTACTACAGTACTTGCAAATTTGGCAATTGTATTATTTGGTGGTGCTACTATTTTTCCTTTTGCAATATTGGTATTATTTGGTTTTATTTTTGGAACTTATTCTTCTATTTTTATTTCTGCACCATTTTTATTGCTTTTTATAAAAGAGGATAAATATATAACTAAAACAACTTTATAAAGTTAGATTATATTTTTTTATAATATATTATAGTTTTAATCTTTTATGGAAGATTTTAATTTTATTTGATTTTTATCTATTAAGCTTTTATATAAATTATTATTTTTTTCATTTGCTTTGGTATAAGCTAATATTTTATTAGAAAAATTATTTAATTTTTCTTCAAAATCATTGATTATTTTTTTAGTTTGAGATTCAGATTTAACATTTATTAAACCTTTAGCAATAGAAAATTCTTTTTGCATTTCTACTACTTTTTTAGCAAAAATCTTAATTTGGACTTGATTAAGATCTTTATTATTTTTTATAATTCTGTCTATAAAATTATCTAGGTGATCTATTTTTAAATTAGCATCTGCAATTTTTTTAAGTTGATTTATTTTTTTAATATCATTGTTTCTCATATCTTTTTCAATAAAGCTTTGAGATTGATATTCTAAAGTTTTTTCTTTTTTTTGCATTTTTTCTAGAAGTTCTTCAGCAAGTTCTTTAGAATGTTCACTTAACAATCTTATATAATTGAATTTTTTTTCAATTTGATTAATTTTTATTTTTGCTACTTCTGCATCATATTTTGCTGCTTCTTCTGCTTTTATTGCTTGTTTCATATTATAATTTGCATCTTTTATATTTTGTTTATCTTCTAATTTACTAGAGATTTTTATAAAATCAACAATCCAATCAACCCAATTTGCTTTTTTTAATTCTTCCTCTTTATCTTGTACAATTTTAAGTTTTTCTGTTGCTTCTGTAACTTTATTTTTAGCATCTAAAGATTTTTTTTCAACTTTAGATATATTTATTGAATAATTTTTTATATTATTATCATAATCTTCTGCTGCTTTATTTATACTTTTTGCAATAAAGTTTAATTTATTTTCTGGGCTATAATTAAATTCTCCACAGCCTACTCTATAAATATATTCAATTTCTTTATTAATAGATACAGCTGACCTAAAAATATTTTCAGCTTTTTCTTTTAAATTATTCATTTCTTTATTTGCATCTTGAATGAGAACATTAGAATCTATCGATTTACTAATAAATAAATCTTTAATAATAAAAATAATTCTACTAAATAATCCAGGCCTTAAATCTTTATTAGTATTAATTTCTTTATTATTATCTTCTTTATTAATATCTATTTTTTTGGTATAATTATTTTCTTTAGCATCTTTAGTAATTAAGTTAAGTTTTAATTCATAATGATTAGAAATAGCCTGAAATTGATTATTTTTTTCTAAATTTAAAATAGTTTGTTTAGCAAAATCTTTTGCTTCCATAATTTGATAACTTTTTTTTTCTAATTCTTGTTTAATATTTTCCAATTCTTTATTTTCATCAAGTAACTTTTTTGTGCCTATAAAATAATTATTTATTTTTTCTTTATTAAATAAAATTTTTCTATTAATTTCAGCTATTATTTTATCTATTTTTGTTAATTCAATTATAGGATTATTGAGTGCTATTATTTTTTGTTCAATATTTATAATTTCTGGTTTAATTGCTATTTCTGATT
>JAXMDS010000010.1:0-40294 GCA_046348705.1 Rickettsiales bacterium | reverse complement strand
AATGAATATTTTCCTCATGTTAAAATTGCTAGACATATTAAAAGTCGCATTACTACTAATAAAAATGGCTTTATTTATGCAACTTCAACAGGAGGAACATTAACAGGAGAAGGTGGGGATATATTTATTATTGACGATCCTCATAATCCTGCGCATTTACATTCTACTAAGTTGCAAAATAAAGTAATAGATTGGTATGAACAAGTTCTTTATTCAAGGCTCAATAATCCAAAAGATAGCAAAATAGTAGTTGTAATGCAAAGACTGCATTTAAATGACTTAACAGGTCATTTAAGTAAAAATAATGATTGGACAATTTTAAGTATTCCAATTATTTCACAAGAAAATTTTAATTATACAGTAAATGATTTTACATATGAATATAGAAAAAACGATTTACTTGATAAAAATAGATTTTCTCATACAGCAGTAGATAAAATTAAAAATAATATAGGTATTAGTAATTGGCAGGCTCAATATATGCAATCTCCAATTGCAAAAGTTGGAATTATTGAGTCAAACATGATAATAAAAGAAAATATAAATAATTTAGAATTTGAATTTGTAATACAAAGCTGGGATACTGCAATTAAAATTGATGCTAATTCAGATTTTTCAGTATGTATTACTTTTGGAATTATTAATAATAAATATTATGTAATAGATATATATCGAGGAAAATTAACATATCCAAACTTAAAAGAAAAAGCAATTGAATTATTAAATATGTATACTCCTCATAAAATATTAATTGAAGACAAAAGTAGTGGGCAAAGTTTAATTCAAGATTTATGTAATATCAATATTAACAATATAATTGCAATTAAACCTAAAATTAATAAAAGCTTAAGATTAGCTTTAAATTTAGAATTTTTTTTTAATAAACAAATTATTTTTAATAAAAATATTAATCCTTTATATATAGAAGAATTGTTGATTTTTCCATTTGCTAAACATGATGATATTGTTGATGCAATTTCACAATTTTTAGAATTTATAAAGCAAAATAATATTATGGCTAAAGAACAAAAAGTTGAATCTCTTATAAGATAATTATATAAATGCTGAATTAATATATTAAAAGCTAAATCTCTTATAATGTAAATAATATGTTATTTATAATAAACATTTATATATTGCTTAAAAGCAATTATATTTTTTATTTTAATAAGTATTAAATTTTTAATAAATAATTATGTTAATCAATAGTTATAATTATAAATATTAAATAATATAGTATATGAGAAAAATTTCTAATTTAAAAAATCAACAAGATCTAGATCAAAATTCAGATAGTAAAATAAATGCAAATTCAAATGATCAAACAGATACAAGTCTAAATAAGCAAACAGATACAAGTATAAATAAGCAAACAGATGCAACTGTAAATAATGAAAACAATTCAAATTCTACAATATTATCAGGGTCAACTAATGAAAAAACTTCACAACAAAATTTAAATACTAAAGAAAAACTAGAAAAGCAAATTAATAATATAAATTTAGAACTAAAAAATAATACAAAACAAATAACAGAATATAAAAATCTATTAATGCAACAAAAAACGATACTTGTTAAAATAGAAGATATAAATAATAAAATTACAGAAGAAGAAATGCATTTAAATATAATTAATTCAGAAACAAAATCAAAAATTCAAAAACAAATGTTAAAAGATTTGGCACCACCAATAATAGATCAATATAAAGAATTAATTATTACTGAAAAACAAAAAGAAGCTATTAATTACATTATATATGTGTTAGAATTAAAAAATGGACAATTCAAAAATGATACTATTTTAAAAAAAATTCAAAATGATAAAAATAATAATAATTATGAAAAAGCAATTAAAACAGGTTATGATTATTTTGAAGAATTAAAAAATTTTTATCTAAAAGAACAAAGTTATAATCAAAGACTTTCCAGTTTAGCTAAAAAATATTTAAAAAAATTAAGCAAATCGAAATTTGATAAAAAAAAAATAAATAAAAACGATGTTAAACAATATATCAATAAAGAAAACAGATCTGATCAAAATATATTAGAAAAAAATATAAAACTATTAAAAATTAATATATTAGTTACTAATAAAATTTTATTTTATTTAAAAACTGAAAGAAAACAAGAATTTGATGTTCATAAATTAGATGAAGAAAAAAAAAATTTAATAAATGAAAAAACAAGTATTAATAAAGAATATTTAGAAAAATTAAATAAAATAAATAAAATAAATGAAATAGATTTAATGAAAATAGATCTAATAAATATAGATTTAATATGCAAAAAGAAAGAATATCAATTAGAGCTAGATTTTATTAAAAATAATACTAAATTTAACAATTCTAATTTTATAAATAATCAAAATTCTCCACTAAAAAATAATCAAATAAGACTTAAAGAAATATTCAAAAATGCAAAAGAAATATACGAATTAGATGATCAAATTTTAAAAATCAAAGAAAATATTGAAACTCTCAATAAAGATAAAAATATATTTCAAGATTACTTTGATAAAAAAACGCTAATTAAGGATCAAGACAAAATAACAGATAAGATACGAAAATATCTTCCAGAAAATGATCATGATTATTTTGAATTAGAAGATGATATTCAAAGTAAAATGAAAGAATTGCTAGCATTAGAAAATAACAATTTAATAGAAAAAAAACAAAAATTGCAAGAAAACTTAGAAAAATTTGGAATGGAAACAATTGAATTTTTTAAAGAAAATATTGCATATGTTATTAATAATTTTGAAGAAAGAAAAAATTTGATTTTTATTAATAATACTTTAATTTCTCAAAAAGAACTTGATAATATATTAAACAAGTTATATTCAATAGAAAAAAAAGAACTTAAAAATAAAAATAAAGAACCTGTACTAAAAAGAACAATCTATAAGAAAAATCTGGCAATAAATAAAAAAGAAAAATTACAATTAGAACTTCAATTAGCAAAGAATAATAAAGAAAAAGAAAAATTAGAAAAAGAAATAGAATATATAGATAAATTGATTAATGGATATAGCTCAATTGAAAAAAAAATACTTGATAATAAAGCAATATTAAAAAAAGAAAAAGAAGAATTTAAATTAAATATTGCTTTAAGGAATGTAGATATACATAATATTAATATTAATCAAATAGGAGATTATAAAAATAATAAAAAAGCGATTATTGATGCAATTCCAAATGAGTTAATAGAACATATTACTTCTAATTATGAAATTACCAATACAATTAATTATGAAATTACCAATATAACAGAAGGATTAAGTACAATTAAAAATAAAATAATTGAAGATTATAAAACAATTAATGAAAAATATATGAACGTTTTAGGCGAAAAAGATATAAATGATATAATTGATAATTGCAAAAAAAAAATAGAAAATTTTAATCAAATTCAAACTCAAAAAGAAATAGATAAATATTTTAAACAAAAATATGCAAAAAATATTAAGAATGGTAAAAAAATAGAAAATTTTAATAATTTAAATAAAATTAAGTTAGCAAAAGATAAAATAAAAATAATAGATACAAAAACAAAAAAATATCTTAAAAAAAAAATTAAAGATTTTAATTATAAAAGAGATCTTATAGAAAAAACAACTCAAGTAATAAAAATTTTTCCCTATGATGAGATAAAAAAACTTATGGAAAATTATAATAAAGCACTTCAAGAACAATATAAGTCTCAAAATCTTTCTTCAGGTATTTCATTAAAAAAACAAAAAATAAATAATAATCTTGTTAATATCAAAAAAAATCTGCTTAATATCGACTCTATATTAGAAAAAACTTATAACTTTATTAAAGATAATAATCCATCAGAATCTGCATCAAAAAAAGAAAAAGAAATTTTTGAAAATTTTCAAAACTTTTATGATAATATAAGTTTATCTGATACGTTAAATAAATTAGAAGCAAATTTTATTAGTTCAAATTCAAAGTTTTTCAAATCCCTTGATACTGTTACTAATCAATCTAATGAAATTTTAAATACTTTTAAAAAAAATATAAAAATAAATAAACCAAAATCTGCTATAAATCCTTTTATTAGTCTTTTTCTAAAATCTAATAATCAAAAAAAATTAACAGAAAATATAACATTTTTAGAACAAGAGATAAATAAAAAGAATAATAGTTTAAAATCTAAAAAAGAAAGATAAAAATAACAATTATTTATTTATATGCTATTTTTAATAATATTATATTTATTTATATGCTATTTTTAATAATATTAAATTTTGAAAATAAATTAAATATATATTAATATAAATGATATTCAAAAATTTTTATCTATATTATTTACAATAAATTTTATATTAATTAAATAAATTCATAAATATATTCATTGCTAGAAGAGTAAGTGCTATCGCTATCTGATAAAATATCTTGCATTTGATTTTCTTGTTGAGGCGCTTGCAAAATAATTTGTACTTGATTTTCTGCAGGAAGCTTAATTTGTTTTTCTTCAAAAATAATACAAGAGGCAGGTTGTGATTTTAATTTTTCTAACTCTGCTACTAAATAGTCATGATTACATTTTAACATTACAGTATTATGTGGCAGCAGATTGTTTTTCATTTCTTTTGTTTTCTTAAATAATAATGATTTATATTCTAAGTTTTCTAATAGTAATTCTCTTTTTAGTTCTTCTTTATTTTCATCATCATTTGAAAATTCATATGCTAATATATCATCAATTAATTTTAAGCATTTTGTGTAATATTCTTTTCTAGTACAGCATTTCTCTTTTAATATATATAATTTTTTTAATTCTTTTTTCAATTTTATTCTATCATTTTTTAAGTTTGTATCTTCTTTTAATTTTTCTAAATTAAAATATAACTCATCTTCTATATAAAATTTGAAATGCAATATATTATCAATTAATTTTAATAATTTTGCATATTTTTTTTCTTTTCTTATATTTGATTCAATTTCTAATTTATGTCGCTCTTCTTCTGTATATGGTTCAATTTCTAATTTATATTGTTCTTCTTCTGTATTTGGTTTAATTTTTAATTTATAATTTTCTTCTAATCTTTTAATTAAATTAGATAAATTATTTTCTGTAGATGATAATAATTCATTAGATAAATTATTAAATTCATCTTCATTAAATAAATTATGTTCAGATATTTTATCAATTAATTCTGATAATTTTTCGTAATTCTTTTTCTTTATTTTTATATAATTTTGTTTATCTGTAATATAATCTCCTAATTTAAAAAATATAGGCAAAGAAAAAACTAATGCAAAAAAATAAATAAGACCATCATCATTTATAACTTTTAATTCATGATTAAGTGATTGATATTGCGAGTCTGAAAAATATGCATATTTATTATTTTGAGAAATTGCATCTAATGTGATTCTTAAGTAATAAGATTGAAGCATATTATAAAAAAATTTAATTGTAAAAAATATCAATAAAGGAGATACGCAAATAAAATTTAAATATTTACAATATTCCAATATACGTATATTTTTATTGCAGGCAATAATATTTTTTGAAGAATAATTTTTTATTAAGAATTGCGACACAATGAAATATAATTTAGTTTATTAATAAATAATACTTTATTTATTAATAAATAACAAATAAGTTATTATTTTAATAAAAATTAATTTAACTTAATTTAATAAAGAAATATTTCAATTATAATTTGAAAAAATTTTTTAAAGTTGCAATTTTTTTTAGTAAAATTTTTTACTACTAAAATTAATTGATAATTTCTAATCAATAATTATATTGAAAATAATTTTTTATACTAATTTTTTTTATGTTATTTTTAAATGCAAAATGGCATTAGTAATGATGGTTTACAAGAATTATTTACATCAATATTATTTATTTCTGCTAAATAATTAATTATATCTTCTGGGTCATTATTATTTATTGCTACTTGATTAAGAGGCATTAACTCGTTATTTGAATCAAATTGCATTAATTGATTATAGTGTCTATTATAATCTTCTATGTTCATTCTAGGGGCTTCATTCGCATAAATAAAACATCTTATACCTCCCGCAAAGAAAAATACCACAGCACATACTGTGCTTATAATTTGATAATTAGAGCATGATTCATATTCTTTAACAAGCAAGTCATATTGCGTTTTAAGGGCATTATATTTTTCTATATCGGTATATAGATTAATATGATTAGATGCCGCTATAATCTTATGTGCTTCTTTTTCAATATTATTTGAAATAGAATCGGTATAAATAATAGCCGCAGAAGATAAAATTAAGCAAGAAGTTAAAACAATACAATATTTATATTCCTGTACAAAAGTATAAGAATTGCATAAAAATTTTTTTACATTTGAATAACAATCTATAACTATTTCAAAACGCATATTATAATTAATATCTAATTATATTAATTATAATAAATAATTCATTAAAAAAATAACAAGTATTAAAATTTTAAAAATATTTTATTGTAATTGAATTTTTTATTTATTCTTATGCTTAAAAACTTTTTAAATTTTTAAATTGTCTTTAATATATTTAATAATTTTTTGTTTTTATATCAATATATATTTGATAATTTTTTTATCTTTAAATATCAATTTTTCTTACTACAATGTATATTTAATTGATATTATTTATATATTGATAAATTTAACTTACTTTTTTGTTTAAATATTTGTTTTATTTTTAGAATGTTTAATAAATAAATTATGTTTGGTTTATTTAAATTATTTATTTTATTTTTAGAATCTTTAATAAATAAATTATCTTAATTTATTTATTATAAATACAATACTTAATTATTTAAATTATAATGCTTAATTTAAAGTTTTTTTGTTTCATGTTCTTTATATTTTGCAAATAAAGTATCTAAATTATTATTCTTTATGCTATTTTTAATTTCAAGCATTAAATTCTGATAAAATGTAATATTGTGTATTGTCATTAAAGTTGCACCAAGCATTTCGCCTACTTTATCTAAATAATGTATATAGCTTCTTGCATAATTACTACATGCATAACAATTACAATTCTCATCTAATTTATTATTATCAATATTAAATTTCTGATTTCTAATATTTAAAATGCCGTTAGATGTAAATACTTGACCATTCCTACCAGATCGAGTAGGTATAACGCAATCAAACATATCAATTCCTCTTGCTACTGCGCCAATAATATCGCTAGCTTTTCCAACTCCCATTAAATATCTTGGTTTATTTTTAGGTAATAAATGCATTGTAGCATCTAAAGTTTTAAACATTAAATCTTGCCCTTCTCCTACTGCTAAGCCCCCTACTGCATAACCATCAAAATTCATATCAATTAAATTTTTTGCAGAAATTTCTCGTAAATCATTATATATAGACCCTTGAACAATTCCAAATTGACCATACAAATCTCTATCAACAAATGCTTTCTTAGAGCGCTCTGCCCAACGTAAACTTAGCTCCATAGATTTTTTTGCAACCTCATAACTAGCAGGATAAGGGGTACATTCATCAAATATCATGCTAATATCACTGCCAATAATATGTTGGGCTTTTGTAACATTCTCTGGTGTTAATGTAATTTTTGCTCCATCAATGTGCGATCTAAAAGTAACTCCATTTTCATCAATTTTTCGCAAATCTTTTAATGACATTACTTGAAATCCTCCTGAGTCTGTTAAAATTGGTTTGTTCCAATTCATGAATTTATGCAAACCTCCGTTTTTTTCTAATAAATCAAGCCCCGGTCTTAACATTAAATGATATGTATTTGCAAGTATTATTTGCGCACCTGTTTCATTAATCATGCTTGAAGTTAGCCCTTTGATGCTTCCTCTTGTGCCGACCGGCATAAAAACTGGAGTTTCTATTATGCCGTGTTTTGTTTCAATTTTTGTAATTCTAGCACTTGTATTATTAGAAGAATGAATTAGCTCAAATTTTAACATAAAAAATATTAATATTATCAATATTATATCGCGAAATTACTATATTTATACAAAATTAAACTTGTAGAGAAAACTATTATTTATATAAAATTAATCTTATAGAAAAAAACTATTATACTGAATATTTATTTTGGAAGAAATTTAACATAATTAATATTAAATGATTAATATATTAATTTTTTAAAGATTATAATAACAATATATATATTTATAAATATGATTTTTAAACTAGCTTTAAGATATTTTTTTACTAAAAATAAAGATCGAACTATTTCAATAATATCGTATTTTTCATTTATAGGAATTGCACTTGGCGTAGCTGCTTTAATTGTTGTTATGGGAATTATGCGTGGCTTTAGAGAAGAACTAATTAAAAATATTATAGGATTAAATAGCCATATTGTTATTAGCAATATAGAAAAAGAATTTGATATAGAGCAAATAAATAAATTTGACTTTATTGATTATTATATGGAAACCTCTTCAAGTGAAGCTTTATTAATTGCAAAAAATCATAAACAAGGTATTTTAACTAAAGGAATTAATTTTGATGACTTTAAAAGAAAATTTCATAATATAAAGTGCATAAATAATGATTCTGATATATATCTAGATAAAGATGACATTGCAATTAGCAAAGCTTTAGGTGACAGTTTAAATTTAGAATTAGGAGATACAATTAAGCTAATTGCACCTAGTAGTAATGCATCAATTATTGGCAATATTCCAAAGACAAAGACCTTTGCTATTAATTGCACATTTGAAAGCAATTTATACGAATATGATATGAAGCTAGTTTTCATTAATAATAAAACTGCTGAATATTTATTTAATAAAAATCAAGACTTAGAAATTTATTTAAAAAAACCAGAAGAAACTAATTATGCAATAAAAAAGTTAAGCAATATTACAAATAATCATAATATAGTTAGTTGGCAAGATCAAAATGAGTCTTTATTGCGAGCATTAGAAATTGAAAAGATGTCTATGTTTTCTATATTATTTTTATTAATTGTTGTTTCTGGCTTTAATATTATTTCAAGCTTAACTATTTTAGTTAAAGATAAATTAAAAGATATTGCAATATTAAAAACAATAGGTATGAGTAATTTTAATATTATGTTAATTTTCTTTATTAATGGTATTTTTATAGGCTTTGTTGGCATTATGTTTGGAATTATTTTAGGCTTAGGAATTGGTTATAATTTACAAAATATTAAAAACTTTTTAGAAAGCATTACTCTTACAAAAATATTTGATCCAGTTGTATATTTTTTATATCATTTACCATGTGAAATTGCAATAAAAGATATTTTTTATATATCTATTTTATCTATTTTATTATGCGTTTTAGCTGCAATTTATCCTTCATATAGGGCCTCTAAAATTAATATTATTGATATAATAAAGCATTAAATTATAATATAAAATTAATAAGTTAAATTAATAGTATCTATTTATTAAATAAAAAATTAAATAACCTTAAAAATAATATATTTAATAAATATTAGATATATTAATAAATACTAATAAAAAGCTAACTAAAAAATAATAAAAAATAAAATAATGGAAATCTATTAATAAAAAATTAATTACTAATTATTTTATAGTATGTATAGTACATTACAAAATTTATTAATTAATATTATATTTTATTGCATTTATGATATAATTAATATGTAAACAAATTATTAATTATATGAGAAATATTTCAGATGAACAATTAGAAGCGCAAAAAAATATAAGATCAGATTTTGCATCTAGGCTAAAAGAATTGACTTCAATTACAGAATTTATTAAAGAAGAATTTATATCTTATTTGAAAGAAAATATTTCTACTAATGATTTAAATAAGATAAAAATTTTAATTAGTGATTTTAACTTAGATTATCTACTTTATCATTTAAATAATTTATTAAGATTGAATCCTAATCAAACTTTTGCAGAGCGAGCAAAATCAGAAGCAATATTATTAGAAGAACTTTTTCAAGCAAAATTAGATAAAATAAAAAGTGAAATTGAAATAAAAGATGCTTTAAAAAATAAATTTACATTTTTTTTAAAAAATAAAGATTTAGATATCAAAATTAATCATTCAATTATTAATTCAATATATTTAGAATTCTTAAAGCAATTTACAAAGCAAGAAAACTTTCAAACATTAAAGCAGTTGCAAGAGAAAATATTAGATACATTAATTGAAGAAGAAAAAATATTAAATGAATTGTTTGAAAAAGAATTATCTAAATATTTTGAAAATCAAAAAGAATTAAATAAACCTATTAATTTGCATAATAAAGCTGTTTCTAATATTTATAGAAAGACTTTTTCAGAAAAAGCTAATCAAAAATTACCAATGTTATTGCAAGAAATGCAAAAAGCTAAACAAAAAGCTCAAATTGCCAATTTAAACATAGAAAATAGCGATTTTACTGATGATAATTCAGATCAAATAGAAAATAGTAATTTTATTGGTGATAATTCAAATAAAAACGATAATATAAAAACTTTGGGATCTGGTGATCCTATGGAATAATATTTTATTTTTTAAAAAGTTTATTAATTTTTATCAAATTAAAATTGATAAATATAAAATAGTAAAATAAATTTATATTCTATAAATAAAATAAATCATATTTTAATTAAAAATAAATAATTCCAGTAATTTAAATTAAAATCTAACTTTAAAAATCAATACTAGCTTTTTCTATAACTTTGATGTGTTTTGCATTATCTTTATAATTATTAAAACCAAGATTTTTAATACTTTCTGCTTTTGATAGTAATTGATTATTAAATACTTTAATAAATTTACCAAAGTTTGCATTTAAATGATTTAAATCTTGTGTTACATATGAAATATTTTCTGTTAATTTTGCTACTGCATTTAAAATTTCTTCTACTTCTACAATTACAAGTAAATAATTCTTCTCTTTTTTATAGTTATCAATATAAAATTTATAAATACTTAAAATATTAAGCATACCAGAAGGGCCAACTGGTATTATATTGCTCTCGATGCAGCTATTTAATAAATCTTGATTTAATAAGACTTGCATTGCAATATTTTCAGACCCTAAAAACATTATGATGCTAACTTTTGTATCGTCATCAATATGCATACTTGATGAAATATCTCCAGTATGATTTTTAATTTTTTTATCATATTCTTTAGATTTTAAAGACTTTAGATGATTTAAAAAATTGCGTCTAAATAGATCCTGATTTTTTGTTTCGTCATAATTAATATCATCGATCGATTTAAATGCTTTAGCATCAATTATCATAATATGATTATTAGGAAGCAAAATTATTGCATCTGGTCTTATATTACTTTCTTCTGCATTTATGGTTGATATATGTTTTTGCAAAAAATAATCTACATTTTCAATTAAACCTGATTTTTGCAATATATTATTTAAAGTAATTTCAGTAAATTTACCTGCTCCTATAGGATTAAAAATATTTTTCTTAATTATATCTATTGCTTGCCTTGAGTCTGAAAAGTCTTTTGTAATAAATGAAATTTTTTCTACAACTTGAGTAAATTGCTCTTTAAATGAAGTTGCAATATTATTAATTTGAGCATTTGTAGTATTTTTTAATTGTTCGTTTTCTGTTTTATTAATTTCTATTAATTGCTTTAGCATATTATGATTCACCTCTAACATAGAAGATTTAATTTGCTCAGAATACATATCTTTAAATTTTTTATTATCTGCTAAATTTTCTTCTAAATATTTAATTTTATATTTAAGCTCTAAATTTTCTTTTTCTACTGATTGCATATCAAAATTGATTTGCTGATTTTGAAATATTGCTGAAGAATATTTATAATAAAAAAAAATAGCCGTAATAATAAAAATTACATTACCAAATATTAGCGCATATATCATATATGTGTATACTTTCATTATATTAATATATTCTATATTAATATTTTATTTAGAAGAAATTAATTTTAAATTTATAAAAGTAAATATAATTAAGATTTGCATTTATAAAAGGGTTTTTAAAATGTAAAGTAATTTTTAAAATGTAAAATAATTTTTAAATTAAATAAATTTTTTAAATGTAATAATTTTTAACTAAATAAAAAAAACTTTACTAATTGAATTTATTTTTTAAATATTACTGATTGATTTTTTTTAAATAGGATATAAAATTTTAAAAAATTTTAAGCAAATTAAAATGTTGCTCTTTTACAATATAGAATCATTTTTTTTTTTTTTTTTTTTTTTTTTTTTTTGCTTGTGTAAATTTTAATTCCAACGTAGACTTGTTTTTGTATAGTAAATTAACATCAATTAATATATTAATAGTTTAGTAATAATTTATAATAATTTTTATTTAAAATTTAACATTAACTTAATTGAGTTTGATAATAATTTTGTTGTTGTTGTTTTTGACTTGTTAACTTGGTTAAGTTTTATTTTAAAAGTTATTGTAATGTAAAAAAATTATTAATATAAAGGGTGGGCTTGTGAAAAAATTGCTAAATGTAAAGGTGAGTTGTATATATTTTATGTTTGCTATATGAAATTAATTAATTAATATTAAAAAATTTATGAGTAAAGATACAGAATCTTTTTCAAGTATTGCTCTTAAGAGTATGATAGTAACAGGAACGACCAACGCTATATGTAAAGGAGATCAGCGTGTGTGTCAAACAGTAATCGGTGGAGTCATGAGCGGTATCGTTGCACGTCCCGACGTTGCGCGAGACGTATTAAATAATTATGGAAATACAATATTTGATCAAGCAAGTAGAGATTTAACAGGCGTTTCAGGTTTTGATTTAAGAGAGCCTTCATATACAACTGAAGTAAATTCAATGAGAAATACAATCTCAAATATTAGCACTACTGCTAGTAGTTTTAATAGCGCCTTCAGTACAGCTTTAAATGAGCGTCATAATGACGATTTTCATGGAGATAGTAAATTTTTTGGATCAAACAGTTACAGTAACGGCAATAACGGTTGTGAATTAATTTAAAAAATTTATATATTATAAAATATATAAATCAAAATAATTTAATATGTTTCAATATTTAAAAAATATTTTTATAGAAAATATTAATGAAATTAGAAGTATTTTTTATTAGCATTTATTTTTGTAGTATGTTATTATTATCATATTTATGTTAATAATAACATTATTAACATTTTAGATCAACCTTAATTTATAATTTTTTTACAAATAATATTTACAAATAATTGCTGTATTATTAATATTTTTTTAACTTCTATTTTTAATAGATTAATGTATCAATTTTTAAGACAATTATTATTAAGTTATTTAATTATTTTGGATTAAATGATTATATGATATCTAATAAATTAGATGATTTATTAAATATTGTAAATATTTTTCTTTTTTATATTATCTATGCCTATTACACTATTTTAGCTAGAGAAATTATTTTATTAATAAATTTACTAATAAAAATATTATTATTGAGTTTCTTACAATTTTATATCAAAAATATTCAATTGATAAATATATAAATGCTTTAATTAATCTTATTTTATTTTTTTTTGCTAATATTAGTAATGCTATTTTTATTCAAATATTGCTTTTAAATTAAATTATATTTTTAATTTATTAATGTTATTTTTCTTTTTTAGATTAAGTTCTATTAGTTTTTTTTTAGGAAATAATATAGAAAAAGCTGCACAAAATAAAATTGCAATCTTTGAAAGCTCAGAGTATCAAAGTTTTATTAGAATAAATAAATTATTAATAAATGAGAATTTTATATTTTCTATTGCGTTTGTTTATATAATTGCTTTTATTTGTCATTTATCTTTTTGATTCATGAATATTTATATTGCATTTTGCTCAGCAGTATTATAATTTTTTTATTTAAGTATTTAAAAAAATATTTAATAAAAATAAAAATTTATATATCTTAAATTATTTATTTGAAAATATTATGTATATATATTTATTAATGTAGAAAATTTATTTGAGTAATACTTTTTAGTGACTATCTCGCAACATAAAATCGTTTTTTTTTTTTTTTTTTAAATTACATATTTGATGCTTAAATATTTCAATGTAGACTTGTTTTTGTATAGTAAATTAACATCAAATAATATATTAATAGTTTAGTAATAATTTATAATAATTTTTATTTAAAATTTAACATTAACTTAATTAAGTTTGATAATAACTTGATTGTTAACGAATTTGGCTTATTATTTTGACTTATTTTTTTAATTAAGTTTTGTTTTGAGGCTGATGTGATATGTATAAAAATTATTAATATAAACCGCGCTTAAATGATTTTATTTTGCTATATGAAAAAATAATTTAATTAATATTAAAAAATTATAGGAAGAAATTTATTTAGCAAACAGTTTGATGAAAAATTAGAAAAATTCCGCCAAGAAAGAGAACAACAAATTAAAGCAGAAGAACAACGAAGAGTGGAAGAAATAAGAAAAGAAGTGCAAATGAGAGCTGAGCAAAAATCAGCATTTCAAGAAAAATGTGAACCAATTTGTGAATTCGTGCTGAATGCAGTAGTAGAAAATAGATTAGCTAAAGTAACTAAATGTGTTGTTAATTCTGTTGTTAGTAGCACAATAAAATCCAATATTAATTCTAATAATTTTGGACATTCTGGACATGTGCAAAATATTCATGATGTAAAACGTAATACACAAGGTAATTTTGATAAAGTAGCTTCTATTTTTGATGATAATCTTCAAGAACATGCAATAAAGCCAGTATGCAAAACAACCTGTAAACAACTTGATGAAGCAATTGATAATCCTGGTGCTTATGCGCGTAAACAAATGGAAAATTTTACATCATTTAGTAATCAATCATTTAATAATATTAATCAATCATTTAATAATATTAATCAATCTTTAAGTATTCCTACAATGAGTCCCGCGGAAGCATTTGATTTTTCTAACTCTCTTACTGGATCAGGCGGAACTATGTTTAATGCATTTAGTACAGATTTTAAATGGCATTAATGACAATGATTTATATTTTATATAATTAAATTAAACTTAATTTAGCAATGCTTGATATAAAAACTAAAATTAAAGATGACTTTAAATATCATATAAATAATAATTCAATTTTAATTGAAACTATTATTTTTGCTTTTAGTTTAATGATAATTTTAATGTATTACTTTGAGAATAGTAATTCATTTTTTGTTTTATTAAAAAGTATCTCAATAGAAAAAGAAAAAATTCATAATTTAAAAAATATTAATACTGGATTATTAATATCATTTATAATATTACTTCAAATGATATTGGATTTATTATGGATATTCATTTTTAAAAATCTATATTTAATTTTTCATATATTTTTTTGAATAATACTATATTTGATAGTATTAGTGAAATATATTATTTATATAAATTAGTTTATTTTAGTTTGGGCTTTTATTATTTATTGGTATTTTTATCTTAAAAACTCTGATTATTTATCAAATTTTAAAAATTCATTAAAATTAAATTTTTATTTTAATAGAGCTATGATTTTTAATAAAAATAATATATTATATTTTGTGATATTATTATTAATATATTTTGAATATCCATATTATCGTATATTTTTTCTGTCTTTATTAATTCAAGAGCGTTTTTTTAATAAAGAAAATAAAGTATCAGTATTGCAAAGTTCAATTTCAGATCCAAAAAATTATTTATTATCTATTATTGTAATTTTTGCTATATTAACTTTTTGTATTGAATTTAATTTATTGTTGCATTTAGCTTTAAGTATTATATTTATGCTATTTATTTTATTTTTTTTCAATCATAAAGAAGATACTATTTTATATAAAATTGGAGGATATGCATTATGTTATTTGAATTTAAATATTTTATCTCTTATTTATATAATAGTTTATTTTAATAAACTTAAATATTAAAATAATTATATTAAAATTAAATTTAATTTAACAATGCTTGATATAAAACTAAAATAGATGATTTTAAATATCATATAAACAATAATTCAATTTTAATTGAAACTATTGTTTTTGCTTTTAGCCTAATGATATTTTTAATGTATTATTTTGAAAGTAGTCATTTTCTTTTTGCTTATATTCGAGAATCATTGGAAATTTCAAGTCAAGAAAATAATATACTATATATGAAATATGGGATTACTATTCTAATATTAATATTAGTTTTAATTTTTAAAAATATATATTTATTATTTTTAAGCTTTTAATTAACTATATTGCTATTGAGGCGCATTATTTAAATAATTTTATTTATTTTAGTTTCGCTTTGATTATTTACTGGCATTTTTATCTTAAAAAATCTGATTATTTATCAAAATTTAAAAATTCATTAAAATTAGATTTTTATTTTAATAAAAATACAATATTATATTTTGTAATATTATTACTAATATATTTTGAATATACATATTATCGTGTATTTTTCTTGTATCTATTAATTCAAGAGCGTTTTTTTAATACGGAAAATAAAGTATCAGCACTACAAAGTCCAATCCTCTATCCAAGAACTTATCTTTTATCTGTTATTATTATTCTTGTAATATTAACTTTTTGTATTGAATTTAATTTATTGTTGCATTTAGCTTTAAGTATTATATTTATGCTATTTATTTTATTCTTTTTTAATCATAAAGAAGATACTGTACTCTATAGAATTGCTGGATATATATTGTGTTATTTAAATTTAAATATTTTATTAATATTAAAATAATTAGCATTAATATATCGCTAATATATTAATTATGAAATCTAAATTATCAAAATTTTATTAGAATAAATAAGCTATTAATAAATGAGAATTTTATATTTTCTATTGCATTTGTTTACATGCTTACTTTTATTTATCATTTATCTCTGGTTCATGAATATTTGTATTGTATTTTACCCAGTAGCATAATAATTTTCTTATTTAAATATTTAAAAAATTTTAAAAAATATTAATGTATTTAATACAATAAAACTAATAATATTTTATCCATCTAAATATATTAGTATAATAAATTTAATTATTTAAATTATTTAAATTATTTAGTTGCTCTTTTACAATATAATTCATTTTTTTTTTTTTTGCTTGTGTAAATTTTAATTCCAACGTAGACTTGTTTTTGTATAGTAAATTAACATCAATTAATATATTAATAGTTTAACAGCAGTTGATAATTATTAAGGTAAAATTAATTTTTAATTTAATAAAAATTGATAATAAATTGAGCTTGATAATAATTTTGTTGTTATTGTTTTTGACTTGTTAACTTGGTTAACTTTTGTATTTTAAAAGTTATTGTGATGTATAAAAATTATTAATATAAAGCGCGCTTAAATGATTTTATTTTGCTATATGAAAAAATAATTTAATTAATATTAAAAAATTATGCCAGGAGATAAAAAAGGTGTAGTATGTCAAACGATTTTTGACAAAGGTGGCCCTATTGGCTCTGGACTTGGAAATGTTGTATGTCAATATTTTCCAACTATTTCAGAAGATATTACAAAACCTTTAGTTAATTTAGCTAATAATATGAATGATAATTTATATAAATTAGGAGAATCAATAGGAAATGGAATAGTAAATACAACTATTGGCACAGCAAATTTTGCTGTTAGCGCAAATAACACTTTAGGCCAAGCTATAATAAATGATACATCCCGCTCTTTAGGTACGATGTCTCATTCTGACTTTATGAATAATTTTAATATCGATAGTAGTAGCAATTTTAATAGTAGCAATAGCAATGGTTTTATTGGAAACACTGGTTTTGGTACAAATAGTGGCGGTTTTGATTTTGGCCTTAAATTTTGATTTTTATATTAAAATATATAATTAAAATAATTTAATATGCTACAAAATATAAAAAATATTTTTATAAATAAAGTACATATTATACAGTGATATTATTATTTTTTCATTTAGTTTATTTATTATAATAAATATTCTTTTTATAAAAGAAAGTAGTCTGTCTTTAATAAATACATCATCACAAAATATTTTAAATAATAATTCAATGTTTTATCAAGTATTTAATATATTTTATAAAATATTTGAAAATTGGAATAAAGATATAATTATAAATTTTTCTAAAAATTTCTCAATATAATTCTGGATTATGAATATAAATATTCTTTAGGAAGTTTGATAGGAATTTTAATATGTTTTAATATATTTTTCATCATAGCAATTAAAATTTTAATTCTATATTTATTGAATATTTTTTTAGTAATAAAAATTATATTTCTCTATTATAAGTACAGGACTAAAAATAAAATACATATAATAATAATAAATTTGATTATTAATTTTTTATTGCTTTTTTGATGTTAAAAGTAATAAATTTTAATATACTCACATTTAAAGAGTATACATATATCAATATATATCAAATATATAAAATTTTTGAATTAAATTTTTATCAATATAAATTAGAATATGTAATATTTTTTCTATCTTTTATCTTTAAATATTATAACTTTATTATTTTTATATCATTATTAAAAATAAAATTAAAACTACCTAATATTTAATTTAAAAAATTTTACTTTTTTATTCAAACAAAAGTAAATTATATATTGTATTTAACATTATTAAACAGATAGTAAATCTTATTAAAGATTTAATAAAAAATTATCCTACTAAAAATAATATATCTTTTATATTGCTTTATATATTATTTTATATTTATTTATGCTAATTGAATTAATTAAAAAAAATCAAATATTAATTATATATTTTATAATAGATTTAGATTATTATTTTAAATATAATATTTAAAATAAATAAACAAAATACTACTATAAAATTACAAAAATAAAATTTTTAAAAAAATAAAAAATAATATTATATTTTGTAGTATTATTACTAATATATTTTGAATATCTATATTATCGTATATTTTTTCTATCTTTATTAATTCAAGAGTATTTTTTTAATACAGAAAATAAAGCATTAGTACTACAAAATCCAATTTTTTACCCAAGAACTTATCTTCTATCTGTTATTATTCTTCTTCTTTTATTAGAATAAATAAGCTATTAATAAATGAGAATTTTATATTTTCTATTGCATTTGTTTACATGCTTGCTTTTATTTATCATTTATCTCTGGTTCATGAATATTTGTATTGCATAATACCTAGTAGCATCATAGTTTTAGCAATTAAATATCTTAAAAAATATTCAATAAAATAAAAATTTATATATCTAGTAAAATAAAAATATATATTTAATATCTTGAAAAAATTTAATGTAATAAATAGATTATATTAATGTAGCAAAAGATGCTATACTTTAAATTAAATTAATTATTTTTTTATGTCAATAATCAAAGAAGATTGTGTTGTAAATTATGTAGCTATAGAAAAAGCAATACAACCATTATATGATAGATTAATTGTTGAAGTTATTACAGAGCATGAAACTAAGTCTCAAGGTGGAATTTTGCTTCCAGATACATCAAAAGAAGAGGCAACCTTAACAGGTAAAGTTTTAACAGTAGGAATTGGTTATAGAGGTCGCGATGGCTCTATTACTCCTATGATTATAAAAAAAGGTGATATTGTTCTTTTTGGTCAATATTCTGGTATAAAATTTAGATATGAAGGAAAAAAAGCTCTTATTATAAAAGAAAGTGATGTAATAGGAATTATTCAAAAATAAATAAAAT
Organism: Rickettsiales bacterium; assembly: GCA_046348705.1. Classification (GTDB taxonomy): domain Bacteria; phylum Pseudomonadota; class Alphaproteobacteria; order Rickettsiales; family Rickettsiaceae; genus JAXMDS01. The sequence continues at coordinate 20,707 of JAXMDS010000010.1, read as the reverse complement.
ATAATTTAATAAAATTAATTAATAAATAATAATATGGCAGTAAAAATTGAATTTAGCTCTGATGCAAGAGCAAAAATATTAAAAGGCGCAAAAACAATAGCAGACGCAGTAAAGGTAACATTAGGTCCAAAAGGTAGAAATGTTTTAATTGAAAAAGCTTTGGGATCTCCTTTAATCACAAAAGATGGTGTAACAGTTGCAAAAGAAATAGAATTAGAAGATAAATTAGAAAATATGGGTGCACAAATTATAAAGCAGGCAACTCAACAGAGCGCAAATCATAGTGGAGATGGTACAACTACTTGTACTGTTCTTGCTTATGAAATGTTATTTAAAGGCTATAAACAAATTTCTTCCGGCGCTTCTCCTATTGCGGTTAGTGATGGAATTAACTATGCATGTGAATTTATTTGTAAAAATATTAAAGATAATAGTCGTCAAATTGCAAAAAATGAAGATATTTTAAATGTTGCAACAATTTCTGCTAATAATGATTCTAAAATAGGGGAAATGATAAGTAAAGCAGTAGAAAAAGTAGGTAAAGATGGAGTAATAACAGTAGAAGAAAGCAAAAGTAATGAAACTTCAGTAGTAGTTACGCAAGGTATGGAATTAGATAGAGGTTATATTTCACCATATTTTGTAACAAATAATGAAAAAATGATTGCAGAATATCAAGATCCTTATGTTTTAATTGCAGAGCAAAAAATTTCTACAATACAATCAATTTTACCTATTTTAGAAAAAGTTGCTCAATCTGGTCGTAGTTTGTTAATAATTACCGAAGATATCGATGGCGATGCATTACCAACTTTAATTTTAAATAAATTACGTGGCGGATTAAAAGTTGCAGCCATTAAAGCTCCTGGCTTTGGAGATAGACGTAAAGATATTTTACAAGATATAGCAATCATTACAGGTGCAACTGTTATAACTTCTGATTTAAATTTAAAACTTGAAAATACTGAATTAGAACACTTAGGAACAATTGCAAGAGTTGAAATACATAAAGATAAAACAATTTTAGTTTCTAATGCAATTTCACATGATAATTTAAATGAACATCATATACAAAATAAAAATAGTAATATTGATTATATAAAAGCTAAAATTTTAGCAAGATGTAATTCAATAAAAGCAGAAATTACAAATACTACTTCAGATTATGATAAAGAAAAATTACAAGAAAGATTAGCAAAATTAGCAGGCGGAATTGCAGTTATTAAAGTTGGTGGCGCTACAGAAATTGAAATGAAAGAACGCAAAGATAGAATAGATGATGCAGTAAGCGCAACTAAAGCAGCTATAGAATTAGGTATAGTTCCAGGTGGCGGATTATCATTGTTGCATCAAATTAATAGATTAAATATTCATGCAAATTCATTAGATAATAAATCAGAAGACTTTAAAATAGGTATGCGTATAGTAGCCGATTCTCTTTCTGCCCCTTTACGTACTATTGTTGAAAATGCAGGACATGATTTTTATTCTGTAAATCATGAAATTTTACATAATAATAAAGGAAATGTAAACTACGGCTATGATGCTCTTAATAATAATTATTGTGATTTAGTTAAAACCGGAATTATAGATCCTGTTAAAGTAGTAATAGATAGCATTAAAAATGCTGGCTCTGCTGCTGCTGCTTTATTAACTGCTGAATGTGCAATTACAAAAATAGAAAAAGAAGGCAGAGATGAAAGAGGTGTAATGCCTGGTATGGGCGGCATGGGCGGAATGTATTAATTAAATTAAAAAATTTAGTTAAAAAAAAGAAAGTCAATTAATATTGTAATCTAGAGTGAATTTATAATAAAAGTATTCAGTATTTATTAAAATAAATATAAATTAAATATAGTTTTTAAAATATTTATTATAAGTAAATATTTTTATAATGAGCAAAAAAAATAATTATTTTCTATATATTAGTATTTATAGTAAATTAATACTGAATTAATCAAAATTCATCTAAATTTAAAAAAATTAAATTAATTATAATAAAAATTCAAAGTTTAAAAAATATAATTTTAAATAGTTATTATAATAAATAATTACAAAATTAAAAAAATAAATATAATATATAAGTAATTTACTTATTTATATAAAAAATAATAATACAAATTAAATTCCCAAGTTTTTTTAATATTAATAAAACCAGTAATATTATTACATTTAACTTTTAATTTATTTTCATAAATTTTTAAAACTTTACATTTGTTAAATGGATATACAATTGCTATTATTTTATCATCTAGCCACCTTCTAATATTTGCTTTTTTTATGATTATTATATGTTTATTTTTTGATAATAAATTTTTATGAATCCATCCTATATTTTTTTCAATATCTTGAACTTTAACCCAGTGTTCATATTTTTCTAAAACTTGTACTGGTTCATATTCTGCTTTATAAAGCCAAATTGATTTATAATTTTTACCAGGCCCTGCTCTCATAATTACCTGTGAAGCTTTAAGATAAAGAAATTCTTTTTTTTTAACTATATTTTTATCTAATTCTTGTTTATCTAATTCTTGTTTATCTAATTCTTTTTTATCTAATTCTTGAGTATTACTAAAATGATCATATAAAGATTTTGATTGTTTTGCTAATTGTCTATTTATTAATTGCCTATTTGCTAATTGTTTATCTAATTGTTTATTTTTTTTACTATTTTTTTCTTGATTAACAATTATATTGTTATCAGAAATTTGTAATAAATTATTAGCAAATAATTTTATATTAAAAATAAATAAATATAATATGATAATTTGTAATCTAATAAAAAAAAATTTATCCTTTATGCTCATAATTAAAAAATTATTTTTTTATTATAGTAAAATAATACATTATATAATAGTATATTATGATATTATTTTTAAGAAAAAATTTTTTTAATAAATTTATTAAAGAGTTTGTTGTATATAATTTAAATAAATTATATTATTATTTTATTATTTGTTTATATTTAAATTTATTAACTATATTTTTATTTTGTAACTATATTTTTGCAAAAAAAGTTTTGATGACTAATCAAAATCTTATAATTGATGTAGTAGTTGCAAAGCCTATTCAGCAAGAAATATATGATGAATTATATGTAACAGGAAAAGCAATTGCAGAATTATCGCAAGACATTACTTCAAAATTAGAAGGTAAAATAACTTCTATAATTAAACATGATAAAGAAGAAGTAGAAAAAGGAGAAATTATTATTGGAATTAATGAAACACTTGCAGAAACTTCATTAAAAAATGCAAAAGAAACACTTGATAATGCAAAACTCTTCTATGAAGATCAAACTAAATTAGCAAATAAAAATTTTGCCTCAAAAGATTCTGTAAAAAAAGCAAAAATATCTTATTTAAACGCAAAATACAACTTTGAAAAAATAAAAAAAGATTATGATAATATGATTATTAAGGCTCCTTTTGATGGGGAAATAAGTTCATTAGCATTGGTTGAAGGCAACGATATTAAGCCAGGAGATTTCTTATTTACAATTACATCTGGCAATAAGAAAACTATTATATTAAATATTCCTGAAAGATTTATATTTCTAATTAATAAAGATACTAAAGTTTTTATCGAAAATTTATATAAAAAATTCATACAAGGTATAATTCTATCAACAACTAATAGCATTAATAAGTCAGGACATGGAATTATTAAAGTTGAATTAAATGATAAAGATATTCTTCATGGATCATTTGTGCAAGCAAAATTATTCATTAATCCTAGAAATGCAATTACTATTCCCGCAAGAGCAATTATGCGATCAAAAGAAGGAGCGCATATTTATATTGTATCAAATAATAATACTGCAAAAAAAATACTAGTTACTATAAGTGAACAAAAACATGATATAGTAGAAATTTTATCTAATAATATTAAAGTTGATGATTTAATAATAGTTGAAGGATTAACAAAAATAAGAGATAACGTTAATATAAATATTATTTCTAATATTTCAAAATAATTATATTAATATAATTGTTTAATAATGTATAAGTTTTTTATCTAATTTAATTGCTTTAAATTACTAATAAAAAGATTTTATTATTTTTGCTTATTTGTTGATATAATAATATCATCTTTATATACTTTTTGTACTATTTTAATAGTATTTATTAGATTTTATATTTAACTTATTTTATTAAATTTAAATAATAATTTTTTGTATAAAAATTTTTAATATTTATTTTATATATCAAATTTAATAATAATTAAATATCTATATTGAAAAATAAAATTTCTATAATAATTTATTATATTAAATTAATTTATATAAAATTATATTTTAACAATTCCAGAAGCCTTTAAATTTATATAAAATTATATTTTAACAACTCCAGGAGCCTTAAATCCTAATTCTCTAACTTTATTTCTACATAAGCCAAAAATTCTTCTATAACCACGAGATCTGCCAGTTATTGCGCATCTATTACGAAGTCTAGATCTTGAAGAATCTCTTGGTAATTTACTTAATAAATCATTTTGTTTTAAAATTTCTTCAAAATTGCCATCTAAAAATGCTTGCTTTCTTGCTAATTTTATTGCATCTCTTAAGGGTTGATATTTTTCAACTAATTTTGCTCTTTTAATATTTCTATTAATGATTGATTTTCTTGCCATAATTTTTAATAATATTAATTAATAGGTATATAAAATTCTCTTAATAAATCTATTGCTTGTTCTTTATTTTTAATATTTTTTAGAACTAAAACAACAGAAATAGGGTAACTAACAGTCATTTCTCCTTCTGGAAAAACTTCAGATCCTTTAACGGTTAAAGTAAAATTTCCATTTTTATCTATACTAGTTGATTTAAATGGTTTAAAATTTCTTGATCTTGGAAATGCTATCATTACAAGCTTTTCTAAGAAAGAATACATTTTTTCTTTACGTAAAGTAACTTTCATTCCCACTATATCTCCTTCTCTAATTTTAAAATTAGAAACAGAACAACTAGCAGCGCAACTTACAGGTTTTTGACCAGCAATTAAAGTAAAATTATCTAATAATTTTTCTAATGGTTTTTTTTGCTTTTCAGTAGTAGAACCACCTATAATTTTTGCTTTACCAACACGTACATTTAAAACTATTTTATCTAAATAAGGAATAGCATGAACATTTTTAATATTATGTTTTTTTTGTAAAGTTGGAGCAATAATATGACGATATCTAGTTTTATAATTCTCTTCCGAAAGATTTTTAAATTCAAAATTTTGCATTTTTATGGAATTAAAAATATTTAATTAAAATTATATATGAATTTTTAATTTTTTCCAAATTAAATATTAGTATTGATTTAATTTTAATAGATTATTTTATTTTTTATTAAATTAATCAAATATCTTATTAATTAAGATATTATAATTTATTAAATAAAAGATTGATATATATTGCTTTAATATTATTAAATGTTAAAATTTATTAACATATTACTAATTAAATAAAAAATATTATATGCATAAATTATAAAAATAAAATAGAAATAATTCTTTAAATTGAATTTTAATATTTTTGTGTTATGCTTTTTATACAATTGATATATATTAATAATTTTATATTTATGTTGAATATAGAAGAAATAATTTTAAATAATCATAATATTGAAAATATAAGAAATAATTTAGATAATAAAATTCAAAATGAATCTAATAAAGAATATAATAGTCAAAATATAATCCAAGATAAATTAAATTATAAAAGTAATATAAATAATAATATGCAAAATGAATTAGAAAATGATACAAAAATAGAAATAGACAAAAATAAACTATTATTAAATGATAGTATTAATTTAAATTCTAATTTAGAAACTTTAAACAAACAAAATGAAAATAATAATATTGAATTAAAAATAGAAAATCAAGAAAATAATCATATTGTTAAATTAAAAATAATAGAAGAAAAAATTATTAATATTGTTTCAGAATTTATTAAAATTGAAAATATTAATATAAATTTTAATTCAATAGTAATAAAAAATTTAAAAGATTTTGGTTTAGATAGTATTGATATTACTGAAATTATTATGTCAGTTGAAGAAGAATTTGATGTCCATTTTACAGAGCAAGATTATGATAAGCTTTCAAATATTCAAGATATTGCAAAATTTATTTTAAATAATCAAATATTAAAAGATTAAATAATTAACTGATAAATATATAAAAAGATATTAATTATTTTAAGAATAAAAATATATTTTTAGATAGTTATATATTATTTAATATTTTAATAACTGAATAATTATCTTTAGATTACTTTTAAAATAATTTAAGTATAACAAATTATTATATTAATTTGTTGTTATAATCTAACAATATAAATTATATATTTGTATATATGCAATTTATTATGAATTTTTTTGATATTAAAAAATCAGAATTGCAAAAAATTAGCCTTATGGGTTTATTAATTTTTCTAATTTTTTTTAATCAAAATATTACCAGAGGATTAAAAGATAGTTTATTGCTAAGTTTAGTAGGTGCTGAAATTATTAGTTTTGTAAAGATTTTTGTTGAAATTCCAGTTGGAATTTTATTTGCAATTTTTTATACAAAGTTAAGCAATCATATTAGTACCGAAGTAATTTTTAAAATAATAGTTGGAATTTTTATATTTTATTTTGGAATTTTTGCAATATATTTATTTCCGAATTATAAAACTTTGCAATTAATTAATATTCCAATTTTAGACAATTTTAAGTGGATAACTATGTTATATAAAAATTGGGTTATTGTTATTTTTTATGTTGCAGCTGAAATGTGGCCAATTATTATTTGTTTATTTTTTTGGCAATTAGCAAATAGAATTACAACATCTGAAGATGCATTTCGCTTTTATCCAATTTGGACTCTTATAGGGCAAACTAGTCTTATAATATCTGGTTTTATTTTAAATTATCTTGCTGGATTTTTTTCTCTAAATCAAGATACAACTATTAACAATATTCCAAATATACAAAAAGTATCTTTAGAACTTAGCTCATTGGTTAATTGCTTAATACTAATTGTTTTTATAACAGGAATTATAATAATTTTATTGCAAAGTTATATTGTTTCTATTTCTTATAAAAAACACAATATGAAGAAAATTATTTTTAACTTAGATATTAAAAATAGTATTAAGATTATTTTAAGTTCAAGATATTTAGGTTTAATATGTATTATTTGCATATCTTATCATGCTTGTATTAATTTAATAGAATCTATATGGTTTTTTCAAGCCAAAAAATACTATCCAAATGCGCAAGATTTTATGCAATATCAAGGAAATGTTTTATTTTATACTGGTATTTTTACTTTAATTTTAAGCTTATTTAGTGGCAAAATTATTAAAAGTTTAGGATGGTTAATTAGCGCGGCTATGACTCCGCTTGCATTATTTTTTAGTGGAATTATATTTTTTAGTATTGTAATTTTAGAATATTTAAATTCTAAATTTAATTTAAATTTAAATATATCAAGTAATATATATTATTACATTATAATTTTTGGCGCAATACAAAATATAATAGGCAAAGGCACTAAATATTCATTATATGACTCAACAAAAGAAATGCTATACATTAAATTAGAAGAAGAATTAAGAACAAAAGGCAAGGTCGCAGTTGATATTGTTGGCTCTAAATTAGGTCGATTTTTAGGTGTTATAATGCAAACTACATTATTTAGCATTTATCCAACTGCAAGCTATACTGATATTAGTATTTATTTATTTTTAGCATATATATTTTCTTGCTTATGTTGGTTTTATGCAATTTTTAATATAAACAAAAAATTAATATTTAATTAATGTTAATTTTTCTCAAATAAAATAATTTAGATAATAAATATGTAATATTAAAGTTAATATTTATTAAGTCATTTAATATGATAAAAATATAAATAAAAATTTAATAAACAATAAAATATTACTTTTTTTATTTTTTATATTAAAATATTATTAATCTATTTAATTTATGTAGAATATATGAACTTTGATTATGTAGTTTTAATTGATGTTGGCAGCTATACTATTTCAGGTTCTGTAATATCAACAAATACAAAAGATAAAATTTTAGCAAAAGTAATAATACCATCAGAAGGAATTCAAAATGGAATAATTAAAAATACAAGAGGTTTTTCTAACGCCATTACAAATGTAATAAAAAAATTAGAAAAACAAATAAATTTTAATATTACTAAAATTAATTTAATTTTATCAGGTTGTTTCACAAAATCTTTTTATATTTTAACAAAATTTCAAATTACAGAAGAAATTACAAATGAACAATTAGAAGTATTATATAAAGAAGCAATGAAGAATTTTAAAAGAAATGATGTTGAAATATTAAAATATTATCCTATTGAATTTTTATTAGATTCAAATTTAGTAGATAAACCAATTGGTATGATAGGGAAAGAATTAATAATACGTATGCATATTATTGCATGCGATAAAAGTGCTTTAGACAATATGGTTTACACATTAGGAAGATGTCATTTAGAAGTTGAGCGTATTTTTCCAAGCATTTATTTAAGTGGATTAATACTTTTAAATGAAGCAGAATTACAGCAAGGAACTTTATTAATAGACTTAGGCGACTCAACAATAACTTGGGGCTTTTTTTATAATTCATTAAGTTATTTAAATAGTATAAATGAAGGTATTAATTTTATTAATCAAAGTATATTAAAAGATTTAAATTTAGAAAATATTGAAGAAGCAAGAGTAATTCTTGCAAAATATGCAACAGCAGTTGACATTAACTTTAGCAGCAGTGATGAGTTAATTTATATCAATCAAAATCAAGCTATTACTAATTTAGAGCTATATAAAATTGTTTCAAATTGTTTAGATTATTTGTTAGAGAAAGTTTTTTTAGATTTAGAAGAAACAGATATAAAAAATTTAATAAAAAAAATTTATATAATAGGAGGGGGGGCAAATATTGATTATATCAAACAATATATTACAGAATTTTTTAATATTCCAGTAGGTGATATTAATTTAAATAAATTTAATTTAAAAGATATATATAATCAACAAGATATTTTAAATTTTTTACCTCATTATGGTGCAGCAAAGTATATTACAAATGAAAGTTTGAATAATAATTCAACCGCTATTCAAAAAAAAGGATTTAATAAAATCTTTACAAAATTTTTAAGTTTTTTTGAATAGTTTAAATTTTTACTAATAAAATAATTATTTTTTAAATTAATAATTTTTTATTTATCAAATTTAATTATATTTTTCTGATAAAATTATTTTATTTTTTTATTTTGACTATTGCTTTTAAATAATTAAATAATATATAATTATATTGTAACAAGCGGGTGTAGCTCAGGGGTAGAGCGCTACCTTGCCAAGGTCGAGGCCATGGGTTCAAATCCCATTACCCGCTCTTGTTATTTAAAATTTTTTTCTATTATGGCCGTGTAGCAAAGTGGGAATGCGGTGGACTGCAAATCCGTTATTGAGTTGGTTCGATTCCGACCATGGCCTCTTTAAAGTTTATTTTTTAATTTAATTTATTAAATTTATATATTGCACTGATATTTTTATAAATTTTTACATTAGTTAATATTAATTTTTTGTATTTAAATTTAATTTTATATGTATTATAGTTTTTGATTATTAAGTCATAGTCAATTACGTTAATGAAATTATATAAATTGATTAAATTATATGCATTGATGAAATTATAGTTAATTAAATTAATGTTTTGAAATTAAAGAAAAATTTTAAAATACTATTAATAAGTAAATCATAGTCAATTACGTTAATGAAATTATATAAATTGATTAAATTATATGCATTGATGAAATTATAGTTGATTAAATTAATGTTTTGAAATTAAAGAAAAATTTTAAAATACTATTAATAAGTAAATCATAGTCAATTAAGTTAATTAAATCATATAAATTGATTAAATTATATGCCTTAATAAAATCATATTTGTTGATTAAATCATAGTTAATTCATATAATTGTTGATGAAATCATATAAGTTGATGAAATCATATTTGTTGATAAAATCATATTTATTGATGAAATCATAGTTAATTCATAAAATTAAAGAAAAATTTTAAAATACTATTAATAAGTAAATCATAGTCAATTAAGTTAATGAAATCATATAAATTGATTAAATTATATGCCTTAATAAAATCATATTTGTTGATTAAATCATAGTTAATTCATATAATTGTTGATGAAATCATATAAGTTGATGAAATCATATTTGTTGATAAAATCATATTTATTGATGAAATCATAGTTAATTCATAAAATTAAAGAAAAATTTTAAAATTATTATTAATTTATTAAAATTGCTAATTTATTTAGTTTTAATATGTGATTTTATATTCTATTTACTAATTTTTCCATTTAATATGTTTACTAATTTTTCGACTTTAATAAATAATTTGATATTTATTTGCTAAATTGTTTAGCTATTAGTTTATAATTATTGTTTAGCTGTTAGTTTAGAATTTTATATTCTATATGTTATAAATATTTTATATGTTATGAATATTTTTATAATATGAAGCTATTATTACATAATTTATGCGTATGAATAAATTTTAGCGTGTAATTTAATATAATTATTATTTTAATTTAAATATTAATGTAATTTATAAACTATATTTGCATAGTATGCATAAGATACAATTTAACTGAAAATATATTAATTTTCTAAAGATTTATTACAAATTTTTATATTATATGTATATATATTATTTATATATTTCTAGTTAAAATTAATATAACTTTAATTTATATAAAACTAGTGAATTATATAAATAATAATAATTAATTTAAAAAAAGATTTAAAAATTTTTTTTTTAAAAAAAAATGTTGTATTATTATATTAAATAACTTAAATTAATTTTTTTATGAGTAAAAGTCCATCACAACTAATAAGCCCAGCGCTATCACGAAACATATCACAAACTAGTGATGTTCAAAAATTTAATTATGAAGAAGAACAAGAACAAAATCAGTTTAGAAAATTTTCTTACTTTAATTCTGGAGAAGTAGGACAACAAGATCAGTTACTTAATTTAGAACAAGAATTTCATGACATAGTCAATAAGATATTTAATATAAAAAGAGAATTAGAAAGAGTAAATTTAGAAATAGAAAGTTTTAAATCATATTTAGCAAATCCTTCACAAGTATTAATAAGAGAAATTATAATAGAAAGTAAAACATATTATGATAATGAAGGCAACATATTAGAAGATTTCACAAATTTTAGCAATTTAAATCTTGATTTAAATAGAACTTTGAGAGAAGTTACAGAAACAATAAAGCAACAACAAGAAGAAAAAAATGAAGAAATACAAGTATTAGAATATCAATTATCTAAACAAGAAGAAGAAAAAAATGAAGAAATACAAGCATTAGAATATCAATTATATAAACAAGAAGAAGAAAAAAATGAAGAAATACAAGCATTAGAATATCAATTATCTAAACCAGAAGAAGAAATAAAAGAAAGAGAAGAAGAAGGAGATCAAAAATCAAAAGAATTAGTACACATAACAACACATAAGATGTTATCAGATTCTTTTTATACATTTTGCCAACAAATACAAAATAATTTTAATCACATAGAAGATAAGCTTAGTTTAGAATTGAAGGAAAAAACACAAGAGTTAAAATTTTTAAAATTACAGTTAGACATAAAAAATAGCAAAAGTCCTGAAATTCAATATGAAGAAAAGATAGATGATGTTAATAAAAGCTTAAGTAATGAAAAAATAATATTAAATACTAAGCAAGAATTAATATTTGAGAATTTGTCATTAAATAGAGAATTGGAACTTATTAAGAAATGTAACGAGCAAAAAATAAAAGAACAAGAAAAAAAAATACAACAATTAAAAGATGCATTAATTGAACAAGAAAAACAAAAAAATAGCAAAATACAAGAATTAAAATATGCATTAATTGAACAAGAAAAAGAAAAAAATGCAATAATAAAAGCATTAAAAGATAAATTAATTCAACTAAATGATACTTCAAAAGAAAAAGTGAGTCAAAAATTAACAGAAGACGATGAAAAATTAGAAATAGAAAATCAATTATTTACATCAAAAAAATTATTTATATCAGAAAAAGAATTGCTATTATTCCCAATTGAAGAAAGGCAATTAGTAAAAACAAATAGAGAAAATTTAGATTTAGAAGAATTTATATCATATGATCAAGAACTAGTATTAGAAGCAAATAAATTGTCACGCAATGAATATAATAATCAAATTAATCATATAAAAAATAATGATACAGAAGATAGTTTAAGAAAAGTTAGAACAAAATTTATAGAAACAAGACAACAAAAATTCAAAGGATCTAATGGAGAACTTGTATTTATAGAACAATTAAAAGTAAGACAAATAAATTCAGAAAAAATTGAAGAATCTTTAACGCAAAAAAAATTAATAACACTAAACAATCATCCAAAACAAGATTTAGAAAAATCAATAATACCAAATAATCATTCAAAACAAGATTTAGAATCGAATAAAAAATTAGTACAAATAAAACAAGATTCAAAATTTCTTAATGAAAAATCAAAGTTATTAGACGAAATATCAGTGAAGACAACATCAGAACAGCAAAATTTTAAACAAAGTAAGTTAGCAAAGCAATTTCAAAAAAGGGTTGAAGCATCTGGTGCATATAAAAAACAATCATTACAAAACCAAGAATTAACACAAAAGCATGATAAACAACAATCATTAAAAAATCAAGAATTAAAACAATATCAGGATGAAAATCAATTAGAAAATGTAATAGTTCAAGAAAATAATAAATTTGTTCCAGTAGAAGATACTCAACAACAAGTATTTGGTAATGATGGTAATCTATTTGAGAACCAATTAAAACAGTATGATAATTAAAACAATAAAATATTATTACATAAAACGCATTTTTTTAATTAAAAATAATTTTAACTTTTTTTAAAAAAAATAAAAGTTATTAGTCTTATTATTACAAATTAATATACTTAATTTATCAATATGATAAATTAAGTATTAAATAGTATGAAAAATTCAAATAAAAATGAAGAGATATCTTTATTAAAAAAAACAAAGTTAGAAGAAATTAATAATCTAGAAAATAAATTAAAATATCAACAGAGTTTATTAGAAGCTTCTAATAAAAAATTAGATATGCTGAAAAATTTTAAACAATTTACTAGTTTAGCATCGCAACAATTAGATAAAGAATTATTTGGATTCAATATATTAAGTTCTTATGCAAATAGAGCGGTTAGTTTATATAAATCGCCAATAGATGAAGAAAATCAAAATATTAGTAATTCTATTAAAGATCTAGAAAAACAAATTAAACAAGCAAATGCAGATCTTAAAAAAATAGACAAAATTAAACATAATAAGTTAAATACAAATTATAAATTTAATTTTAATGCAATAGATCAAAAATTTAATATAAATAATTATAATCTTAATATAGAAAAACTACAAGTACCATTTGGATATGCAAAAATAACAGGAGTATTAATTGATGCATATTTACAAGATAATGAATCATTAGTATTAAATTTAAATAATAATCAATTTTTACTAAATCAAACTCAAAATCAAGATAAAACACTAAACCAAACTCAAAGCCAAGACAAAACACTAAACCAAACTCAAGGTACAAATAATAACTTAATTGAAAATATTTCAATAAATCAACCTCAAAATCAATTTCAAACAAACAATTTTAATAATAATCAAAATAATTCTAACGATTTTGTAACATTAGTTTTTGCAATATCAAATAGCAAAATTGATCATCTCTCAGCAATAGAAATAAATAATGAAATTCTTCAATATGATATTGATAGCTATGAAAATAATTTTAAATCTAACAATACTATTAATGCTAATTATAAAAATAATAAAATTAAAATAACAATTTATTTAGGAGATGAAGATCAAGAAGTGCATAAAAGTTTAGAGTCTTATTATGGTATAAATAATTGCCCCGCGTATAAAGGTATTGCATATGCTGTATTTGAAAATTTTCCATTTAAAGAGCAAGAAGCAATTAGTTCTATCAAATTTCATGTTTTAAAAACTAATACATATACAAAAGAAATTAAAACAAAAAGCAAAGATCAAATAGAGGGAATTGTATTAGTGCCAGGATGCGGAGAATTTGTTTATGATACAATAATTAGAACAAAAACAATAAAAAAAAGTGATAATTCAATACAAACTATAGCTTTAAATTGTTGCAATCCTGAAGGAATTGCAAATGTATTAGTAAGCTTAAATCAATTAGCAATTACTTTTCCTAATTTGAAACATATATCTTTAGTTGTATGCTGGTTTGTAAGAGGAAAATTTGAAAATAATGAATTAGATGTTGATTCTATAGTTAATAATCCAATAGAACAAAATAGAGGCATTTTTCCTTTAGTAGAATATGATGAAGATGAAAATTTTGTTCAACATTCAACAATATGGAGAGTTGGAAAATTTGTTAGAAACGTTAAACAACAAGGAGATATAAAAGCAAATGTAGTTACTAAAATTAACAATAATGTATTATTTGGCGGCACACCTTCAGATGAAAGCATAAAAAATTTAATCATTGAATTAAAAAGAAGAGGCTATACTGTTATGCTAAACCCAATGCTAATGGTAGACTTGCCAGAAAAACCATGGCGTGGCATGATAACATATAAAAATGATAGTGATGTAGTTAGATTTTTTACAGGTCAAAGTAAAACTAATCCATCTTTAATTACAAAAGGATATAATGACTTTATTATGCATTATGCTAAGTTATTTGGTAGATATATTGATGAATTTTCTTTAGGTTCAGAATTTTATGGTTTAAGTACTAGTATAATATTTGCACTTGAAATGAAAATGCTAGCTAAAGAAGTAAGAAATATAGTAGGTCAAAATGTTAAAATTTTATATGGTGCAAATTATGATGAATATCATCAAAAAATAAATAATAGAATTTTAAATATTTTGCATACAGAAAATTCTATTGATCTAATTGGTATTCATGCATACCCACCCATAACAAATACAAATCAATCAGAGCAAATAACAGCTGAAATGATTGAAAATGGCTGGCAAAGCGGAGAAGGATATGAATATAGTAATACGCAAAATAATCAATTAAAATATTCTTCACAAGAAGAAGCGTGGAAAAATTTTACATTTTGGCAACAAAACCATAATCACATTGAAAACATAGGTCAAATTATAGAAGAATTATATGACAAAAAATTTGATGAAGATTTGGACTTTTTAGATAGATTATTAATTATAATAAACAATGAAGATGCAGATAAAATAGGCGAATGGAAAGGAGATTCTAAAAAAATATGGCTAGATGAAGTAGGATGCGCATCTGTACATAATTCACCTAACGAACCAAATATATTTATCGATAAAAGTTGCATAAATGGAATTAAATTACCAAAAAATTCAAATGGTAATATAGATTTAGAAATACAAAATACTTTTATAAATGGTACATATAATTTTTGGAAAAATAAAAAATATGCAGTAGAAAGATTGTATTGGTGGTGCTGGGAAGCTAGACCTTTTCCTTGTTGGCCTTGCTTTAATAATATTTGGTCTGATACTCATTTATGGCCAGTAGGACATTATTTAAATGGAAAAATACCTCTTTTTACAATTAGAGAAATAATAATTGCAATGTTTGAAATGCAAGCTAAAAAACAAAACTTTAAAATTAAGACATTAAATTGTACTGAAAATTTTATTTATATAGAATTTGAAAATATATTATCTGAATTATTAATAAAGGAAAATGCCAACTATATATCAAAATTAAAATTATCAAATAATATTAATAATATAAATTCTGAATTAAACTCATCTTATTCTAATAATTTAGATAATACATTTATAGAAAAAAATGAGTTTATTAAAACTTTAAGTATTTATGGATTAAACGAAAATATTTATGGATTTATTTTAAATGCAAATTCAAGCATAAATGAAGTATTATCACAATTAATGTTAATTTCTTTTTTTGATATAAAAATAACAAAAGATAATATTTCAATTATTGAAAATAAATTTAAAATTAATAATTTAAATGAAAATAATACAATTAAATTAACTAAAAAAGCAGAGCAATATCTAAAAGAAAATGCAAATAAAGAAAATTTATTACAAAATAGTTATGATTTTTTATTGCATAAATTTGAAATTAATAAAATTGATAATGACAAATTATCTTCTAATGAAAATAATTCTAAAGTAAATAAAATAGAAGAATCAGATAAAAATTTAATAATAAATAAACATTTAAATAGTTCTATACAAAAAGAAAATAATATTATTAATCAGTATGATATTATTGATAATTCTCTTGTTTGCATGAGTAATATAAAAAATAATTTAATTAAACAAGTTTATATAAGTTATTTTGATTTGCATTTAAATTATTCTCAAAATATTATTAAAACAAATGCTAATCATATTAAAAACGAAAAAATTAATTATTTTAATTTAAAACTCGTTACAGAAAAGCATAAAATTAAGTTTATTTCTAAAAAAATTATTCAAAATAATAATATAGAATCGATTTTTTATAATGTAATTGTAGGTTTTGAATATATTGATTTAAGACCTTCTGATTTAATAATAATTGTTATTAATGAATTACCAATTATTACAAAAATATTATTAATGAAAATTAATAATAATAATATTTTATTAAAACTTACTGTTGAAGATTTAAATTCTTATAAAATGATCATAGAAAATAATCAATATAGATATAATGAAAATTATAATTTATTAAATAAACAAATAGAATATATAAATTATGAACCTATTAATAAAATTAATCCTATAAATAATATTGAATTAATTAGATTAAATGGTAATAAGTTTCGCGATTCAATAGGATATTTAAACACTTTTTTAATAAATAAAGAAAAAAATAATTTAAATAAAATATTTATATTTTATATTATTTCTTATAAAATTAAGATAAATAAATTAAATAATAATAATCTAGAATTTTATTCATCTTGTAATTTAAATAATGATATTAATTTTTGTTTAGAAGAAAATATATTACAAGAAGAAAACATATCTCAAGAAGAAAGTACAAATCGATTTAATACAAATATTGATACTCAAGAGCAAAATAATAATAATAATAATAATTTAATATACAATATTACTAATATAGAACAAGATATAGTAAATGATTTTTTTAAAAAATATCAACATTATTTTAAATTACTAATTAAACAACAATATGCTAAATTTAATTTAGAATTAAAAGATATTACAAATTTAAATATAAAAAATAAATTTTCTATTAATTTAAATCAGAATTTAGGCGGTAAATTAAAAACATTTATATCTGTAAAATTTGAAAATAGATTGAAATATTTTATCGATACAGAATCAAAATTTTATATTACAACTAATTATTTAATTAATAATATTAATCAGAAATATAATAATAATTATATTAATCCTATTATACTAAATAGCAATTTAATTAAAATAGGAAATGAATTTATGTTATATGCTAATTGCAATTTAATTTCAGAAAAAAATAATGAATATGAGTATGAATTTTCTAATTTAATTAGAGGCGTTTTTAATACATTTGAATTTTGCGATAATCATAAAAAAAATGAAGAATTTATAGATATGCAAAGTGTTAAAAATTGCATTAAAGTTAATGAAAATGATTTTTTAAATGAAAATTATACTATTTTATATTCTGATAATTTCAACCAAATTAAAGAAATAGTTAATATAGATAATATTAATATAAAAAATTTCTTTTCTAATGTAAAAACTTTTCCTATAATTCCATTTAATAATGAAATATATTTAAAAATTATATCTTGTACTATACAAAAAAAAGAAAATTTTAATAATTATCTAAAGTTTCGAGATAGTCAACATCAAGATAATAAAAATACTAAATTTGTCCCTAATCAAAATCAAATATATGATAAACTAATATTATATTTTAGTTTAGAAAATTTAACAAATGAAATACTACAAGAAAATGAAAATATATTTTCATATGAAATTGAATTTCATTTAAAAAAACAATACGATCAAATAGAAATAATATATGAAAATTCTAATAAAATAGAATGGATAAATTCTGGGAATATTAATTCTGTTAATATAAATTCAAAGAATAATAGTATAAACTTCTATTTGCATAATAACTTTATACAAAATTTTCAATTTTTATGTAATAATATTAGCGCTATTGAAAAAATATTTATAATATATAAATATAAAAAAAATAATCAAAATCAAATTGTAAAATTAGAAGTTTATAATTTTTATAATTATAAATAATTTTTTTACAATCAATTAATTATTTTTTTGTAAATTTAATTAAATAATTATGACAATAATTTCAAATAAAATATCTTTTTTGGAAAAATTTGGCATTCAAGATGCTAATGAAAATATAAAAGCAAAATATAATAATTTATTATTTGCTTATCTTGATAGAATTTCTGATTTTGTATTTGAATGCAAATTTGATATTTCTTTAAAACAATATCAAACATTAAATAATCAAGAATTACAAGATAACAAAACTTATGTATGTAAAAATAAAGAAGAAAAATCTTTTAAAGTAATAAAAATATTTGGTATAATTTACGAGCAAATAATAGAAGAACAAGAAATATTATTTTTTGCTGAACATAATACTGCTTTAAAACTTAGTCTTAATAATATTTGGGAACCAGTTAAAGCAAAAAAAATTGAAATATAAATATGTTAACTATTATATCTTCTATTATAGGATTTATAAGTTCTTGGATACCTGAAATTTTACAGATTATTAAAATTTACTATAACAATAGACAATCTGTTAAGATGCTAAATGCTAAAATTGAATTATTAAAAAATAATCTTAGTAATAATGTTAATATTGAAAATATGTTAACTTCTAATAACATATGTTATTGTAATAATAATTTTAATCAAAATAATCAAAATTTTATGATTTCTTCTGATATTTTTAATTTAAGTGTAAGACCAGTCTTAGCCTATGGTTTTTTTATACTTTATTTATTTGTAAAATGGATACAATTTCAATATGTTAAAAATTTTTTAGTTAATTCAAATGCAGAAAATTTTTTATCTTCAATAGATAAAATGCAATTTATATTAATGTTTTTATGGTCAGAACAAGATCAAGTTTTTCTCCCTATGATAATTAGCGCATATTTTGGTAATAGAATTATTACTAGTAAAAATAGATAAAATAATTAATTTTTTAATAGTTAATTTCTAAACTACTATTTATTAAATTAAATATAATTAAATTATTAATGCTTAAAATAAATCAAAATGATATAATAATATTTATTGATAGAAAATTTCTATAATTTAAGTGGAAAATAGTAAATATAATTATAATAATATATTTTTAAAAGATCAAAATAATCAAGAATTAACTTCTAAAGAAGAAGATAAAAACAATGAAATAAATGGTAATATTTATATTCAAAATCAAAATAATAATTCTAATAATGATATTAATTTTGCAAAAAAACTTCTAATTCAAGAAGCGATTAAATCTATTTTGCAAAATATAGGAGAGGATATAAATAGAGAAGGTTTAATTAAGACACCAGAGCGAGTATGTAAGAGCTACAGCGAGATGTTTAATGGTTATGGAATTGATATTGCAAAAATTTTTGAAGCGCAATTTACAAATGAAAACAATAATAAAAATATAATTTTAATAAAAAAAATAGAATATAAATCGATGTGCGAGCATCATATGTTGCCAGTAATTGGTTATGCTAATATTGCATACATTCCAAATGAAAAAGTTTTAGGTTTAAGTAAATTTACAAGAATTGTTCATGCATTTAGCAATAGACTTCAATTGCAAGAGCGCATGACTAAACAAATTATTGATGCTATTATGCAATATTTAAATCCATTAGGAGTTGCAGTGCATTTATCGGCAAAGCATTATTGCATGATAATGAGAGGTGTAAAGCAAGTAGCGGAAGTTGATACTTTTGATTTTGATGGAATATTTTTAGAAGAAAATTATCAAAATAAATTTTTACAATTAATTAAATAAATTTTATGCGACTTGACGAATTTAATTTTGAATTACCAAGCAATTTAATTGCAGATAAATTAACACTACCCAGAGATAACTGTAAATTATGCATTGTAAAGAATAACATTTTACAAGATATGTATTTTTATGAAATAAAAAAATTTTTTAATAAGGGAGATATATTGATTTTAAATAATAGCAAAGTTTTAAGATCTTTTATTGAAATAAAATCTAACAATTTTCATAAAAATAACATTTCTATTAATTTGCATACACAAGTTGATAATAATCTATGGTTAGCTTTTTGTAAGAATAGCAAAAAAGTTGCAATAGGTGATAAATTTAAATTTGATAGCCATATATTAAAAGTTATAAAAAAAAACCCTATGGGAGAAATTTTACTGCAATTTGAATTAGATAAAATTAGTATAGAAAATTTTTTAGATAAATATGCAAAAATGCCAATTCCTGATTATATAATAAAAGCTAGAAAGAAAAATAAAACAACAATAAAAAATGAAAATAATCAAAATATATCTCAAGAAATAGATACAAATCAAGTTAATGATGAAGCTTATTTAGAATTAAATATAGATAAGCAAGAATCAGATATA
>JAXMDS010000009.1:0-41618 GCA_046348705.1 Rickettsiales bacterium | reverse complement strand
CATAATCAGCATCAATAAAAGGAATATTTAATTTATCAGCAAAGCGTTTATTTTCTAATTTGCGAATTTCATATTCTGCTTTAGGATGAATATTTGGATTATAAAAATATATTGTTAAATCTATATTAGTTTGATGAATTTTTTCAATAACGGGTCCAGAACAAGGTGCACAACAAGAATGTAAAAGTAATTTGTTTTTATCTGATGGCAAGGTAAAGTCAAGCACAAAATTATCATTTAAGTTACTTTGACCATTGAAACATGTATTTTTATTTAAATTAGTCATTTTATTTTGAACTAAAATTTATATAAATTAAATATATTATACTATTAAATTAACACTTATTATAACTATTATTTTAGAAAAGTTTAAATTTATTTTAATATTAAAATTCTTGTTATAATTAATATATTTAATTAATTGTTTTAATGATTGTTAATTTATTAAAAAAAGTTTTTCATTATGGAATAACAATCTTTATATATTTTATACTATTTTTTACTTATTTAGTTTATATAGCAATATATAATTTACCTAATTATAAAAATTTAGAGCATCATGAATATAGCGGTACCACAAGAATTTTTGATATAAGTGGAAATATAATTGCTGAATACGCTTTAGAAAAAAGAATTTTTGTTAAAATACAAGATGTTCCCAAAAAAGTTATTAATGCATTTTTATCTGCTGAGGATAAGAATTTTTATGAACATCAAGGAATTGATTTATTAGGAATGGCGCGTTTACCAATAGTAAATTTTATGAAAATATTAAAAAAAGAAAGACTTCAAGGCGCATCTACAATTACTCAGCAAGTCGTTAAAAATTTATTACTTAGCAACGAATATTCAGTTATGCGTAAAATTAAAGAATTAGCATTATCTATTAAATTAACCCAAGAATTAACAAAAGATCAAATTTTAGAATTATATTTAAATCATATCTATTTAGGAAAAGGAGCATACGGAGTCGCAAGTGCTGCAAAAATATATTTTAACAAATCTCTAGAAGAATTAACAATTGCAGAATGTGCTTTTATATCAGCATTACCAAAAGCACCAAGTTTATTAGATAAAAATTATATTAAAGCAAAAATTAGAAGAAACTATGTAATAGATAAAATGCTGCATAATAATTTTATTAGTACACAAGAATCTGTCTTAGCAAAAGAAGAGGAAATTAAATATAAAAAACAAAATAATAATTTACTTTATGGGGTTGAATATTTTAGTGAAGCAGTAAGACAAAAAGCAATTGAGTTATTTGGTGAAAATATTTTTTACAATAAAGGACTCAATATTTATACCTCTCTTAATATGACATATCAAAAATTTGCAGACACAGCTTTAAAAGAAGCAATAGATGAATTTGAAAATAAAAAACTTAAAAATAAAAAACAAGATAGTAAAATACTAGACAGCAATGATCCTAAAAAGATATTTGCTCACAGAATTGCAAATCAAAAATTAAATGGTGGATTAGTTGTAATGGATTATGAAACAGGTAGAGTATTTGCGATAATAGGAGGATATTCGTATAATGATAGCAAGTTTAACAGGGCTACTCAAGCAAAAAGACAAATAGGCTCCTTAGTAAAGACTTTTATTTATTTATCTGCTTTAGAAAATAATATAGAACCTAATTCAATATGGTTAGATTCTCCTATTTCCTTAACAGTTGGCGATCAAGTTTGGGCACCTAAGAATTATGAAAATAATTTTCTTGGTAATATTAGTATGCAAACTGCATTTGAAAAGTCTCGAAATACTGTAACTGTACGTATATCTCAAAAAATTGGTATCAATAATGTAATAGAAATTTTGCAAAGATTTAACATTAATGATAACCCTCCAAGATTTTTTTCTATTGCTCTTGGAGCAGTAGAAAGTACATTATTAAAAACCACTGCAGCTTTTGGATCCATAATGAATGATAGCAAGAAGATACAACCAAGCTTAATAGATTTAGTTAAAGATTCAAAAGGTAATATAATTTATAAAAGAAATAAAAATTATTGCGCTAATTGTTCTAAGATGAGTGAAAATCCAAAAATTATTCAAAACTATCAAGATTTATATTTATCAGATAAAGCAAGCAGCTATCAAATTAAAACTTTACTTAATTCTGTAATAGAAAAAGGTAATAGTAGCTTTATGAAAAAAACTTTAAAAAATATGGTTCTTAGCGGAAAAACAGGAACTACAAATAATAGTAGAGATGTATGGTTTATTGGCGCAAGTACTTATCCAAAACTTGTAGTAGGTACTTATCTTGGATATGATATACCTTTTGAATTAGGTAAAAAAACTACTGGTAGATCTCTTGCGGCTCCAGTATTTGAAAAATTTATGCAACAAGTTAAAGAGCTATATTTAGCAAATAATACAAAAGAAGATGACTTTAATCAACCATTATTAAAAGATGATTTTCAGCAATATTTAATATTTAATGGGCGAGAATATTTAAAAAAATATAAAAATACAAAACATAATTATTTATATAATAAGAATACGCAAGTAAATGAAATAGATGGAGGATATGATATTTTTGAAGATGCAAATGATAATCAAGATGATAATTATCAAGAAAATAATGTTTTAAACCATTATAATGAAATAAAAGAAGATGATTTTTATGAAATGCAAGAAGATTATATGAATCAAGAAATTAATAATACTAATAATAATATCAATAATAATATTAATCAAAATATTAATAGTGTTAATGATAAAAATGAATCAATGTCAGTAGATAAAGATTTATTTGAAACAGATTTTGATATTCAAGATTCAAATATACCATTTAAACAAAATAATCAAGAACAAATTATCATAAAAAATGATAATAATCATAAACAAAATATTGAAAAAAAAGATGTCATTAAATATCCACAAGAAAATAATAATGAAAATGTTTTAGACTTTGAAACTTATTAATATTGTATTTTAAGAAAACTTATGCAATACTTATAAATATATAAATATTATATTGTTTTTTTAATATAAAAATTATGTTTTTTTTTAAGATATTATCTAGAATTAGTATTATATTATTAATTACTACAACGCAAGTACAAGCTAAAATTGACAAAACTACTATTAATAAATTTGAATCAATATTAAATAAAATTGAAGAATTGCATATAGAAAATCTTAATGACCAAGATATAACTCTTAATGCTATTAATGGCGTTTTAAAAGAAATGGATCCACATTCTAATTTGATGAACAGAGATGATTATCAAGATTTAATGGAAAATACAGAAGGTGAGTTTGGTGGAATAGGAGTAGAAATTCAATATAAAAAAGATATTGGATTTCTAGTTATAACAGCAATAGATGATCTTCCAGCTTATAATGCAGGTATTAAAAATAATGATATGATCATAGCAGTGGATGATAAATTATTAAGTGATTTATCGCAAACTAAAGGTATTAAAAAAATGCGTGGAAAACCAGGTACAAATGTAAAAATTACAGTGAAAAGAACTTATGATAATGAATCTTCAAAAATTTTAAGCTTTAATGTTATTCGTGATGTAATTAAAACACATCCAATTAAATATTTAATTGAAGATGAAATTGTATATATTCGTATACCTGCTTTTGATAAAAATACTTTTGTAGAATTTTATGATATTGTTTCACGCTTGAAAGAAAATAATATCAAAGGTATATTAATGGATTTAAGATCAAATCCAGGTGGTATATTAGAAGGTAGTATCAAAATTTCTGATTTATTAATAGAAAAAGGAACAATAGTTTCAACAAAAGGTAAAAGTGCTATGCAAAAAAAAGAATATAGAGCTAATCCTTCACCAAATAAAATATTAGATTTACCATTAGTAGTTTTAGTTGATAAATATAGTGCTTCAGCAGCAGAAATAGTAGCTGCAGCAATACAAGATCATAAAAGAGGCTTAATAGTTGGAGAAAATACTTTTGGTAAAGGTTCTGTGCAAAGTGTTTTTGATTTAAATAAAGATTATGCAATTAAAATTACTACCGCTCTACATTATAGACCAAATGGAGAAACAATACAAGCAAAAGGTATAAAACCTGATATTATAATACCATATGAAAAAAGTGAACAAGAAAAACAAGAAGAAGTAAATCAAAAAGAAGATTTATCAATAAAAATTAATGAAGCAAATTATAATTCATCAATTAAACCAGAAAATAAAAAAGATAATATTAAAGAAGATAAAGAAAAAAATAAGGATAATGAAACTAAAGAAGAAAATAAGGATAATGAAACTAAAGAAGAAAATAAGGATAATCAAATTAAAAATAATATAGAAAATATTATTCAAAAACAAGATGTAATTAAAATAGACACTAAAGATAATATAGAAAATAATAATAAACAAGAATCAGTTAAAATAGAAACTAAAAGTAAAAAATTTAATTTAATTGCATCTCAAACAAATAGAGAAAAATTAAGTAATTATATAAATAATAACCAATATCAAAGAGCAAAAGACATTTTAAAAGGTTTAATTATTATACAAAATAATTCTAATAATAATTAGATACAAAATATAGAAAATTTAAATTCTTCAGAAAAATAATTTTAAATGTAAAATTATTTATTATGATATCATGAGATTAACTTATGATGAAGTTTTTTATATAGTCAATCCTATTATTTCTTTTTAATTTAAATTACTATAGCCTCTTAGTTGCGCTCGCTTTTAATGCGTTTGCTTTTAACTCTTATCTTATAGGGCTCGCGCCTGTCGGCAGGTCAAACATTAATGTCCGTATCTTATGACATAAACTTGTACTTGATGACGAGTTAAACATTAGAAATTAGTTTTAAATTGTTATAGTTTTAAAAAATAGTCAATCCTATTATTTCTTTTTAATTTAAATTACTATAGCCTCTTAGTTGCGCTCGCTTTTAATGCGTTTGCTTTTAACTCTTATCTTATAGGGCTCGCGCCTGTCGGCGGGTCAAACATTAATATCCGTATCTTATGACATAAACTTGTACTTGATGACGAGTTAAACATTAGAAATTAGTTTTAAATTGTTATAGTTTTAAAATAGTCAATCCTATTATTTCTTTTTATCTAGATTATTATAGTCTCTTAGTTGCGCTCGCTTTTAATGCGTTTGCTTTTAACTCTTATCTTATAGGGCTCGCGCCTGTCGGCGAGCTAAAATGAACATCCTATTTCATAGTCTATAACTCGTGCCTGATGATGGATCAAATGTTAATATTTGTATCTAGAACTAGCAAAACATTATGGCTCTCAATTTAATTTATATTGATATTTATATTCATTTCAAACTAAGACTCGATATGACATCATAATTTTAACTCATGATTAAGTTTTTTATTATATTTAAATTTTAATATTTAACTTAATAATTAATTATTTTAATTATATCAAATAACATCCTCCGCCACCACCTCCGCCAGAGTCCCCACCACTACCTCCTGAATCACCTGCAGTATTTTGAGCATCATTATGACATTTAGCCATGCCATATTCATCAGAATACCCGTTCGCATGACTATTTTCAGGAGTACAATGACTATAATCAATACCAGAACTACCATTATTAGAACTACTATTATTATTATCTCCATATCCGTTCCAATTGCCATAATCGCTACTATCAGTATTATTTTTTTGATAATCAGAATTAGACATTGTCCCTGTAGAACGAGATGTATCATCTATTATAATCTTGCCTAAAGCATTAAAAGAGACTTTTCCAACTGTTTTTATTCCATCTACAACATAACCAGTCATAGACTTTATTGTTTGAATATTTTTTGTATAATATTCAACATTTTCTTTGTAACTGGAATATATTCATCATTATGACGAAGCAATATTGCTTTTACCGTGCTCTTTTGGATTTGCGCATGCTAAAATTACTTCTATTGTTGACTCTGGCTTTTTTATTGCTACATATACTATTCCAGTAATAATCGCAGAAGGAAATATACCTATTATAGGAGTTAATTTCGTTTGAACAACTGTAGTTCCAATATATGCCGCATAATCTAAAATAGTAACTTGTTCTTTTTCTATAATTTTAAATAATATAATTAATAAATATGGACTAATATAAGAAAAATTTCTACGCTGCGTCGAATTCATTTATATTAAACTCATATTAAAAACAACTATAAGTTATAGTAAAACTATAACAAATCAAAAAGCAAAAAAATAAAAAAATAAAAAATTACTGTTATAAATAAGATACATTTTAAAGTTGATATTTATACTCATTTCAAACTAAGACTCGATATGACATCATAATTTTAACTCATGATTAAGTTTTTTATTATATTTAAATTTTAATATTTAACTTAATAATTAATTATTTTAATTATATCAAATCACAGTTACCTCCACCTCCGCCCCCGCCAGAATCCCCACCACTACCTCCTGAATCACCTGCAGTATTTTTATATGAAATTATATTTTAATTCATAATAAAGTTTTTTATATTTATATTAAATAAAAAATTCTTATAAAACTGAATAGTTATTTAATATTTTAAAATATTTATATTTTAATAATAATTTGTAAAATAATTTGTACTATGCAAAGTAATGAATTCTTAGGAATACTATTAATGTTTAATAATATTATTAAAGATTCCATTTTTTGATCATTTACAAAAAATTTTCCAATTTTACTATTAATTTCAATCGTATACAAGTTTTTTTGCTTAATGAATTGTGGATATTTATTTATTAATCGCATAATAGGCGCATGATTTACAACCGCAACTTCAGATGTAATATCTAAAATAACATGAGGCAATTTTTTTTCTAAATCTAATAAATTATTTGCAGATATATTTAGCATATTATTTTTATTATAATTGCTATTAATTGAGCTAATTTGTAATTTTGATATATAAAGTTTATTACATATACTTTTAATTTTAATAAGATCAAATATATTGTAAATTACATGATTAATTGGCCCAAAGTTATGTTCCATTTCATTAATTAAATTTAACTTAAGAGTATCGAATTGTTTTAAATCTTCTTCAAATAAATTTGCAATTTTATTATAGTATAAAGTTTTTGTATTGTGATTTGGAATATATTGTTCAGGAATATATGCGTCTACTTGTAGTAATATTTCGGGCTCTATATTATTTCGCTTAATAGCATTTATATTATTTGCTTTATTGAGTATTTTTGCTAATGCTTCTTGATACATATCAATTCCTATATCTTTTACATGCCCTGATTGATCTTTACCTAATATATTACCAAATCCTCTTGTTTGCATATCATGATTTGCAATTTCAAAGCCAGCGTTTAAATAATCAATAGAGTGCATGATTGAAAGTCTATCTTGTGTTTTTTGATTATTGCTTGATTTGCTTATAAAAATATATGCAAATCCTTGTACGCTAGATCTTCCAACTCTTCCTCTAAGTTGATATAGTTGACTTAATCCAAAATTTTCAGCATGCAAAATAATAACAGTATTAACAGATAAAATATTAATTCCAGACTCCACTATAGGGGTTGCAATTAAAACATCAATATCATTGTTTGTATGAAGTTGTTCTAGTTTATATGCAATATCCTCTTGGTCCATTTTGCCATGTAATGTAATAGTTGAAAAGCCTAAATTATTAATTATTAAACGATATTCCTCTAACAATTTAATATAAGGTACAATAACAAAACTTTTTCCATTCCTTATTTTTTCTTGCAATAAAGCTTCTTTTAATTTTTCACGCTCAAAAACAGATACATGAGTTTTAATTGCAACTCTATTATTAGGCGGCGAACTTAGCACGCTAAAGCTTTTAATTCCAGATAATGATAATTGCAAAGTTCTAGGAATTGGAGTTGCACTAAGCGCTAAAATATTAACATTATTTGCAAGTTTTTTAAGCTTTTCTTTTTGTTTTACGCCAAACTTATGCTCTTCATCTATAATAACAAGTAAAAGATTAGGAAAAGTAGTATTATGTAAAATTGCATGGGTTCCTATTATTATATTTGCTTGCCCTGTTTCTATAATTTTTTTTGCTTCTTTTAAGTTTGCATTTCGAGATAATTCTACAACATTAATACCAAATTTAGAAAATCTTTTTGAAAATTGCTCATAATGCTGTGCAGCCAAAATAGTAGTTGGAACTATAATGACAACTGTATATTTTTCTTTAGATAAAGCAAATATTCCAGTTGCTCGTATTGCTATTTCAGTTTTTCCATATCCTACATCGCCACATACCATTCTATCAAAGAGTATATTTTTTTCACAATCTTGTCTAATTTGATTTGTAACTTTAATTTGATCTTGCGTTGGAATATGCTCAAAGTCATTAATTAATTGGTTATATAATTCCTCATTGATAGTTACACGAGGGGCAGGCATTTGTAGTCTGTTTTGAATATTTTGCATAATTTCTTTTGCTAAAATTTCAATTTTTTCCAATACGACAATTTGTTTTTTTTTATAATTATTAGAACTTAATGAATCTAATTCTGCTTTATAGGCGCCATATTTTTTAATCCTATTAATATCAATTGCATTTAAATATACAAATTCTTGATTTTTATATTCAAGTTTTATACAGTCATAAGAAAAATTGCCAACTTTTATTATATTAATTCCTTTAAATCTACCAATTCCATAAGTTTTATGAACAATTAATTCATTTAATTGAATAAGTTTTGAATTTGGAATTATATCTATATCATAATCTAAATCGACATTAAAATCATCGACAAGTTCAGAATCAAGATTAGAATTAGAATCAGAATTAGAATCAGAAGCAACTTTAATTTTTGAATTAGATTCAAAATCAATACTAGATTCAAAATCAATATTCGTCTCAAGGTCATTAGCAAAATTGCTGCAAACGCTAAAATTAGAACTAAAATCAGTATTAATTTGAAGGTTAAATTTAAAATTATTATCCAAGTTTAAATTAGTAGATTCAAGTTCTAAATTTGTTTTATTTGAATTTGATTTATCATTTTTTGTGCACAATTCACTTGAATTATTAATATAGTTACAAAATAACATAAAATTCTTAGTATTAAAAAATATTATGTTTTAAGTTTAACTTTTTTATTTTACTTTTTTTATATTTATTTTTTTATTATAGTCTATTTTTTCAATAGAAATTGCATTTAACATTAAATTTAATTAAATATTATTTTAAAAAATATAATTTACTAAAATTTTAGTATAATTTATTGTAATTTTAAAAACAATAAATAGTAATATAAAATTATTTTATTAATAATCATTTACTAAAAGCAAAAAAAATATTAAGATATATTATTTGTGTTTTGTAATTTAAATTACATAGTATACTCTTTAAATGTAATGTTCCCTAACGCTTCAGCTAGTTTTCCAAAATCAATTTCTTGGTGCTGAATTGCAAAGTCATGATTCTCTTGTCTTTCTTCTGCTAATTCTTGTAATCCTTCAATTAATATAGATTTTCTTATATTATCAGAATTAATAAAAGGAGTATATCCTTGATTATTTACTAATAGTTCAATTTTAATCTTAGTAGGAACAATCTCAAGTATTGTTTTGGTCATTAATTTAAATATTTCTTTTGATTTATTATCAAAATTTATTAATTGAGTTAGTTTATGCGTAGGAGTTTCTTGAAAATCGTTTTGTCTGTTTATGCATTCTGGATCGCGTTCAATTAAAATTTTTACTTGTTCTATATTTTCAGAATAAATTGCTTGTTCTATTAATTTAGTATTTAACCCATCAGAAAAATCAGGCGATATATCATAATTTGAAAAAATATCTAATGCTGTTTTTAATAAATTTGAATCTATTTCATTATTTTTAAAATAAAGATTTCTATTTAGTGCGGTATGATATAAAGTAGTTGCATTTGCATCATATTTAATCTGACTTTCAATAACTTTTTGCGCAAATCCTAAATCATTTTTTTCATGAAATAAAACCACTTCCCATATAGAATTAAAGTCAAATATTTGAGCACTTTCATTTTTAAACAAACAATATAAAGTTGATTCGCCATATTTATCTTTTGCAAAAAATTGTTCTTTATCTTCTTTAAATATTTTTATCATTTCATCAATATCATTAACCGTCATATTAGACTTTTCAGCGAGAGCAATTAAATCTGGATTAACTTTGTTATAATATGGATCTTTTTCTTTATTTAAATTTAGATTAATACCTTGATATGAAGATGTTTTCATAAGAATATAATTAAATATTAATATAAATATTATAAATTATTTTTTAAATAAAAATAATTAAAACTTATTAAGTTTTGTAATATATCTTATATATGATGCAATAATAAAACAAGGCTTTATTTAAAAAATTACTTCTTATTATTTAAAATTAATTTCATTATAAAAATTTTTATAATTTGAGACTTACAACGCTTAATCTTGATTTGCGACTTAAAATCTGATTCTGCATTTATAATTCTGGCTTAAATTTATAATAAAGTATTATTAGAATTTCAAAGTATTCTTAGAATTTTATTGTAATTTATAATAAACTATTTTTATAGTTTGATTTCAATTTTTTTTTAAGAAAAGATTCTTTTAAAGTTTAGTTATGATTTTATAGTGAAGTTCCTTTAGAGTTTGGTTATGATTCTATAGTGAAGGCCCTTTAGAACTTGGTTGTGATCTTGATTTTTCTTTTTGATCTTTAAGTCTTTCAGTGAAGCTTAATCTTGGAGCAGAGTTTGATCTTTTAGTTATACTAGATTTAGCATCTAATTTAACACTTTTGTCTAGAGAGTATAGCTTTTGATTATCTAAGTCATTAAATATAGATTTATTTTCAATATCAGCAATTAGCGATACATTATTAGATGCTTGTGATTCTTCAGCAGTAATAGCTGGAAATGAAGAAGTATTATTAAGGCATTCAGTAGAGGGAATTTGCGATGCAGCACTCAAAGCTTCTTGTAACCAAGTTTTCTTATACTCTTCATGCTTTATTAATTCTTGATTAAATTCATCTAGTTTATTAAATCTTGTTAAATTTTCGTCAAATGGCGTTGGTATTTGTTGGAATGGAAAATTATATTTCTCAATAAAACTTTTTATAAAATCAAATTCATTAAAATCTTTAGTTGGACACCCTTTTATTTTTTTTGATAAATATTCATTATCAAATGATATTGATTCTTTTTTTGCATACTCTTTTATTTCTTTTTCAAATCTTATTAATTCATCAGATAATTCATCATATTTATCGCAAAATGGTGTTAATTTTCTATACTCTTTTATTTTTTTTTCAAATTCTATTAATTTCTCATTAAAAATTATATTTTTTTCAAATTCATTAAGGAATTGTTTTGCATCTTTTATTGATATCCCTAAATGAATTAAGCTTCCTATGATTTTATCTTCTAAATCTTCTCTATATTCTAAATAAGCTTCTTTGGGGTTATGATTTTCATATTGTCTAACATAACAACAATCTTTATTTTTTGATATAAAATCTTCTATAGTAAATTGATTATCCCTTATTGTATTTTCATGTCTTATTTTGAAAAGTTCAATTAAGCGTTCTTTAGACTGCTTAAATTCCTCTTCTGTTTTTACTAGAAATATTCCTGAATGAGTTTTAGCATTAACCCATGATATCGTTGGATAAACAGATCCAAAACAATATAAAGCAGTTTCAAAACAAAAGGTTGCTGAACCAAATTTTTCCGTTATTAAATTAATTCTAGCGTTAGGAAAAACTTTACTAAGATTTTCTAATTCTTTCATTGCTTCTTTATTTTGCGTAATAAGAAGACCATAACAAGCGTGAAATTTTATATTAATATCTCTTGGTTCCTTTTTATCTTGTATATTATATTCTAAAGTTTCTCTAATTTTTTTTATTATATCTTGTGGTTTGCGTTTTACACTTAAATCATCTTCTATTAAGACATCATTATTATCTTTAATTCCATGTGATGCTATTATAGCTGTAATATTAAAGTTATTTGGTATTTTTAATTCTTTATTTGGTTCATCTATAAGGCTAAGAGGACTATAATAGATATCTTCTTTAAAAGATTCTTTGATAAATTTAACTTCTTTTTCAGCCGGAATATAACTAGGATCTGTTTCTTCAAATCCATTTAAATATATAAAAAAATTATCTTTCATATGTTTTTTTATTTGACCTAGACGCTCGGCAGCATATTTTTTAAATTTTTCATCTTGCATATAATCTTTTATAGACTTGTTATATATACTATCGTGTATATATATTTCTTTTTCTAAGCTAGTTAATTCTTTCATATAATTTTATAATTTTTAATTTATTTTAAAATAATTATATATTATAATAGTTAATATTTATTAAATTTTCATTAAATATACTTAAATTATTAACTAATTGAATTAATAAAATCACTATTTTTAATTAAATAAAATTGATTAAAATTGAATTAATCTTTATTATTAATTTTATTTATTAAAAAATAATAAAATAATTTATCTATTTCTGTTTGAATGTGAATTTGATCTTTTTCTTTGATCTTTAAGTTTTTCAACAAAACTTGATCTTGGAACAGAGTTTGATCTTTTCTCTTTATTATTAATATCAGGTTGGGAATTTTGCTTTAGAAGTTCTGGCTTTTGTTTATCTATAGGATCAATAATTTCATGCAAAGAACTATTAGATTTATTTTTACCTATAGAATCGACATCAATATATTTAGACTCCATAGACTCATATTTCGTATCAGTAGATAAAGATTTATCATTAAACAAAGATGTATTATCTGGTAAATTTTCTATTTTTTTTTGATATTCTTCTAATTTTTCCATAAATGCTTTTGATTCTAATATATATGGCTCTTTTTCTACTTCAAACTTATAATCATTGATATACTTTGTTAATTTATCAATATCAGATAAATCTGATTGATTTTCAATCTGTATATCATTCAATTCTTTAATAAATGCTTTATTTTTGCCTAAATGAATTAAATGTCCTTCAATTTTATTCATTATATCTTTTCTATATTTATTATAAGCTGTATAAGGATCATGCTGATACGCAATAATATACATGTTATTTTCATTAACTGACATAAAATCTTCTATAGTAAATTCAGGGCTGATTTCATTTTCATATAGAAGTTCTAAAAATTTAATTAAAAACTGTTTAGATTCTTGAACTTCTTCTTCTGTTAAAAATGTTCCTGGGTGAGTTTCGCCATTAAGAAATGATTTTACCGGATATATAAATCCCATATCATGTAACATAGTTGCTGTGGAATAAACTTGCGCTCCAAGTTTTTCTGTTATTAAATTAACTCTAGAGTTAGGAAAGACTTCACTAAGTTTTTTTAGTTCATTTATTGCTTCTTTATTTTGCGTCATAAGAAGACCATAACAGGAATGAAATTTTATATTAATATCTCTTAATGTCTCTTTATATTGTATGTTATATTGTAAAGTTTCTCTAATTTTTTTTATTATATCTTGTGGTTCGTGCGGTTTGCCTAAATCATCTCTAATTGAAACACTTTGATTATTTTTGCCTCCATGTGCTGCTATTATAATTGCAATATTAGAGTTATTAGGTATTTTGATTTGCTCATTTGCATTAGACATAAATTCACTAAGAATGTTACTATCAATTCCTTTAGAATATTTTTTAAGCATTTTTATTTCTTTATTTGTCTCTGAAAAGATCAATGGTTCGTTACTTGAAAATCCATTTAAATGTAAATAAAAATTATTTTCTATATGTTTTATTTGCAATCCTAATTCAAGCTTGTTTATTAAATTTTGTTTAGCTTCATTTCTAGTTCCATAATCTGTCGTACTAAAAGAATAATATTGTTGCAAATTATCCATTAATCCAAAATGAAAAAAAGCATTTTTTATAAGATCATCTATCGCAACTTCTTTTGCGAAATTAGTTATTGAGTTTGGTGAAATGTCTTTCATATAGTTTTTAATTTATTTTAAAATAATTATATATTATAATAGTTAATACTTATTAAATTTTCATTAAATATACTTAAATTATTAACTAATTGAATTAATAAAATCACTATTTTTAATTAAATAAAGTTGATTTAAATTGAATTAATCTTTATTGTTAATTTTATTTATTAAAAAATAATAAAATAATTTATCTATTTCTGTTTGAATGTGAATTTGATCTTTCTCTTGGATCTTTAAGTTTTTCAACAAAACTTGATCTTGGAACAGAGTTTGATCTGCTTCTTATGTCAGATTTAATATTAGAATTGATTTTTTTAGGATCTTGCTTATCTATAGTATCAGTAACATTATTGCTATTCTTATTTTGACCTCTCAAAGTAGATTGAGATTCACTTATAGAATCCATAGATTCATATTTAGTAGATTTAAACTCGCTTATAGAATCCATAGATTCATATTTAGTAAATTTAGAATCGCTTATAGAGTCCATAGATTCATTGCTAGATAAAGATTTATTATTAGACAAAGATGGATTGTCTATTTTTTTCTGATGTTCTTCTAATTTTTCCATAAATGCTTTTGATTCTAATATATATGGCTCTTTTTCTACTTCAAACTTATAATCATTGATATAATCTATTAATTTGTCAATATTATAAATCTTGATTGTTTCAGATTTAAAAAATCTTATAATTTCTTCTAAAAATGAAATTTTCCGATTAGGAATCTGTATATCATTCAATTCTTTAATAAATTCTTTATTTTTTCCTAAATGAATTAAGTGCCCTTCAATTTTATCGATGAAATCTTCTCTATATTCATTATAAGCTTTTTTAGGTTCGTTTTGATATCTTAGTACATTTTGATTATTTTTATTTTTTAACATAAAATCATGTATAGTAAATCCAGGTTTAATTTCATTTTTATACAATGTTTCTAAAAGTTCAATTAAGTGTTCTTTAGATTTTTGAATTTCTTCTTGTGTTAAAAATGTTCTTGGATGAGTTTTACCATTAAGAAAGACTTTTGTTGGATGAACAATTCCTTGTTGATTTAAACTAACTAATTTATCATAAGTTACTGCGCCAAATTTTTCTGTAATTAAATTCACTCTAGAGTTAGGAAGAACTTTACTAAGATTTTCTAACTCTTTCATTGCTTCTTTATTTTGAGTTATAAGAAAAGCATAGCAAGAATGAAATCTTATATTAATATCTCTTGGTTCCTTTTTATCTTTTATATTATATTCTAAAGTTTCTCTAATTTTTTTTATTACATCTTGTGGTTTGCGAAATTTGTCTAAATCATCTGGAATTAACATGCCATTATCTTTATTTTTACTTCCATGTGATTCTATTATAACTGCAATATTAGAGTTATCAGGTATGTTGATTTGTTCATTTTTGTTAGACATAAATTCATGAAGAGTTGTAATATGAATTCCTTTAGAATATTTTTTAATAAAGGTTTCTTCATCTTTTGCGCTGTTATATAACTTATCACTCTTGTTAAGTCCATTTAAATATATAAAAAAATTATTATTTACGAACTTTTCTGCTTCGAACATATGTAGCATTTCATAAAAATCAGCTTCTAATGTTTCGTCGCCTTTTGTATAATCAGAATTTATTAATACAGCATTCATCAATATATCCTGTTCTAAATTAGTTAATTTTTTCATATAATTTTATAGTTTTTAATTTATTTTAAAATAATTATTTTATAATAGTTAATACTTATTAAATTTTCATTAAATATACTTAAATTATTAACTAATTGAATTAATAAAATCACTATTTTTAATTAAATAAAGTTGATTTAATTGAATTAATCTTTATTGTTAATTTTATTTATTAAAAATAATAAAATAATTTATATTTCTGTTTGAATGTGAATTTGATCTTTTCTTGGATCTTTAAGTTTTCAACAAAACTTGATCTTGGAACAGAGTTTGATCTGCTTCTTATGTCAGATTTAATATTAGATTGATTTTTTAGGATCTTGCTTATCTATAGTATCATAACATTATTGCTATTCTTATTTTGACCTCTCAAAGTAATTGAGATTCATATAGAATCCATAGATTCATATTTAGTAGATTTACTGCTATAGAATCCATAGATTCATATTTAGTAAATTTAGAATCGCTTATAGAGTCCATAGATTCTTAGATAAAGTTTATTATTAGACAAGTGGATTTCTATTTTTTCTGATGTTCTTCTAATTTTTCCATAAATGCTTTTGATTCTAATATATATGGCTCTT
This sequence comes from Rickettsiales bacterium, assembly GCA_046348705.1. Lineage (GTDB taxonomy): Bacteria > Pseudomonadota > Alphaproteobacteria > Rickettsiales > Rickettsiaceae > JAXMDS01. The sequence continues at coordinate 25,426 of JAXMDS010000009.1, read as the reverse complement.
TTTCTACTTCAAACTTATAATCATTGATATACTTTGTTAATTTATCAATATTAGAAATTTTAAGTATATCTAATATTTTTTCTGATGTTTTTTCAAACGGAAGCTTAAGATAAACCAATCATTTACTACCTTTATCTTAGATTTCTGTATTTTATTTAATTCTTTAATAAATTCTTTATTTTTGCCTAAATGAATTAAATGTCCTTCAATTTTATTCATTATATCTTTTCTATATTTATTGTAAACTTGTTCACTATTAATATATTCTTCATACTTATAGCAGAAGAGGTTGCTATTATTTGATATAAAATCATGTATAGTAAATTTGGGTGTAATTTCATTTTTATGCAATGTTTCTAAAAGTTCAATTAAGTGTTCTTTAGATTGCTTAATTTCTTCTTGCTTTAAAAATATTCCTGGATGAGTTTTGCCATCAAAAAATACTTTTGTTGGATAAAAACTTCCGCTTTGATTTAAACATGTTAAGTTAGAGTAAGTTACTGCGCCTAATTTTTCTGTTATTAAGTTAACTTTAGAGTTAGGGAAAGCTAAACTAAGTTTTTCTAACTCTTTCATCGCTTCTTTATTTTGCGTCATAAGAAGACCATAACAGGAATGAAATTTTATATTAATATCAATTGCATTTAAATATACAAATTCTTGATTTTTATATTCAAGTTTTATACAGTCATAAGAAAAATTGCCAACTTTTATTATATTAATTCCTTTAAATCTACCAATTCCATAAGTTTTATGAACAATTAATTCATTTAATTGAATAAGTTTTGAATTTGGAATTATATCTATATCGTAATCTAAATTATTACAAGGTAAATTTTCTTCTTTATTTTCCTGTGCTTCTTCTATAATATTTATTTTATTATCTTGAATTTGCATATTTATTCTGATTTTTTATTTAATTAAATTGAACAGTACAACACAAATAATAAAATAACTCCATATATAATAGCTACTTCACATACTTTAGAAAATTTATTAAATAAACAATACAAAGCTGACTTATAATATTTATCTTTTACAAAAAATTGCTCTTTATCTTCTTTAAATATTTTATCATTTCATTGAGATCATTAACTGTAATATTAGACTTTTCAACAATGGCAATTAATTTGAATTAGCTTTGTTAAAATAGGGATCCTGTTTTTAAGTTATATCATAATAAGTCTGTATATAATTTTCTAGCTTTTGATTACCCATCAAATCAGATTCAGGAAGAACTTGTGACTTTTGACTAAATGAGAATAATTGTTCATAATCGTCATCAAATGGATTATAAGATGAACTTACTGCTGCTTTTGGACTGTGCTGTTCATGTTCAAGGTCGTCATCAAATGGATTATAAGGTAAACCTACTACTTTTGGGTTATAAAATAATTCCGTTACTTTCATATTATAAAGTGAATCTATTGCTTTCGTATTCTCAGATGAACTTACTGCTGCTTTTGGACTGTGCTGTTCATGTTCAAGGCCGTCATCAAATGGATTATAAGGTAAACCTACTACTTTTGGGTTATAAAATAATTCCGTTACTTTCATATTATAAAGTGAATCTATTGCTTTCGTATTCTCAGATGAACTTACTGCTGCTTTCGTATTCTTAAATGAATTAATTTGTTCTAGATTCTTAAATTGATTTGGTTGTGGATTGTTAAATTGATAGATTGGTTGTGGATTGTTAAATTGATAGATTGGTTGTGGATTCTTAAATTGATTTGGTTCTAGATTGTTAAATTGATTTGGTTGTGGATTGTTAAATTGATTTGGTTCTAGATTCTTAAATTGATTTGGTTGTAGATTGTTAAATTGATTTGGTTGTGGATTGTTAAATTGATAGATTGGTTGTGGATTGTTAAATTGATTTGGTTGTGGATTGTTAAATTGATAGATTGGTTGTGGATTGTTAAATTGATTTGGTTGTGGATTGTTAAATTGATTTGGTTGTGGATTGTTAAATTGATAGATTGGTTGTGGATTGTTAAATTGATAGATTGGTTGTGGATTGTTAAATTGATTTGGTTGTAGATTGTTAAATTGATTTGGTTGTGGATTGTTAAATTGATTTGGTTGTAGATTGTTAAATGAATTCATTGGTTGCGGATTGTTAAATGAATTCATTGGTTGTATATTGTACGATGTACCTATTACTTGTGGGTTATAAAAATCAAATGGCTTAAAAGGTAAACCTACTGATGCTTTTAGACTGTGATGTTCATGTTCTTTAAATGAATTAAAAGGTAAACCTACTGCTTTTGGGTTATAAAATAATTCCGTTACTTTCATATTCTTAAATGAATCTATTACTTTCTTATTGTTAAATAAATCTATTCCTTTCGTATTGTTAAATTGATTTATTGTTTGTTGATTTTGATTAAATGTAGATAATTTCTTATGGTATTCTTTAAAGAATGGATTTTCTCTATTTTTCTTATATTCTTCATGTTGTTTTAAATCTTCGTATAAATCTTCAAAATCATTAAATGGGTTTTTTCTTTCTATTTCCTCTGGAAAATTATATTTCTCAATAAAACTTTTTATAAAATTATCTTGATTAAAATCTTCAAATAGGTTAGTTATTTGTGCTTTTGCTGTTTCTTTAGCTTTTTCGTATTTATTAAAAAATTCGTTTATGAGCTCTATTGACATTCCTAAATGAATCATCATTCCCTTAATTTTATTATTTAAATCTTCCATATATTTTGTATAAGCTTTTTTATGATCATTAGGATTTTCTGTAACATATAGATTAGTTTGATTTTTTGATATAAAATTGCCTATAGTAAATCCAGGCTTGATTGTATTTTTATGTTTTATTTGCATAAGTTCAATTAATTGTTCTTTAGATTGCTTAATTTCTTCTTGTGTTAAAAATATTCCTGAGTGAGTTTTGCCATTAAGAAATACTTTTATTGGATGAAGAGATCCAGCTTGATTTAAACAAGTTTCGCCATTATAACTGACCGCGCCAAATTGTTCGGTTATTAAATTAATTCTAGAGTCAGGAAAAGCTTTACTAAGTTTTTTTAATTCGCTTATTGCCTCTTCATTTTGAGTCATAAGCATCCCATAACAAGCATGAAATTTTATATTAATATCTCTTGACGTATCTCTATCTTTTATATTTTTTTCTAAGCTTTCTCTAATTTTTCTTATTATATCTTGTGGCTTATGCTGATTATTGTATTCATCGCATATTAAAACATGCTGATTGCTATCTTGCTTTCCATGTCCCGTTATTGTAAATGTAACATCAGATTTATTTGGTATATACAATTTTAGATCTAGGTTCAATATACAGTTAAAAGGACTATAATAGCTGCCTTTAGAATATTTCTTAAGAAACTTACTTTCATAAATTGCGCTTTCATAAAGCACTGTATCATTTGATGCAAATCCATTTAAGCATATACAATAATGATTAACTATTGCATTTTTTGTTGCTTGTTGATGCTGGGCAGAATATTCTTTATATTGTTCATCTGTGCGATAAACACCATTATCTAGAGCATTGTGTATATGTATTGTTTCTTTTAAATGACTATTCATATAGTTTTTTAATTTATTTTGAAATAATTATATCACAATAATTAACATTTACAAAATTTTCATTAAATATACTTAAATTATCAAATAATTAAATTAATAAAAATATTAATCTAAATTCAATAAAGTGATATACTATAAATTGAATAATAGCAAATAATATTACATAATTATTTAGCAATAGTATAAATTTACTACTACTATATTACTTATATAATGATTAATACAAACAAATTATTAATATAAAGAATTACTAATATAAACAACTTAAATTTACACAAAAATTAAAGCGCCATATAAATAACTATAATGCTAATATTTAAGAGTAATTCAAGCGCCATATAAATAACTATAAAGATCTATCTTGCATATTCAAAGAGTTATTTTGCACTTTCAAGATTATCCAATTTAATACTGACAACAAATAAAGCAAAAACTAAAAATAAAGCATAAATAATGCTCACTTCACAAATATTTGTTAATTTATATAAGAATAAAATAATAATAGACATAGAGTTAGAAAGAAAAATAGAGCCAAAAGAATGTGCAAATCCAATTAAACGATTTCGTATATTCATTTCAACAGCTTTTGTAATAATTGCAAGGCTAGAAACTAAACTACCACCTATAAAAAAAGAAGCAATAATATAAAAAGCTAAGTGTAAAGTTTTATTAAATAAATTAAATCCTAAGCAGATATATAATATTGTAGTAAAACAAATACTAATTTGAAAAATTCGTTTAGGTTTAAAAATATCAGATAAATAACTAAAAAATAAAAGTCCAATAATGTAAATTAAAATAGCAATTGGAATATATTTTTTAATATCAGAAACTAGCGTAGGGATGCTACAATTATAGTTGCCCCAAAATATACAATGAAAATGAAATAAAGCACCAATACAACCAGTTGCAATTGCAACTAAAATAAACTTTAATTTATTTTCTTTTATTACTTCATATGTAGTTAAATTTTGTGTTTTTACATAATCTTTACTTTGTTTTACATAATTAATATTATCTAACTTATCTGAATAAAAATAGTAAATAAAATAAATAATTAAACTAAATGCTCCCCCTAATAAAATACTAAACCTCCAGGCATATGATGGCAGGCTCTTTAATGTAAATATATAAACGCTAAACGATGCAATTAAAGTACCAAGCACACTAAATAAACTACTAATTCCTATACTAAAATATGGTCTTTCTTTTTGTCTTTCATATAAATAAATTCTTATAGCGTCAGCGCTAGAGCTGGTTGTTGTAGCGATTATTATTCTGCAAATAAGTAATAAAATTGTTGCTAAAATGCCAATACTAGAATAAGATGGAATACAAGCAATACAAATAGATGCAAGCGCTGTAATTATTAATCCTATTTTAATTACAACTTGACGCCCTTTAATATCGCTAATTTTACCAAAAATAAATGCTCCTAAAGGCTTTGCTAACATCGATAAATAAATTATAGCATAGGTTTTTATCATGCCTGAAATTGGATCCGTCTCTAAGAAAAAATTTTCAGAAATCTGCACAGCAAGATGCCCAATTATATGATAATCATAATAATGAGCAGTAATACTTAGTAGGGTTAAAATAAAAGTAAAACGATTCATATTACTTTTTATTGTATTTATATTAATACTATTATATATTAGAAGTTGTTTAAATGCATCATAATATAATATTTATTTGATATTATATCTTTTATAGAATTGTAATAATACAAAAATGAACGTTAACAAATTTAATTAGCATTTCAGAAATTAGTATAAAACCTAATTAATATTTTTTTAATAATTTAATTAATAATCACATTTATATAATGTTGATTTTATATTGTTCATTTTTTTAATTTGTTTCCAATCTATATATTTTCTAGGAAAATCAACAATTACTGTTCCTTTTGAATTTGTAAAAAATGTATTAGGAAAACCTTTTAAATTTAATTTATGAAACATTTCGGCATCTTTATCAATAAAAACTTTATCTTTTAAATTAACAATATTTAATTCATTATAAAGTTCAAGTACTTGAGTTGTATCTAAATCGATAAAAATAGGTATAATATTTATTTGTGCATCTTGAAATTCTTCAAATTTTAATTCTAAATCTTTAAGTTCCATAATACAATATGGACACCATTTTGCCATAAAAACAATCATATGATATTTACTTTTACTGAAATCAATTTTAGTTTTAATATCTACTTTTGCATTGTTTAAAGTAGTAATTTCAATATTTGTAAGATTTTGTCTTGTATCTAAATTATTTTCAATAATATTTTTTGTATTTTTATTATTCATATTTTTAATATTTGCTGCGCTATTTATTGCATTTATATTTAGAATACTAAATAATCCAATTAAAGTACAATGCTTAATAAAAGTATATAAATTTTTTTTAAAATAAAATCTATTAAAATATTTTTTCTTCATTTTTAAATAATTTAAATAATAAATTATATATTATTATTATTTTATTGTTTTGCAAAAAAAATAGCATATTGTATAATACAATAATAAATAAGTATTGTTAAAATACAAATAAAAATACAAAATAAATTTACTATGAACCTAAAAGTACTTAAATATATTTTAATTATAATATTTTTTTCTTCTTGCGCTAATAATAAAAAAAATAATGCATTTGAAATTACTCCCAAAGAAGAATTGCATACAAAAGGTATACAATTTTTAAAAATTGGTAAATTTGATGATGCAGCTAATAATTTTAAATTAATTTTTGAACAATATCCAACTAGTAAAGATTTGGCAGAATCAGAATTAATGTATGCATATTCATTATATCTAAGCACTAAATATCAAGATGCATATGATGTATATAAAAATTGGTTATTATATTTTCCAGCTCATGAGCATAATATATATGTTAAATATATGATATTTAGATGTTTTTTTAATCAAATTAATGATGTATCAAGAGATCAAGATAAAACAAGAAAAGCATTAGAAATAGCAATTGAATTAATGCATTTTACAAATTCACAAGATAAATATTATCAAGATGTTCAAAGTAAAATTCCATTATTATATGATTATTTAGCAGCTGAACAAATATTAATTGGTATGGAACAGTTAAAGATTAATAATCCTATTGCTGCAATTAATAGATTTAAAAAAGCACTAATTTATCCTAATACTATACATACGCCAGAAATTTTATATAGATTAATAGAAAGTTATATTATTTTAGGAATTGATGCTCAAGCTACTAAATATTTTAGTATTTTGAATTATAATTATTCAGATAATATTTGGAATCAGATTGCAATAAAAAATTTTAATAAATATAATTGGTATAAAAAATATGAAAAGTATATTCAAAATTCAAATATTAAATCAATTGATTAAATTTATAACTAATTAATTTTTTTAATTATAATTTAGTTATATTTAAATTAAATTAATCTTAATAGTATAATAGCGTTAATTATTTAAGTGCTAAATTACTAAATATTTTTTTTCTTGATTTTAAAAATTCTGTATGTTATAATTATTTATATTAAAATTTTTATATTTATGATCAAAATTGAAACTGTACTTGATGTTGTAGATAATAGCGGAGCCAAAACAGTTAAATGTATTAAGTTATTAGGTGGTGGTAAAAAAAAACATGGATCTGTTGGTGATGTAATAGTAGTAGCAGTTCAAACTGCTAGTCCTACATCTAAAATTAAAAAAGGTACTGTGCATTATGCGGTAATTAGTTCTACTAGATATCCTGTTAATAGAAAAAATGGCACTTGTGTAAAGTTTCCACAAAATGGAGCAATCTTATTAAATAAATCAAAAGAACTTATTGGTACTAGAATATTTGGTTCAATTGCTCAAGAGTTAAAAAATGATTTTAATAGAGCAGTTTCTTTAGCTGCAAATGTTTTATAGATTAAATTATTTAAAAGAAATGATTTTTTATTTAATTAATTGTTTTTTTGTTATTTAGATAATTTCTAAATATTATTAGTTTTTTATAATTTAAATATTTTTTTTGTATATTTAAAAAATAATTGTTTTATTATTTAATAATATTAAATATTTATTGCAATGTATTGCGAAATAGAAAATAGTTATTCTACTCGTTTATTTAAAGAAAAAAAATTAGATAATCAAATTATACAAGAGCTTCAGTTTTGTTATAATATTAATTATTTTTTAGCGGCTTTATTAAATTTAAAAAATATTAATCAAATTGATGCTAAAAATTTTTTAGAACCGAAAATTAAAAATCATTTTCCTTCTATAAATTTTTTTTTAGATATAGAAAAAGGAATTAATAGAACAATTAATGCAATACTAAATAAAGAAAAAATATGTATTTTTGGCGACTATGATGCAGATGGAAGCTGTGGCGCTGCACTTTTGTATAAATTTTTTAAATCAATCAATATTATCACAAGTGTTTATATTCCAGATAGACTAAAAGAAGGTTATGGATTAAATTTTAATGCAATAAAAAAAATTAAAGAAATTAATTGCTCTTTAATTATTACAGTCGATTGCGGAACAACTGCAATAGATGAAATTGAATTTGCAAACTCATGTGAAATTGACACGATAGTTTTAGATCATCATTTTTGCGATAAAGTTCCAAATGCAGTTGCAGTGATTAATCCTAATAGAATAGATCAAAAATCAGGCTATGAATATTTATGCGGAGCAGGAGTAGCTTTTATATTTATTGCTATTTTAATAAAAAAATTAGAAGATATAAATTTTTTTTCAATTAATAATATTGAAAAAATTAATTTACTTGATCTAACCGATTTAGTAGCTGTAGCAACAATTGCAGATGTAGTTCCGTTAGTGGGTTTAAATAGGGCATTTATTACTTTTGCATTAAATAATACAATTAAATATAAAAAAAATATTGGCCTTAATGCAATATTTAATTTGTTAAATGCATCTAAAATTAATAGTAGTACTATTGCATTTCAAATTGCACCAAGACTAAATGCAAGCGGTAGAATTGGAGACTCAAACTTAAGTATGTTATTACTTTCTTCTAATAAAGAAGAAGAAACAAAAATTATAGCAGATCAATTAAATTTATATAACCTTCAAAGAAAAGATATAGAAGCAAAAATTATGCAAGATGCAGAAATATTTTATAAAAAACAAATAAAACAAGAAGATAAATTTATTTTTATAGGTAGTCAGAATTGGCATTCTGGCGTTATTGGTATTATTGCTTCTAAAATTAAAGAGCAATATAATAAAGTTACAATAATATATAGTATTAGTACTAATAGTGATGATATTAATTTATCTAATAACAATTTAGAACAATTAAATAAAGATAATGTATGCAATAATAAATTAAATAATGAAGATTTAACTAATAAAGAATTAAATAATAAGGATTTATTTACTAAGAATTTAGATCAATTAAATAATCAAGATTATATTTGCAAAGCATCAGCAAGATCAAATTCTATAATTGATATAGGAAAAATTATTACTAATGCAAAAGTACAAAATTTAATTTTAACAGGGGGAGGACATAAAGCGGCAGGTGGATTTAGTTTTTTGTATTCAAAAAAACAAGACATATCTAAATTCATTAATGCAGAAATCATTAAGCAAGAAGAAAATAAACAAGTAGAAATATATGAATATATGTATCTACCCGATGAAGCAGTCAATATTGATAATGCTAAAGAATTATTAAAATTAGAACCATTTGGATCGCATAATAGAGAACCAATTTTTAAAATAAAAAATGCTAAAATAAAAAATTTTATTCAATTAAAAGAAAAAATTTTTAAAATGCAAATACAGCTAGAAAATAATAATATTTGTGATGGTATTTTATTTGATGCAAAAGATATAGCAAAGTATATTACTAATAAAGAAAAATTTAATTTGATTGTAAACTTGCAAATTAATGATTATACAGGAAAATTACAACTAAATATTCAAGATATATTGTTATAATAAATTATTTAAGATATATTGTTATAATAAATTTTATGATTTATGGCATAGGGATAGACTTAATATCATCAGACAGAATTGCAAAAACTTATAATAAATATAAAGATAAGTTTGCAAGAAAGATTTTACATATAGAAGAATATAAAGAATTTGAATTATTAAAATTAAATTATTGTAATTTTAACAACAACTCTACTAACAAGAATAGTTTTACTAACAACAATAATAATTCTACTAATACTAATAGTTTTAATAATAATTATACCAATAGTAATAATTTTAATAATAACTCTATTAACAGCAATAACTTTACCAATAACAACTCTATCAATAGTAATTTTATTAATAATCGTAGTTACAACTCTAATAACAATAGCTTCGCTAACAGCGACTATACTAATAATAGCAGCAGCTTCGCTAACAACAATTTTACTAATGCTAATATTAATACTAATAATTCAAATAATTTAAATTGTTTTACCAATAATGCAAAAATTAACATTGCTAATTACTTAAATAACTCCAATAATGATAATTCGTTAAATATTTTAGAAAATTCTAATAACTATAATTTACCAATTAAATTGATTAATTTTCTAGCAAAAAAATTTGCAATAAAAGAAGCTGCAAGTAAAGCATTAGGAACTGGAATTTCAAATTCATGTTCTTTTTACGATATATATTCTTCTCATGATGACAATGGTAAACCTATATTATATTTTAGTGATAAAATTATTAAAAAATTTTTTCAAAATAAACAAGTTTTTAATCATTTAAGTATTTCTGATCACAATAATTTAATAATTGCTCTTGTTACAATAGAAATATATTAATTTTATTTTTCTGTTAATTTTTATCTAATATTGTATAACAATAAACATATATTAAATTTCTTTTAAAAATTAATTTTTTTCTAATTATTAATTTATACTATATATAATAGTATTATTTACTCTTTTTTAAAATATACATAAATATATCTAAATTATTTATTAATTCATTTTATAATATTCAATTCTTATTTTACTGTTTTATATTTTATAATAATTTATATATTATTAAATATTTATTATTTTGTATAAAAATTAGCATATACTATATAAATAATTTTTAAAAAATTATTTTAATTAGTTTAATTTTGGTTGTATTGCCTTTTATAATTTTAATTTTATCTTGTTGTGTTTTTAAAAATTTTGCTAATAACTTAATTACTTTATTGTTTGCTTTATTATTTTCTGGATTATCTTTAACTGCAATTTCAAATACATAAGACAAATTATTTAAATTAATAAAATTATTATTTAATAATGTTTCTAAATAATTATTATCTAATTGTATTTGTTTTATATTATCTTGACTTTGATTAGTTTTAACCTTAACTAATATAAACATTTAAATAATTAGTACATTTATTAAAATTTTATATGTCAATTCAAAGAAAATAAATTTAATTAATTATTAAATAAATTTAATTTATTTTATCTTCTAAATTTTATTAGATATATTATCTTTTAAGTCTTGTTGCAATTTTTCATATTCTATTATTAATATTATCTTTTAAGTCTTGTTGCAATTTTTTCATATCTTGCATTTAAGTTATATGATTGTATCTGAGTAAAAGTATCAATTACAACATTAACTATAATCATCATAGTTGTTCCGCCAACTAAACTAATGTTAAATAAATTTATAAATATTTCAGGCAATAAACAAATACTTAAAATATATAATGCTCCTACTGTTGTTGTTTTGAGTACTATATTATCTAAATAAGTTTGCGTTAAAGGCCCTGGTCTTTGGTTTGCAACAATTATATTAGATTTTTTCATATTGTTTGTAATTTCTTCTGTATTAAATACAATTGCAGTATAGGTAAAACAAAAAAATACAATTAAAGCAGAGTATAAAATTATAAATAAAGGCTTACCATGAGATAATAATATACTAATATTACTAAAAATTGAATCAGCATCGGTAGAAAAATTAGCAATAGTCACGGGAAAACGTAATACAGCATCAGCAAACATAGGCGGAATAACACCTGCTATATTAATTTTAATAGGTAAAAATGAATTTTCAGCCGACATCCCACTGTTGTTAACATGCCTTGGATATTGCATTGGAATTTTTCTTAATGCACGCTCGCAAAATACTACAAACATAAGAGTTAAAATGCACATGAAAGCAGTAATAATGTATGTCCCAATAGGCATTGCTCCTTTTCTTATAAGTTCTAATGATGAAATTATACTACCTGGAAGTTCGGAAATAATACCAATAAAAATAATCATAGAAGAACCGTTTCCTATTCCTTTAGATGTAATTTGCTCGCCTAACCACATAAGCAACATTGTTCCCACTACTAAACTCATTACCCCTATAAACTTAAATAATCCACCAGATATCAAAACTACTTTACCAAGAGGAGTTTGCATGGTTTCTAGCGCAGCAGTAATTGCAAAGCCTTGCATTGTTGCTATAAAAATTGTTAAATATCTTGAGATTTGCGTTATTTTTTTTCTTCCCTGTTCTCCTTCTTTTTTAAGATCTGCTAGTTTTTGAGAACTCATAGAAAATAATTGTATTATAATAGAAGAGGTAATATATGGCATAATAGCAAGTGCAAAAATTGACATCCTACCTAAAGAACCTCCCGATAACATATTAAACATTCCCATAATACCTGTTTTATTTTGTTGCATTAATGACTCCATCACCACAGCATCAACACCAGGAATAGGAATATAAGATCCAATTCTATATAAAATAATCATAAATATGGTAAACCATATCTTATTTGATAAACTATTCTTATCTTTCATGTAAATTTTAAAAATAATACATATAAATTATACAGTAAAAGATTAGTATATCAAGCGATTTAATGATAAAGTAATGAAAGATATTCAATCTAAATTAGAAAATATTTATATCTAACTTATTTTAATAATATTAATTTTTTACTAAATGCAAATAAATATGCTATATTTTATATTTATATGAAAATTTACATTTATTATTTAATATTTTATTTAATATAGTTAAAAGTTTCATTTAAATATCTTTTATTTGTTTTCTTATCTTATATTATTATTCTATTTATTTATAATGTATTTATTTTCTTTTATAAAGATTAATGCAAAGTAAATTAAAAATAATTTTAATATTATATATTTTTTGATAAATTAATCTATGTCGCTTTATATAATTTTAAATATGTTAAATATATAGTAAATCATTGAGTTTAAATTGTTACTATAATTAATTTTGCATATTTTTATATATTTCCTAATGTGTCTAATATACTACAAGTAATTGTATGTTTTCTAATGTAGCTAATGCATCACAAATAATTGAGTTTAAATTGCAACGTTGTTATTAATATTTATTTAATCGACTTCTCTTTAGTTTTTGTGTTGATTTTTATATATTATGTGATGTGCTTAATGCATCACAAGTAATTGTATTTTATTTACTTTTATATATCATTTAACGTACCTAATAGATTTAAATTTTCACTATCAAAACATTCTCCTTGAATTATTATATAATCTAATTTTTCTATTTCTTTTTGATCAATTTGTATATCTGTATCTTGAGTTTTTAGATTTTGGGCTTCTGAATTTTTATGATTATTTGGCTTTTTATATTTAGTATTTTCGTTTTCACTTTGATTATTTTTATTTTCAGTTTGCTTATCTTCATCTTGAAGTTGTTCTTTTAAGTTGTCAATTTGCTCTTCATCGTTATATTCATCTTGAAGTTGTTCTTTTAAGTTGTCAATTTGCTCTTCATCCTTATCTTCATCTTGAACTTGTGCTTCTAAATCTTTATCTAATTTTTTATTTTGTGACTCTAAATCATCACTTTGATCTTGATTGCTACTATCATCTTTATCAATAATTTCTTCTGTAATTGAACCAGAAGAATTATCTTTATTCATGCTTTGATATGCTTCTTCGTGGTCTGTTATTGCTCGTTTACAGCATAGAACTTTATATAACTTTTCAAATATATGTTCAATAAATTTGTAAATTGTATCTAAAGTGTCTTGATTTCTATCGTGATTTGTTCCTTGCATAAAATTGTAAACACAATTAACGCTATCTGCAATCTTCTTGGTAACTAAATTTTTGCTAAAATCTAATCTGTATATGTTGAAAATATATGCAACACTGACAATAACTCCATAAAATTCACTAATATTAATTAGAATAGTAGAAATGCTTTTAAGGTGATGATGTGCCCAATGCTCAAGCTTGACTCCTAAAAATTCTGGATCAGGATATATTTTTATATCGTATTTATTATGCATATTTGCTTTAGCATTACTTCCCAATAACATCCTAGGGTTTAAAGTTGCTGCTACAAAAGCACATAAAATAAAAAGCCCTAACTTTGCAAAGCAAGTTACAGTGCTACCAACTAAATATAAAAATTCTTTTATAAAAGCTGGATCGTTTTCTGTATGCGTTAAGCATGGATATAAAACTAGTCGTCCCAATTGAATTGGCACTAGTATAATAGACTCGAAAGTTTCTTTAATAGCATATAAAATAGTAATGATTTTTTCTTTACAGTTTGCACCTCTGAAAGTTTCAGCCAATGCAAATGAAAATGCTAAGATATCTGTAGCTAAATAATGCGTTGGCAAGTCTTGCTTTGATGGGTCCCTATGTAAATCAATAGAATTAATTAACTTTTGCATTAAATATTGATATTCAGCAAAAAATTCAAATATTATCGCATAACTGTTTGCAAAAATGGGCAATATAAAGAAGAAAAATATATCAATTGCATGAATTAATTTAGATTGTTTTTTATGTTTTAATTCTGATAAATGTTCTTTAATTTCTAGAAATTCTCCACGTTCATGAATAAAGTTTTTATAGGTATAAGGAAAGATTAAAATAGTAGAAATTGAAATAATTATTAACCAACTTGTAGCATAAGTTTCTTTATCCCAAAAAGTAAATTGATTAATATGCTTAACAGAATAAATCGGTAAAACTATAATACTACTTGAACGCGCTAAATATAAAGCTGCAACAATGCTACCAGATACAACATTAGATAGTTTACACTTTTTAATATTATGTATTGCAAATTTCCAATCTGATTCTTCTTCTTGATGATGATTATGGTTTGCATTTATTAAAATACTATCTGTTAAACTATTAAAAGTAGTTGCTTTATTTTTAACTATTGTTTTATTATTAATTTTTACTATTGGCTTTTTTGATAATAACCTTGGAAATATAGAAAAAGAAGCTACAGACATAGATATATACGTGCTAAATAAGACTAATGGATGAGCATCTGGATCTTCTCCTTTATCTATCTCTATTCCAAGAGAACTTAAATATTGATAAAATGGTATTGAAATCATACAAAAAGTTGAAAATGTTGTTCCAAATGTAACTAAAAAACCACCAATAAAAGTAAAAATATCTCGTTTTAAATTTTTTGAATTCTGATTTTTTAATATTAATAAATTATTTTTATCTATTGAATGAATATTATTATATAAAGAATTTAATGTATTATTCATAACTTTATATTATTTATTTATATACATATTATACATTTAAACATTTTAGTATTATACTAAGTTTTAATTTATATTAAATGATGCATAATAATCACATAAAAAAAATAAGTAAATTTTAATGCTAATAAATAGTTAATAAGTTATATATTATATGATATAATTATTAATGTAATTAACTTTTTATATATGATTCAATTTAGAAATATTTTATTTATTACAATAAGTTTATTTTCTTTTAACTTAATTATTGCAAAACAAATTGACGACCAAATTCAGAAGCAATGTTATAAAATAGAAGATAATAATTACTTAAAAGGATGCTCTGCTAGAGAATGCACCAAATCGCCCTCACCTTATTCTTGTTCAACCAATCAAGAAGAATAATATTTTATCAATAAAACAATTTACAAATTTATTTATACATTATTTTTAGCATGAGTTTATAAATTTTTTACACATTAATTTGTTTTTTTCTTATTTACAAAATAGGTTATGAGTAGTAGTAATTATTAATATTATTTACATAAAAAATCATACAATCAATTATCTATTTTAGATTAATTGTGTCAAATTAGTTACAATTTATTTAAATTTAAAACAATATTATTAATAGTATTATAATAATGAGTACGATTTATTTGAATTTGAATTATTAAGAATTACAGAAAAGTATGATCTATTTGCATTTGAATTACTAAAAATTACAGAAAAGTACGATCTATTTACATTTGAATTATTAAGAATTACGAAAAAGTACGATCTATTTGCATTTGAATTATTAAGAATTACAGAAAAGTATGATCTATTTGCATTTAGATAAATTAAATTATTTATATTGCAATTCAATTTATTTATATGAAGATTAATTTACAAATATAAAAATAAAAAGACAAATATATTTTTAATATTCTTAATAATTTAAGCAAATTTAAAATTATTCATATTTTGCAAATAATTTAGAATTTTTAATAAAATAAGATTTAAAAAGAAATCATAAACTTAAAAGAATAATTTAGCATTTTACAAATAGACAATTTAGCATTTTATTATTTACACAATTAAAGATTATACAAATTAAATATTTTAATATTTACAAACATTAATTTTATTGATTTTAAATTAATAAATACAAATTAATTAGCAAAATATTATTAATACTTGTTAAAAAAACTAAGTATAAATAACTAAGTATAAGTATTAAGGTTTCGAAGTTACCTATTAAAAAATAACTTTTATTTTTTAAAAAACAATTTTCAATTACAAATTAACAACTTAATTAATATGCATATACATGATATTTCACCAACATCACAAATTGATAGCGACAATCTAAACGCAATAAGCACTTCAAATGATGCAATTTTAGATAATTCAGGAGAAGAACAACAACAAAATGTAGTAGAGCAACCACAAATCATAACAGAAGAACAACACACTTCAGTAATAGACTCTTTTATGAGTTCTAACTCTAACTCTAACTCTAACTCTAACTCTAACTCTAGCTCTAACTCTAACTCTAACTCTAGCTCTGACTATAGTGAAGATGAACGTTTTACTGTGCTTGATGACGGCTTTAGCGATATTGAAATAAATGAATTTAAAATAATTAATGAAGATCCTTTATTACCTAAAATTCAAAATACAGAATCTGAAAAAAATCAGAATATAAAATCTGATTTAGAAACAAAGCCTGAATTAGATGTAAATCCTAATAGTGGTGGCTTTTTTTATAGAATGTTGCAAAATTTATATATCAAAAAAAATCCACCTCAATTTAATAATCAAGTTTTAGAAGGAAATTTTAATCAAGGCATAGTTAATATAAATGGAAATACTGATGCAAATCTAGTATCAATACAACCACTAGATGACAAAAACACAACAACTGTTGCAAATACTGATGCTACTATAGTATTAAATCAACCATTGAATGACAAAAACGTCTCAATTTCTATAGACAGTAAGATAGATCAAGTACCAAATCAACTAATAGATGACAAAAACGCAACGACTATTGCAAATACTGATGCGACTATAGTATTAAATCAACTATTAAGCGATCAAACTACAACAACTGTTACAGATAGTAAGGTAGGCGCAATATTGTCTCAACCTATAAATGATAAAACTGTAACATTTGTTACAAATTCTGATGCGACTATAGTATCAAATCAACCATTGAATGACAAAAACGTAACAATTTCTATAGATAGTAAGATAGATCAAGTACCAAATCAACTAATAGATGACAAAAACGCAACGACTATTGCAAATACTGATACGACTATAGTATCAAATCAACTATTAAGCGATCAAACTACAACAACTGTTACAGATAGTAAGGTAGGTGCAATATTGTCTCAACCTATAAATGATAAAACTGTAACATTTGTTACAAATTCTGATGCTACTATAGTATTAAATCAACCATTGAATGATAAAAACGCAACGACTATTGAAAACGCTGATATAAACAGAACATTAATTCAACTATTGGATGACAAAAACACAACAACTGTTGCAAATACTGATGCGACTATAGTATCAAATCAACCATTGAATGACAAAAACGTCTCAATTTCTATAGACAGTAAGATAGATCAAGTACCAAATCAACTAATAGATGACAAAAACACAACAACTGTTACAAATGCTAACACGAGTATAGTATTAAATCAACCATTGAATGACAAAAACACAATAACTGTTGCAAATACTGATGCGACTATAGTATTAAATCAACTATTAAGCGATCAAACTACAATAACTACTACAGATAGTAAGGCAGGTGCAATATTGTCTCAACCTATAAATGATAAAACTGTAACATTTGTTACAAATTCTGATGCTACTATAGTATCAAATCAACCATTGAATGATAAAAACGCAACGACTATTCCAAATTCTGATGCGACTATAGTATCAAATCAACCATTGAATGATAAAAACGCAACGACTATTGAAAACGCTGATATAAACAAAACATTAATTCAACTATTGGATGATAAAACTACAACTACTGTTGCAAATACTGATGCGACTATAGTATCAAATCAACCGTTTGATACTAAAATTACAACAACTTTTATAGACAGCAAGATAGATCAAGTACCAAATCAACTAATAGATGATAAAACTACAACAACAGATACTGCAGCAAATACACCTAAAGTATATAATTATGATCAAATAGCACCAGATACTGCAGTAAAGACACCTAATTCAAATAAAAATACAACATTAAATACTTCAGATAATAAACCTATAAAATCAAGAAGCAATATTTTTAGTAATGTTTTTAGTTATATTAATCCTTTTAAGCTTTTTAGCAAAAGTACTAATAAAGATGAATATTTAAAACTTAATACTAAAGATGTTCAGGGCGAACATAATTTTGATTTTGGCACAGCTGAAACTCAACAGATTGGTTTAGTGAATAAAAGTAGTAATAATCTAAGTAATAATGATGATATTAATCTAAATGGCAAAAATAATTCTCCAACTCAAATAAATGAATTAGAGTCTAAAAGTAATGAATTAAATTCTAATAATGAATTAAATTCCAATAATGAATTAAATTCTAATTTAGTATCAAAGAATTCAAATAGCATTAAAATGAAAAGCTTTAAAAGCAAGCAAAACTCAGATATTCAGGATAGTAATAGCAACTCTCAAACAAATAGTGCAAGTTTTACGCAATTAAAATATGTTGATTATTCAAATTCTCAAAAATCTGAATTAAATAGCTGGAAGCAGCAATTAGTAACAAAAAATCGCCAAGAAACAAAATATATAAATCATAATGAAAATATTGAATTAGGCTATCCTATTGAAGATAATTTTGATTCTTCTAATGTAAATTTACCTAAAACATTAATACAATTAACTAAAAATTTAAATAAAACTACAAGCGAAAAAGGACTAAATGATATAGGGCACGAAGATATAGATATTTTTGATACATCTATGAATTTATCTATGAATTTATCTATGAATAAAAAAGATTTAAGAAGAAAATCACTAGATGATTCATTATTATTAAATTTACAATCTGAATTAAAAATTAAAGAAAACAATATAGATGATAAATTTATATCAAATTTATCATCTATATCAGATAAACAACAAAGTATTACCCAAGATTCAGAAACAGAATTACTCAAAATAATAAAGCTTCTTTCTAAAGATAGTCAAAAAGAATATTTAAATACAATAAATTTTACTTCTAATTCAGTAACCAATCAAGCGCTTAATGGATTAAAGACTAATCAGATTTTAAATACGTCTCAGGCGGTTAGTAGATTAGAATTCGATCAGATTTTAAATAATCCAAAAAAATCAAACTTAATTATAATACAAGATAATATTCCATCAGAAGCAAGATTGTATACTGAACAAAATCCAAATATATCAAATAAATTAAATGAAATTGAAGCAAAATCAGTTATTACTGAAGCGCCATCAATTACAATAGAAACTCCATCAAATACTTTAGAAGTATCGTCAATAAAAGTAAAAATCTCATCAGTAGAAGAATTACCAGTTACAATACAAAAGCAATCAGTAGAAGCTTTATCAAATACTTCAGAAGCGTTACCAGTTACAATACAAATGCAACCAGAGGAAGCGATTACAACAGAAGAATTACCAGTTATAATAGAAACTCCATCAAATACTTCAAGTATCGACAATAAAAGTAGAAGCTTCATCAGCAAAAGAATTACCAGTTATAATACAAATGCAACCAGGAAGCCGCTACAATGAAGAATTACCAGTGATAATACAAATTGCAACCAGAGGAAGCGATTACAACAGAAGAATTACCAGTTATAATACAAATGCAACCAGAAGAAGCGACTACAACAGAAGAATTACCAGTTATAATGAAAACTCCATCAAATACTTCCAGAAGCGTTACCAATAAAAGTAGAAGCTTCATCAACCAAAATTACCAGTTACAATACAAATGCAATCAGTAGTAGAAGCGTTACCAGTTACAATACAAGTACAATCAGTAGTAGAAGCGTTACCAGTTACAATACAAAAGCAATCAGTAGAAGCTTTATCAAATACTTCAAGTATCGTCAATAAAAGTAAAAATCTCATCAGCAAAGAGAATTACCGTTGTACAAATGCAATCAGTAGAAGCTTTATCAAATACTTCAGAAGCGTTACCAATAAAAGTAGAAGCCTCATCAGCAGAAGCGTTACCAGTTACAATACAAATGCAATCAGTAGAAGCTTTATCAAATACTTCAGAAGTATCGTCAATAAAAGTAAAAATCTCATCAGCAAAAGAATTACCAGTTACAATACAAATGCAATCAGTAGAAACCTCATCAGTAGAAGAATTACCAGCGACAATACAAATGCAATCAGTAGAAGCTTTATCAAATACTTCAGAAGCGTTACCAATAAAAGTAGAAGCCTCATCAGCAGAAGCGTTACCAGTTACAATACAAATGCAATCAGTAGAAGCCTCATCAGCAGAAGCGTTACCAGTTACAATACAAATGCAATCAGTAGAAGCGACTATAATAGAAGAGCCATTATCAATACAAGCATCATTAATAAAATTTTCTGAAATAAATAATATAAATATATTAAATAATAAATTGAATAATTCTACTATAAACGAATCTAATTTTATTTTTAATGTAAATAATAATAAAATTAATAATACTGTAATAACAAATAAATTAATACCTAATATTAATTTAAAAGAAAAACTTAATATTGATAAAGAAAAAATATTTAATAAATTAGAAAAAATATTTAATACTAAAAATAAAATAGAAAATTTGTTAAATATAAAGCAAGATATGATATCTAATACTAATTCTAATATACCTCAAGTATTTAATAAATCTTTAAATAATACTAAATCTTTTATAAAAGAAAACAAAATCAAATTATTAATAATAATAACATTAGTGATGCATCTTTTATCGAAGTATCAGAAAAAATTATAAATAATAATAATAATAATAATAATATACAGATAAATAAGATATTTAATGATAAAGAAAATTTAATATCAGAAAAACTACAAAGTACAGTTAATCAAATATTAAAAACAAAAGAAGAGAGTATTGATAATTTTTTAACTGCAAAAGAATTAGCAAATAAAGAAATATTATCAAATGAAGCATTAACTGCAAAAGAATTATCAAATAAAGAAATATTATCAAAAAATACAAATCAATTATCTAGTATTGAAAATTATTACAATAAATTTAATATAGAAATGAATAAAATTACTGAGATAATATCAAATAAAATTAATTATTTACTTAATGAATATAATTTCAATCCATTAAATTTAACTAATATTTTTACTAAAAATAATTTAAATAATCATATAAGCAATGAATCTATAAATACTTCTATTTATAATAATTATAGATTAAATAATAATTTAAATTTAACTAATTATAATTACAGTAATAATAATTTATTATCTGTAAATGGACAATCAAATAACTTAGATAAAAATTTTATAATACAACAATTTCAGTTACCTATAGTTAATTTTGAAACAATTAGAAGTTATCAATTAAATTATAGTTATTTCACTATGCCTAAATATAATCATATAGTGCAATATTATAATCTAAGAAATAATATTGTTTTAACAATTAAAAGTAATATTAATTCAGTTATAAATTATACAAATAATGCATTTAATAATGCAAAAAAATTTACTAATAACATAAATACTTCTATATCAAATTTTTTACAAGCAAATAATATAACTTTAAAAAATAATTTTTTATCTAATATAAAAACTAAATTAAATAATTATTTTAAAAAAATAAAAAATTTATTTTAAAAAATTTGTTTTATAAAATTTACTATGTTATAATATTTTTAAATATCAGGTAATTAGCTCAGTTGGTAGAGTATTTCGTTTACACCGAAGTGGTCGGGGGTTCAAGTCCCTCATTACCTATTTTATTTTTTATTATATATTAAATAATTTCTATTATTTATTTTTATTTAATATTCAATATTTATAAAATTTTTTTTATAAAAAAAATAATTGAAAATTTAAATTTTCTTATTTTATCTATTATTATTTTTTAATTTTTGCAATCTTCTTTCTTTACTTTTTGCTATAATATATCTTCTTTTTCTTTGTTGCTCCATATGCCTTAAAGAAGAAGGAGAACCACCAACTTTACTTCTTCTTACTATGTAAGATAAATTTTCTCTTGAAATTGCTTCTCTAAAATTTCTTACAATAGAATCAACTTTTAGTATTATTTCTGAATTATTTTCTTTACCACCTTGTAAAGAATATGCAACTGGAATATTATATATTATTGCCATTTATTTTTTATAAAATTTTTATATTTTTATTATCTAATAATATTATATACTAAAATTGTAATATTTACAAAAAATGCATGTTAAATTATAATAAAAAATTATTTTTATTTCTTGAGTATTTAATTCAAAATGCAAATTCTAATAAGTTGGATGAAAAATTATTTTATTCATTGTCTTATAAATTATTTAATAGCGCTATATATTTTGAAACATTGTTACTAAAACAAAATATATATCTTGAAATATCAAAATATTTAGATTTACAATTTTATAATAATATAATAAATAATGATAATATTTTAGGAAAATTACATATTTCTGATAAAATAAAAGAATTAATTTTTCAAAGAATTAATATTTTAAAAGAAATTAATTTTTTAATTATAAATACAAATAATAATGACGAAGAATTAAATGAATCTCAACTAGTAAAAAATTATAATAATACAAAATTAGCAGCAAGTAATAATCCATCGCAATTTATAACGACTAATGATGTTATACAATCAATAGCAAATAACAATCCAACACAGTTAGAAATGACTAATAATTCAACAATTCCTGATAATTCAATACAGTCTGAAACTACTGATGATTCAACGCAGCCAGAGATGACTAATAATTCAACAATTGCTGATAATTCAATACAGTCTGAAACTACTGATGATTCAACACAATCAATAGATGAAAATAATCTATTACATAAAAAAGTAGATAATAATATTCATGTATCAAATAACAATCCAATATATATAAATACAGAGCATACAAAAGAAAACATAGAACAAACTCAGAAAGATGATAAAAATTTACAAAATATTAATATAAATAAAATTGAAATTTTAACAGCAATAAAAAATATATATATTTTTTCAAAAGATTATAGTTTTTTAAAACATAATGTTAATTTATTAAAAGCATCATGGAATACAGCAGATACAATATGGAAACTAATGAAAGATAACTCAACTGATATTAATTTTTATACAAAGCGCACTTCTGTTGCTATTATTTACAATTTAGTTCTAAAAAAATATTTATTTAATAAAAATTATCAAGAAGAAGCAAAAATTAAAGAGTATATATCTTCATTAATTGATTCTTATATTAATTTTGTAAAAAAATTCAAGTAATATTACTCCAATAATTTATTTGATTTTACTAAAAAAAATTAAATTACATATATCAATATGAATAATTTGAGCATTTTAATTAAGAGAAGCAAATTAATTTGGATGTATTTATTTATAATAAAATATTTATTTTTTAAATTTATTTTATAATTTTAAAATAAGATATTTAAGTATTTTGCAACAGTATTCATTCTATAGAAGAGCTTTTTTAATATTAATTTTAAAGCTTTTTATGTTAATTATTTTAATAAGTCGATTATTTTATTTGCAAATTATTAATTTTACAAAATATCGTAATATAGCATATAAGAATAGAATTTTAATTATTCCAATATTACCTTTACGTGGCAATATTTTTAGTAAAGATAAGATATTATTAGCCTCAAATAAAAAATCATATCGTTTGCTTTTAAATAAAATAAAATATATACAAAATAAAAATATATTAAATAAAATACAGCAGGTATTAAATTTATCAAATGATAAATTAATAGAAATGAGAAAAATTATTCAAAATGCATCATATAAATCTTATGGAATTATTATAAATAATTTATCATGGTCAGATATTTTAACGATTGAAAGTAATTTTAATAATGCAGATGGACTAATAATAGAAGTTTATTATTTGAGAGATTATTCTGAGTCGCTAATGTTTTGTCATATAGTTGGATATGCTAAATTTACTGATAATGAAATATTAAGTATTAATGAACAAGAAAATTTTTATAATTTAAATAATTTTAATCAAACTGAATTATATAGTGAACTTCTACCAAGTAAAGTTAAATTACAGTTAGGTATGTGTGGAGCAGAAATGATATATAATGATATTTTAAAAGGAAAGATAGGTTATACAGCAATAGAAACAGATGTATATGGAAACCATATAAAGCAAAAAGAAACAGTTAGTTCAATTAATGGAACAGATATAGATCTCACAATAGATGCAAAAATGCAAAAAATTTTATTTGAAGAATTATCAGAAAATTCATGCGGTATTATTACAAATTTAAAAGATAACTCTTTAATTGCAATGGTTTCTAAGCCAGGATTTGATACAAATAAGCTAAATAATAATATATCTTCATTAGATTGGCAAGAAATAATAAATAGTAATGCCTTATTAAATAAGTGCATACAAGGACAGTATAATCCAGGTTCTATATTTAAATTAGTCACTATTATGTGCGCTTTAGAAAATGGGATTAGTAGTGATTTTGTAGTTAATTGCACTTCTAGACCATTTTTAGGAGAGCATTTTCATTGCTGGTATAAACCTGGTCACGGCGCAGTAAAAAGCATGCAAGATGCAATTGCTAAGTCATGCAATCATTATATGTTTACAATTGCAAAAATTTTAGGTATTAAAAATATACTTAATACTGCAAAAAAATTTGGCCTAGGCACAAAAACAAATATTAATTTACCATTTGAAAAAATAGGATCACTTAACAATCCTAATAAAAATCTTGCAACTTTATTAATGTTATCTATTGGGCAGGGCTTTATTACTGCAACTCCTATTCAATTAAATAAAATATTATGCATAATTGCTAATGGTAATTATAGCATTGTTAATTATGTAAAAAATCAAAAAAAATTAGAACAAAATAAAGTAAATCAAGCAAACTTTAATAAATCAAAATCAAATGAAGCGCAAATAAATCAAAACACAACAGAGTTAAGCAAAGAAGAATTAGGTATTATTTTTAATGAAAATATAAAGAAAAATTTTGAAGACATAAATAACGTAAATAAGAAATTATTTACTGAAAATAATTTAAATAATTTTTTAAATTCAAAATCAAAGGAAGATCAAATTTTTAAGCAAGAGCACTTACTAATTTTAAGGCAAGGTTTATATCAAGCAGTTAATTTGCCATTTG
>JAXMDS010000008.1:0-43057 GCA_046348705.1 Rickettsiales bacterium | reverse complement strand
TTAATTGTTATTATAATAGACCTCATAAAAAATGCGCTAGAATTGTTGGTGATGTTACTGGTAAATATCACCCTCATGGAGAGTTGTCTGTTTATGATGCATTAGTGCGAATGGCTCAAGATTTTTCTTTAAGGGCCTGTTTAATAGATGGTCAAGGTAACTTTGGTTCTATAGATGGTGATTCTCCAGCTGCAACAAGGTATACAGAGGCAAGACTTTCAAAGCTAGCCCATTTATTATTAAACGATATAGATAAAGATACAATTAATTTTGAACCTAATTATGATGGATCAGAAAAACAGCCAGAAGTATTGCCTGCTAGTTTTTTAAATTTATTAATTAACGGAAGCAATGGTATAGCTGTTGGTATGGCAACCAATATACCTTCTCATAACATAACAGAAGTTGCAAATGCATGTATTGCATATATTGAAAATAACGATATTACAATCGATGAGCTTATGGAACATATTCCAGGGCCAGATTTTCCAACCGCAGGAGTAATAACTGGAAAAAATCAAATTAGACAAGCATATAATACAGGAAAAGGTATTATAACTCTAAAAGGAGTAATTAATATTGAAGAAGGGGATAAAGGAAGGCAAAATTTAATTATTACAGAAATACCATATGGAGCAAATAAGGCAAAAATAGTAGAAAAAATTTATGAACTAGGCGCAAATAAAACAATAGAAGGGATTTCAGAAATTAGAGATGAATCTAATAAATCTGGCATTAGAGTTGTAATTGAGTTAAAAAAAGATGCATATACTGATGTTATTATTAATCAGTTATTTTCTTATACAAATTTACAGTGTAGTTTTGGTATTAATATGCTAGCGATTAATAATAAAGTTCCTAAATTATTTAATTTAAAAGAAATGATTGAAGCTTTTATTAAGTTTCGTGAAGATGTTATTCTAAGAAGAACTCAATATTTATTAAAAAAAGATAGCATTAAAGCTCATGTTTTACTTGGTCTTTGTGTTGCTGTTTATAATATTGACGATATGATTAATTTAATTAAATTATCAGGAAATGTACAAGAAGCAAAGGATAAATTAAGCAATGAAAATTGGAATACAAATGATGATATAAAAAATTATATTAATATTATTGATGTTGAATTAAGAAAGAATTTAGAGAAAGAAAATGAAAAGTCGCCTTCTCATGAAGTAAAATTTGATGCATACGCATTATCAGAAGATCAAATAAAAGCAATTTTAGATATGCGTTTAAATAAATTAACTAATTTAGAAAAAAATAAAATTTTAGAAGAGTTGGCAAGTTTAGTTGAGAATATTAAAAATTTAATGTCAATTCTAAATTCTAAGAGCTTATTACTAAGTTTAATTAAAGAAGAAATGGAACATACAAAACAATTTTGCAATGGAAGACTTACTAAAATTCAAGAACAAGAAGATGATACAGATCCATTTGGATTAGTGCCAAAAGAAGATATGATTGTTACAGTTACTTTAAATGGATATATTAAAAGAACCCCATTAGATACTTGCAAAACTCAACATAGAGGGGGTAAAGGCAAATTTGGCTTAGTTATGAATCCAGAAGATTCAATAATACAAATTTTTAATGATAATACTCATGCTCTTGTATTATTCTTTTCAAATTTTGGCTATGTATATAGCTTAAAATTATATAAATTACCTCTTGGAAGTTTACATAGCAAAGGTAAATCTATTGTAAATTTACTCAATTTACGAGAAGGAGAGAAAATTACAAACATTATGTGCTTACCAGAGAAAAATGATAACTTTGATAAATTAAGCATATTATTTATTACAAAACTCGGAAAAATTAGAAGAAATAGTATAAAAGAATTTATTAGTATTAGAGCAACCGGAAAAATTGCAATTAAAATAGATGATGAAGATGCTTTAATGAATGTTCTCACATGCGATGACGATGATCATATTTTTATTGCAACTAAGCTTGGTAAAGCAATTAGATTCCCTATTTTTAAGGTACGCGCTATGAAAAGTAGAACTTCAGATGGTGTAATTGCAATTAAATTACAAAAAGATGATATTATTGTAGCTGCTTCAATATTAGAAAATTGTGAAACAAACGTTCCAATTAATAATCTTATAGATGAAGATAATTCTATGGAAGATATTAATATTGAAGATGAAAATAATCAAGAAGAAGAAAATTTAAATTCAATAGAGCAATCATTAAATAAAATCAATATAACAATAGATGAAGATACAAATGAAGATGAGGATGAAGATGAAAATGAGGATAATACTAATGAAGCATCAGAAGAATTAAATAAAAAAGATTCTGAAGAATGCATACTTTCAATTACTTCTAAAGGATTTGGTAAAAAAAGCTTAGCATCAAAATATAGAACTACTAATAGAGGAGGGGTAGGTGTAACCAATATTAATATTACACCTAAAACTGTTAAAAAAATTGGTACCTTAATTACAGCATTAACAGTGCACCAAGAAGATGAAGTATTGCTAATTACAAGCACCGGTAAAATGCTTCGTTTTAAAGTTAGTGATATTAGAAATACTAGTAGAAATACTAGTGGAGTAATTATTGCAAGATTAGAAAAAGATGAAGTAATAGTTTCTGCTTCTGTTGTGATATCAGATGGTATAGAAGCAAATGAAATAGAATAATATTTAATATTATTAATGAAAAAATATTTATAACATTTATAACATAATAATATTAATTGGTTATAAATATGACAAGTATTTCATATTGAAGTTAAAATATTAGAAATATTCTAATTATCAAAATCTATAATTTTTCCTATTGTTGCTTGATATTCTTCTATCGATACTTCTATTGCTCTTGCTATATTAATTATTTTCTCTCTATTAGATGTGCCATATTCTTCTGTAGCTATTTCAAATGCTTTTTCTACATCAAGATTTATATCTTTTTCATATGATACTTCTATTGCTCTTGCTATATTAATTATTTTTTCTCTATTAGATGTGCCATATTCTTCTGTAGCTATTTCAAATGCTTTTTCTACATCAAGATTTATATCTTTTTCATATGATACTTCTATCGCTTTTGCTATAGTAATTATTTCTTCTATATTAGATGTGCCATATTCTTCTGTAGCTATTTCAAATGCTTTTGCTATATCAAGATTTATATCTTTTTCAATTTTTTTTGCTTCTGTTTCTTTTGTTGGTACTTTAATTGCTTCTACTTTTGCCGCGTCAATATTGTTTGTTTTTGCTATATCAAGACTTATATTTTTTTCTTTTTTATCTGTATCTTTTTCTTTTTGTTGTTGTACTAATTTATTTTCTTGTACTGATCTATTTCTTTGTACTAATTGTGCTTCTTTACTTTCTTGTACTGTATCTAATCTTACTTGTCCTGATTCATTTTCTGGTTCTAATTCTTCTAATCCGCTTACTTGTTCTGATTGTCCTGATTGTGCTTCTTCATTTCCTCGTCCTAATTCATTTTTTGGTTCTGATTCTTCTAATACGCTTCCTTGTTCTGATTCATCTTGTGCTGATTGTAATTGTGATTGTATTGATTCTATTACTTGTCCTTGTTCTATTTCTAATCCATTTCCTCGTCCCGATTGTGCTAATTCACTTCCTTTTTCTGATTGTGCTTCTTCAGTTTTTTGTTCTGATTGTGATGCTTCTTCAGTTCCTTGTTCTAGTTGGTTTTCTAGTCCTGATTCGTTGATTTGTCCTAATGCTCTTTCTTGTACTGGTTGGTTTTCTATTTCTGATCGTGATGATACTAATTCATTTCCTTGTCTTAATTCATATATTTGTTCTAATCCTCTTCCTTGTTCTGGTTGGTTTCCTCGTTCTGATGGTGATAATATTAATTCGTTTCCTAGTTCTAATTCACTTCCTTGTTCTGATTGTACTTCTCGTCCTGATGATTCATTTCCTCGTCTTGATTCATTTTTTGATTCTAATTCTTCTGATTCGCTTCCTTGTGCTAGTTGGTTTTCTAGTCTTGATCGTAATAATACTAATTGATTTTCTAGTCCTGATTGTGCTTCTTCATTTTCTTGTACTAATTCATTTGTTTGTACTGATCTACTTTCTTCTATTTGTACTGATCCACTTCTTTGTTCTGATTGTATTATTAATTCTGATTCATTTCCTCGTCTTAATTGATTTATTTGTACTGATCCACTTCTTTGTTCTGATTTGTTTTCTAGTCCTGATCGTAATGCTTCTTCGCTTCCTTGTTCTGATATATTCTCTTCTGATTTGAATAATATTGATTGTGCATCCTTTGAAACTATTCTATCACTTAATTTAATATCTTGATTTTGATGTTCAGGGATTACATTTGCGACTGATGTTACTAGTATAGATTTTGCTACTGTTTCAGCTAATGGAATGTTTTTATCTTGATGTTTAGAGTCTACTACTAATATGTGTTCTTCTGCATTTTCATCTGATTTTACTATTGATTTATCAATACTATCTTGTTTTGTTTTGATTTTCTCTAATAAATCTTCAATTTTATTATCTTTTATTTGTTTTGCCAAATCAAAAACAGTCTCATTATCTTGATTTTTAATATCAAAATCTATTTTTTTATTAAAATTAGAATCTAATACAATCTTTAACATGTTTATTTTTTTATATCCAACTATACAATGAAGAAAAGTATTTTCATTATCATCTTGAATATTAAATTCTATTCTTGGATGCTTCATTAATATTTCTAATGCTTTAATCCTATCATTGCTAACTGCAAGATGAAGAGGAGTATTACCATTATTATCTTGAATATTGAGATCTATTTTTGGATGATTCATTAATATTTCTAATGCTTTAATATTATTATATCCAACTGCAAGATAAAGAGGGGTATTACCCAAATTATCTTTAAGATTAATGTCTATTTTTCCATCTTTATCATAACTATAACTAATTAATTTTTCAAACATTTCTGAACTATTATTTTCAATCGCCATATGAAGAGGAGTATTACCATTATTATCTTGAATATTAGGATCTATTTTTGAATGATTCATTAATATTTCTAATGCTTTAGTATTCTCATGTATAACTGCAAGATGAAGAAAAGTATTGCCAGAATTATCTTTAAGATTAATGTCTATTTTTTTATGTATATCATAACTAATTAATTTTTCGAACATTTCTGAACTCTTATTTTCAATCGTACGATGAATAGGAGCACCGCTATTAGGATCTATTTTTGAATGATTCATTAATATTTCTAATGCTTTAATATTATTATATCCAACTGCAAGATGAAGAGGAGTATTACCAAAATTATCTTTAAGATTAATGTCTATTTTTCCATCTTCATCATAACTATAACTAATTAATTTTTCAAACATTTCTGAACTATTATTTTCGATCGCAATATGAAGAAGGGTATTACCAACTTTATTTTTAGTATTAAAATTTATATCTGGATAATTATTTATTAATTTTTTTAATGCTGTTAAATGATTATTTTTAGCTATAATATGAAGCACAGTATCACCATTATCATTGGGAATATTTGGATCTATTTTTTTATTATCTATTAAATATTTTAATAATTTTAAATTATTATGTTCAGCTGCAATATGAAAGGCAGTATTACCAAAGCAATTCTGAGCATTAAAATCTATATTTGGATAATTATTTATTAATTTTTTTAATACTTCTAAATTATTATGTTTAGCTATAATATGTAAAATATTATTACCATATTTATCTTTTAAATCAAAAAGATCATCTTTACTTTCTAAGTCTGTGTTATTAATTAATTTTTCTAATGTATCTAAATTGTCATCGCTCTCTTTAACAGGATTAAGTTTATAAACATTTATAATAAAATTTATTAATTCTTCAATTTGCATTTGAAAATCATGATTTTGAGATTTATCTTTATAAGAATCTATAATAAGCTTTATTAATTCTTTAAATTGCAATTCTAATTGTTTTTCTTCTTCTTTTTTTGGGTTTGATTGACCATGTGTTTCTATTGCTTTGTCTGTTGCTATTTGAGATTCTATAATTTTTAATTTTGATATTTCTGATGTATCTTTTGATGAGTCTTTCAATGTATTGTGTTGTAAATTCATTTCTTCTTCTGTGATTTGTGTTGTTTGTGCTAGTTCTTGTTTTTTTGTTGGAAGTGATTGATTTAGATTATTTTGATCATCATTTTGCATTATTTTTTCTGGTTGTTTTGTATTTTCTGAAAATGATTGAAGAGAGGATTCTGCTCTTGGCTTTTTAATTAATTCATGTTCTTCTTCTGATTCTGATTGTTGATCTTCCGAGCATTGCTTGCGTTCTGCTTCCCACGTATATTCTGATTTATATGGTAATTCTAATGTTGATTTTTTATTATCACCTTGTTCAATTGATGATGTTTGCGATTTCTTTTGATGTTCTTCAAATGGATTCGTTATATCTTGTCCTGATTGAAATGAATTCGTTATACCTTGTTCTGATTGTAGTACTTTTTGTTTTTGTTTTAATCCCTCTAATAATGTTTTAATTTTATTTTTATTTTTAGAAAATTTGTCTACTAAATTAAAAATAGTATCACCATTATATTTAATATTAAGATCTATTTTTTTAGATTGTTCAGATTTAATTAATGCTTTTAATAGTTTTTGATTACCATTCTTAACTATAATACTAAGAGCATTATCATAATTGTTTAATTGTAAATTAACATCTATAGATTCATATTTTAATAATTCTTGCACTAATTTTTTATGCTTTTTAGATATAGCATATGTTAAAGGCGTATATTTATTTTTTGCATATACAAAAGTATCATTAATTTTAATACCTTTATTTAATTTTAAAAATTTTTTTAATATTTGTAAATTTTGATTGTTATTTTGATTTTTTAATAAAACATATTGAAAAATAGTATATTGTTGTCCTTGTATTTCATCTAGCATTAAAGCATTTAAATCTTTATCAATATTTGCATTTGAATCTTCATCGGTTTTTGGATTAGAAACTTCATTAGTTTTTGCATTTGAATCTTCATCGGTTTTGACATCAGAAAGCAATAAATCTATTATTTCATCTGTATTTTTTCCTATATTTTTTACAGCCATCATAATAGGTGTATAACCTTCAGTATTTTTAATATTAAGATTTATACCTAAAAATATAAGAAATTCAATTATTTCTTTTTTTGAGTTTAAAATAACATATTCAAGAACTTTAATAGAATCATCTTGTTTTGCTTCTATTTGATCTGTTGTATTATTTGATAATAACTCACAAATATCTTTTATAAGATTATTTTTTACTATTTCTCTTTCTTCTTTTACTGTTTTTGTTGTTTGTAATAATTTAAAAATATTTTTTTGTAATTTTAAATCTGATGTTTTTATAAGATTTTTTATTATATTAGTAATTTTATCAAGACTAAGTGAATTTTTAATTTCTTCACATTTAAGTAATTCTTCTACTATATCTAATTTATTATTTTCTAAAGCATAATCAATAGCAGTTTTATCATCTTTGTCTTTAGAATTAATATCAAATTTATGTTTATATTTAAGCAATTCTTTAACTATATTTAATGTAGCATATTGTGCTGCATATATAAGAACATTTTTTTTATTTTGATCTACAATATCAAATTTAATTTTTTCATTTTTAGTTAATATTTTTATAAAACTTAATGTTGATAAATTATATTCTTCATTAGTATAATGCTCATATTCATATAAATCTTCCTTGTAATTAGATAATACCAACATAATTGGAGTTTGCAAATTATCATTTTGAATATTTATATCTATTTTTTCATGTTGCAATATTCTTGTTATTACTTTTTTATATTCTATTCTTATATCTTTGTCTCGAAGTGGAAGTTTGTCAAATAATAAATTAAATATAGTATCATTTTGATTATATTTATATTTAAAAATATCATTTATTTCAATATCTGCTTTATCTAATAATAATTCTAATATTTTTACTAAATCATATATCTCTCTTGATTCATGCAAATAGACATATTTAATTCGTTTTAAAAGAATAATTAAAGGAGGTAAATTATTATCTTTTGTATAATTTTCATTTGAGGACCCTGTAGCGTTAACATTTACTCCAGAATTAATCAATGTTTCTATTAATATTTTTTTATTAAATATTATTGTATATTGTAAAAGAGTATAATTTATATTATTATCATCATATATTGTTAAATCATTTAAAATAACGCCATTATCAATTGCACATTTTAGTTTTTTTAAATTAGTATCTTTAATAGCTTGAATGCATGCAAGATTTAAGATTTCTTTTTTTTCTTCTGACTTGATATCTGTTTCTAATTTTTGATCGCTACCTGTTATTTCTAATTTTCGATCACTTTCTTTTGTTTTTAATATAGAAGTTTGATCTTCTATTACTGATTCTTCTATTTGTTTTTTTTGATATGAGTTATCATTATTTGCTCCTCCTACTCCTCCTTCTGCTACTTCTTCTTTATTTACTACTACTCCTTCTCCTTCTTTTATTTCTTTTACTTCTTCTACCCCTCCTCCTTCTGCTGCTACTACTACTACTACTTTATCTTCTTTTTCTTCATCTTCATTTCTTACTTCGTCTCCTTCTTCTTTTCCTTTACCTTTATTTTCTACTTCTTTTTTATCTTCATCTTCATTTGCCGCTACTACTTCTTTTTTTGCTCCTACTCCTACTGCTACTTCTTCTTTTTTTTCTTCTTCATCTTCTTCTTCTCTTCCTATATTGTGGATTTTTCCTTCTACATTATTGTCATCATTTTCATCAGTTATTTTTCCATCATTTTCATCATTTTCATCATTTATTTTTTGTTTGATAAAATCTATCAATTTTTGTGATAATTCATTGATTTCTTGTATTTCTTTTTTTAAATCTTTTTTTAAATTTTCTAATTTTTCTAATGATGAATTTAATTCTGATGACTCTAATTCTTTTGATAAATCCATTGTTCTTAAATCTTTTTTGTTACTGTCATTGATACTATCTTTATAGACATTATAGATCTCAGAAATGTTAGTACTTAAATCAGAAATTAAATTAAAAATTGATTTGCTATTATTATTTTGAATATTAAATTTAATTTTTGTAAAAAAAGCTTCTTCCTGAATATTACTAAATAATTCTTTAAACAATAAGACATTATTTAGTTTTTTACTAATTAATTGCTCTAAAGATAATTCTTTTGCATTTTCTTTATATTGTTTATAGAATTCTTTTTTTGTAATATTTATTACTGCAATATGAAAAAGAGTATTTTTATCATCATTTTGAAGGTTAACATCTATTCCTTCCTTCCTTAATAATTCTTTTAATGCTTCAATGTTATTATTTTCAACCGCAATATGAAGAGGAGCATCATCTTTTTCATTTTGAAGGTTAACATCTATTCCTTCCTTCCTTAATAATTCTTTTAATGCTTCAATATTATTATTTTCAACCGCAATATGAAGAGGAGCATCATCTTTTTCATTTTGAAGGTTAACATCTATTCCTTCCTTCCTTAATAATTCTTTTAATGCTTCAATATTCTTATTTTTAGCTGCAATATGAAGAGGAGTATTTTTAAAATCATTTTGAAGATTAACATCTATTCCTTCCTTGCTTAATAATTCTTTTAATGCTTCAATATTTTTATTTTTAATTGCAATATGAAGAGGGGTATTATTGAAAGAATCTTTAATATTAAGATCTATCTTATCATAATTAATTAATATTTTCAATAATTCATTATCTTTTTTTTCAACTACAAGATGAAGAAAAGGCTTACTCGAATTATTTTTAATATTAGGATCTAGATCTTTATATTTAGTAAATAATGTTGTTAATATTTTTAAATCATCTTGATTTAATGCAATTTTAACTATACGCTTAGCAATATCTTTATGTTCGACATTAAAACTAGTATCTGGATAATGATCTAACAATTTTTTTAATGATTCTAAATCATTATTTTTAAGCGCAAGATCAGCTACCAAATGAACAAGAGGATTACCATCTTTATCTTTAAGAAAACTTTCATCTGCCTGTTTATCAATATAATTTTTTAATATATCATTATCACTAATTAATGCTTTTAATATTTTAAAATCAATCTTTTCAAATATCTTACAGATAATAGGATTCTTATCTGTATTGTCAATAGTTAAATATGTCTCTTTATAATCATTTAATAATTGTTCTAATAATTCTAAATCATTACATAGAGTAGCTACATGATATATAACAGGATAATCATCTTTATCTTTATTTTCAATAAAATATTTTACTATATTATTATCTTTAAATAATTTTTTTAATATTTCTATATTATTATTATTTATTATATTAATAATAATAAGATTATTATTTTTGTCTTTAGTATTAAAATATGCATCTTTATGCTCAATTAATAACCTTTTTAATAATTCTAAATCCTGACTCGATATCGCTTTATCAATTACAGTATGAGCAAGATAAAGATTTTTATTATTACCATATTTACCTGTACTTTCTTGAACAATCTCAATATTTGTTTTATTTTCAAAAATTAATTTTTCAAATATTTTATCTGTTGCCTTAAAATTATTAACTATAAAAAAAGCATAATTTATATCTTCTTTATTACCAGTATTTAAATTTAATTCTGGTATATAATCACTTAACTCTTTTAATATTTCTTTTTTAGTATTAAAAAATGTATCTTTCTGAGACATGCCTATAATTTTTGCTAATAAATTTTTAATTAATTCAAATTTAACTTCTATACCCTTATATTTTAATAATAATTTAACTAAATCTAAACTATTTTTATTTATAGCGTACTCTAAAGAGGTAGATAATTTTTTATCAATTTTAATAAAAGCATCATTAATTTTAATATCTTCTGTTAAAAGTAAAAATTGTTTTAATACTGTAAAATCATCAAAATTACTTAAAACATATTGAAAAATAGTATAACTTAATCCTTCTATTTTAGTATTTAAACCTTGGCCAATTAATAATTGAATAATAGCTTGTTGTTCTTGTGTTAATTGTTTATCTGTTGATTCTGTTTGTTCTTTTATTTCTGCATTTGTTGATTTTTTATCTTTTAATTGTTTGCCTTGTAAAATTTCTTGCTGAAAATAATGTTCTATTATTGTTTTTATTGCTATGGTATCAAGTGCATTTTTAATTTTATCACATTTAAATAATAATTGTAATAATTCAATATTATTTTTTTTAGCTACTTGACATAAAAGATTACTCGTAATATTAAGATTTTGATATTTAGTAAATAATGTTGTTAATATTTCTAAATCATCTTGATTTAATGCAAGTTTAACTATATTATCAGCAATATTCTTATGTTTATATTTGACATTAAAACTAGTATCTGGATAATGATCTAACAATTTTTTTAATGATTCTAAATCATCATTTTTAAGCGCAAGATCAGCTACCAAATGAACAAGAGGATTACCATCTTTATCTTTAAGAAAACTTTGATCTGCCTGTTTATCAATATAATTTTTTAATATATCATTATCACTAATTAATGCTTTTAATATTTTAAAATCAATCTTTTCAAATATATGAAAAATAATAGGATTATTATTTTTTTTAGTATCAGTACATATGTCTTTATAATTAATTAATAATTGTTTTAATAATTCTAAATTTTTACTATCTATTACTTTATTAATTACATTATCAGAAAAATCTTTATTTTCTACAAATTGATTAAGATTTATTTTTTTATTAGAAATTAAATTTTTAAATATATCACTGTTTGCATCAACTAAATTAACTATTTTATTAATAAAGTTAGTAATTGTTTTATCATTAAGTTTAATTTCTTTATATTCAAGTAATTCTTTTGCTATATTTAATGAATCATTTGAATTCATTTCTAAAGCATAATCAAGAACAGTTTTACCATGATTGTCTTTATGATTAATATTAAATTTATCTTTATATTGAAGTAATTCTTTTACTATATCAAATTTATTAGATTTTGCTGCATATATAAGAACATTTTGATTATTTTTTTCATTTTCAATATTAAAATCAATTTTTGAGTGTTGAGCTAATAATTTTACTATATTTAATATAATATCCTTGTTATGCATACCATATAAAGAGCATGCAAACATAATTGAAGTTTGAGAATTTCCGTTTGTAGCATTTATATTTATTTTGTCATTTTTAAGCAATAATTCTAATATTTTTGTATCTTTTATATGAACTGCTCTAGATATAGCAAGATGCATAATATGATTACCACATTCATATTTATAATTAATCTCTATATTTGGATTATTGATTAATTTTTCTAACGTTTCGATTGTTTGAGGGTTTTGTGGATTATATTGTTTAACAGCGTCTTTTAATTGATCTTGTAAAAATTCATCTAGTAAAACTTTAGAATATTTTTGTTTATTTTCTGATTCATCTTTTAATGAAAGCTCTGATTCTTCCATTCCTGGAATATCAGCTAGCTCAGGTTTTTCAGGATCTAGTTGTTTAATTTCTAATTCATTTTTTTCTGATTCATCTTTTAATTCTTCAGTACTTGACCCTTCAATTCCTCTACCATCGATCGGGTCAGATTTTTTAGGATCTAGTTGTTTAATTTTTAATTCATCTTTTTCTGATTCATCTTTTAATTCTTCAGTACTTGACCCTTCAATTCCTCTACCATCGATCGGGTCAAATTTTTCAGGATCTTGTTGTTCAATTTCTGATTCATCTTCTAATTTAGAATTTGATTCTTGCATCTCTTGGTTACTAACTGAGAGAGTTTCCGACATTTCCATTCCTCCGCCATCGACCAGGTCAGATTTTTCACAAGCTTTTAGTTTATTTTCTGTTAATAATTCCATGTCTTTATCATTGTATTGATTTTCTAGTGGTATTTTTTTGACTGAACCAGATTTTATATTAGTTTTTTTAAATTTTTTCTTTGTTTTTGAATTGTTGCTATTTTTTTTACCCATAATTTTTTTTAATATAAATATAACATTATTATAACACGATTATTATTTATCTAAAAATAGATTAATAAAAAATTTAGTAAATCTATTAGTAATATTTATATAAAATATATTAATAATTTTTTAAAATTTTTCTATTTATAATAAAAAATGTACATATTTGACTATATATTAAAAAAATATAAATATAGTAAATACCATAAACTAAAAAAATAGAATCTTAATATAAAATAAATTATTTACATACTTCTCTAAAATTGATAAATTCCTCAGGATTAATTCTTACATTATCAATAATTATTTCAAAATGCAAATGTGGCCCTGTAGATTTTCCTGTGCATCCTTGTGTTCCAATTTTTTGTCCTCTTACTACATAATCGCCTCTTTTAACAAAAGTTTTATTCAAGTGAGCATATTTAGTTTTAATATTCCAACCATGATTTAAAATAATGTTATTTCCAAAGTCCCAATCTCTTCTAACATCTTCAACCAAAGCTCCACCAGCCGCATAAATATCATGCTGTTTTGATTGCAAATCTATTCCAAAATGCATTTTGCAAGTATTTTTTGTAGTATATTTAGTGATTTTTTTAGATGATTTATTATTTTTATTTTTTGTTTTAGTATTTTTTAAAATTTGCGTTTTAATTTTAACTGTCATGCATCTATTTCCAAAAAAACTTGTAATACGAGAAGCATACTGAGGTACTAAAAATGGTAAATTAGAATAATATTCATCTAACAATACTAAATGATCTAATTTATTGGAAGGATTAATTTTTAATTTTAATTTTAATAAAAATGGAATATTTTCAATACTTTTATATTTTTTTCTCAACTTATTAATTGTTTCTAATAAAAAATTAATTTTATTATATGCTACATTTTGTACTATTTTAAATGAGAAAATTTTTTCATTCATTTTTTCACTATATTCATGCAAAAATTTATCATCATTAATTAATAATGGATAATAATCTGGAAAAGGATAATTTTTATATAAATTACCATGTTCTACTAAATTATAAAATGCAATAATATAATCTATATTATTTTTATCTTTATAAATAGTTTTTTTCATTTTTTTTGTATTTGCCCTAATTGCATCAGGAACTTTATTTTGTGAAGAGCAACTTTGTAAAAAAAAACTAGATATTAAAAATATTGTAAAAATTATACTTTTATAAAATTTTAATAACATATTGTGTATTTTAAAATTTATATTTATTTAATTTTAAACTAAATTAAATTTAATTGTTATTCAAGAAATTTTTTTTCTATAAAATTTTCATGTGCTTTTTGTATAAAGTATTCTATATTTTTGCCTTGAACTAAAATTATTATGTTAATACCTGTAATATTAATATCTAAAATTGCAATATTATAATCTTTTGCTATATTAAAAATTTCTTTAATAACTAAGTTATTAGTTAATCCAAACCCAATAATTGTAATATAGATTAAATCATTTATAGTATTAAGTTTTAATTTATTTATTAAACTAATATCTAAATTACTAATAATAATATAATTATCTGTTATTTTTAACATATTACATTCATGATCAATAAGTTCTTTTAGTAAACTATTATATTCAATATTATTTTGAATTTTAATTCCTGTTATATTGCTATTTTGTGTAATATTTAAAATTGTAGTTCTTTCAATATGATTATTTTTTTTATTCATAATTAAAGTTGATTTGTTTAATTTATTGTTTTTTTCTTCTTGATTTAAGTTTACATAATTTGATAATATCTTTATTGGTATTTTATATCGCATTGCAATTTCACAGCTTCTTGCATTTAAAGCTTTTACTCCAAAAAAAGACATATAATACATTATTTCATAATCAATATTTTGTATTAGTCTTGTATTTTTAACAATCTTTGGGTCAGCGGACATAATACCAACAACATCTTTATATATATCTACTCGTTTAGCTTTCATAATTTTTGCAATTGCTAAAGCGGTAATGTCACTACCTCCTCTTCCTAGGGTTGTAATGTTATTATTTAAATCAATTCCTTGAAAACCAGATATAATAGGAACTATATTATTACTTAATAAATTATTAAGTAATGTTTTTTTTAAGCTAAGTATATGCGCATTATTATAATTGGAATCTGTTAATATTGGTAATTGCCAACCTTGTATGCTTTTTGCTTTAATTCCTTTTTGCAATAAACACATTGCTAATATTGAGCTAGCAAAGGTCTCCAATGTAGATAAAGCGACATCAATTTCTAAATTAATCAATATAGATTTATTATTCAATAAATAAGAACTTGCTGAATCCAAATTAATTAAATTATTATCAGAATCTATTGTGTTTAAGTTAATTAAATTATTGTCAAATTGTATTGTGTCTGAATTAATTAAATTATTATTATAGTCTATTGTGTTTGAGCTGATTAAATTATTAGAAATGAAGCTATTAGAATTTGATTTGTATAATTCTTCTTTGAATTGATTACAAGTTAACAATAAATTATTAGTTGCGCCAAATAACGCAGAAACAACAACTATAGGAAAATTGCCTAATGCTAATTCTGCTTCAATATATTTAGGAAGCTCTTTAATTTTATCAATATTAGCTAAAATACTACCACCAAATTTTTGTATAATAATATTTTTTTTATTTTGAGGCATGAAAAGCCAAAAATTTTTTATTAATATGAATTTAATATAGACCTTGCCGGACTTGAACCAGCGACCGACCCGTTATGAGCGGGTAGCTCTAACCAACTGAGCTAAAGGTCTAACTAAAATATATTATAACATATTTTTAAGTTAAAACAAAATAAATTTAATATTTAAAGAAAAATAATACTAAAATTTTTTTATTTAAAGAAATATATTATCTATTTAATGAATAAAATAAATTAATTAAACAATAATATTAATTATTGTTTAATATCAACATGAACACCAGCTGGAAGATCTAATTTTTTTAATTCTTCAAATCCTTCAGTTGTTAAATTATAAATTTTAATTAATCTTGAATGTTTTTTCATCTCTAATTTGTCCATTGCGCGCTTATTTATATGAGGAGATGAATTAATTAAACAATAAGAAATTTTATTAGGCATTGGAATTGGGCCTATAATTTTTGCTCCTGTTTTTGCTGCAACATGCTGTATAGAAACAGAAGATCTATCAATTGCTTTTTGATCGTAAGAATTTAATTTAATTTGAATAACAGACATTATTATAAATTTATATATAATAAATATATTATACATTAAATTTTTTTAATCAATATATTTTTTGTTTGTTAAGTGAAGTTTTTTTTGATATTATTTGTTATTTTGCATAAAATATAATATGCTTTATTTTGTAAAAACCAACTTTATTATTAAGTTGATCATATATTTATAAAATACTTATTAAAAATAAATATGAAAAAAATTAATTTTAGATTATATCTTGTATTAATAGTAACTTGTTTTGCTATATATTTTACATATGGCAATATAATGTTATTTTTACAAAAAAATGATAACATATCCGATATTAATAATACTCAAGTATCAAAACAAAATTTAAATGAAATTAATAAATCTATAGAATCTGAAAATCCTTATAAAATTAATTTAGGTCTAGATTTAAGTGGCGGTGTACATTTATTATTAAAGGTAGATTTTAATAATTATTTTCAAGAAAAATATAAATCAATTAGCTCTAATTTAAAAAAACAACTTAGAAAATATAATTTTAAATATTATGAAAATAATAATAACAAAAAAGATGAAATTATTATGCAAATTAAATTAAACAATAATAATATTAAAAATTTTGAAGCTAAAATTCAAGAAATTGTTAAAAATATCGACTTAAATTTAAATGTGTCATTTAATGAGGAGCATGATATTTTATCAGATGAAAATGATAAAAAAAATAATAAATTAAATAATAATTATATATTGCAAAATGATAAAATAAACGAGCAAGATAATTCTAGTAATCGTGCATTAGTAAATAATAATATTAATAATCTATTAGATAACAATTCTATTAAAAATAATAATTCTATTAAAATTATAAAAATATACTATGATGAAACTTATAAAAATCAATTATTTAATAATATTATAGAGCAATCAATTTCAACATTAAGAAATAGAATAGACGTAACAGGCACAAAAGAACCAATATTACAGCAACAAGGAAGAGATAAAATTATTCTCGAAATGCCAGGATTAAAGTCTAGTGATAGTTTGAAAAACGCAATTAAAAAAACTGCTAAATTAACTTTTCACATAGTAGAAAATGAAAAAAAACAAGGCAATATTGAGTTATTTACGCAAAATAATCAAAAGTTAATTATTAAAGAAGAAGCTGAGCTTACAGGTCAAGAAATAGAAGATGCAAAAGTTAGTTTTGATGAATATTCAAAGCCAAATATAACATTTAAATTAAATACAAAAGGTGCTAAATTATTTGGTGAAATTACTCAAAATAACATAGGTAAAAGATTAGCAATAGTATTAGATAATACTATTATTACTGCGCCAACTATTAATACAGCAATTAAAGAAGGAAGCGGCATTATTACTGGTAATTTTACAATAGAAGAAGCAAATGAATTAGCTTTATTCTTAAAGTCAGGTTCTTTAATTGTAAAATTAAATATCATAGAAGAAAGAATTATAGGCCCAACACTCGGGGAGCAATCTATTAAAGATGCTAAAATAGCAGGGTTGGTTGCAATTATATTAGTTGGATTTTCTATGTTGTTTTATTATGGTATTTTTGGTCTATTTGCAAATATTAGCTTGATATTATCTTTACTGTATATGTTTGCAATGTTATCTATTTTTAATGCAACATTGACAATGCCAGGTATAGCTGGAATAATTTTAACAATAGGTATGGCAGTTGATG
Organism: Rickettsiales bacterium; assembly: GCA_046348705.1. Classification (GTDB taxonomy): domain Bacteria; phylum Pseudomonadota; class Alphaproteobacteria; order Rickettsiales; family Rickettsiaceae; genus JAXMDS01. The sequence goes on along the minus strand of JAXMDS010000008.1, from coordinate 25,215 downwards.
CTAATATATTAATATACGAACGTATAAAAGAAGAATTCAAAAAGGGACAATCTTTAATATATGCAACTAAAGTTGGCTTTCATACTGCATTTGATACCATCATGGATGCAAATATAACTACATTAATTATTGCATTAATTTTATATATTTATGGTACTGGCCCTATAAGAGGATTTGCAGTTACTTTGTCAATTGGTATTATTGCTTCAATGTTTTCTGCGATTATTGTTACAAAATTGATAATTGATTCTTGGTTAAAATATAATAAAAAAGCTACAATTAAAATATAATTAATTAATTATATTTAGTTGAATATTTTATGTATGGATTAATTTTATTTATTATTGCAGTTTTATTAATGTTATTAGAGATTCCAGTAGGTTTAAGTTTATTTTTTACAGGCACTATTGGAGTTTTATTAACTGCAGGATTTAAATCTTGGTGGTATAGTTTAGCTTTTTCTGTGCAGCCTATTACTACTAATTCTACTTATTTAGTAATTCCCTTATTTTTATTAATGGGTCAAATTGCATCAAAAACTACTATTAATTTTGCTATTATCAATGTTTCTAGATTGTTATTTGGAAAAATGCGAGCAGGAAGTGGAATTGCATCTATTATAACTGCAGCTTTATTTGGTGCTATTTGCGGATCAAGCATTGCAACAACTGCAAGTTTAGGTCCTATTTCTTATAAATTAATGAATCAAAGCAAATATAGTAAAGAGTTGATATTTGGAACAATTGCTGCAGGGGGAACTTTAGGAGTTTTAATTCCACCTTCAATTGTTTTAATAATATATGGCATTATAGTGCAAGAATCAATTATGCATTTATTTCTTGCCGCTATTATCCCTTCTTTAATTGCTGTATTTGGATATATTATTTGCATTTTAATTTCAATATACAAAGATAATAATATAGAAAATAATATTAATCACAAAAATAATAATCATGATATTTATGAGGAAAGTAAAAAGGATCTTATTAGCAAAAGCTTTACATTAAATAAAAATGAGGAAAGCGAAAAAGATCTTATTAGCAACAACTTTATGTTAAATAAAAATATTATTAATAATAATATAAATGAAGATACTAATAAATTACAACAAGATAATATTAAATCAAATAAACCAAATACTTTTAATCAAGTTTCTTATAAGGCTACTTTTGGCATTTTTGCATTTTTCTTCTTTGTATTATATTGCATGTATGCTGACTTTATATCTCCATCGACATGTGCATCAGTTATAGTAACAAGCATGGTATTATATAAGCTATTTATTGATAAATGTTGGGATAAAAAAATTTGGTATGAAATTTTTGAAACAACAGCAAACTCAACAGGTATGATAGTATTAATATTCATAGGGGCAAGTATTTTTAATACAGCCCTAGCAAGTGCAGGATTTCCTCGAGAATTGAGTGAATTTATTATTCAATATAAAGAGTATCCAATATTAATAATATTTGGAATTGTATTATTTTTTTTAATCTTAGGCTGCTTAATGGATGGTCTTGCATTAATATTATTATTTGCACCATTATTGCATCCAATAATTATATCGTTAGATTTAGGAATATTACAACAGCATAAAGGAATTTGGTTTGGAGTATTATTGCTTATGCTTATTGAAGTTGCATTAATTACTCCTCCTGTTGGAATGAATTTGTTTGTAATAAAACAAAGCATTAAAGAATTACGAAATGTTAATCAATTCAAAGCTATTAAATATTTTGTAATAAGCGATTTTATAAGAATATTATTTTTAATTTTTATGCCTGGAATTGCATTATTTTTAATAAAATAAGAATTTATATTAATTACTATTAAAAATATAAACTAATTTTTTAAATAGTATTAAAAAAAGTAATAAATATATTGTTTTTAAATAATAAGTGTAATATAATTATCATATAGTTACAAAATTAACTATATAATAATCAATATATAATTAAAATATGAAAAATACAAAATTAAATAATTATCAAAATAATGATGAATTAAAATTAGATGATGTACCAGGAACTTTTCAATTAGATAGAAAATTAAAAGACTTATTATCTTATAAGTATAAAAATTTAAATAAAAATCAAGATTGTGAACCTATTAATCATGAGCACAATGAACAAATAGAAGGTGCACTTTATATTGCAAATCTATTTTTAGATTATGAATGGGAATAATAATTATCACGATGAAATATTATAATGCTTAAATTCTAAACATATAAATTAAATTACTATTACTTAATAAATATTAAGTTAATAATTTATATTAAATATTCACAAATATGAATAAAAATTACCTATATTACTATATAAAATATAGAAAAATATGAAAAATTAAAAAATTAATTATAATATTTTTTTAACAAAAGTTTCTTTTTGTTGAGGTACTTCTGTTTTTGGCAATAATTTAACTTTAAAATCTGGATCTTGAAAATATATAATTTTTTTCGATTTAATAGGCGGTTTAGATTCTATTAATATAATTTGTTCATCTCTAGGGAGCATAATAACTTCTTGAGGCAAAAGCAAGGCGCGCTGGCCATATGAAACATTTTTTGAGCCACTATCTGGTTTAAATAATTTTGCAACTCCATAAGATTCTTGTTCCACAGTTTTTGTTCCACATAAATTTGAAATTAAAGTTGCTGTTTCATAATTATTAGCTGCAAAAGTAATTCTATACATAGAGTTACTTAAAAATGAATTCATACCTGCTTCTTCATAAATTGCTTTTAATTGCTGAGTATCTTGTACTATTAAAAATAACTTAACACGATAGCCCCTAAAGAATGCAATACCTGTTTTAAACTGCTCCATTTTGCCCAAAGTAGGAAATTCATCCATTAAAAATAAAACTCCATATGGTTCTTCTTTTAAATCTGGCATTTTACGACATAAAAAATCTACTGCTTGCTGATAAAAAACTTGCATTAATTTTTGTAATCTAGTAGTATTATCTGGTGTTAAACCTACATATACAGTAGTTCTTTCTTTTTTAAAATTCATTATATTAAAGTCAGAAGTTGCAGTAGCTGCATCAATTAAAGGATTCGCCCATAGTTCTAAACCTGAATTTAATGTGGAAAGGACACTTCCTCGTTCTTTGTCTGGTTTTTGTAAAAATGCAGCTAGATTCATATAACCAGCCGGATGCATTTTTTCTCCATATTCATCTAATCCTGCTGCTAAATCTAAAATTACATCATCGCTTTTAAGTGTTCGTACTACTTGACCAAAAGTTTTTACTTTTGTATCATCTGCAATTAAATATAATACCACCCCCAGGAATAAACTTCGTGCTTCATTATTCCAAAAGTCTTTTTCTGTAATAATTAAATTTGCAATTTTTTGAACATCATCTACCATTTGACCAGGTTTTTTACTTATCCAATCCATTGGATTATAGCAATGCGTTATACCATCAGGATTTGAAGGTTCCCATACGAATATTTTTTGACCCTGTTGCAATCTCCATCCACTTGTAAGTTCATAATTTTCAAGTTTAATATCATGAACAAACATAGAGTCTTTCCAAAATAAACAATTAGGAATTACAAAACCAACACCTTTACCAGATCCTGTTGGAGCAAATAAAAGAGCATGCTCATAACCTCCTGCAACAAAATAACCATTTTCATCTTTGCCTAGCAATAAGCCTTCTTTTTCTCTTAATTTTGCTGCTGCAATTTCTTCTTGCGTTGCCCAGTGAGCATTTCCATACTGAAATTCTTTTTCTTTAACAAATTTGTATTTTATAATCTTTCTAAAAGAAATTGCACATGCAATTATTAAAATAGATATAGGAGCAAATAAAGAAACTGTAATCTTTAATTTGATATAATTAAATTCATAAAAATTAAATTTATTAAAATTATTATATAACCATAAGCTCCATTTGTAAAAAATTAAATATAAATTTTTAAAAACCAATAAGAATTCTTGTTTTTTTATAGTAATTAAAAGTTTATTATAATCTCTTGATATATCTTTAGTTAAATAAACAAATAAAAAACTACTAATTATAAAACATACTAAAATAGCAGTGCCTAATAAAATAATTAGTATTAATTTATTTGCAATAGCTATAAAAGTTTTATTATTTCTTATATCTAACATAAATAATATTTAAAATTGCCTTTTTAAATAAATTGATTAAATATATTATAAAAAAAAATAAATTTTTTTAATACAAGAAAAATTAAAGTTTTCTTACTTATCTTTTCTAAGTAATAAATTTGATATAAATTTAAAATAATCCGCTTCTTTTGGCAATATAAACATATAAGAATGCAGCATAATTTGAAAATTATTTTGCATTATTAAAGAGACATCATCATTAAATTTATTATTTGCAATCTCTTTAGAAAGTTGTATATTTAAATTACTTAATAAAATATTTAAAAAATTAATATGTAATTTTGCAAAAATAATAGTTTTGTTTTGCATATCTATATAAAAGCCTGATTTATTTTCTTTTAATTGTTTATTTAATAAATTATTTAGAGTAGTATCTTTTTTATTTTTTAAAATATTATTATTTAAGAATTGATTTTTGAAAATTTCATTTGCACATAATTTATCTTTTGTAATATTATTATTTTTCAATTCGTCTTTCTGAACTTTATCAAAATATAACTTATTTTCTAGGGCATTAGCATTTTTTTGTTGATATTCTAAATTAATATTATCATCAATAATATTAAGCAAGTTATTAATTTGCCTTATAATTACATTTTGTATTAATGATTCTATATTTATATTATCAGTATACCAATTGTGCTTTTTATTTTGAATATATAATTTTTCATTATGAAAGTTAGAATAATCAATATATTTATCATCAAATAATATAGGCGAATTTAATAAGCTTAAATGTCTTCTAATTTGATGTTTTTTACCTGTAATTAATTTAGCAATACATAAATTAGAGCTTATAGTATTAATTTTTTTATTATTTAAATTTAAACTATAATCATTATTAGAGTTAACATTTAAATCTTTAGTAGTATTATAATTAAAATTAATATTTGTGTTATTATTTGTATTGCAATTGCCAATCGAATCGATATTGATGCATTGATTATTAAGTAATATTGGTGCAATTTCTGTAATTTCATAATCATTTGCTAAATTAGAAGTATAATTACTTATTGTTTTAACAGAAACATTATTATTAACATTTCTTTTTGTAATTGCTAAATAATATTTATCTGTCAGCCTATCTTGAAAGTATTTACTTAAAAATATAGTTGCAGCATGAGACTTAGCAATAATAAAGCAACCAGTAGTATTAGAATCTAATCTGTGTACTATTTTAAAACAAAGTTTTTGATTTATATTATTTTGCTTTACTTGTTCATCCTCTAAGTATTTTAATATATAAGAAAATTTTTCTTTAATATCATTTGGAATCGTTATTTTTTTATCAATTAAATAATTTAATTGCTTTATTGCGCATGCAATTGAAACATTTACTTTACTACCAAGTTGCGATGATAAGTTGCTTCTTTTATTTGTAACAAAACAAAAATTATTTTCATATATAATATAATTTATTAATTGCGCTCCAATTTGAAGTGCAATGTAATCAAGCACATTTTCTTGTTCTATATCATTTTGTAAATTAAGGGTATAATTACTTTTTAATATTTGTATTGTATCATTAAAAAAAATTTTTGCTTTTGACTCTGTTTTAGCATTATTATGTAAAATTTGTTTTTTTCTTATCATCTTTTCAATTAAACTTTGCGTTAAATTTTTAAAATGTTTTCTTATTAATTTATCAAGTCTAACTGGTATATTATCTGTATATGTTATGATATTAAATTTATTATTATGCATTTTGCTATTATTTTATTATTTAAATTTAAATAAATAATATAGATTAAATATTATTTATTTTAACATTTTTTTATCTCTTTTTTTTGGTATAAATAAATTTTAATTTTTTAAATAAAAACATATTATTAGTTATAGTAATTTAAATCGAATTAGATATAGTAAATTTGTTGTTATTTAGCAATAAAAATTATTTTTTATTCTTAATATTATTATTATTATTATTCTTATTCTTGTTAATTTAAACTTAAAAAGAAAATAAATAATTAAATAAAATTTTATGCCAGGAGACAATAATCCTAATATGGTACAAAAAGCAATGTGCAAACATTATGTATCACAAACAGTTAAAGCAGTTGCGGAAGTAACCGGGCCCCTTAAGTCAGCAGTAAAACTTTCTGCTATTCCTATTTCAAATTTAGTTTGCGATTCAAACGTGAGAGACTTTGTTTCAGAGCAAATTAGCGCTCCACCGGTATATGATGGGATTCATCCAAATCCAGTTCATGTAGATTCATCAGGTAATGTAAAGGTGTTTTGTGAATTAATTTAAAAAATTTATATATTAGTATAAATATATAAAAAACTATTATATGATTTTTTTTATTAATAATAATTTTAAAAATTGCATTGAAGATATATTATGTTTATCTTTTAGTTTATTAATTATATATACATATAAAAATATATTTCTATCATTTGAATCGTTTGGTGATATATTCTTTTATTCTTATCAATATAAATTTATACCGTATAAAGAAATAATTCCAACAATAGTTGTAATTTTAATTAGCGAATACTATTTAATTAAAACTACATTTAATTTAGAAATATTATCAATTTTAAATTTAATAAAAAGATTTTTAAGCTTTATAATTCTAAATATTATCTTATATGGTTATCAATTAAAAATTTATAATGAAGAATATATCGAATTAGTAGATTTTAATATGGTGACTATTTTTTCATTAATAAATTTAAAAAATTATTTACAAATTTTTCAAAACAAAGAAACAAAGATCAATTCTCAAAATTATAAATTAATTGGTTATTTTATAACTTCAATTTTATATATATTTTTCTTATATTATGCAATATATAAATATATTGAAAATGAAATTTATCAATACTTTTTATACATTATATGTATTACATTTTTTACTATATTTTATTTAATAAAAAATAAAATGCCTCTTAATAAAAGAAAATTAATAGATATTTTAATAAATAATATTTATGCTTTTTTTTTATTATCAAATTTTATTATTTTTGCATATAAAAATTTTTTACTTAAAGAATTAATCTTGAGTATTGTTATAAGTATTTATATACTTTATTTATTTACAAGGTTTAGCATAATAAAACAAAGTTTTTTCACTTTTGATAAAATAAAAAATGACAAAAATAATGTATATCAACAAAATAAAACTATAAATCAAAAATTATATAGTATAATTTGGCAAATTTTAATTCTACTAATTTTATCTATTAATTTAAGTATTTTAGGTATAATTTTTAATTAATTAAATTCTGATTTTTAAATTGCATTATAAATAATATTAACTAAAAATTAATTTTTAAAAACTTATATAATTTTATTTGTTTTAATAATAAAATATATTATTATTATATAAAGATTTGGGGGGTATAGCTTAGCTGGTAGAGCGTTTGAATGGCATTCAAAAGGTCAGCGGTTCAAGTCCGCTTACCTCCACTTTTTTGCAATACATTTTGTCAAATTTATTATATTTTTTTGTAATATATTTTGTCAAATTTATTATATAATTCAATTTTAAAGACCATATTCATCTTGATAGCGTAAATTTTCTGGTGCATATTTGCTATCAACAAATAAAAAATTTGGTACTTTACGTAATTGAATTTTTTTAGCAAGTTCATGCTTAATAAGCGGCGCAATATTATTAAGTAATTTAATAACTTTATTAATATTTTTTTCATCATAAGACATGATAAAACATTTAGCAAAACTTAAGTCTTTTGCTAATTTAATTTCAAATATTGAAAACATATATTTTTCTAAATCTGGATGCAAAATAGAGCCAAATTTAATAATAGAATATAGCTCTTGTTTAATCTTTGATGCTATTTTATTAATTTTAAAATTATCCATAAATAAATTATATATATATTGTATTCATATAATATATTTTAATTATAAAACAATACTTTTTAATTAAATATTATTCTTTTTAACTAAAATACATTGTAAAAACTTTATGATATAATTATATATATAATAAAGAAAAATAAAAATTATATATCTATGGATAAATTAGCATTAAATAATAATTTAAATTTTAATTTAAGAAATCAACCTATAAAGGATATTTTACATACATATATAACAAAAGTTAACTCAATTCCTTCTTTATCTCAAGAAGAAGAAATTAAATTTACTAATGCTTATTATATTAACAAAGAAATATCTGCCGCTAAGACATTAATAGAAAGTCATTTAAAGTTAGTAATTAAAATTGCTATGAAATATAAAAATATTGGTTTATCTTTAATAGACTTAATATCTCAAGGTAATATTGGACTTATGAAAGCAGTTGATAAATTTGACCCCAATAAAGGATTTAAACTTTCTACTTATGCTACACATTGGATTAAAGCAGATATACAAGAGTTTATTTTGAAATCTTGGTCTTTAGTGAAAATTGGCACAACAGCATTACAAAAAAAGCTTTTTTATTCTATAAAGAAAATTAAAAATCAGATTATAAAATTAAATGGAGGTATTTTTAATAATTCTGATTATGAAGAAATTGCATCTTGTGTTGGTGCAACTGCGCTTGAAGTAAAAGAAATTGATTTACGTATATCAAATACTGATGTATCCTTAAATGTTCCAATATATAATTTTGCCAATAATACAACTTCAGAAGCAATTGATTATTTAGCAGATAATAAACCTTCACCTGAGCTTGCTTTAATTGTTTCTTATGATAAAAAAAAGAAATATCAATTACTAAAATTAGCATTAAATTTATTAAATACGAGAGAAAGAGAAGTATTTATTGCAAGAAAATTATTAGAAGAACAAAAAACATTAGATGAATTAAGCAAAATATTAAGAATTTCTAAAGAAAGAGTAAGACAAATTGAAGTTACATCATTTGAAAAAGTAAAAAAATTTATTTTAAATAATAAAGATAAATTTAATTTATTTAGTCAAAATATTGCAAATTCTCAATTATTATTATCAGTTTAGTATTAGGTATTAGATATTAGATATTAGATATTAGATATTAGATATTAGATATTTTAAATGATAAACTAAAATTAAATCTTATATTAAGAAAATAAAAATATTAAATATTAAATAACAACAACATAATGAAGATAAATATACAATTGAAGCTTTGAAATATAAAAAAGGCTTTAAGTTTTTATAAATTAATTGATAATTTTTTTTTAATAAATAAAAATTAAAGATCAAGCTGCAAAATAAACATAATAAATTAATATTATATGCTAAATATGAAGCTAAAATACAGGTAATACAAGCATAAAAAAACATAATCCAATATGTTTTTTCTAATCCTATTTTTTGATGAATTGTTGGAATATTAGCAAGTTTATAATCTTCTGCTAAATGAATACCTAAAGAATATGAATGTGGCATAGTCCAGAAAAAAATTATCAAAAAAAGTAATAAACTTTCTTTTGTAATATATAAATCTAATGCATAAGACATAATAATAGGAGGCAAAGCACCTGAAATACTTCCAATTTCTATATCATGTATAGAGTGTTGCTTTAGTATAATTGTGTATAGTAAAATATAAATAAATATGCTTAAAAATAGCATAATACTAACATAAAAATATAAGTATATATATGAAATATAAAGCGATAATATAGCTAAAATATATCCTAAAATAAAAGCATGTTTTTTACTAATTTGTAAAAGAGGAATTGGTCTATTTTTTGTTCTTTGCATTTTAAAGTCAAGGTCGCTTTCTATTGCCATATTTAAAATACCACATGCACAAGCAGCTAAACTTAATGCAATAATACAAATTATAAAATGCTGTATATCTTTAAAAAATTCATTATATAAATGAAAATTTTGAATTTTAATTGCATTAATAATATTTTCTAAATTAAAATTATTTTTCAAAAAAAATGAAGCATAAATAATGCTTGTAAAAATTACAAGCATCATTACTCTTATTTTTGCAAGTTTTAAATAAATAATTGAATATTTACTAAATAATGATAATAACATAAATTACTTTTACAACAATAATAAACTATTTAAAAAATATTTATTATTATATTTCATTTTTTTCTATATAAAATTGATATATTAAAATTTAATTATATAATTAAAGTAAATATAAATAAATTATTTTTATGTCAAATGTAGATTCAGTTAATTATCAAGAAGAAGAATTAAATTTAAGCTTAGATATTGAAAGTGTAAAAAAATTTTATGCAATAAATCCAAATTTAAAATTTAGAAAAATTAATAGTTTTATTAGAGATATTTCTTTTGAATCAAAAAATATTTTAACAACTCCAACAGTACAAGATCAAACAACAGCACAAGATCAAAATGGTATTCAATTAAAAATAAATGTAGAAGTTGCATCTGGTAAATTGCAAAATTCTAATAAGGAGTTTACAGATGTATTTGAAGTTATTATTAAAATTAATGCTGAAGTCTTTTTTAAAAAAGATGGTCAAGATATTGTTTTATTAAATTTAGAAATTGAATATGTTACTTCAGTTTATTTAAATCCAAATATCGAAGAAAGTAAAATAGAATATATATTATATGTAGATGTTGCAAATCAAATCTTAATAGAAGCTAAAAATATAATTGCAGAAATTACTCAATATTCTTGTTGGAAAAGTATAACTTTAGATGATGTTAATATAGATTTAGAAAAAATGTTTTTAGAGCATAAAAAAAATGCATAAATTTAATTAATTTTTTATTATAAATTGATTTATAATTAATTATATTATTGTAATTTTAAATATTTTATTTGTTTTAATATTTAATTAATTTATACAATTAGTTTTATTTTTATAATTTTTAAATATTAAATTTGTATTATTTAAATATTTTATTATATTTATTCTTAAGGTATGGTAATATAAATTATATCTATATTATATAAATTTATTAATGAAGCAAAGTATATTACAAAAAATTAGATTATTATCAAATGGTCTAGCTTTAATTAAAATAACTGATTTACCAAAATTTATTCCAATAGGTTTAATGATGTTTTTAATTTTATTAAGTCAAAATATAGTTAGAGTTATTAAAGATAGTATTGTTTCTATTAATATAGGTCCAGAAGCTATTAGCTTTATTAAGCTTTATCTTGAAATGCCATTTGGTATATTATTTTGCATAATATATACAAAAATGTGTAATAGAATGACTACTGAAAAAGTATTTAGAATTATTTTTATATTTTTTATTTGTCTATTTTTAACGTTTATTTTTTTAATTATACCTAACCAAGAATATTTTCATCCTAATCCTTTATATATAAAAGAATTGATTATTGCTTATCCTTATTTTAGATGGTTTTTAGAAATGTATAGTAAATGGAGTTATGTTTTATTTTATGTCAGTGGCGAATTATATCCTATGATAGTTTTAACATTACTATTTTGGCATCTCGCAAATAAAATTACTTCTTCACAAGAAGCAGCTCGCATGTATCCATTTATTGGTTTAATTGGTCATTCTAATATGTTATTTTGCAGTAAAATTATTATATTTTTTACCGCTCCTAATTTTTTATTTAATTTATTTTCTGGAGAACAAGAATTAATTTCAATTAAACTATTAATTATTGTTGCGATATTTTGTATTTTAATAGTTTTAGGTTTGCATTTATATATTGAAAAAAAAATTATGCATAATATTGATAATATTAAAACTAAAATTAAAGAAAAATTAAGTTTAAGCGTTAAAGAAAGTATTAATGTAATTTTTAAATCAAAATATTTAGGTTTAATTTCTATTTTGACAATATCTTATAGTATGTCTATTAATTTAATAGAAGGAATATGGATGAGTAAAACAAAACAACTTTATCCATCTAGTATAGAATTTATGCAATATCAAGGAAATATACTCTTTTATACGGGTTGTAATACTTTATTTGTTGCATTTATTGCAAACTATACAATCCGTAAATTTGGCTGGAAAGTTGCTGCTTTATCTACTCCAATTGCAATTTTAATTGGTGGTAGTATATTTTATACTGCAATTTTTACAGAAGAATATTTATATATGATAGGTGTTAGTTCTAGTTTAGCTTTTATAGTTTTTATGGGAGGGTTGCAAAATATTATAGGTAAAGGAGTTAAATATTCATTATTTGATGATACAAAAGAAATGTCATATATTCCACTTAATTCAGAACTAAAAACAAAAGGAAAAGCAGCTGTAGATATTATTGGTGGTAAAGTTGGTAAATCTAGCGGTGCAATTATTCAATTTATAGCTTTTACAATTTATCCTTATGCTACATATGATGATATAATAATACCATTATTTATAATATTTTTAACTATTTGTTTAGTTTGGATTTTTTCTGTTATTAAATTATCAAAAGCATATCAAGAAAAATTAAAAGAAGAAATTTAACTGCAATAGCAAATAATATAAAAATATATTATTAATATGAAATTTAATTTTAATATCTAAAAGCTAATTAACATATAAAAGTTAATTTTTAATAATAATTAAATTTTATAATAAACTGATAATAAGTAAATAATTTTTTTATATTTATAAATTATATCTCTTATAAAACTATAGTAAATATAAGTTAAAATTTATATATAGTATGTAAATAAAAAATAGTATATTATATAAATATAAAATTATTTATTAAAAATTATTTATTCAAACATATATCAACAATTTTAATAAACTTTAAAATATCTTAGATAATTTTTTTAAATTTTCAAATGTAAATATAATTTACTATAATAAATTTTTTAAATAATTTAATTATTTTTATTATTAACTATATAAAGTTTTATAACTATAAATATAATATATATATTATATTAAATAAAATGTAAATTTGTTTTCTATTTTTTTTTATATATAATTATTTTTAACTTAAATAAAATTTAATATATGAAAAGCAATAGATATGATCATTTATATGATGAAAAAATAATACAAGAAAAAGCGGATCAAGATCTTAAACCTTATCTAGAAGAAATGAATAAAGAAAAAGGGGAAGTTGAGAAAGATTTTGAAGAAGAAAAAAATAAAATAGAAGAAATATATAAAAAAGAAGCAGCAATCCCACTAAATCATTTAAAAGAGTTTTTTAGATTTATAACTGATTCTCCAAAAGATTCTTTTGATCCAAACAAAAATCGTGAAGATCGTATTTTTAACGCTAGAACTATTCGAGATAATAAATTAGTAAGAATAGATGAGAAATATAAACCATTTATTTTTCCTATTTATATAGATCGAGAGGTACGTATAAAAAATATAAGATTAGAACAACAACAAAAAGCTCGTGAATTAGAAAAAGCAAAACTTGAACAAGAGCAAAAAGCTCGTGAATTAGAAAAAGCAAAACTTGAACAAGAGCAAAAAGCTCGTGAAGCAGCAGTAAGATTAAAACTTGAACAAGAACAAAAAGCTCGTGAGGCAGAAAAAGCAAGATTAAAACTTGAACAAGAGCAAAAAGCTCGTGAAGCAGCAGTAAGATTAAAACTTGAACAACAAAGAGCTTATGAAGAAAAACAAAAAGCTCTTGAAGCACAAAAAGCTCGTGAAAAAGCAGAATCAGAAGCAAAAGCAGTAAGATTAAAACTTGAACAAGAGCAAAAAGCTCGTGAGGCAGCAGTAAGATTAAAACTTGAACAAGAACAAAAAGCTCTTGAAGCACAAAAAGCTCGTGAAAAAGCAGAATCAGAAGCAAAAGCAGTAAGATTAAAACTTGAACAAGAACAAAAAGCTCGTGAAAAAGCAGAATCAGAAGCAAAAGCAGTAAGATTAAAACTTGAACAACAAAAAGCTTATGAAGAAAAACAAAAAGCTCATGAGGCAGAAAAAGCAAGATTAAAACTTGAACAAGAACAAAAAGCTCTTGAAGCAGTAGAATTACAATATAAACAAAATTTATTTTCTAAAAAAATAGAACCAGAAATATCAAAATCAATAGAAACAGAAACATTAAAATTACAACATGAAGAATTAAAACAAAAAATTCAAAAATTACAATTAGAACAAGAAGCATTGCAAGAAAAACAATTAGAACAAGAAGCATCTCAAAAAGAACTAGAAAAAAAATATAGATCGAAAATAGAGGGAATGCATAATTGTTTCGCAGAAAAAAAAGAAGTACCTGCATTAATAGAAAAACAAAAAGAAAATTCTAGTAGTAAAATAAGTAGTAAAATAAGTTCTAGTTATATTAGTTATCAAGCATCTCAAGAAGAAATTAAACAATATGAAAAATTTATACATTCTCAAGAGAAATTTAAAAAAAAAGCAACTCTTGAAATAGAAGAATTAAAAAATAAAAAAATAGATTTGCAAAAGGATATATCAATTGAATTTGATAGGTCAGACTATAAATTATATTGTCTTAATAAAAAATTAATATCAATAAAACTATCATTAAACGAATTAAAATCAAATCAATCTTATGATTATTCTAAAAAAGAATTAGAATTTATAAAAGAATTAGAATCATGTAAAAAAGACATTATTAAATTAATAGATGAAGAAATTCAAGATAAAACAGATTGCATAAAAGAAATAGATGATAAAATTAAAGAGTATCAAAACAATATAGATAAAAAAACTATAAAATCAGAAAAATATTTATCTCGTATTGAAGATCTTGTAGAAAAAAGTCAAATAAGTAAAGAAGATAGTAATAAAGATAGTACAACAGAAGATAATCTTAGTTTTAATAGTCAAGTATTTAGTTCACAATCAATAAAAAGCGAACATCAATTATCACCAAATCATAATCAAATATTTAACGTTAACAAAGATCATAATCAAACATTTGATGCTTGCAAACCTCAAGATTTTTTAAGCAATTCACAAAAATTATCCAAAAGTCATAATAAAACATTTAATAATTATAAATTAATTAAATCATTAAAGCATAATCAAACATTAGATGCTGGCAAAGATCAAGGTTTTTTAAGCAATAAAAATCATAATAAAACATTTAATAAAGAGATTTTAATTAATATAAAAAATCAGATAGATAATTTTATCAATTGTCAAACAACTAAACAAGATATATCTCAGATACCGAAGCATAATTATATTGATGATAGTCATGATGAACTTGAAAGTATATTAAAAGATCTTAATGACCCAAAAGTAGACAAAGAATCATTTCATACTACACAAAAAGATCTTAATGACCCAAAAGTAGACAAAGAATCATTTCATACTAAACAAAAATTATCAGCTATATCTAATGAATTAAGTAACATAATAAATGGAGCACCAAATAACACTGAAGAAGTATTATTACGTATACATGGACAGTTACATGATATAATAGATAGCTCAAAAAATAAAGAATCATTATATGGAGATGATAAATTAGAAATCAATTCAAAAGAAGGATATGATAAACCAAAAAACTATTTAGAAGATAGAGATAGTAGACTAAAAAGCAATTCAAAAGAAGGATATGATAAACCAAAAAACTGTTTAGAAGATAGAGATAGTAGACTAAAAAGCAATTCAAAAGAAGGATATGATAAACCAAAAAACTGTTTAGAAAATGAATATAGTAGTTCACAATCTAAAGAATCATCATTTTATAGTATAAAGTCAGCTAATATGAGTAATTCAAAAGATGCAAATGGTAAATTAAAATCTCAAGACTCATCATTTTATAGTATAAAGTCAGCTAATATGAGTAATTCAAAAGATGTAAATGGTAAATTAAAATCTCAAAAATCATCATCTGATTATACAAATCCATATATATATGGTACCATAGTTCAAGATACTATCAATATACCTCAAGAAGATAGTATTGAAGATGCTTTTGGCCGCATAAATAAATTGGAAGATGTTTTTTTCTAATATTTAAAAAATAATATTTAGCAAAGAAATTATCATTTTTTATTTTAAATATTTATTTAAAATATTCTAAAAAATTAATTAAATACTACTTATATAAGTTTTAATTTTTATATATTAAAATTTTAATAAAATAAATTCAAAATTTTTAAATAAGCCCACAGAAACAACAGAAATAGAACCCACGAAAGTAGCTTTGGAGACTATTTATTTTTAACCATATAAAAAAATAAATTCAAAATAATAAACAGGGGCGGTAAGAATCGAACACACGAAAGTAACTTTGGAGACCGTTATTCTGCGCAAACAACTTTAAAAGACCATTATTTTTATATAAATCTACAATAAAAACTTACTAAGAATTTTAAATATATTATTAAATAACACAGTAGCGATAGGAATCGAACACACGAAAGTAGCTTTAGAGACTATTGTTCTACTATTCAACCGTGAGCAAACAACTTTAAAAGACCATTATTTTTATATAAATCTACAATAAAAACTTACTAAGAATTTTAAATATATTATTAAATAACACAGTAGCGATAGGAATCGAACCCACATCAATAATTTTAGAAGCTTAGTAATATTTCTTTCTGCAAAAAATTATTGCTATCATATAAAAAATAAATTTAAAATTAATAACAAGAATAATAGAAATTAAATATAAACCAGTTATTAAAGATTATTTATTTTCACTATATAAAAATAAATTCAAAATAATAAACAGGGGCGGTAGGAATCGAACCCACGTCAGTGGCTTTGGAGACCATTATTCTACCATTGAACTACACCCCCATTTCATTTTAATTATAACAAAATTAATTTAAAATAAAAATATTATGCAATATTATTTTTTTCAATTTCTTCTAATTTTTTTACTAATTCAAAATAATTCATACTAGAATCATTCATTTTAACTGCGCTTAAAATAGCATTAATTGATTTTTGCTCTATAACAGAGCTTTTAATATTTTCAATATATTTATTAGGATTTTGCATAATAGTGAAATATTGAATGTAGTCATTTACTTTTAAATGATTCAAATATGCAGAAATATCATTATTACTAATATTAATTTTATTAAGCTTTGCATATTGCGCAAAAAATAAACCAATTTTAATTCTTCTAATTGAATATTTTTGCATAAAAAGCTTTTGTTCTTCTTCTGTTTTTAGTGCAAAATTTTCTGATTCTGTAATTAAAGATTTTTTAATATGTTCTAAATTATCAATATCCTCTTCTAATAAATAATTTGGTATTTTAAAATTTAATTTTTCATCTAATTGATTAAATAATTGAATTTTAGAATAATTTTCAGCACATATTACAAATTCATCTCTAATTCTATTTTTAACAATATTTTCTACTTCTTCTCTTTTGCATTCAAAAATCAATTCTACTTCTGCATCATTTAATGCATTAAGCTTTTCTTCAAAACTTTTATCTAAATTATTTTGAATTTTTGATATTATTTCTTCTGAAAGCTTTTCTTCATGTGAAATTTTATCATTAATAATAGAACTAAACAACTCAGTTACAAATTGATTTACATCTGAAATTGTAACTTCTGGCATAATTGCTCTTACTATTTCAATATCAGAAATTGTAATTTCAGGAACCGATGGTGCTTCATAATATTTAACATCCATTTCTAATTTTTGCATATTTTCAGCAAAATTAATATTAGAAATATCTGTAATTTTACCTACTTTACTATCTGATGCAAATTTATTAATTAACATTTGTTTTGCATCTTCTTGAAATTGAGTATCAATTCTATCTTTAAAATTACGTTCGATTAATTTTAAGTCTGCTTTTCCTTTTCTGAAACCAGGTAACGATGCATTTGCTCTAAAATATTCTACAACTTTATTATAAATGTTTTTTAATTCATCGGCATTTAATGAAGCTGTTTGCACAATTTGATCATTTGAAATCTGATTATTTTCAATTTCTTGTATATTTGTATTTAAAGTTTGCATATTTTTGCATATTTTAATTAATTAAGATATACGGATGAAGGGACTTGAACCCCCACACTATTACATACTGGACCCTAAACCCAGCGCGTCTACCATTTCGCCACATCCGTATTTAATTTGTTATACATTAAAATCTCTTTTAATGCAATACTATATATATTATACAAAATTTTTAGATCGTTACAATAGATATGTTCATTTTTTTTATGCGCAGTTTCATATCTTGTACCTATTTCTATTGTTTGGCAATATTTAATTATAAAGCGCGCATCAGAGGTGCCGCCATTATTAATATTTTTAGGCTTTTTATTTGTTGTTATTAATATTGATTTTTCTAGTATTTTCTTCAAATTAATATTTGAATTTTCATAATTACACAAAAATGAATCAGCTGCATGATTTGTAATCAATTGATATTTTATATGATTAAATTTTTTTTTAAATGTAACATTTTTGATTATATTATCTAATATGTTATAAATAATATTTTCTAAAACTGCAAAAGAAAACTTATGATTATATCGAAAATTAAATTTAGAAGATACATGCCCAGGAACAAGATTAGTTGTTTTATTAATACATTTTAACTCTGTAATTTCAAAGTGAATATCATCTTGATTATATTTGCTAAAGTAATTTTGTAAATCTGTAAAGAAAATTGATAAAAATAAATTACTATTTTGTAAATTTTCAGGATACGCAACATGACCCTGAATGCCAGATATATGCAACTCGAAATTTGTACTACCTTTTCTACCGGTTTTAATATTATCTCCTACTTGATTTATTGATGTTGGCTCTCCAATAATGCAATGAGTTATATGATAATTATTGCTATATAACCATTTAAGCATTTCATTTGTTCCATATTTTGCATCACCTTCCTCATCTGCTGTTAATAAAATAGAAATTTTTTTATAATTTGTTTGTTTGTCTGTATCTTTAATTATATCTATCTCAGGCTTAGTTATATTATTTAAATTTTTAACTATATTATTTGAAAACTTAACTACATTATTAATTACATCATTTGAAGTATGATTTATATCATTTGAAGTATGATTTATATCATTTAAAGAGTTATCTATATTATTTGAAGGATTAGTTGAATAGTTATCTATATTATTTGAAGCATTATCTAAATTTTTATAAGATAAAATGGTTTGATTATACTTATATATTTGTTTGCCTAAATTTGATAATAAATAAAGTATTACAGCAATTGCACCTTTCATATCTGTAGTGCCTCTTCCATATAAAATATCATCCTTTTTAGTTAATTTAAATGGGTCGAATTGCCATCCTTCCATTGGCGGTACAACATCTAAATGACCCGCAAAGCATAAATTAAAACATAATTCAGAATCAATATTAATATTTTCGTTGGTTGAAACTAAATTGTCATTAATAATTGAATTAGTATTAATATTTTTAACATTATTAAATAATTGTTCTATATATTTGTTATATTTTGATATAAAATTATTTGGAACTTCAATTTCTGCATATAAATTCATAACTCCATTAAAATTTTTTTCAATTACATGAAAATGATTATTTTGTAATAAATTGCTAACCCATTCGATAGAGCCTGCACTATTAGGTGAAATTGACTGAAACTGAATTAACTCAGATAAAATATTAATTATATTTTCCAAGTCTTCATCTTTGGTTTGATTATTTTGTAAATTAATTTGATTCATATCTTTTATTTGAATATTATTTATCTTGTTTGATGCTTGATTATTATTTAATTTATCTTTTATTTGAATATTATTTATTTTGTTTGCTATTTGATTATTTGTTTCATTTTTCATTTGATTTTGATATTAATATTCATTAATATTCTTATCATTATTAAAATTCATTATTTATTTAATGATTATTTAAAATTTTACTATAAAATATAAATTATATGCTTTTAAATTACATAAAATTTAAATTGTATAATAATACATTGCATAATATTTTTTATTTTTATATAATATTTTTTTATTGTATATGTTTTTTTATATATTTATTTTTTATATTATAGTTTTTATCATATTAATAATATTTCAACAAAATACTTTTCTAAATAAAATTATATTATTTAATCATCTTAATAATATTGTAATTTGTTTAATATTAATTTTAGGTTTAGAAAAAAATATATTAGATATTAATCTAAACATTTGCTTGATATACGCAGCCTTAAGTCATATTATATTACAAATAATTTATAAAAAATATTTTATTAAAATACAAAAAAACTAAATAATTTTCTTGATCTATATTCAAAAATAGTATACAATTATTTAATAGTTAATATTTTATAAATATGTTAAGAACTTTTCAACCAAAAAATATTAAAGTACGTAAAAGAAAACATGGTTTTATGGAGCGTATGTCTACTGCTTCTGGTAGAAATATAATAAGAAATCGTAGAAAAAAAAATAGAGCAAGATTATCAGTTGCATAAAATTAATATAGTAAATTGATATAGTATTAAATATAATTATCTTGTTATTTAAATTTATTTAATATTTATTTTTATAAATTTATTTTTTATTTTTTAAATTATAAAAGTATTGTTAATCTAATTTTTATTAGATAATATTTTTTTGTTAATTATAAATATGTAATATTTTTATTATTATTTAATATATTAATTTATTATAGAAAATATTATTAGCAAATTTATTACTATATATAAGTTTTAATTATGAAAAATATTATTAGCAAATTTATTACTATATATAAGTTTTAATTATGAAAAATATTATTAGCAAATTTATTACTATATATAAGTTTTAATTATGAAAAATATTATTAGTAAAATTATTATTATATGTAGGTTTTATATATGAAAAATATTATTAGTAAAATATCGTTACGTAATATTTTTGTTGTTATGCATAAATATGGTAAAAAACAAAACTTTGATCTTGGTAGAACTATATATATTAGTTCAGATAATTTAGAACAACATTTAAAAAAATATCAAAGTATTGATAATAAAACTTTAATTAATAATTTAAAATTTAATTTTGCAATTAGAGTACCTAAAAAAGTTATTCGGTTAGCAACAAAAAGAAATTTATTAAAGCGTCGTTTTATACATGCTTTATATTTATATCTAAAAACTTCATCAATAAATAATAAAATTTTAAATAATACAATTAATCAATTAAATATTTTGATTGATGATGATGAAAATACCGATAATAACAATAATCTTTCTAATTCAAGTATTGTTGATTTAATTAATAATACAAATCATAATCAAAAAACAAATAGTTTAAATGATAATAATTTTTTTATTAAACAGCAATTAATTAATTATAATTCTTTAGATAATCAACTAAATAGTTTAAACAATCAGTTAAATAATAAAGATATTGTTAATAATTTTACTAAAAATTGCAATAAAAGTTCTATAATTAAAAATTATTATATCTTTAATATTGAAAAATATGCTTCTTTTGGTCAAATGCAAGAGGCCATTTCTAATTTTTTAAAAACTATGTAAGTTTAATCGTAAATTTAATTAATTTTAATATTTAAAAGTTAATTTTATATTTTTTGATTTACTGCTTAATAAAATATAAAATATAAGATATTTAATTTTATATTTTTTCTTATTTAATATCGATTATGAAAAATATTAAAAAAGCAAGTTTTATTATTATCTTAACTACTATAATTTCTAGAATAACTGGATTTATTAAAGAAATTTTAATTGCAAATTATTTTGGCACAAGTGTTTTGGCTGATATTATAATTATTGCAACCAGATTACCTAATTTATTTAGAAGAATATTTGGCGAAGGCGCAATGTCTCAAGTATTTATACCAATATATTGCACTTTGGAGCAGTTAAGTAAAAAAATATTTTTGCATAAAATTTTTATATTACTTTTTTTAAGTACATCTATAATAAGCTTATTATTGAGCCTATTTATGGGAGATTTGTTTTTTTTTATTGCGCCAGGAATAATTGAAAGTCATATAAAAGATCTTGCCATTTTATCTTCTCAAATTAGTGTATTTTATTTAATCTTTATTTGTTTGACAAGTTTATTTGGAGCAGTATTAAATTCAGAACAAAAATTTTTTGCATTTGGAATTATGCCTATCATACCTAATATTACAATTGCAATTTTATTAATTTTTACAAGTTATTTTCATATACAAAAAGAAAATTTAGTAATACTAATTAATATTAATTTTTTAGTTAGTGGTATATTGCAATTGATTTTTATTATATTTTCGGCAAAAAAACATAATATTGAAATTAATATAAAAATAATAAAGAATTTTTTTTTAATACATAAACAACAAAATAATCTAAATATTAATTTAGATCAACAAACAAAAATCAATAAACAAGATAAATTTCAAAATATAGTTATATATCAAAAAAATATAATATCTAAATTTCAAATACTAGATATATTTAGTAATTTATATAAAAAATTAAAAACTAATTATAACCTAGTTAAAAAAAGTTTATTTTTTGATTTAACTATGCAAAATTTTTTTAAAAATTTTATTATTGTATCATTTTCTAATTTAAGTATGCAAATTAATATTTTTATAGCTCAAGCTATTGCTTCCTTAGTTGAGGGTTGCATTGCTATTTTATCATATGCAGATAGAATATATCAGTTACCAATTTCAATAATCAGCGTTACTTTAAATACTATATTATTGCCAATCTTTAGCAATAAACAAAGCTCAATTGAAAATAAAAATAATATTTTAATAGGTATTGTTATTATCTCTGCGCCTATTATGTTTGGATTAAGCGTTATTTCTAACTTAGTTACAAGTTTTATATATCAAAGAGGAGCTTTTTCTATTACGGATACTATAAAAACCTCTGAAAGTTTATCATATTTTGCATATAGTTTACTTGGATTTGTATTGATGAGAGTAATTTTTAGTATGTTTTATGCAGATCAGAATACTAAAGCACCTGCTTTTATAAATATTTATTATATTGTAATAAATACAATAATAAATTATATTTTAATAGATAAATTTGAACATCTAGCTGCGCCAATTAGCAATATTATTTCTACTTATACTGCTTTAATTTATTTAATTATTGCTGCAAATAAAAAATTGTATATTAAAATTACTTATCAATTTCTATTTAATTTAACAAGATGTATATTTGCTGCATTACTTATGTATTATATATTGCTTTACTTAATTAAAAAATATTTAATATTTATTATGGAAACAAAAATAATTATATTAATAAGTATTTTTACAATTATAATAATAGGCTTTATAGTTTATTTTTTAACTCTAATCTTAATTTGGCCACAAGTTCTTAAATTTATTAAAAAATAAATTATACAACAATTTAATCAAATAATTTAATAATTAAAATTGTAATCCATATATAAATATTATAATTAATAAAGCAAATATTTAATCTGTTCCCATTTTATTAATATATCTGTTTGGATTTATTCCAATTATATTCAACGCTAAAGACCAAGCCTCTTCTTTAACTGGATTAAATACAAAATGTCTTGTTAAATATGGATCTAATACAACCCAAAAGTTAGACATCATTTCTTTCTCTAATTGGCCTTGTTTCCATAAAGTGCAACCAGTTAAAAATAAATATTCTTTTGGTTTATTTTCATATACTATATTATTAATTATTTCATTATTATGGCTAACATTAATTTTAGAAATATTAGATGAAAATAAAACATTTGAATTATAATCTTGAGAATGCAAAATAAATCCTTTTCCTTGTTCTTCTATGCCGCCATAATACATATCAACAAAATTATTTTTAAAAACTTCATTATTATGCTTAACAATAGTATCCCATGAAATAGTACCAATAAAATTGTTTAAAATAAAGCCAAATGCTCCAGTTGCAGTATGTGAAGCAATATAAATTAAAGTTTTTGATAATAATGAGTCAGTAGATAAATTAGGAGAAGAAACAATTATATGTCCAGATAAATCTGTTTTTGGAATAATATTAGTACCAAAATTATATAACAAATTACTATTAAGTAATATATTGTTTGAATCATTATTAATATTTTCTATTTCATAGTGACTATAATTTTTTGCGTTAATATCTAACTTATTAGATAATATTTTATTTTTTATTAAATTATTTGTCGCTTCATAATTTTTAATTGAAATAGTATTTTGTTCTTGAATAGTTTTTTTCTTTGTTGCGTCTTGATTATTTAAATGATTAATTTTTTCTTTTTTAGATTTTAAATTGCTAATACTATGTTGTTTAGGTTTTTTTATTTTATTCAAAGTAGTATTTGTATTATTTTTTGGATTTTCTGTTAAATTATTATAGTTATATAAATAATCATTATTTAAAGTATTATTTTTAAACGTTAAATTATCATCATTTAAACCTATTAAACAATGAGAATTATTTTTAATTTTACAAGATATATCTTCTTCTTCAGTACCAATTAATAAATTAGAATTATTTAAATAATTAGATTCATTTTGATTTGTGTTTAAATTTTCACTATTATTTGTCTTGAAATTTTCAGTTGAGGTATCATTTATTTTTAAGTTTTGATTTGTAGTATTGTTCACTAAATCAATATTTAAATCATTTTCTTTTATATTAGATAAATTAATATTTGAATTATTTTGTATATTTTCTAATATTTTAATATTTAAATTATCTATTTCAAGATTATTAGTTTCAAGATTATTAGAATAAGATTTTTTTTTAGAAAACTGATTAATATTTGATATAGATTTTTTATTTTTATATAATTTTTCAGATATTTTAGTAGTATTTTTTTTTAATACTTTATCTACATAATCAATATTTTTATTATTTATATTATTAGTCATATTTTTTTATATATTAAAAGAATTTCCACAACCACATTTACTTGAATTGCTATCTGTTGGTCTTTGAATTTCAAAAAATTGATTTCCCAATGTTTTAATAAAATTTAAAGTACAATTATTCAATAAAGCGGCTGAAGAATTATCTATTAATATAGTAATATTATTTATATTTATTTCAATATCATTTTTTTCTTTTTCTTGAATTAATTTATAAGTGTATGAAAAACCTGCGCATCCTCCGCCTAAAACGCTAATTTTTAACTTATATACAACATGATTATATTTTTTAGCAATTATTAACAATTGATTAATTGCTGAATCAGTAACTTTAAAATTAAAATTTATCATAATAATTAATTTTATTATAATTAAAATATTTTAACATAATTAATTATTTATTATTAATTTTTATTTATTTAGTAATATTAAATTAGT
>JAXMDS010000007.1:0-58185 GCA_046348705.1 Rickettsiales bacterium | reverse complement strand
TAATTTGTTTTGTTTATCTTTTTTTATTTTACTTTTTAATTTATCCTCTTTATTAGATATTACATTATACTCTGTTTCATTTATTATATTTAAATTGCTTTCTAAAGATTTTTTAATTAATTCTGTTTTATTCAAAAGAACTAAAACTTCCTGACCTGTCATTGTTTCTTTTTCTAACAGTTTAGTTGTTAATTTTTCTAAGTCATCTTTATTTTTTATTAATATTGCTTTTGCTCTTTCGTATCCTTCTTTTACTATATTTGTAATTTCATCATCAATTTTTTGTCTCATATTATCAGAATAATGATTTTGTTGATATATATCTCGAGGCTTAGAATAATCAAGTGTACCAATATTATCACTCATGCCCCATTTTTCAACCATATTTTTAGCTAAAGAAGTTGCGGCCTTAATATCAGAACTTGCACCAGTAGTAATCTTATTTGCACCAAAAATAATTTCTTCTGCAGCTCTACCGCCCATTGCTACCGCTATATCATCTAAAATTTTTTCTTTTGTCATAAAAAATCTATCATCTTCTGGTAAACGCACTACCATACCAAGGGCCATATTTGTTGGAATAATAGTAACTTTATAAATTGGATCGCTAGTTGCAACATTTAATGCAACTAAAGCATGACCAGATTCATGATAAGCAGTAAGCTTACGCTCTTCATCGCTCATTGCATTAAATTTTTTCTGAGTCCCCATCATAATTTTATCTTTTGCAAATTGCAAATCTATCATTTCTATTGACGACTTATTTAATTTGGCCGCTCTTAATGCACCTTCATTAACTAAATTTGCTAATTCAGCTCCAGAAAAACCAGGTGTAGCTCTTGCAAGCAATAAAGCATCTATATTTTCGCTTGCTTTAATTTTCTTTAAATATAGTTTTAAAATTTGTTCTCTTCCTTTAATATCAGGATTAGAAATTAAAATTTGTCTATCAAATCTACCAGGTCTTAATAATGCAGGATCTAAAACATCTGGTCTATTTGTAGCAGCAATTACTATAATGCCATAATTTTTTTCAAAACCATCCATTTCAACAAGCATTTGATTTAAGGTTTGCTCACGTTCATCATTTCCGCCTCCAAAATTTGCAGATCCTCTATTTTTACCTATTGCATCAATTTCATCAATAAAAATAATACAAGGAGCTGCTTTTTTTGCTTGTTCAAACATATCTCTTACACGACTAGCGCCAACACCAACAAACATTTCAACAAAATCAGAACCGGAAATGCTAAAAAAAGGTACATTTGCTTCACCAGCTATTGCTTTTGCAAGCAAAGTTTTACCCGCTCCAGGAGACCCAACTAATAAGCAACCTTTTGGAATTTTTCCACCAAGTTTTTGAAATTTAATAGGATCTTTTAAAAATTCAATAATTTCAAACATATCTTCTTTTGCTTCATCGATTCCTGCTACATCTGCAAAAGTTACTTTATCTGTTTTATTTTCATTTAATTTTGCTTTTGATTTACCAAACCCAAATGCACCTTTGCCGCCACCTCCATTCATTTGTTTAATGAAAAATATCCAAACAGCTATAAATAAAATAGTTGGAAACCAAGAAATAAATATATTTAATAAAATATTTCCTTTATTATCAACTGGATTTATATCAATTTGCACTCCATTTCTATAACTAGACTCAAGTAATAAACTTTGATCAAATCCTCCATAAGTTACAAAAACAGTACCATCTTTCATAACACCTTCAATATCTTTTGAAATGCCAGCACCTGATCTACTTTCAAATTTAATAGCTACAATATCTTTATTTTCAATTTTTGACATAAACTCAGAAAAATTAATTCTTTTTTTATCTGAAGATAAAGAATTGCTTTGAAATAAATTAAATAAAGTAGTTAGAAAAATAAAGCCAAAAATCCAAAATATTATGTTTTTTCTAAAATTATTCATATTTATAATTAAAAGATTTATTTAGAATTTATATTCTATGACTATTTATATAATTATAGTAACCCAAATTATCAAGTTAATAATTAAAAAAATAAATAGAAATATATAAATATTTTATATTAAAAAAATATTAATATCAAAATCATCTTATTTTTTTATTAATTAAGTCTCAATAAAATATTCTAAGTGTGGTATTGCTGCTATTTTTTTTTCATTTGTTATAAAATTAAAAGTTTTAATAATTGGCAAACTAAACATAATTGATTTTATTATTTTTTTAATATTTTTTTTTAATAATATTTTTTCAATATATAAAAAATAATTTTTTATTTTTAATTTAAATTGTTCATCTTTCATTAGTTCATTATATTCTTCTTGAGTTAAATAATCGATAATATATTTTTCATCTTGAGGTAATTCATTAATAACATTATTAAAATTTTTTGACAATTTATTAATAGAGCTATTATCAATACTATTATTAAAATTATCCGAATTTATATCATAAATATTAAAATTATAATTAACATTACAATTGTTAATTATATTATTTGCATTTTTAATGCTTAAATTATCATCTAAAATAGCAGAATTATGGTTAATTATAAAATACAATTCAAATATATTTAACCAAATAATTTTAAAAAGATTATTGCTATTATCAAGATCTATATTGCAAATAGATGAGCTTGTATTATTTTTTTTATGAAAATAATTA
Source organism: Rickettsiales bacterium (assembly GCA_046348705.1). GTDB lineage: Bacteria > Pseudomonadota > Alphaproteobacteria > Rickettsiales > Rickettsiaceae > JAXMDS01. The sequence goes on along the minus strand of JAXMDS010000007.1, from coordinate 55,535 downwards.
AATTTTGTAAGCTTAAAATTTGTTTTAATTTGTATAAGTTTTAAAGAATTAAATTGTAAACTATCTAAATTATTAATTATATTTATATGATTAATTTTTTTAAAATTTGGCAATAAATAAAATATTAAATTATCATCTAAATTTTCAACACAAATACCAAAAAAAGTATGCTTAATGTTTGAATTTTGCTTTAAATTATTAAGTAAATTATATATTTTATAAGCTCTAATTTCTTGTGCGATATTAAAATTTTGCAATATTTCTTTAATTAGGAAAAATAATATATCTTGATTAATATTTTTAAAATTAAAAATTAAAACAAATCCATGAATATCATAATAAATTTGTTTTGTATATTTTTTTATAAGTACTATATTCATTGCATTACTATTTTCAATACACTCGAGTGTTTTTAATAAATTGTTTTGAAACAATCTTTTTTCAATTTTACTAGCTTCAAAAAAAGCATTTAATCCTATTCTTATTTGATTTCGTTTATATTTATCACTAAAATTACTTGCATCTTCCATCCAGCTTATATTATTATTTATTAAAAATTGTTTTAATTCTTCTTTTGCAATATTAAATACAGGTCTAATAATTTTTAAATTTCCTAATTCTAAAATATTATTAGTTGAAAAAGCAAAATTGCCACCTGCTCTCAGTATCTTTAACATAAAATTTTCTGTTAAATCATCAAGATGATGTCCAGTTGCAATAAATTTTATATTATGTTTTTTTGCAATATTTGTTAAATGAAAATATCTAATATCTCTTGCTTTATTTTGAAAATTATTATTTTTAATATTAGATTTGTCGAGTGATAAAATATTTTTTTCTAAATTATTTGTATTATCAAGTTCAGTTTTAATATTAATTATTTCACATTTGATATTTAATGTTTTACATAAATTTGAAACAAATAAAACTTCTTGTTTTGATTCAAATCGTATACCATGATCAAATGTTACAACATAAAGATTATAATATTTTCTAAGTAACATCATAAGAGCAATCGAGTCTAATCCACCTGAAACTGCGATTACTATTTTATCATCTTTATTTAAGCCAAAAATATTACAATTAATTTTAATTTTTGTATATAATTCATTTTCCATAAATTTTTTTATTTAAATGCTTGACAAGATATATTCTTATATATTATAATATTTATATATTCCTGAGTGGCGCAGTGGTAGCGCAGTTGACTGTTAATCAATTGGTCGTTGGTTCGAATCCAACCTTAGGAGTATGTTTTTATACTTTTTTATTTAATATTGTTTTAATAATATTAAATTTATTTAAAAATACCTTTTTTATTTATAAAAATATTTTAAATTTTTTTATAAAATAATTATTTACTATTAATGTAAAATTTATTTTGTTTATTAAATAGTCATTTACTATTAATGTTAAATTTATATTTAACATTAATTTTTAATTTAATTTCTAATCTAATAAAAGTTTTATTTTTATATTAGAAATAATTTAAATTGTTTTTACGTTAGTTTTGCTTAAAAATAAAGACTTTAATTTATAATTGAATTATTTCTTTACTTTTGTTTGAAGTATATTAAAAAGTGCCTTAAATTTTAAAATTTAAATACTTTAATTCAATATCTTTATTTATTTTTTTAATTTGTGTTAATTTTTTCTATTAAGATTTAAATAAAATTTTTTTAAATTTAAAAAATAAAAATTTTATTTTGAACTTAAAATTTTATTTTTATATTTATATATACAATAAATAAATATTTATATTTATTTATTTATTGTTGTTGTATATGTGAAAATGTGAAATTCTTTTAAAATTTTGCCATTTTAATTAGAAAAAATCTAAGTTTTTTAATTTTAAAAAATGTGAAATTCTTATGAAAAAATGTGAAATTCTTACATATATATAGTTAAAAAATGTGAAATTCTTATGAAAAAATGTGAAATTCTTATGAAAAAATGTGAAATTCTTTACATATATATCCTCTATATAATTTAAGAAAATGTGAAATTTTTTTTGACTATAAAAAGCTTGATATTACTTGATGTTTTAAGCTAAAAAACAGTTATTTTAATATATAAAATGTGAAATTCTTTATTAAAAATGTGAAATTCTTACATATATATCTACTATATAACTTTACATATATATCTCCTATACAATTTAACAAAATGTGAAATTTTTTTATACAAATTTAAAATTTTTTTATATAGAGTAAGATGATGTAAAATTCTTTTTTTATGATAAAATATATGTTGTATTTGTAGCACATAAAATAAATGTATGCAGAATGTTTTATTGTGTTTAATTGTTGGGGGAATAGGAAAAAGACTTTGGCCTTTATCAACAAAAAACCAACCAAAACAACTTTTAGATCTATTTGATAATAAAACATTATTAGAATTAACTTTAAATAGAAATGCGATTTTTGATAATATATTAATTATGTATAATCATGAAATAAAGGATCAAATTTTAGAAGTTATTAAAAAATATTCTTTTAAAAATATTTTCCTTATAGAAGAAAAAAAACAAATAGGTACAAATATTTGCGCTATTATTGCTTCTTTAGTTGCGCAAAAATTAAAATTAAAAAATGTAATTTTATTGCCAAGTGATCATATTATTTCTAATGTAATAGAATATCGTCAAAATCTGCTTAATGGAATTAAAAAATTGCAAAATAAAACTAAAGTTATAATTTTTGGAATAAAGCCTACATTTGTTTCAACAGAATATGGTTATATTGAATATAAAAAATTTCAAGATACATTTTATGTTAAAAAATTTATTGAAAAACCTAAAAAAGAACATGCTAATAACCTTATAATTCAGGGATTTGTATGGAATTCTGGTATTTATATTTTTAATGTAAATTATATTATAAATTATTACAATAATAATTTTGCAAATAAATTTAAAAATATTAAAGATAATATTGATATTAATAAAGATAATATTGATATTAAACAATATATAAATAATAGTAATATTGCTATACAATTAAAATGCAATAAAAAGGAATATAAAAAACAATCTATTTATATTAATTTAAAAAATGATATTTATAACTTAAAAACTAGTAGTTTTGATGTTGAAATTATTACAAATTTAGCAAATGAAAATGTAATTAAAATGATACCTGCAAATTTTGATTGGAGAGATATTGGTTCATTTAAGTCTATATACGAGCTACAAAAAAAAGATATAAATAATAATGTAATAAATAGCTCTTATAAAATTATTTTAAAAAATGTAAGAAATTGTTATATATTTTCAGATATTAAACTTAAATTACAAAATTTATATAATATTATTTTAATAATAAAAAATAATAATATATTAATTAAGGATTTAGCATTAAATTAAAATTATTATTAATTTTATATCCTTAAAGAATTTAATGTTAGACTAAAATTATCATTAATTTATATCCTTAGATAATTTAATATTAGATTAAAATTTTAATTAATTAAATGTATTATAATTAATTGATTAAAAAAAATTCAAATAAATATGCAAAATAATTTATATATACAGGATCAAATAGAAAAAATAACAGAATTTATTGATAAAATTTGGATAAATTTTCAAGCATCTAAGCAAAAAGCTTTACCTTATGAATTTCATAAAAACGAAATTGATGCAATTAAAGATTATATTAGTTTCATGAATAATGGCTATATTAAATCTGTTTACAAAATAGAAGAAAATTGGATAGTAAATAGCACTTTTAAAAGAGGTATATTGCTTTATTTTCAAATACAAAAGCAAGAAAAAATATATGCAGGAGATATATATTGGAGCGATAAAGTACATTTAAAAAATAGCGTCAATAACAATATGGATATTGACTTTAGATTGGTTCCAGGTGGCATAATCAGATATGGAGCATGGGTTGCAAAAGGATGCGTTATATTGCCTTCTTTTATTAATATTGGAGCAAGTGTTGATTGTAATACTATGATTGATACATGGTCTACAGTTGGATCTTGCGCTTATATAGGTAAAAATTGTCATATATCAGGTGGCACAGGAATAGGTGGAGTATTAGAGCCAGAAAATGCAAAACCGGTCATCATAGAAGATAATTGCTTTATAGGCGCAAGAAGCGAAATAGCAGAAGGCGTTTTAGTAGAGGAGGGCTGCGTAGTTAGTATGGGCGTTTTTATTAGTGCTTCTACTAAAATTATTAATAGAGAAACAGGGGAAGTATATTTAGGACGTATACCAAAATATTCAGTTGTAATACCGGGTAGCTATCAGTCTCATAATAATTTAAATATTAACTGTGCCATTATTATAAAAACAGTAGATGAAAAAACAAGATCTAAAACTAGTATTAATGAATTGTTAAGAAATTGAGTTAGTGAGTTAGTTAGTTAGTTAGTTAGTTAGTTAGTTAGTTAGTTAGTTAGTTAGTTTTAAATTTTTTAATATTTGCTAATATTTATATATTAAAAATTGTTTTTTATTAAAAGTGTGATATTATTAATATATAATGAATTATTATAAACAAATTATATGAATCAGATTAATTTAGAAATAAAAGAACAAATTTTTTATATAGAAAAAATTTATTATATATATACTTTAATTAAGTTATTTAAAATTGCAATTAATAAAGACCTTTTATTTAGCGCAACAAGTATAGAAATATACGGTCCCATAATTGATGGTTTTCTGAATCTTAAGAATATAGAAGATGAAATTAATCATATATGCATATTAAATTGGAATAAAAAGTATGGCTGTACAGAATTAGAATTATTTTTTAAAAATTTTATAAATAAAAAAACATTAAATAATAATATAAAAGTATTAGAAATTCAATTGCTTTATAATTTAATGATGATCAAGAAATTTTTGCAAATTAAATTTATATCTGATTTTTTATTCGATCAAGATATTAAAAGTATATTACAAGATATAAATCTTGAAAAATCATTAGTAGTAATTAATTTAAAGCCAAAAATTAACTCATTAGAGCCAAAAAATATATCTGAAATATTATCTTTTGCGATAGAAAAAGATCTTAAATTTGCAAAAAATTTATTAAAAAAATTTTCATTAAATCAAATTCAATCATTAGAATCATGTGATATATCTAATATATTATGTTCTGCAATAGAAAAAATAGATCCTGAATTTGTAAAAGATTTATTTAGCAAATTTACACAAAATAAAATTAAATCATTAGAGTCAGAAGATATATCTAATATATTATGCTCTGCAATAGAAAAAACAGATGTTGAATTTATAAAATATTTATTAGAACAATTTTCAGTAGATCAAATTCAATCATTAGAATCATCTGATATATCTAATATATTATGTTGCGCGATAGAAAAAAGAGATCTTAAATTTTTAGAATATTTATTTAGTAAATTTACAAAAGATCAAATTGAATCATTATCATCATATTATGTACCTAATATATTATGTGCTGCGATAGAAAAAAGAGATCTTAAATTTTTAGAATATTTATTTAGTAAATTTACAAAAGATCAAATTGAATCATTAGATGCATATTATGTATTTAATATATTATGCTCTGCAATAGAAAAAACAGATCTTAAATTTTTAGAATATTTATTTAGTAAATTTACAAAAGATCAAATTGAATCATTAGATGCATATTATGTATCTAATATATTATGCTCTGCAATAGAAAAAACAGATCTTAAATTTTTAGAATATTTATTTAGTAAATTTACAAAAAATCAAATTGAATCATTAGAGTCAAGAAATATATCTAAAATATTGTGGTCCGCGATAAAAAAAGATCTTGAATTTGTAGAATATTTATTGAGCAAATTTACAAAAAATCAAATTGAATCATTAGAGTCAAGAGATATATCTGAAATATTATGTTTTGCGATAGAAAAAATAGATCTTGAATTTATACAAAATTTATTAGAATTATTAAAACAATTTTTAGTAGATCAAATTGAATTATTAGCATCAAAAGATATAGTTAAAATATTATGTTCCGCGATAGAAAAAGATCTTGAATTTGTAAAAGATTTATTTAGCAAATTTTCAAAAGATCAAATTGAATCATTAAGGTCAGAAGATATATCTGAAATATTATGTCATGCGATAGAAAAAGATCTTGAATTTGCAAAAGCTTTATTAGAACAATTTTTAGTAGATCAAATTGCATTATTAAGTTCAAAATATATATCTGATATATTATGTTTTGCGATAGCAAACAGAGATCTTGAATTTGTGAAATATTTATTTAGAGAATTTACACAAAATAAAATTCAATCATTAGAATCATGTGATATATCTAAAATATTATGTTCTGCGATAGAAAAAAAAGATTTTAAATTTATACAAAATTTATTAGAATTATTAAAACAATTTTCAATAAGTCCAATTGAATCATTAGAGTCATGGTATATATGTAATATATTATGTTCCGCGATAGAAAAAGGACATCTTGAATTTATAAAATATTTATTTAGCAAATTGACAAAAGATCAAATTGAATTATTAAAATTATGTGATATATCTAAAATATTATGTTCCGCGATAGAAAAAGATCTTGAATTTGCAAAAGCTTTATTAGAACAATTTTTAGTAGATCAAATTGAATTATTAGCGTCACAAGATATATCTAAAATATTATGTTCTGCGATAGAAAAAGATCTTGAATTTGCAAAAGCTTTATTAGAACAATTTACACAAGATCAAATTAAAGAAATATGTCTAAAAATAGAATATGAATTAATTATAACAAAAGATTTATCTGAAGAAAAAGAAAAAGAAAATAATTTAAAAAAATTAATAAGTATAATTTCAAAACAAAAAGAATATTTAGTGGAACAAAATTCAAACGAAGAGCAACTGCAACAAAATAATGGTAAAGATCAGTACCTTCAAGAAGCAGTAGTTACTACAGAGCAACCGCAACAAAATTATAATGAAGATCAACATTCTCAAGAAGTAACTATTATAGGGGAAAATATATACTAAAAGCGAATTCTTATAGATTTAAGAATCAGATAAGAGTAATAAAAATAATATTGCAAATTAATGATGATGGTAATATTGATAACTATTTAATATTATATAAATATAACTAAAGAAATTTATAAATTAAAAAAAAACAAACTTTTATTATCTTTATATTTAAGTATTTAGTTGTTTTGAGTAGTAGTCATAAATCTATTAATAAATTGAAACATCAATTATATGCTAATTTATTAAAATAATAGATTGAAAAAACTATAGCAAAAACTAACATTAATGAATTATTAATAAATTTAATTTATTTAATTCATTTTATTTAATTTATTATAATAATCTAATTTATAATATTATTATTTACTTTGTAAATATTTATAAATATTATCTTACATTTATATATTCTAAATAATTTAAATTAATATATTTAACTTTTTAAAATACTTTAAAAAATTTTTTTATTCTTTAATTTTTAATATAATCTTGTTTATCAACTAAAATTCTATCATCAAACACAAAGCAATCGCCAATCCATAAATTATTTTTATTTTTTGTTATATATAAATAATCTAAAATACCACCTTTTAAATGATAAGTTTTTATATTATATTTTTCTTGAAAAAAAGCAGTTGATTTTTCACATCTAATACCACCTGTGCAAAACATATAAATTTTTTTATTTTGTAAGTTTAATTTTTCAAAATTTTTTTCAACCCAAATCGGAAATTCTCTAAAAGTTTCAATATTAGGATTAATTGCACCTTTAAAAGTGCCAGCATTAAACTCATATTCATTTCTAGTATCAATTAGTATTGCATCTTGTTTTATAATTTCTTGATCCCAATCTTCAGGATTAATATAAATTCCAACATTACTATTAATATTTTTAAGTTCACAACCAATTCCAATTACATCAGGTTTTATTTTTATTTTTAATTTTTTAAAAGGGATAAAAGATACATCTGCAAATTTATAATTAAAATTATCTAAATTCATTTTAATTAATAAATTATATATTATATTTAAATTATCTTTTTCACTAGATAATTGTCCATTAAAACCTTCTTTAGCAATTAATATTGTACCTAATATATTATTTTGCGCACAACAATTTATTAAAATATTTTTAATATTTATAAGCTCTTCTTCAGTTTTTAAAATATTATTAAATGAATAAAAATTAAAAATTTTTAAATTTGTATTTTTTCTTAAGTCATAATTATTTAAATAATTAGTATTTAAATTATTTTCAGTTTTTTGCAATATAAATTGTTTTTGTATTATTCATATATTTGTTAATTAATTTTTCTTGATAAAAATTATTTTTTGTTTTTATATTAATTTATATTAATTTATTCAACTTTACTTATTATTACTTTACTTAGTAAATCTAATATAAAAATATTAAATCTATGTTCCATACTTTTAGATACAAAATTATACATTAATATATTAATAATTTTACTATCTAAATTTATTTTTTTATCATTAATATAATAAATTACCATTTCATTTTTAGATATATTTAATGGCTTAGAATATTCTTCTATCGGCATCGAAATTAATAAAGCTTTATGATCATATTTTGAAACTTCTTGTTTAAATTTTTCTATTTTTATATTAGAAATTTTATTTAAAAAAGTTAATTTAGTATCAAAGTTTAATTTTTTATCTAATATAGATTTTAAGTTATTTAAATATTTTTTATCAAATGTAATTTTATATGCTTCAATTATAGGAACATCTAATATTTTATAATTTAATTTAAAATTATTTTCTATACTTGTAATTAAATTTTGATTCTCTTTTGCAAATAATAATTGCAAAAAAGAATCTTGTCCTTGAATATTATGATTTTGTATAGAATATTGTTCCTTTGCTAAAATAAATTTAAGTAATTCTCGATATTCATTTATTTCAACATTATTTTCTTTTAATGTTTTCTCATAATAACCATTTTGTATATTATTCGCTTTTTCTAAATTTTGAATATGTTGATTAATTTGCTCTTCTGAAATTTTATTACCATATGCAACTTCTAAAAAATGCAAAAATAACTTTTGAGTAATTATTAATTTAATTATTTCTTCTTGAGAATAATTTTTTCTAGATATAAATCCATGTAATTTTTTATAATTATATATATCGCCTTGTGTAATTATAAATTTACTATTATTTAACATTGTAACTGTATATAAGATTTTATCTTTAGTATTTTCAGCTAATATAAATTTACAATTAGAAAATAAATATATAAATAAAATTATTACTTTAAATAAAATATTCTTTAAAAACATATCAATGAATCGATTTTATATTGATAAAATTATACTATAAAAATAATAAGAAACAATAAATTGGAAGATTTATTTAATAATTACCTTTTATTAAGAAAAATAAATTTTTTAATTTAAAATTTTAATTAAAGAATATATTTAAATATATATTATTAATATGCAAAAATTATCTTTTTGGCAATTTCAAAATCCATGTACAGAAATTATGAAAGAAATAATTGAATTATATTATTTTATAATGTTACATATGTCTTTTATAGTTTTTGCTGTAATTGGATGTTTAATTTATATTATTTTTAAATTTAATTCAAAAAAAAATCATGCTCCAGCTCAAACTAATCTTAGCTTGAAATATGAAATGTTTATAATGTTAATACCTATTTGTATTATAATTAGCATTGCAATACCTTCTATTTTGCTAATAAAAAAGATAGATACCCCTCCTTTGGCAGAATTTTCAATTAAAATAATAGGGCATCAATGGTTTTGGAGATATGAATATATTAATCATAACAATATAACTTTTGATAGTTATATATTACAAGAACAAGAATTAACAACAAAAGACTATAGATTACTATCGGTTGATAATAAATTAATAATTCCAGAAAATACAACTGTAAGACTAATAGGAACAAGTAATGATGTAATTCATAGCTTTGGTATACCATCAGCTGGAATTAAAATGGATTGCATTCCTGGTAGACTAAATGAAACTTGGATCCATATAAAAGAAAAAGGTATTTATTACGGGCAATGCTATGAGCTTTGTGGCGCCAATCATGCGTTTATGCCTATAGCAATAGAAGTTGTAACTAAAGAAGAATTTAAAAACTGGATTAGAAGCAAAAATTTAACTAAAGATAGCAATCTCGATAAAAATATTAATGTTGATAAAAATTATCATATCAATAAAGATAAAGATAGATAAAAAATAAATTACTAAGTAATTGGAATTAATTTTACTATATAAATATTTATTTCATTATTAATTTAATATAGATTGTATTTTAGATAGAATAAATTTGCTCAATAAACTAATCTACACTTTTAATAGAAGCGATTTATTCAATAGCTTTATCGATAGAATCGATTTGTCCAGACAATTCAACGTGGTGCTGTTGATGTTGTATTAGTAGATTATATATTTCTATTCTTGTTTCATCAATAATATAAGTTCTTATTACTTCATTAATATAATTATTTTTAGCCTTTTTAGCTAAATAATTGAATGCTGTTTTACCATAATTATCTTTTATACTTGTATCTGCTCCACATTCAAGCAAGAGCTTAATTATTCCTATATTATATTTATCATGATTATAAATATCTTTAGGGTATCCATAACTATCATATTCATTAAAGCTAAAATAACAACAATTTATTTAATAAAAGTAATAATATAAAATTTTTTAAAATATAAAATAAATTTAAATTATATTTATTATTATTTTTTAATTTTGTATTTAATAATTGAAAATTTTAATTATAATTTTTTTTTAATATATTAAAAAGGTTAATTTTTAATTAATTGCTAATTAAAGTTAACTATATATTTAAATATTTTATTTATTTTCCTAAATTAAGAAAAATTTATATATTAAATGTAAATTTACATATAAATATAATAATACAGAATATTTTTTAAAAAATATTATCCTTGTTTTGCTTTCATTTTAGGATTTTTTTTATTAATTACATATACAGTATTACCCCTTTTTACTATTGTGCCTCTTTTTTTTAGGCTTCTTAAAGAACTTCTAACTTTCATATTGCATTTAAATTATATTATTATTAATTTAATTATATATTAAATAGATATAAAAAACAAATTATTATATGTAAATCAATAAGTACTTTATAATACACATAAATCAATAAGTACTTAATAATACACATAAATTAATAAACACTTATAATACACTTATAAAATAGCAAATAATTTTTTAATTATATATAAATAATTTCTATAGTATAAATAATTTTTTTCATACATAAAAATAATATGCAAATAATTTCTAAACAATTTTTCGATAAATTATGTTCACTAAATCTTAATATTGGTTTTTATGGGGGGTCATTTAATCCTTTTCATTATGGGCATTATAATATTATTTTAAATAGTATTGCATCATTAAATTTAGATTGCATTATATTACTTGTTGCTTATAGCAGCGCAACAAAAAAATATAATAAAACAGCAAAACAAAGAGCTGATGATATTTTAATAGAAATAGAAAAAATAATACAAAAGTTTTCTCAAATAAAACCAAAAATCTATATATCCAATATAGAAGAAGAATTACAATATTCTTATTCTTATTTAATTGCAAAATACATTAGTAGCAAGTCAAACATTAAACGATATTTTATTATAGGCGCAGATTGTTTAATTAATTTGCATAAATGGGAATATTGTGATATAATATCTTTTTATATGAATTTAGTTGTCTTTGATAGGCCTGATTGGACTTACAAAGCAATTAAATGTCAATCAATAAATAAAATATATTCTTTTTATAAAATAAAATATAATTATGTCTCATCTACCGATATTAGAAATTTTCAATCAAAATGATATTAAAAATAATCTTAATGAAATAACTTTATTAGATTTGCAAAATCAAGATATTAACTTCACACAAGAAGATTTTGATTTAACATCTTATAATCAAGTAATAAAATTTATTTTAAATGTATTATTAGATAAAAAAGCAAGCAATATATCAGTTTATGTTGCAAAAACATGCAAAATGAATTTTGAATTTTTGATTATAGCAAATGGATCTTCAACTCGTAATTCTGTTGCAATTGCTGAACATTTAATGCAAGAATTAAAAGATATAGGCGTTAGTTCAAGGGCAGAAGGAATACAAGAGGGTCAATGGATTTGTATAACTCATGAAAGTATTTTTAGTGTTAATATTTTAACCCCTATTGCAGAAGAATATTTTAAACTTAAAAATCTATATGACTTTAGAAAAACTCAAACTTTAAAATTTGCAAAATATCAAGATCAAAAAATTAACTTTGATGATGAAAATGCGCAAGATGATATTACAAAAAAATAATAAACTTTTTATTAATTAAATAAAAATAATTATGAAAAAAATTGTACTAATTATTATAGTTTGTTATTACAATTGCTTATATGCTAATGAATTATCTAATAATACTAATCAATTATCTAATAATACTTCAAATCAAATCGTTGATAACAAGATCTCTGAAGAACATAATTTAAATAAAAAATTTAATTCAATAGATGATATTAATTTATCGAATTATAATTTAATTGATAAAAAAAAATTAATAGAAGATGCAATAAAAGAAGGATTAATAGATGCAAAACAAGAACAAATTATTAATATTATCATTAAAGATCATAAATTTACACCTAAATATGTAGTTGCGCATAATGGTTCTCGTATTAAAATTTTAGTACATAATCAAGATGCGACCCCTGAAGAATTTGAAAGCAATAAATTAAATCGTGAAAAAATTATTCCTGGAAATTCAAAAGCAACTATTGTTTTGCCAGTTTTAAAACCGGGTGAATATGATTTTTTTGGAGAGTTTCATCCAGATAATGCAAATGGAATACTAGAAGTAATTAATATAGAAAATATAAACAAATAATAATATAATGTTAGAAAATACTGTATATGATATTGCAATTATAGGCGCTGGACCTATAGGATTGTTTACAGCTTTTCAAGCTGGGATGCTTAATTTAAAATGCATTATTATTGATGCAAATTCTGAAATAGGAGGACAATGTAATGCATTGTATCCAGAAAAACCAATTTATGACATTCCAGGGCATCCTTCTATTGCGGCAAGTGAATTAATTAATCAGTTATCAAAACAAAATTCTCGTTTTAATCCTACTTACTTGTTAAATTCAAAACTAATTAATATTGTAAAAAATAGTCAAGATGTATTTGAGCTAGAAACCATAAAAATGAACCAAAATATATACCAACAAGAGCAAAATATATCTCAAAATGAAAAACTTAAAAAAGATACAATGCAAAATGAAAATTTTGCTATATATACTATATATGCAAAAACAGTAATATTAGCAACAGGTGGCGGTTCATTAGAGCCGAAAAAATTACCAAAAGAAATAGCAGATATTAACTTAGAAAATAAAAATATTTTTTATGCAATTAAAAATTTAGATACTTTTTTTAATAAAGATGTACTAATAGCAGGAGGGGGCGATTCAGCAATAGATTGGGCTTTAAATATATTAGAATTAAATAAAGATAATAATAATTTTTATTTAATACATAGAAGAGATAAATTTACAGCAATTCCTGATAATGTTAATGAGTTAAAAAAAAAATTAGCATCTAAAAATCAATCAATTTCTCCTTTATTGCTTGGCTATGTAATTAAGAATGTAAGTATAATAGATAGTACAATACAACATAAATTAGAAAATAGAATAAATAACTTGCAATATTTAGATAAAAATAAAATTAATAATACCTTAAAACAAATTAATACTAAAGAAAATAATAAATTATTAGTAGAATTAGAAAATATTAATTCAGGTGAAATATTAAAAATAGTAATAGATTATTTATTACCATTTTATGGATTAGAAAAAGATAGTACAGACTTTAAAAAATGGGGCTTAATTACAGATAAAAATGCAATATTAGTTGATCAACATATGCAAACTAACATATTAGGTATTTTTGCAGTAGGAGATTGCGCTGCATATGAAACTAAATTAAAGCTAATTTTAACTGGTTTTTCTGAAAGTAGTATTGCTTGCCATGCAATATATAAATTAATTCATGGAGCAAAGCCAAAGCATGAATATTCTACTTGTAAAAAATTCTAAATATATTTTACATATTATTAACTAATTACTTTTTGTACAAGTAAGTGTTTTAAAGACTTTGCCTCTAGTTTAACATTTTCAGGGCACATACTAAATAAATCATTCGTTGCATTTCTCTTATTTTCATTATCTTTTGCTAAAGTAATATTGTTTTCATGCACTGTAATTAATGGCTCTATATTATCGCAATTAATTTGATGTATTTTTGACAAAACATTATCTTGAATTTGTTTAATTTGGGTTAAAAAGAATTCTTTTTCTGTATCTTCTATTTTAATTTTAGATAAAAATATTAATTTATCAAAATCTTTATTTGATATTATGTCTTGCTCGTTAGCATTATTATTAATATGTAAACTTATTTGATTTTTTAAATTATTTTGATTTAATTTATTCATAAATTATATATAATTCTTATTTATATTATTATATAAATATATTAATATTATTTTACCAAGATAACAAATAAGATATTAAAAATTTTTAAAATATTTACATTATAGTATTGCTTTTAATAAAAAGTATGATATAATATAAGTATATGGTCCCTTCGTCTAGCGGTTAGGACAGCACCCTTTCACGGTGTAAACACGGGTTCGATTCCCGTAGGGATCGTATTTTTATACAAGTTATTAAATTTTTATATTATTAAACTAACATAGTAATATATATTCATTTAATATTAATTATATTTTTTTTATATTTAAAGACTGTTTTTTATTGTTCTTGATTGATTTTTATTATTTCGCATTTTTTCTTTCCATTTATTAGAATTTTCTTGATTTTGCGATAATGATGCATTTGATAGTAGAGAATTTTTTTCTAATTTAGTTTGCCATGCTTTATTTGTTGTATTTTTTAGTTGACTTTGTAGTAATGCTTCATTAAAAAATGATTTAATTTCATTTCTGCTTTCTAATGTATTAATTTTTTTTAATAAATCATTAGCAATATCAATATTTGTATTATTAGCATTATTATAAAGCTTTAGTTTTTCTTTGTTTTCTTTATTTTCTGTTATAGATTCTGTATTTTCTGTTATAGATTCTATAGATTTATTCGAATTTCTTTCCCAAGATTCTGATTTAGCAATATCTTGATTCCATAATTTTTGTTCTTCTATAATAGAATCCCGTATTCCATAATACTTTAATTCGAGTTCTTCATATTTTTTTATTGCTTCTGATATTTTATTTATTTCTTCTTGGCTTAATATACTATTATTGCTAAATAGTAGATCATTAAAAGAGCTAATGGTAGTATTTATATTTTCTAGTATTTTTCGATTTAAATTTTCTTTTTCTTCTAGAATTTCTATTTTATTAATATTGATTTTAGTGTTTTTTAATAAATTATCTAAAAAATTAAAATTTTCAGATTTTTTTTTATCATATTCATCAATATTGTTTAATAAATTATTAATTTTATTTTTTACTGATTCACTAGATGTTGATAAAGCAGTTTCTGCTCGAAGACATATATTATCCAAATTTTCTTTGGATAATTTATTATCTTTTATCAATAATTGAAATATTGATTCATTACTGTCTAATATTTTATTATATGCTTGATTTATTTCTTCTTTAGATATTTCAGTTAATATTTGATTTGTTTCTTTCTGCTGCTGAGATTTAATATAGCTATAAATTTTTTTAAATATTTTAAAAAAATCATCTTTAGATTCGTTATTTTGTTCTTTAAGAGGTTTGTTTATATCTAAGCTTACAGTTGCTAATTCTTTATGTAATTCTGCTAACGAATCATTAGATTGATTTAGATTAGATTCGTCCATATCATTATCTATCAAGCTAATATTATCTTCTGATTGTATATCTGATTTGGAATTATCTAGATTCCCTTTATTTCTTTTATTTTCTTTTCTCATAATATATTTTTTAATAATTTATTAATTAATTATATCATTTATTAACTTAAAATACTAAAGTTAATTATTTTTAATTTTAATTAATTCAATAATATTGTTATTAAGGCACTAAATCATATAAATATTTTTTAATAAATATAATTAAAACTAAATAACTGCAAAAATTAAATTATTTATTAATAAAATATATAAAAATAAAGTAATTTTTAATTTCAATATAAAATTTATTTGCTAGCTATATAAGCTTTAGCATAAGCTTTAGCTTTTTCTAATATTTCATCTTTTGTTAATTTAAAATCGGAAGCGATATATATTTCTTGCGCAAAAGTCATTATATCTTTAATTTTATTATGATTATTTACAATCGACATAATATCAAAACCTGTAATTGGCAATATAATATTAAAATTAATTTTTTCTTTATAAGTATCCATACAATATAAAATTGCAATTAAATTAATTGTCACTTCTATATTTTTATTTTTGTTAAAGATGTATTTATATATTATTATTTTTGCAATATCTGCAATATTTTTAATGTTCAATATATTAATATTAGCAAAATTAAGTAATGAATTATTGACTATATTAAGTAATAAGTTTTTATCTTTTATTTCATTTTGAATAATATCATCAATAATTTTATTATGATTATCATCATTTTTTTTATATAAACTATTTTTATCATTATTATTATCTACATTATCATCATTTTTTTTATATAAAGTATTTTTATTATCATCACAATTATCATTATCGAGATTATTATTGCAATTATTATTATCTATAGTAAAAAATTCTAAAATTTCTTTATTTAATTGTAAAATTTCATAATTAATATTTAGAAAATTTCATTTTTTGCAAAAAATCCATATTTTCAAATAAAATAGGTAAACTATGTTATATGTATTTATATTGTTTAAGTTTTTAATATTTAAATTAAGATTTAAGCATATTTCATCTATCTTTTTCTTATAATTAGAAGAAAATATATCTATTTTTTTTAATAATTTATATTTATTTTCGTATTTTGGCAAATTAATATAAGGAAAAATATTTTGTAAATATTGCAAGATATAATTCAAATTTTTTGTATTATCAAATGTTTTATTTAGTTCTGATGTAATTCTCTCTTGTGATATTTTATTTAAATTATACGCAAGTTCTAAGCAAGACTCATATCCTGTTAAATCAATTTCTTTAGCATAATAACTTGTGAATCGAAAAAATCTTAAAATACGCAAATAATCTTCACATATTCTCTGTTTTGCATCTCCTATAAAAATAACTTTACTTTCTTTAAGGTGCGTTATTCCATCAAAATAATCAAACAATTTATTTTCTAATAAGCAAAAACTCATAGCATTTATTGTGAAATCTCTTCTTTTTGCATCTTCATAAAAATCGTTTGTAAATTGTATTATTGCGTGTCTTCCGTCGCATTTTACATCATATCTAAGAGTGGTAATTTCTATTGATAAGTTATCTAAAATAACAGTAACGGTACCATGTTCTATACCTGTGGGAATTGTTTTTGCTCCATACTTTTTTGCTAATTCCATAATAATATTAGGCTCTAAATCTGAGCTAAGGTCTATATCATTAGGTATTTTATTTAATATAAAGTCTCTTACACATCCTCCAACTAAACGTATTTTCCCGGAATTATTAATATAGTTGCAAAAATCTTTTAATTTATTATAAAATGGTAATTTAGTAATAAATGTACTAAGTGATCTTTCTAATTCTGTTTTAGTATTAATTTTACTATTAGATATATTTTTTTGCATTATTTTTTTAAAATATTATTTTTTACTTTTTATTAAAGTTATTAGATATTTTTTTTAATAAATTAGATTATATTGTTTTGAGATTTATCTGACATGAAACAATGAAAATTAAATATTTTACTATAAAAATATATTTATTAAAATATAGTAATATATAATTATTATATATTTAAATTTAAAATTGAAAAAAAATATGCTAAGTAATATTCAATTAAAAATAGAAAATTTAATAAATGAATTTGTATTAGATTTGCAAAATTCAAAAAATACTCATGATATTTTGCAAGTTAAAGCGAAATATTTAGGTAAAGATTCTTTTTTGCATTTAGAATTATTGAATATTAAAAATTACTCTATAGAAGAAAAAAAAACTTTAGGACCATTAATTAATCAAGCAAAAAACGATATTTTAGAAAAAATAAATCAAGCTTTAAATTTGCAAGAAGACAAATCAGGTAAGAAATTTTTATATGATGATTATTTATATATAAAACATAAAAAAATAGGAAGTATTCATCCTATAACAAAAATGATTAATCTTTTATCATTATTTTTAAATAGTTATAATTTTCAATACGTTAAATCGCAAGAGATAGAAGATGACTGGCATAATTTTGAAGGGTTAAATATAGCAAAAAATCATCCTTCAAGACAAATGCATGATACTTTTTATATGCAAAATAGCAATTTACTATTAAGAACTCATACAAGCAATATGCAAATTAGATTTATGAAAAATAATAAGCCTCCTTTTAAATTTTATTCTTATGGTAGAACATATAGAAAAGATAGCGATAGAACTCATACGCCTATGTTTCATCAATTTGAAATGGTATTTGTAGATAAAGATATTAATTTTGCAAATTTAAAATGGTTTTTAATTGAATTTTTACAGTATATTTTTGGTAAAGATATAGAAGTGAGATTAAGACCAAGTTTTTTTCCATTTACGCAACCTTCAGTAGAGGTTGATATTAAACTAAATGGAAAATGGCTTGAAGTTTTAGGTAGCGGGATGATTCATAATAATGTTTTACAAAATGTTGGAATTGATTCTAATGAATTTCAAGGTTTTGCAATTGGAGCAGGACTAGATAGACTTGCAATGATTAAATATAATATTTTAGACTTGCGTACTATGTTTGAATCAAATATCAATTTTATACAAACATATAATATAAAATGGAACAATAATCTTAATAACAATTTTTAATTATATAATCTGATAATATTAGCAATAATTTATAATATATAACTATATGAAAAAAGCTTTAATTTTAGCAAGCGGAGGAATTGATTCCTTAACAATAATAGCAAAAGTAATTGAAGATAATTATGTACCAGTAATTTTAAGTTTTAATTATAATCAAACAAATTTAGTTGAATTAAATTATTTAAAAAAATCTTTAAAACAATTTGAAGAAATTGTTTCTATTAAGTTTAATGCAAAAATTCAACATATAATCATTAACTTAAATTTTGATTTGTTTAAAAGCAATTTACTTCAAAAAAATCATCATTTTAATACATTAAATAATACCAATAATAAATTAAATAATAATTATAATTTAGATGATATTGAAAATAGCAATATGCAAACTAATAATAAAGAGCGTGATAATTCAAATGATATAAATTGCAAAGATAATATAGTCAATAATACCAATAACATTGAAAAATATAATACAATTTCAGACTTACCACTTAATTCAAAACCTTCTACTTATGTTCCTGCGCGTAATACTATTTTTGCAAGTTATGCTTTGGGCTTAGCAGAGTCTCTTGATATTGATAGAATATTTTTAGGAATTCATAAACAAGATGCCCCTAACTATCCCGATTGTTCATATGAATATTTCTTGGCTCTAAAAAATTTATTTTTAATTGCATCAGAAAATAAAGTTACAGTAAATGCTCCACTTATAAATTTAAATAAAGCAGATATAATTAAAATAGGCTTAAGTTTGAAGGTAGATTATTCTAACACTATTTCTTGCTATGATCCTATTGTTTACGATGTTAATAATATAAATAATGCAATTGTTTTAAATAATGTTGAAGCTAAAGCATGTAAAAAATGTCATGCATGCATTATAAGACTAGAAGCTTTTGCTAAAAATAATATAGTAGAGAAATATGTTAATTAATTTAAACAATAATTAATATGTTTTGTATTTTGTAATAAATATTGTATAATTATTACAATAAATAAAAGATTATATATTTATTAGATATTAAAAATATAATTTATTTTATTTAAATATATTTTTTATATATTATTTTGTATTTTAAATTTATTTTATATTGATATGTTTTTTATATTTAATATTAAATTTACAATTGATCTAAATTATCTCTAGGTACTGTTATTTCTTGAATTTCTATTTCTTCTATTGCTTCTACTACTGGTGCTGCATAATAGATTCTTGCTGGTTCTGCATATCTGATTGGTATTTCTTCTATTGCTTCTGCTACTGGTACTACATCATTGATTATTGCTTGTTCTATTGCTGGTTCTGCATATCTGAAATGAATAGTATTAATAACATTATTAATACTTAAAATATCGTTAATATTTATAAAAGTATTTATGTTAATATTAATATCAGCAAAGTTATTATTATATTCATTATAAAAACGAACAAATAAATTTACTAAATTATTATTATTATATTCGTTATTATTATTATTATTATATTCATTACAAAAACGAACAAATAAATTTACTAAATTATTATTATTATATTCATTATTATTATTATATTCATTATTATTATTATATTCATTATTATTATTATATTCATTACAAAAACGAACAAATAAATTTACTAAATTATTATTATTATTATATTCATTACAAAAACGAACAAATAAATTTACTAAATTATTATTATTATTATATTCATTACAAAAAACGAACAAATAAATTTACTAAATTATTATTATTATATTCGTTATTATTATTATTATTATTAATATTTAAATTATAATTAAAACGCATAAATAAATTATTATTATATATTTATAATAATAATAACACAATATTTACATAATAGCAATAATTATAGTTAAATTTATTAAAATTATATTAATTTAATACTTTTTTAATAAGAGAAGTTTATTTAAATAAAATAAATTTATCAATTTATATCATATCCAAAATAGCATTAATCATACTTTCTTGTAATAATTGCATTTTATTTTTTATGCTACCTTTTATTTTAATGGTTTTTTCAATTTTAGTACGATAAGATTTCCAGTATTTATTTTCTTGCCATTTTAAATATTCTTTACCATCAATGCCAGAATTAATTGTTACAATATTATCAGAACAAATTGGATTTTTTGTATTTTGAGATATTTTAAGATCAACTATCATTAAATATTCTGATTGATCTTGATATAAAAATTTTGTAAATAAAAAACCAGCTAAACCACCACATAAACTAATTAAAATATTATTTTTATCTGTAAAAAATCCTGTAGTACCACCAACCAAAAGACCTGTAATTGTATTATTAAAAATGTCTTTTCCTTTTGCTTGTTTTGACTTTATTCTATTACTAAGAGCTGCATAATTTAAAGAAATTTGCAATATTATATGTGGCTTATTTTGCATTATTTCTTCATATTCATTTAATACTAAAAAACCTTTCTTTTTAAATCCATCTATTATTTTATTTTTAAAATTTATATTTGCGTTACCTGAAATATTTTTGTATTCAATATAAATAATTTTATTTTCCTTTGGAATTGGTTCTAAAAAAATAGGATCTGATATATTAGTTAAAATTTGAGTTAAATCTTGTTTATGCTGATCTATTCTATAATTTTTAACAGCAGCACAACTAGAACAAACAAAAGAAATTAAAATTATAAGAAATATAAATAATTTTTTATATTGTAAATTAAGCATCTTAAATTTTTTAAATAATAATATCTTACTAAAATAAATATACCATATAAATATATCTTGTAAGCAACATGTTATATATATCTTGTAAGCAATATATTATATTTATTTATAAAATTGAAAATATAAATATGTTATAATTAGATAATTTTAATTATTTAATTAATTTTATGCTTAATGATATTAAAAATCAGTTAAAAAATAAATTAGAACAAACGCAAAAAAGTTTAGAAGAAGATTTTTCAGGATTACGTACCTCAAAAGCATCAACTAAATTATTAGAAAGAGTCGTAGTTGAAGCTTATGGAGACAAAATAAGACTAGATCAAGTTGCAAGCGTAACTATTTCAGATAAACAAAGTTTATCTGTACAACCATTTGATGCTGCAAATTTAAAACATATTCAAAGAGGTATAGAATTAGCAGATTTAGGTGTTTCATTGCAAGTTGCTGCTGGCAGTATTAGGGTTTCTCTTCCGATGCTTACAGAAGAGCGTAGGCGTGACTTAACAAAATTAGCTTCGCAATTTGGAGAAAAGGCAAAAATTGCAATTCGTAATATTCGCAGAGAAGCAATTGACTCTTTAAAAAAATTAGAAAAAGCAGGAGGATCTGAAGATATAACCAAAAGAGAAACTGCAGAAATTGAAAAATTAATAGATGAAACAAATAAAAAAATAGAAAAAAAAGTAGAAGAAAAAAATAAAGATATACTTAGTATTTAAAAGATAAATTTAATTAAAATTTATCTTTATATAAAAAATATAATAGTAATTTATCTTAATATAAAAAATATAATAGCAATAATTACAACTAAATTTATTTTTGATAGAATTTTAATTATCTATATTATTATTTTATTTTTTTACTTATATTATTAATTAATAAATTGATAATTATATTTTAAAAATATGTTAAATTTAATAAAAAATAAAAAACTTATAAAGTATTTTAGTATTATTTTGTTTTTTAGTATGTATTGTTCATCTTGTGCGCATAAAACAAAAAAGCAATTAATGAGTCCTTGTGTTATGAACGAATCTATAGGAAATTTTAACAGTCCATTTTATAAACATCCTTGTAATTTTAAACCTATTAATAATAATTATATTATATAAATAATATTAACATTATTTATAAAAAATTAATAAATGTGTTATAATTATTTTATATAATGTAATTTTACAATAAATAATTATGGGCAAAAAAGGAAAAAATAACAAAACAAATCAATCAAAACCTAAAGAAACAAATCAATTAGAATCTCAACAAACAAGCCAGCAAAAAGCATTAGACACACAACAACAAATAAGTCAATCAAAAAAATCAGACTCGCACGAAATAAACGAACTAAAAGCATCTGGATTAGAAAATGTTGATTTAAAATTTCAATTATCACTAAAAGCAATATTTTTAATTTATGTTAACTTAAATAATAGATTATTATTAATATCTCAAGAAAATTTAGTAGAAAAAGATAAAAATCTAAGTATTTTAAAATGGTTAATTAATTTTTTAGAAAATATAATTTTAAATTCTATTAATTTAGATAATAAAAATGTTTTGTTAGAAAGCAAAAATCAATCAGAGTATTATATAATACTTGGTTTTGTAACAGAGCATGATTTCAATTGCGATTTGAGAGAAATAAAAACACTATGTTCAAATTTCTTTGAAACAATATTTGATAATGTATTAAACAATAGCAAATATAGTGAATATCATATAGTTATTAACAATATTAAAGAGCAATTTTTATCTGATTTATCTATAGAGTATAATGATCAAGAATTAACTTTAATAAAAAAACAAACAAAACAATATTTTTTAGATGAAATATCATCATTACTTTCTTTTATAAACTATAATGTTTTGTATGAGAAAATAATTTTAGAGAAATTTCAGTTTATATTAAATCAATTTAAAAAATTAAAAGATTTAGAAATTCTAAAATTATTTATTTGGCATATTTTAATAAAAGAAGTTAATAATATGAATGAAGATTTTTTAAATTTATTTTTAAATTTTATAAAAACAAAAGACATAGAAGCTTCATTTTATCAAAACTTTTTTAATAAAAAATTGTTATTTACTAATAATATACCAGAAATATCAGGAAATAAATTAAAAATTTTTCTTAATTATTTTATTAATAATAGTAAATCAGAAATAGATGTATATAGTATAATAGATTTATTACTTTCAAGATCTGTTAATGAAGATTTTCAAATAATTCTTGATATAATAAATAATATATTTAAAGAAAGTAATACAGAAGATAAAATAACAATTTTAGAATCAATATGCAAAAGAATAATAATGTATAGTTATAAATTATTACTTGAAGCAAAAGAAACAAATTTTAGTTTATTATTAAATTTAAAATTATTTGATGATATTTTAGCTAATAATGTTGAATTAAAAAAAAAAATTATGCCACTAATTTTTGACGTAATAAAAGATTTAACAGAACATATTTATCTCTTAAGCTGTGAAAAATTAAAAATACTTTTAAATTCTCAAATATTAAAATATTTTTCTTTTAATGCGTCAAATTTTATGATTATATTTAAAAATATTAATCCATTAAATTCTGATATAAAAAAAATATTAAAAGATTCAATTTTTCTTACTGGTTTTTGTACATTATTAGAAAAAAATATGACAACACTTAATTTTAATCAAGCAGAATATATTTTAATAAAACTTATTGATGAAGAAAAGTTATTAATAATAAAAAAAATTATATTAAATATAATATCAAAACAAGATAATGAATATAATATTTATCATATGGATCTTGATTGTTTTAGATTAATATTTAAATCAATAACAAAAATATCTTCTAAAGATTTTTTTATTAAATTATTAGTAAGCGAAAATTATATTTATGATATAGATTCAAAAATTTTAAAAAAATTACTTAAATATATAAACACAAATCAAAGTATAGAATTCAAAACTTATGAAATAAGAAATATATTTATTAACAATATTAATCTAATGAAATCTAAAAATTTAAAAATATTTTTTAAGAATATAGACCAAACAAAGATGAAAATAGAAACTGATAATGCTATAGAAATAATAAATAAATGCTTAAAAGAAAAATGTTATTCTATAAAAAATTTAAGTATTTTTTTATACTATACAACTTATATTAAAAAACAACTTAAACTTATTGATACATATAATATAAAAGATTTTTTAAAGAATCAAATTAAAATTGATTTTCATTTAATAAAAGAAAATGATATAAAAAACATAATTCAAGAAAATAATCAAAATCAACATGTTAAAAATTATATTCCAAAAATTGAAACTGATTCACTTTATTATATTTTATATTTTTTAAAATATAACTGTAAAAATGATCAATTTAAGGAAGAAAATTATTCAAAAAATGATGATATATCTAAAGCCGCAAAAAAGAATGTAGAATTATCTAAAGCAGATAAAGATTATCTTAAAACAATAGAGCTTGAAATTAATGCAAGAGAAGAAATTGCTAAATTTGATTTAGACGAATTATTTGATCTCAATAAGCAACATGATGATCAACCTTTAGATTTTTTAGGAGACAATTGATATAAATTAAAGTATGATGGAATGATTTATACTTAATATAAAAACTATAATAAAATAATGTAAATAAATTAAATATTAAATATTAAATTATGAAATAATAAACTACAAAGTATAGTTATAGTTAGTTTAAGAAAAATTAAAATATATATAAAATGTACAATATAGCAAATAACAAATATATATAAAATGTACAATATAGCAAACAATAAATATATATAAAATATAAAATATAGCAAATAACAAAAAGATACCTAAGAAAATATCCAAAAAAATAAAATATATTAAAAATAATAAACCTTAATAAAATACTAAATAATAACTATAAAATTATTAATAGCAATAAATACAAAATAAATTAAAGTTTAAAAAAATCAAAAATAAAACAAAATATGCATGAAATAAAAAATTATACAAAAAATAATATAAAATATAATCGATTATTTTTTAATATTATTTAATTTAAATTTATCATCTTCTTTGCAAACTCCCATAATTTGCTTAGTAAGCTTGATAACAAATTCAGGATAAAGATTTGCATTTATGCAAGTATCTTGAAAATCTTTACAATTTGAAAAGATCCAATTTCTTGCTTCTTCACGTATTTTTTTTGTATATCTACTGTCTCCAATTGCAGTACAATCGATAATACTTTGCAATATAATAGCGCTATTTAATTGTACAAGAGGAGATTCATCCCTTGAATATTCTCTTAAGCTTTCAAACGGTGCTTGAAAATATTTTTTCTCGTTTGAATAGTCTATACAATTTTTATTTGCATCTAATATATTTGCAATTTTAGTAATTTTAGCTGCTTTAGTTTTTGGCAACTTTATACTTTTTGTAACTTCGATGTTTTGTATTTTTGTATTCATAAAAAATAAATTTAGTTTTATTTAAGTCAAGAATAAACTACTTTTTTAATAACACTAACATGTTTTAAATAAAAAAATATTACAGTTTTTTATTTGCATTTATAGGGTTGTAACATTTGATGAAATATTTATTTTTAGTTGAAAAGTTAGCATGAAATAATTTTATATTGATAAAAAAATATAATGTCTTATAACTTCTAGGTTACTTGTGAGTTGTTTTTAGATAAAACTTTATTATGCTTTGATGATAAAATTTAAAAGTTGTATAATTAATATTAATTATCAATTTAATTAAATATGAATTTTGAAAAATTAAGTAATGTAAAAACAAGATTTGCCCCTTCTCCTACAGGATACCTACACATTGGCAATATTAGAGCAGCAATTATTAACTATTTATTTGCAAAAAAAAACAATGGCAACTTTATTTTGCGAATTGACGATACCGACTCGGAAAAAGTAAAAAATGAGTATATTGAAAACATATATAAAGATTTATCATGGCTAAATTTAGATTATGAATATTCCTTTAAACAATCTCAACAAAAGTATGTTTATAATTATTTTATTAAGAAACTTATAGAATTAGATGTAATTTATCCATGTTTTGAAACCGAGGAAGAGTTAAATATACAAAGGGACATTTCAATTAAAAGCAATAAACCTTTCATATATAATAAGAATTCTTGCAATTTGACAATAAAAGAAAAAGAAGAAATGATTAAACTTGGTAAAAAACCATACTATAGATTTCAACTTAGTAATAAATTAATTAGCTGGAATGATATGATAAAAGGTAATGTGCAATTTAATGCTAAAAATTTAAGCGATCCAGTTGTTTTAAGATCAAATGGAGAAATTATATATATTTTAGCTTCTGTTATTGATGATTGTATGGCAAATATTACTCATATCATTAGAGGGGAGGATCATATAACAAATACAGCTTATCAGATACAAATGTTTGAAAATATTATTAATATTGCAAAAAGTATCAATCAACAAGAACTAAATGAATTAGAAACATATTATCAATTAGAAAAGCAAAATAATAATGTAAATAATAATTTGAGTTTTTTAAATTTTCAATATGCAAATTTACCAACTTTTGGGCATTTAGGATTAATTAGATCAAAAGATGCAAAAATTTCTAAAAGAGTAGGTGGATTTTCTGTAAAATCACTAAGAGAAGAAGATCATATTAATTCAAATACTCTTATGAGTTTTTTAACTTTTATTGGAACTTCTAAAAATGTCATCCCTTATATAAATCAAGTTAACTTATTAGAAGAGTTTGGTATTGATTTTTATTCAAGCTCTAGCACATCATATTCGCAAAATGACATAATATTGCTCAATAAAAAAATGATGCAAAAATTAGAATATGAACATATACAAGATAAGTATCCTAATATTACGCTAGAGTTTTGGCAAGCAGTTAAAATGAACATAGAAAATGAAAACGATTTAATAACTTATCATAAGATAATATCTGAGCCATCTTTAAAGGTAGAAACAGACGCTAAAATAATTTTAATATTAAAACTTTTAATTGAATATATTGAAAATAGTAATTCCTATTTAGAACTAAGCGATATTGTTGATTATATTATGAATTATTATATTAAAAATAATAGTAAATTAGATTTAGAAGCAAATAAAAATCTATACCAATCTATACAAAAAAAAGATATTTACATAGCAATTAGAATGAGTCTTACAGGGCAAATAAGCGGCCCAGAAGTTGCAACTTTGTTAAATTTAATAAAAAAAGATATAATTATTAAAAGATTACAATTTTGTATTTATGGTAAATAATACAAATAATTTAAAAGCAATTTTAAAATTATTACAAGAAAAAACATTAGATGCATATATTGTGCCATCAAATGATGAATATAATTCCGAGTATACATCAAAACATTTTAATAGGCTTGCTTATATATCAAACTTTACTGGTTCTTTTGGTTTTGCAATTTTACTTCAAGATAAAGGTATTTTATGCACAGATGGTAGATATATCTTACAAGCAAATAAAGAATTAGATTTAAATTATTTTACCATTATCAATATAAATGATTTTAAATTAGAGAATTTATTAAAATTAGGCTTTAATTTGCAAAATAGTAAAATAGGTTATGATCCTGCTTTATTTAATGCAAGATCATTATCTCGTATTAATTTTGCTAGTTTAATTGCAGTAGATGAAAATCTAGTCGATAAAATATGGCAAGACAGGCCGCAATTAAATAATAAAAAATTTTTTGCATATGATATTAAATATTCAGGACAAAATGCAAATATAAAATTACAAAATATACTTCAAAAATTAAATCTTAACGATGATCAGTATTTGTTATCTACAGATTCTGCATTTAATTGTTGGCTTTTTAATATTAGAGGGTTCGACTTAGATAATACTCCAATTGTTTTATCTTATGCTTTAATTTCTCATAAAGAAATTATATTATATACAGAAAATTTAATTGAAGATGATACAAAATTAGAATTGCAAATTATAATTAAAAGTATTAAAGATTTCTATTTTGATTTAGAAAAAGTAAAGACACAAGAATTTTTATTAGATAAAAATTTAACTAATATTAAAATTCTTAACTTATTAACCAATATAAAGCATTTTAATATGCTTGATTTGCAAATGCTTCAGGCAATTAAAAATAATACAGAAATTCAATTAGCAAAAGATGGTCATATTAAAGATGCTGTAGCTTTAATTGAAAGCTTTGCAGAGATAGAATCTAAAATTCTATTAAATGAAAATATAACAGAAAAAGAAATTGAAAATATTTTAATTAGCTTTAGAAAGCAACAAGTTGGATATTTTAGTGAAAGCTTTAATGCAATATGTGGATATGAAGAAAATGGAGCAATAATACATTATAGAGCCCCAAAAATTGGAAGTAAAGCAATTCATAAAAATATATTACTTATTGACTCAGGCGCGCAATATTTAGGTGCAACAACAGATGTAACTCGTAACTTAATACTTTCAGAGCCAACTTTAGAGCAAAAAGAAATGTATACAAGAGTTTTAATGGGACATATTGATTTATGTTTAATGAAAGTGCCAGTTGGCACATTAGCATTTCAATTAGATACTATTGCAAGAAAATATTTATGGGAAATTAATTGTGATTATGCTCATGGCACTGGTCATGGCGTTGGTAGCTTTTTAGGGGTTCACGAAGGGCCAATTTCAATTTCTAAATATAATAATACAGAACTAAAGCCTGGAATGATTTTTTCAAATGAACCAGGTTTTTATAAAGAAAATGAATTTGGCATTAGAATTGAAAATTTAGTTTTTGTTAAGCAATCTGATAGTAATTTTTTAGCGTTTGAAAATTTAACTTTAGTTCCTTATTGCAAAAAACTTATTAATTATGATATGCTTAATGACTCTCATAAAATATATTTAAGTAATTATCATAATGAAATTAAAATAAAAGTGCTTGATAGTTTAAGCTTAAAAGCAAAAGAATGGTTATTGAATAATATTTAAATAATTTTAAAAAAATTAAATTGCTAAAATATGCATAATAATATTAGTTTAGAAATTAAACAAGCTGCAAAATTAATAGATGATGGAAAATTAGTAATTTTTCCTACTGAAACAGTATATGGTATAGGCGCTGATGCATTTAATGAAGAAGCCTGCTTAGAAATATTCAAAGTTAAACAAAGACCAAGTACAAATCCATTAATTTTACATTGTGCAAATTTAGATATTGCAAAAAATATTGCAACATTTAATAAAATTACATTATGTTTAGCTAAAGCTTTTTGGCCTGGTCCTATTAGTTTTGTTTTACATAAAAAGAAAGATATTAAAATTGCAAAAAATATTTCAGCAGGATTAGATACAATTTGTATTAGAATACCAAATAATCAAATAGCATTAGATTTATTAAATGCAACCAAAAATAAAATTATTGCAGCACCAAGTGCAAATATTTCAAATTATGTTAGCCCAACAAAAGTTGACCATGTTACTGATGTTTTTAAAAATATTAAAGTATTGAATGGGGAACAGTGCGCTTATGGCATAGAGTCTACGATTATAGATTGTACCAATTTAGAACATATAAAAATCTTAAGGCATGGCTTTATTGATGAAGATGATATTAGGGCCGCATTAAGCTTAGCAGATATTAACAATGTATTAGTAACTAGTAATTCAAATGATATATTAGGCAGTAATTTAAATACCAAAAACTATTTAGCGCCTGGAATGATGAAAAAACATTATTCAACTCATACAAATTTACAAATTAATCAAAATAATAATGATAATCTTAATAAAAGAATACATATTAATTTTGGCAATTCTAAATTCTTAGGTATTAAAGTTTATAATTTAAGTGATAGTGGCAATTTAATAGAAGCTGCAAAAAACTTATATGAAGTATTAAGAGATGCAGATGAATTTGCAAAAAGTAATAAAATTAATCTAATTACTATTTCTAGTATTCCTCTAACTGGGATTGGAATTGCAATTAATGAAAAATTGCAAAAGGCTCAACATCAAGAAAGTTTTAAAATATAAAAAATACATATGATTAATAATGCTGAAAAAAATTTTGACAATAAAGGATTAATTCAAAAATATGAACTTGAATATTTTTTATATTATGAAATAACATGTCCATTAAGTAGGCAAGTTAGAATTTTATTGGAAGAAAATGAACTTAAAAATAGCATTATAAAGTATAATAAAAATTTATCTGAAGAGCAAAAAAATTTATTTTTAAAAAAAAATCCTTTCAATATTATGCCATTTTTAGTTGTGAAAAATAATATTAATAATGCTACTTTTGAAGTATATGGCATATCTAATTGCATTAATATTGTTAATAGTAAATGTAAAAATCTTATTCCTAGCGACTTAGAAAAAAAAATTATTACCAATAACTTACTTTATGTAATTAATACTAATTTTTTTGAAGAAATAACAAAAATTATAATATATGAGAAAATTACAAAATACTCAGTTTATAAAAAAGCTCCAGATTCACTAATTCTTTCAAACGTGAGGAAAAATTTAATAAAATATTTAAATTATTTTGCAAAAATGATTAATGTAAATACTAACCTATCAACAGAGCAATTGTCTCTAGCCGATATTGCATTATTTTCACACATATCATTGTTAGATTATGTTAATGAAATAGATTGGAATAAACATGAAATACTAAAAGAATGGTACTTAATTATTAAATCAAAACCTAATTTTAGAAAAGTTTTAAATGAATTTATACCAGGATTTGTTCCATCTTATAGTTATAAAAATTTAGACTTTTGATATATTAAATCAATTAAATTAAATTTTTAAAAAAATTTATATTAAAAGTAAACTATAATTAAATTGTTTATTTTTAATAGAACGATGCACTATATAAATTTCTTTAAGAATTTTTTTAATTTTTACAAATATATTAATAGAGATTTTTCTATTAATTGTTAATATATTTTTTTTAATAATATCAAAACCAAATGATGGAGTTGATGCAAATACTCCATCAATATTAGCAATACAAAAAAACATTAATCCTATAATATAACATTCACTAAATTCTTCTTTTGTTAAAATTTTAATTCCGATATTTTTTAATTGCAAATTAACTGCCCCAGAAAGAGCTACTTGTAAAATAATTGCAATATAAATTCTTTGTTTATTTGAAAAATTAATATAACCATATAATATCATTTGAGAAATAATATGAGATCTAAATACATTTTCAAAATTATTGCTATATTGTAAAAAAATAATAATAATTTCTATTAGATCTTCTATTTTGAAATCATTTTCAATATAAGGCATAATAAAGTTTAAGTAACTAGTTTTATTAATATTATTTAAAGAAATTCCGGTAATTTTTTTTACTTGTTCAAGTAAGAAATTTTTCTTTTTTTCTTCTTCTGATAATCTTTGATATCTAATACCTTCTTGTAAGCTATAATTTGAAATAATAATAAATTTTGGAGCATATTTGGTTACTAAACTTTCTATAATACTTATTGCATTATATTCAGAAATTTTATTTTTTAACAATTTTATTTGATCTTCGAGGCTATATTTAAATTTTATAATAAATTTAATAAAATTTTCTGTTTTAATTTCTAAATTATGAATATTTTTTATATTAATTTTTATTGAATCTAAATATTTTTTTCCAAAAACTCTAAAACATCCACCAGATAAATATAAATTCTCTATTTTTTCTTTATTTAGATTGTGATTAGATGATATAATTTCTAATATTTGTTTATCGCTAATTAATTGACCGTTTAAAGTTTTAATACCTAAAGGCAAAGAAGATGAAAATAAAACATCTTTATCTTTTATAAATGCTAATTCTAAACTTCCTCCTCCTAAATCTAGCATTAATCCATTTGCATTGCAAATACCAAATATTACACCATATGCTGATAATTTTGCTTCTTCTTCTCCTGTTAAAATTTTTACATCTAAATTAAATTTTGATAAAATATATTTACAAATTTCTTCTCCATATTTATGTCGCAATACCTGAGTTGCAATACAATAGATATTTTCAGGAAGGATATTAAAATTTTTAAAAATAGCCATGAGCGAACTAATATTTTGAAAAAAACTATAATTATTTTTAATAATATCGGGTGAAGAAATATCGATATTGTTTATATATTTTATTTGATATATTTTGTGTGCATTTATTAAATTTTCATTATATACCAAACCTTTAATTGCATTTGACCCTATTTCTAATATTGCATACATAAAAAATATAACTCCCTATAAAACTTTTATCAGATAAATAAATTGTATATTTTTTTTTGTATTAATACAATTTATTTTTAATGAAACAATTTAAATAATTTATCAGATTACTATTTGATACTACATTTCCTATATTAAAATATTATATATTAATATAATAATAATTAATAATTAATATTGAAAACATACAGTAATAATAAATAAATTATATATTTTAAATATTTTTAAATTAATATTTAGTATATTATTTTTTATAATAAAAAGCAACTAAATTAGATATTTTAATATTTTTAATATAAATAAGTGTATTTTTTTTAATTTAATATTAATCTAATATTAATAGATATTTCGTATGAACATGGAAATAAATAATAAAAAATATATTTCATTATTTATTTGGATTATTCTAATAATATTAAGCGGCAGTATAATAGGTTCGTTTACAAAACCAAGTATTGATGGCTGGTATACTACAATTAATCGATCTGATTTAACTCCTCCAAATTATATATTTCCTATTGTATGGACAATTTTATATGGTATGCTTGGAGCTGCAGGATGGTGCATTTGGAATGCAAATAATTTTAAACAAATTAAATTATTAAAAACTTTATATATAATTCAATTAATTTTAAATTGGTCTTGGTCCCCTATATTTTTTAATTATCATTTAACTGGTACAGCTTTTGTAATAATAAATCTTATGGAAACAGTTGTTTCTATGATAATTTATTTAACATATGCAGAGCTAAAATTAGTAGCATTGTTAATGCTACCTTATTTATCTTGGATTTTATTTGCCGGTTATTTAAATTTTTATATTTGGTGGAATAATTAATTTTAATTTTTATTTGGCATATAAAAATAATACATATTATTTTTTAGTTTATTAAAATATTTATAATTCAATATTATTTTTTTAGTTTATTAAAATATTTATAATTCAATAAGTAAATTCGATACTAATTTCAAAAAATAAATAATTTTCTAATAATTATTTATTTAATATAATATTTTAATAAATATTATATTAAGATATTTTATATCAAAATTATTGAGTTATCTTAATCTCTTAGTAAATTTTAGTATAGTTTATACATAAGATAGCACTCCAACAATTATTGACTTAGCGCCATGTTTTAATAAAGTTTCAGTACATAATTTAATTGTTGCTCCAGTTGTTACAACATCATCAAGCAATAATATAATTTTATCTTTAATTAAAATTTTATTTTTAATATAAAAACTATTATTTAAATTTGTTTTTCTTTGTTTTTTAGTTAAAAGAGATTGTTGTTTAGTATTTTTATTTTTAAGTAATACATTGCTTATTACTGGCTTTTTACAATATCTTGATAAGTATTTAGCCAAAACATCAACTTGATTATATAATCTTTTAATTCTTCTTAGTTTATGCATTGGCGCAGGTACTATGATATCAAATTGTAAATTATTTACGTAAGAAAAAAACATTAATTTTGCAAAATATTTACCATAATGTAAAGTGTCGTAATATTTAAAATTATGTATTAATTTTCTAGCTATAGAATTATATTTGAATAAAATTTTTTGCATATCATAAATTGGCTTATCTTTTATACATCTTAAACATATAATTTCTTCAAAAGTATTAATACGCAATGGTTTGCCGCATTTTTTACAAGCTGGATTATGAATAAGCTCTAGATCATTCCAGCAAATTTCACATAATATGTTTTCACTTTCAATAATATTTTTACAAGTAATGCATTTATTTAAATAAATAAATTTAATAATAAATTCAATTAAATTCATTATAAATTTATTTAAAAAGGAATACATATTTTTAATTTTTTTTTCTATATTCATATAGTTATTTGATAAATAAATGACAATATAAATAAAATGTATTTATTTAATTTTTATTGTATACTAAAAATAATATATAAAATAAAATCCTTACTATATGAAATTTTTAAATAAATGTTTAAGCTTAATTTTTATATTAGGACTAAGCTCATGTAGCGAAAAGCATATTAAACCTTCTTCTTATTTTACTAAAAGCTTATTAAATAAATCTAATAATCAAGCTAACATAAATATTACTAATGACTTATTTATTTCTAACTCTAAAAAATTTAATTTAAGTAGTTTTAAAATTATTAATCATAAAATTTTAAAAGATACTTTATTTTTTATTAATGAAAAAGGATTTCTATCGGCATTTAATTTAGATACAAAAAAAATTCTTTGGTCTAAAAATACTCTTAATGTTTCATTTAATATTCATCAAGCCGGACTTATAATTAATAATAATAAAATATATATTACTCATGATAAGTATTTATTTCAGTTAGACTTAAATGGAAATTTAATTAATTATACAAATCTTTTAGATATCAGTTTTGTTGATCCTGTTATAAAGAATGATATTATATATGTAAAAACAGTTTATAATTTATTAGCATTAAATAAATTTACTTTAGAAACAATTAATAAAGCCTCTATTAAATTAGATGCAAATTATTTATTTTCTGGAGATATTTTAAAATTAGAATTTTTAAATAATAATCAATTATTACAAGGCCTATATAATGGTAGTATAATAATTAGCGATATGAATCTTAATTTTATCGAATCAATTTATTCTCCTCCTATTAATATATTAAATAAAAATCAAAATACTAATACAAAATTTAATATTTCAGGTTTTAATACATCGCCTATAATTTTTAATGATAAAATATATATTGCAAATAATATAGAAGGTTTATTTTGCATAAACAAAGATGGTAAAATATTAAATCATAAAAAAATAGAAGATATAGTGCAAATAGCAGCTTCAAATAATATTATATACATTCTTTCAAATGCTAATCAAATTTCTGCTTTATCTGCTGATAATCTAGAAGTAATTTGGAATAAAAATTTAAACCTTTATAATGATAATATAAAAAATAAAATTCCTGATTTTGAAATTTTTTCAAACATTATAATTTATCAGAATAGTTTGATATTTACAGCTGAAAAAAGCAAAAAAATATATATTTTAAATTTAAATGGTAATAATTTTATTTATCAAGATCCAAATAATAAAATAAAAAATATAAATATCAATTTTAATACTTTTAAAATTAAAGAAAATTTAATTGAATTATTTATATATAATAATGAATTATATAGCTTAGATAATAAAAATTTATATTTATTAAATATTTATAATCAAAATAAAAAATAAATTATATTTTATATGAGTATTAAAATATAAATAATAACAAATTGTTTTTTTGTTTAAAAAATATTAAAATTAAGAATTTACTTCTAAATTAATAGCTGAGGTAACTGGTGATGCTGCTGATGCCGCTGGCGCTGAAGCTGATGGAATATTTTTCTGATTAGCTATTGTAACATCAACTGTATTTGCATTTTCAGTAGTAACAAAAGATTTTAACATAGGAGAAGGCGCCTGGCTAACAGCTTCAATACTTTCAAAATGTTTACGAATAATTTCATTTGAATATTTAATTTTTTGTTCTAATTCAATAATGCATTCATTATTTGGTATATCAAGATTAAAAAACATATAATGCGCTTTAGAATTGCCATTAATTTTATAAGCTAAAGGTCTTAATCCCCAATATTCTTGTTTAACAATTTTTCCACCATAAGATACAATTAAAGAAATAATATCATTATTTATTTTTTCTAAGTCTACGCTTGATATATCTTGTTTTATTAAATATGATAAATCATAAAAACGATTATTATTATTTACTATATTATCCATTTTTTTTAATTTTAAATATTATTTAATTATAATATTTTATTAGTAAATAAGCAAATTTTCTAATATGATTTTTATATTTATATCAAGCTTATTTATTAATTAAATATATAAATATACTCACTTAATAAATATTTATATAGAATATGATATATATATCATATTTCATTTATATATTATTTTTAATAATTTTTGTATTAGCTAAAATTATGTTAGATGCAAATCCATTAATGCTAATAACTTGCTTGATTTTATTTGTTTCTCTATAAATTAAATTTGCATCATAATCTTTTGACTTTAATATTATTAAATATAGATAAGAAATTTTTTCTATTGCTTTAAATAAACTAATTTTACTTGAAAAAGCCCTTGATAATAAAAGATCAAATTTTTGAATTTTAGACTCTTGAATTTGAGTATTAATAATTTCTATATCAAGATTTAATTGTTTCTTTATGTTTAATAAAAAATCTATTTTTTTAGTAGAACAATCACATAAGTATAATTTTATTTTACTCTGATTAATAGTTGTATTATTAAAATAATCATATAAATATTGATATTTATATAAAATTGCTATTATAATTCCAGGAAATCCATTACCACTTCCTACATCAAGTATTTCAAAAGTATTTTTATTTTGTATTGCCACTTTAAATAAACTGACAATATATAGTTGAGCAGAATTTAAAATATGATAACAAATCGTATTACTTTGATATTTATTCTCTAAAATATTTAATGAACTTTGATATTCTATATTTGTATTTGTATTTGTATTTGTATTTGTATTTATATTTATATTTGTATTTTTATATTTTAAATTTGTATTATCATTAATATCTTTATCTAAATAATTTAAATTATTATTATTTATATTAAAATAATTATTATATATTAAATACTGAAATTGCAATTTCAAAAAATTATTTAGGTCTATAAAAAAATTATCATTAAGTATAAAATTTATATTACGAGACACTAAATTAGTTTTTAAATTAGCACTATTTAAAAGATTGATATATTCTTTAATATCTTTAATAATTTCTACTATCATAATTATTTATATATCTGAAATTGTTTTTAGTTCTTTATTAAGCGCAAGTATATTATAAATCCATACTACTATTACTAATAAAAATATTATCAATAAATAATTATATATATCTTCATACATTAAATTAGAATTAGAAAAAATTAAAAATTGAATAAAAGATCCTAAGCTTTTTCCTATTTTTGCACCAATTATTTCTACTGCCGCTTTACCTTTTGATTTCAATTCTAGCGAAAGCGGAATATAAACAATTTCTTTTGATGCATCAAAAATAGAATATTTTGAAGATTTGCTTAATATGTTTTGCACCGCTCCAACAAATACAGCTGCAAAAATTGGGTTTACAACACCAAAAGTAATAAGATCGGAAAATATTATCAAAAGAAAAAATATTAAACCAGTTATACCAATTACTAAAGGTGAAAATAAAGTTGAATATAACCAAGAAAATTTTTGCATTATAAAGTTACCAAGAATAACAAATGCAATTGCAGAAATACCTAAATATTCATTAAAAATACCCATAAAGCCTAAATACTCAAGTTGAGATGGATAAGCTAATTTAATCTGATCTTTCCATGGTCCTTCTACTACTGTTATAGCGGTATTATAGCAAATTACCATAATAGCAATATAAAACAATAATTTGCTATTTTTAATTAATTTTATACTTTCCAATAGGGACAATTTAGTTTTAGATCTAAATTGTTTTGCAAGGTCTAAATTATTGCTATTTTGCTGTAAAACAGGTTTTGTAATTTTATTTATTAAAAATAAACTAATTATATTTAAAAATATAATATAAATACATACTATTTGTATAGATAAGCAATTAGATTTAAAGCCTATATTTGTAAACATTTCTATTGTATCTATTGATAAACAAGGTAATTTATTCAATAATGCACCAGATACAATTAAACCTAAATTACCTACTATTCCAAATGTTGGATAAAATCTTTTTGCAGTTGATTGATCGCTAATTAAGTTTGCAAGTTGCCAAAACATTAAATTAATCATAATAGATCCCCACATGTCACCAATTACATAAATTAATGATAAATGCCAAGCTGCAAATATCGAAATTAATCTTTTAAAGTAAGGGAACTTTGCTGCTAAACCAAAAATATCAGATTGTAAATTATCTTGCATATTAGGATATATCATAAATGCAAATAAACCTATAATTATACTAAATATTGTAATTATAATTAGATAGATTTTTTTAATATTAAAATAGTTACTTAAGCTTGCATAAAATAAAGTAAACAAAATACCAAAAGGCAATACAAACCATAGTTTTAAAAAACTAACAATTTCAGCTCCTAAAGCAGGTATCACTAAACTATCTTTTAATGCTCTAAGAGCAGAAAAATTTGCTAGAAAACAAAACATAATAATTGCCATTGGCAAAAATATAGGTAATTCATTTTTTTTAATTGGCCAAACAATTTGAAAAAAATTATTTTTTTTTTCTTCAAGGCTCATATTATTATTTTATAATTGTTTTTAACTTGTGTGTTTATAATTAAAATAACACAATTTATATTATACTATGAAAAATCTCAAATTTAATAAATATAGTGTTATTTTATTTGATTAGATCATTTTGATTTTATCTTTAGCAAAAAAAACTTGTTTTTACTAATAAAATTTGATAATATAGAAATATAAATTAAAATTATATTTATCTATATTAATATGTCAAAAGCGAGAAAAGTTGATATAATTGCAAAAGCAAAAACAGAATTTTTAAACTCAGGATTAATGATTTGTTTTAAATATCATGGTTTAAATACTAAAAGATTAGAATCATTAAGAAAAACTATTAGAAAAATTAATGGTGAAAGTGGGGTATTTATTATTAAAAATACTTTATTTAAATTAGTTATGCCTTCTTCTTTAAAAGAAGAATTAGATATTAAATGCAAAGGTCCTATAGCAATTATTTATACAAAAAAAGATCCTATAATTTTAACAAAAATAGTTGAAGAATTTTTTAACGAGATTAAAAAAGCTGTACCAAAAGTAACAATGGAATATTGCATTATTGATAATCAGGTTCATACGACTGAATTATTAAAAATTATGAGTAGCTATAGCTCAACAGATGCATTAAAAGCAGAATTCCTTGGATTATTAGAAGAGCCACTTAGTTCATTCTTAGCGACATTAGAGGCGCCTGCGGCTGAATTAATAAATACTTTAAAAGCAAAAGAAGATAAAGAAAATTCTACTAATTAATATTTAGTAATATTTTTATTATTAAATTTATAATATAGTTATTATATAAATTTATGAGTAATATTTTTTTAAAAATTATTAATAATGAAATACCAAGTGTAAAAATATATGAGGATGATTTATTAATTTGTATTAAAGATATTAATCCTTTAGATGAAATACATTTTTTATGTATTCCAAAAAAACCATGTATTGATTATTTAGATTTTATTGAAAAACATGATGAAAAACAAATAAGTAATTTTTTTATTAAAATTAGTTTAATTGCTAAAGAACATTGCTCTAGTTTTAAATTAATTACTAATAACGGTGCAAAATCTGGTCAAGAAATTTTTCAAATGCATATGCATATTATTGGAAAAAAACTCATTAATAAATAATTTTATTAATGTATTAAAAAATTAATATAAAAAAATTTTCTTATATAAATATTCTAAGTTATTAACAAATATAATATCATTAATTAATAAAAATTATGTAATTTTTATATAAAATTTTTTAATAGATTGCTTATTTTTGAATTTCCATTAAAAAATTGTTTAATAATTTTTTCCATATCGAAGTATTGCTTTAATAAAGAATTAATATCTTCAACTTTAGTACCAGAGCCTTTACTGATTCTTATTTTTCTTGATGCATTTAATATTTTAGGATTTTTACGTTCTTTAGGGGTCATAGAAGTTATAATAACTAAATGTTTTTTAAAGCTACTTTCATTTTTTTGTATATTGATTGCTGTATCTTTTATTGTACTCATACCAGGTAAAAAGCTTAATATAGAACCAATTCCTCCAAATTTATTAATTGATTTAATAAACATCAAATAATCTTCTAATGAAAATTTTCCTTCCATTATGCGAGTTGATAATTTTGATGCTTCTTGTTCTGAGATGCTATTTTGCATTTGCTCTATTAAAGAGGTAATGTCGCCCATATCCATAATTCTTGATACAATTCTATCAGGATGAAATACTTCAATATCATCAACTTTTTCTCCTTTGCACAAAAATTTAATTGGTTTATTTAATGAATGCTTAATACTAATTGCTGCACCACCTTTTGCATCTGAATCTATTCTTGTAATGATTACACCTGTTAAATTAACATGAGAAGCAAAAGTTTCTGCTGTTTTAATTGATGATTGTCCCATTAATGCATCAGCAACAAAGAAACATTCTGTTGGTTTAATTAGTTTCTCTATTTGCTTTAATTCTTCCATCATATTTGCATCTATTGTAACTCTACCGGCTGTATCAAATAATATCAAATCATATTCTTTTTGCATATGCAAAGCTCTTTTACATGTTTCTAGAGGTTTTTCATTTTCTATAATATTTAAAAAGTCAACTCCTATTTGATCTGCTAATATTTGTAATTGCAATTGCGCTGCTGGCCTATATATATCAAGAGAAACTAATAATATTTTTTTTGTTATTTTTTCTTTTTGTTTAGTATTGAAAGTTTTAATATCTGTAGTGTTTATATTTGATTTTATATTTGTAATTTCTACATTTTTTGAAATATTATCATTTTCACTTATATCATTAAAAACACTAGAATTAAGAGGTTTTTTATTGGAATTTTCAAATTTTTTAATAATAAATTTAGCTAACTTAGCGCAAGAAGAAGTTTTACCGCTGCCTTGAAGTCCACAAAGCATGATAATATTAGTTTTATTGTTTAAAAGATTTAACTCTATATTTTCAGCATTTAGCATATTAATTAATTCATCATGCACTATTTTTGTAATCATTTTTTTAGGGCTAAAATTTTTAAAAATTTCTTGTCCTATTGCTTTTTCTTTTATCTTTGCAATCAATTCTTTTACAGTAGATAAAGCAACATCTGATTCTAGAAGTAAAATTTTAAATTCTCGCATTGCAAGATCAAGATCTTTTTCTGTTATTTGTGATGTAAAAAATTTATCCATAACAGCAGAAATGCCATTGCGTAATTTATCAAACATAAGTATAATTATATTTTTATATAAATATAATTATACAATAAGATACTTTATACTTAAATTATAATTAATTTATTTAATTATAATTTATTTATTATCTAAATACTTTACATGTAATCTGAAGTTTCATTTAAATCAGATATTATATCTTGTTTTCCTTCTGAATTAGATATTATATCCTGTTTTCCTTCTGAATTAGGTATTTCACTCTGTTTTCCTTCTAAATTAGATATTTCACTCTGTTTTCCTTCTGAATTAGATATTACATCATGTTTTTTTTCATTTTTATGATCTTTTAATTTATTTTTAGAAGATACAATTTGAGAATTAATTATTGGTTTAAAAATATTATAAATCTTATCAATATTTTCATATTCATCTATTGTTGGATCAGATTCTAATTCAACATATTCTAAATACTTTTCAATTATTAATTCTAATTGCGAGTCTTGCGTTATATTATATGTTAAAGCTAATAATAATATTTGATTTTCTTTTATTAAATCGGAATCTTTTTGTTGTTCTGAATGCAATATATTATATATTTTTAATGCTATCTCAGTTGCTTTTTCTTCTGTTATTTCAGTTTTTTTTTCTTTATCAGTATGAATGTTTTGTTCCTTATATGGTATAAAAACTGATTCAAGATTTGGATTTGAATCTAAAAGTCTTATTGCTTCTTCAATATTTTCTTTATATAATAATTGTTGAGAATTTATATGTTGGTTTGTTTGGCCTTTATTCATTATACTATTCTCAGAAATTTCATAAATTTTACCTATCATTTTAACACCTTCTGAAATATCGTTTTTAATTGCTTGATGCAAAGCAGATGAAAATTCAGATCCTTCTTCTTTACTCTTTAAAGCAAATGATGAATTTTTTTCTTGCTCATTTGGTACTTCTAATATTTCAAATAAAACACCTTTTTCTGATATAAAAATTTTATTATCAAATTCTGCAGAACCTTGATCTTTTATTTTTTCTATAATTAAATCAAAAATACCTAAATTTGATAATTCTTTATAATTAGCTTCTGTATATTGTCCTAATTTAATTTTTTCATCTATATACTTTTTTCTTCTTATTCTTTCAGAATCTGATTCTTCCATATATATAAATATAAATTATATTATTATTATATGATATTTTTACAATAAAAACAACATTTAATATATTAAAAAAATAATTCTTAATAAAAGCTATTTAATATAAATTAAAATTTATAATCATAAATATTTCCATCAAATTTTTCTATACCTTTATTTTTTATAATCCAAATTTGATCCACAACCCCTCTAAGTAAATATTTATCATGCGTAATTAAAATAACAGAACCATCATAATTATTCAAAGCGGACATTAAGGATTCTCGCATTTCGATGTCAAGATGGTTTGTAGGTTCATCTAGTATTAATAAGTTAGGTTTTGGAATTGTTAAAGACGCAAATAAAAGTCTGGCACGTTCTCCTCCTGATAGTTCCCCAATTTTCTGATTAATATATTCAGGACCAAATCCAAAACGAGCAAGATGACTTCTAATATTTTGTTCTGTGCCATTTGGTAGCAATTCATACATATGATT
Organism: Rickettsiales bacterium; assembly: GCA_046348705.1. Lineage (GTDB taxonomy): Bacteria > Pseudomonadota > Alphaproteobacteria > Rickettsiales > Rickettsiaceae > JAXMDS01. The sequence continues at coordinate 11,972 of JAXMDS010000007.1, read as the reverse complement.
TATTAAAGTTTTACTAATATCTAATTGCTCTAATTGATCTTGCTTATAAAATGCGACTTTAAATTTTGAATCCGTTTTATAGGTACCTTTACTTTGTTGTAATTCACCTGCTAAAAACTTCGCAAATGTTGTTTTGCCATTTCCATTTTTGCCAACTAAAGCAATACGTTCATTTAAGCCTAATACACCTGAAATATTATGCAAAATAACATTATCGCCATATTTAAGTGTGACTTTTGAAAACTCTAACATAGGATAGGAGCATTTGGTGCTTTCAGGAAAATTAAATGCAATAGAATTATCAGAAGCATCAATAGGAACAAAATTCATCTTTTCTATCATTTTCATTCTACTTTGAGCTTGCGATGCTTTACTTGCTTTTGCGCCAAATCTTTTTATAAACTCTAACATATGAGCTTTTTTAGCTGCAATTTTTGCATTATATTCTTCTATATTTTTTTGTCTTAAAGTAGAAAGTTCTACAAAGGTATCAAAGTTACCTTTATATTTTTCTATTTTGCCATTTTTTAAATGCAAAACATTATCTATTGTATTATTTAAAAAATCTCTTTCATGAGAAATCAAAATAAAGCTTTTTTGATATTTTTTCAAAAAATTTTCTAACCATTCTGTTGTTTCAAAATCAAGATGGTTTGTCGGTTCATCAAGTAGTAATAAATCAGGCTCCTGAAATATTGCAGCAGCAAGAGCAACGCGCATTCTAAAGCCACCAGAAAAATTACCTAATTTTTTATTTTGAGCGTCTTCATCAAATCCAAGTCCTTTTAAAATTTTTGCAGCACGACTTTCTGCCGAATATGCATCTATACTTTCAAGCTTTTCATAGATTTCGCTAATTTTATCCATATCAGTACAATTATTAAGCTCTTCAAATAAATTATGCCTTACTTGATCTTGCGCTAATAAATATTCAATAGGAGTCAATTCTTTATCTGGCATTTCTTGTTTAATAGATAAAATTTTCCAATTTTGCGCTTTATCTATTACTCCAGAATCGTTTTGTAATATATTTTCAATTGTTTTAAAAATAGTAGACTTACCAGATCCATTTCTACCAATTAATCCAACTCTTTGCTTATTTGTAATTTGAAAATTAATATCATTTAATATAACTCGACCATTAATTGAAACTGAAACATTTTTAAAAGATATCATAAATATATAATCATTTTATTTTAATGTATTGTAAATAAACTAATATTAAAAATATAAATAAAATTAATATTGTTAAAACATATGCTAATATAATATAATATAACATTTATTAAAATTAATAATATAATAAATTAGAAAAAACTATTTTTTAATAATTAAATTTTATTATATCAAATAAATGATACAAAAATATACTTGTTAAATTAAAAAAATGATAAATTAACATTTATAAATATAAAAATAATAGTAAATTATAAATATAAAAAATAATAGTAAATATAATTAATATACTAACTAACTAATTGAATATATGCAACACATGCATTATCACCTTTTCTAAAGCCAGCCTTTATAACTCTTGTATATCCACCATTTCTATTTGCTAAATTTTCTGCAATTTTAAATACATTGTTAACAAGTATCATATTACCTAAATATGCATGCAATTGTCTTATAACGCTTAATTTATCAGAAACACCAGCATTAGCACGTTTAGCTATTGTTATTATTTTCTCAATTTCAATTCTAATAACTTTTGCTCTTATTAAAGTAGATTTAATTAAATTATTATGCATAAAAAAAGAACGAATAGTATTTTTAATTAAAGCTCTTCTTGTTTCTGTATTTCTACTTAATTTATTTCTTAAAATATTATGTCTCATAACAATATTTTTTTATATAAAGATTAATATTAATTATTATAACATTATAATAAGAATTACGCAAATTCATTTGTAATATTAATTTCAAAAATTTATTTTAATTATTGAAATATTTTTTTGTATTTTGAAAATATAAAATAATTTTATTAAATCTATATAAAATCAATTTTTTATTTAAATCTTTATTCTAATTTATTTAAATTATTATAATTTCTTTTAAATTATTCAAACCTTTTTTGCATTTTATTTAAATATGGCAACCCTCTAAAATTAATAGCATTATTAAAATTTCTACAACTATTAAAACTTAAATTGCACCCTAAACTTAATTGAACTATAGATCCTTTTGTTAAATTTTTTATTTCATTTGCAAGTTTAATTGAATGTAAAGTATTCTTATTTATTAATATCTTTGAATTTAAATGATCTTCTAAATTAATATTAAAAGAATTATAATTTATTATTTTGCTTTTAAAATAATTATCTTTAGCATTAGATATTAAATATCCATTTTTAAAAGTTTTTATCGATTTAATATTAATATTATTAAATTCGTCTCTTATTGAATTTTCAATTAATATATCGTTTAAATTTTTTAAATTAATATGTTGTGAAATATTATCAATATCATCAACAATTTCAAAATCAAACATATAATTAGAAAGATCAACTTTACATCTATGGTCGCCAAAGACAGCATTGCAATATTTGCTTAAATTATTTGATATTCCAGAATTCATAAAATTATATTGTAATTCTGCTTTTATTATAATAAATTCATCTTTTTTTATATATTGATTACACTTATTAAAAAACAAAGGATTAGATGCTAAAATATCTATTTTAATATTATTGTTATTTAATGCCAATAAGTCATTAATATTATAATTAATATTAGAAAGATTTTGTTTTTCTAAATTAATAGTTATAGGAATAATTTCTATTTTACTTGATAAAATATTATTATGTATAATAAAATTTTCATTAAAATATAATTTAATTTCAAGGCTAGATCCTAAATTATTTGAAATGATATTTGCATTAAATTCTATATTAACAAAAGTATAAAATGCATTATTATAATTTAATCCCTGAGGATAATTTGTTAATCTTATAATTTTATTATCATCTAATATAAAAATAAATAATTGATAATTATTTAATAAATCTTTATTATAATCCATAGTATTGTTATTTTAAATTTATTTTTTGTATATTTATTGTTTTATATGTTTATTATTTTGTATATTTATACAAATCTAGTAAATTTAATAATTTCATATCTAATCAAATTTAATAATTTCATATAAACTAATTTTGGGCAATTTAATTAAATTATTTTTCTAATTTTTTAAAAACTTCAGTTTCTTTTATAGTTTTTTATTTTGATTATGTTTCAATATATGTATATCTTTGAAAAAATTAGGAATTTGAATTTTATTTAATTTAGGCATCATTTTTATATAATATTTATATACAATTTTTATATAATTAAAATTTTCTACATTTTTTAATATTAAAATTTGTTCATTTTTTTCATTTAATATTATTTCTTTATTATCATATTTGGTTAGATCTTCGTCTTTAATTGAACTAGATATATATACATCAACATCATTAATATTTTTTATAAAACATTTTTTTTTAAATTTATTTTTATATAAAAATAAATCATTTAAATTATATTCAATTGAAGATTCTTTTTTTTCGTTATTTATTTTCACTTCAAATAGAATAGGAGATGCAACTAAAATATTTAAATTACTTTTAAATGCAAAATTAAAAAATTTATAAAAATTATAATATTCCAAACTAGAGACAAATATTTGCTTTGATTCAAAATAGAATTTTTCATAAAATATAGAATAATCTGAATTAAAATATTTTTCTTCATCATGATATATAAAGTTATTTTTTCATATAAAAATAATCTAAAAATTCATTTGGCATTTGTATTGTATTGTTATTTTTTCAGACAATAATCCATTAAAATCTTTTAAATAATCTATTTTTGCAATATTTTCTTTATTTTGATTTATATTATTTTGATATTTAAGATTTTTTGCAATAATTTCAATATTAATATAACAATCATATTCATTTTTTTCAAAACTATTTTCGCCTATATAATTTTCATTGATATTAATAATTTGTTGCTTTATAAATTAAATAATTTAAATTTTCAGTATTAATATCTTTAGTTCTATTATTTTTAATGAATAATTTTTCTAGAATATTATTCAATTCAGAATAAAAGACTTAATATTGGTAATGTTTTTTACAGATATTAAATAATAATATTTCCAATATATTTCATTTTTTATTTGTAAATTATTATCTATAGAAGCAAAATTTTGTTCTATATATTCATTTGCAAGATCATTAAAATGTTCTAAATTTATATTATTTTTATATTGATTTTTAGGAAATATATTATTATTATCAGAATTAAAAGCATTAAATTGATATTTAACTTTAAGTTCATTATTATCATCTAAATTTAAAATTTTATTATTAGTTAACTTTTTTACTAATTTATTTAACTCTTCTGAAATAATTTATTTTATTAAAATTTTCAATTGCAATTGTCATAATTTATTATCATTAAGATTATTTATTTATTGCTATTTATTACTAATTATTTGCTTAGTTTTTTACTTAAAAAAATAAATTTTACTATATAATTTTTAATTAGCTTAAATAATATTATTTATTTAAGTATCGACGCTAATATACTTGACATTATAATTAAAATAATATAAAATAATATTTATAGGCACTGTAGCTCAGTTGGTAGAGCAAAGGACTGAAAATCCTTGTGTCGGGGGTTCAATTCCCTCCAGGGCCACAATAAATATTATATATTTTAATTTTTAATTAAAATTTATTTGTTTAATTTGTTAATTTAAAAAAAATAACTATTTTATGGAACTTGTGTTAGATAAATCTTTTAAAATATTAAATTCTCTTATAAATAATTATGGAGCAAAACATAATAGCAAAAGATTAGGTAGAGGAATAGGCAGCGGTAAAGGAAAAACTTGTGGAAAAGGTCATAAAGGACAAAAAGCAAGATCAGGTATTTCTATTAGATGGTTTGAAGGTGGTCAGATGCCTTTAAAGAAAAGAATGCCAAAAATTGGTTTTAATTCTAATATTATTAAACCAGTTAGTATTACATTAATTGACATATTAAATGTTATTAAATATAGTGATATTAAAGATAATACTTCTATTTTAGTAAATAGAGAATATTTAATTAATAATAATTTTCTTAAACCTTCTTTTAATTCTAAAATTAAAATTATTGGTAATGTAAAAGAATTTAAAGAATTACAAAATATTAAAATTATTTTGAATTTGATTACTATACAAAGATTGCAATTCAATCTTTAAATAATTTAAATATTCAAATTAAAGATAATAATACAATAGTGGCAATTGCTTAAAAAAATTGTTTTTTTTAATTTTAATATAGTTTTTATAAAAAAATTATTATTTATGTATGAATAAATAATAAATAAATATTAACATTTAATTTTATTTTTTAATATATTGTTAGTTAAATTACTTATTTATTTATGAATAAGCAAGAGTTAAATAAATTAATATCTAGTATTATAATTTCTATTCTTATTATACTATTAATTAATAAATTTGTTAATTTTTTATATAAAAAAAATAATTTTAATACTGTCATTAGAGGTTATACAGTAGAAATTTCAGATTCTGTAAAATCAGATTCTTTAAAAAATGATAATAATTTAAAAAAGATTAATAATTTTAATGCAATTAATATTACTTCATCTAATGCAAATAATTCAATCAATTCTAATTTAGTCAATCTAAATAATCCTAACTCAAATAATGTAACTAACATTACATTATCAAAAGAAGAAATTGAAAAATTAATATCAGATGCATCCATAGATAATTTAAGACTTGAAAATGGTAAAAAACTTTCAAAAAGATGTATATCTTGCCATACTTTTGAAAAAGATGGAATAAACAAAATAGGACCTAATTTATTTGGAATTGTAGATAAAAAAAAGGCTTCTAATGTAAATTATTCTTATTCTGCCAGTTTAAATGCTTTAGAAGGAAATTGGACAGTAGATAATTTATTTTATTTCTTAAAAAATCCAAAACAGTTTGCATCTAATACAAAAATGATATTTCCTGGATTTATAAAAACAGAAGAAATTATAGATGTTATAATTTTTTTAAAATCTAATAAATAATTAATATTAAATTTTTTTAAAAATTTTAATGAATAAATATAAATATAATTTAAATTAATTTAAATTATATATATAGTTAAATTTAATCTAATATTTGCGTATCTAAAATTAAAGTAAATTTTAATCAGAAAATTCTATAAATATATCATTATATTTGATTGATTTATCTATATTAAATAAAATTTAGTATAAATTACTATATATTAAATAAATTGAATTAATTCAATAGAATAATTTAAAATTAAAAATTTAAATAATTAAATTCAATTTAACTTATATTGATATTATTTAATAACATATCTTCTTTTGCGCCTTTGTGTGTAATTAAATATATATAAGGCACTATAAACAAACTAAATATAGTTCCAATTAATAGTCCTCCTATTATAATAATTCCTATAGAGATTCTTGCTTGCGCACCAGGGCCAGATGCTAATATTAATGGAATCGCTCCTATTATTGTTGAAATATTGGTCATTAAAATTGGTCTGAATCTATTTTTGCAACTATTAATTAATGCAATATATTCTGATATGCCACTTTCTACCTGTTTAACTGTAAAATCAATAATCATAATTGCATTCTTTGTAACTAGGCCAATTAAAGTAATTAAGCCAATTCCGCTATATATGTTAAAAGTCATACCACTTAATATTACAAATAAAAGTCCTCCAAAAATAGAAAAAGGCACTGTAAATAAAATTAATGCACTATTTTTAAAGCTTTCAAATTGAGCTGCTAAAATTAAATAGATAAATAGAAATCCAAGCAAAAATGCAATTAAAATAGAATCATTTACTTGCTGCATACGCTTTATATTTCCTAAATACTCTAATTTAACTTTTAATGAATCTATTTTGTCTTTTTTGATTTTGTCAATAGTTTTAATTGCATCGCTAATTTTAACTCCTTCAGCTAAATCTGCAAATATTGTAATACTTGGTCGCATATTATAATGCTTTCTACTATTTATATCTACATCTTCTTGAATTTCAATAAAATTCATTAAAGATATCATTTCGTTGTTTTGTGATTTTACATAAATTTTACTTAAATCACTTATACTATCTCGATTATCTTTTTCAAACAACATTTTAACATTATAAGTTTGACCATTGTAAATAAAATCTTCTATAGTTTTGCCTGAAAGCAAATATTGAATTGTATTACCAATAGACTCTAATGGCACTTGATAATATAATGCCTTTTCTTTATTTACATTTAAGTTAATTAATGGCATTGATTTGTTTAAGTCAGTATTAACATATGTAAAAAGATTAGTGTCTTTTAATTCTTGTACAATTTCGTCCGATAAGTTAGAAATAGATTCAATATTATCAGTTAAAGCTTGAATATTAAATTCAACATCATTACTAATAGGGCCACTAATATTAGAAGGAGGATTAGAAAAATTAACATTAATATTAGTAAGATTACTAAATTTATTATTTAATTCTATTCTAATTTCTTCTTGTGTTTTTTTTCTCATGTTCCATGGTTTTAAAATTGTAATACCAAAACCTCTATTTATACTGCTACTTGTTAAGAAAGTTTCTACTCCTTCTACACTTTTTACATCTTTAGCAATTTTAGCTACTTGTTCATCTAGATATTCTAGCCCTACTCCATCTTGAGTATTAAAATTAACAAACATAAAGCCATTATCTTCTAAAGGATCTGCTATTTTTTCTGTTTTTCTAAATAAAAACATAGTAATAATTAAACTTGCTACGATTATAAATGCTAATTTGAATTTATGATATTTTAATATATTATCTAATTTACCAATATAAGAATTGGTTAAGCTAATTATAAAATTATTAAATTTTGCAATTACAAAATTTGGTTTTAGATCTAATTTAATAATTTTTGCACTCAGCATAGGAGTTAATGTTAAGGAAACAAAACCAGAAATAATAACTGCAAATGCTAATGTCCATGCGAATTCAATAAATAATTTTCCTAAAAAGTCATCTATAAATCCTATTGGTAAAAATACTGCCGCTAATGTTAAGGTCATTACTATAATTGCATATGAAATTTCTTGAACTGATTCTCTAGCAGCTTCTTGATTATTTTCGGGTTGGAAATTTTTTTTTCTTTTTTCGCAGTTACTATATACATTTTCTAACATTACAATTGCATCATCTACAACAAGTCCAATTCCAAGAACTAATGCTAACATAGTGAATGTATTAATTGTAAATCCAAAAAAGTACATACATGCGAAAGTTCCAATTAATGAAATTGGAATAGCGATAAAAGGAATAAAGCTAATTCGCCATGATCCTAAAAATAAATATGTAACTATACTAACCAATATTAATGCTTCCACTATGGTTCTAAAAACTGCATATACAGATTCTCGTAATGAAATAGAGCTATCATAACCTGATATTAAATTGACTCCTAAATTACTTAATTCAGATTTTAATCCAGGGACAATCTCTTTAGTTTCATCTGACATTCTAATAACATTTGATTCTGATTGTCCTATTAAACTAAAGCCTATAGAAATTTCTCCATTATATCTCACAATACTTTTTAATTCGCTTGGCCCAATTTTGACATTTGCAATTTGATCTAATTTAATCATATTTTCGCCGGAAAATAATAAAATATTATAGAAGTCTTCTGGTTTTTTAATAGAATTATTCATTTGCATTATAAAATTAAAATAATTTGTTTCTAGCGTTCCTGCTGGAAAGTCTTTATTTTGTATTATTATTGCCCTTTCTATATCTGTTGGCGAAATTTTATATCCAAATAGCTTTTCTGGTTTAGGTTCTATCATAACTTCCATATATTGATCGCCAACTAAATTAATACCACCAACAGAAGGCAAGCTATTAAATTTAGGTGCTATTCTATCATTAATTATAGTTGTTAATTCTAAATTATTTAACTTATTAGAATTAACTAAAAACCACATCCAGGGAAATTTATCTACGCTCATTTTACTAACGCTAGGCAAACGCATATCATCTGGAAAAACATAAGATAAGTCTGCTACAACAGATTTAATATCAGTAATAATTTCATCTAAATTTGTATTTAACCTAAAAAAAATGTTTATTATAGCTTGGGAATTATAACTGCTAGATTGTGTATACTCTACTTTACCGATACTTTTTATTGCATTTTCAATTGGTTTTACTATATTATTTTCCATATATTTACTACTAGCTCCATTATAAAATGCATTAATTGTAATAACTGGAAAATCAATTTTAGGAGCAGCTCTAACTTGCATTTTTAAATAACCTATTATGCCAAAAATAATAATAATTAAATTTAATACAATAGCTAAAATTGGTCTATTTAAACAAGTAACTGATAATTGCATAAATTAAAACAAATATAAATTATTATATGTCATAACAATAATAATAATTATTTATATCCTTTATATAATAAAAATATTATTATTATTGTGCTAATTATTTAATATATTAATTGTTAAATAATTTAAATATACTAATTAATAGTTGAACTTATATTATATAACAAATAATATATATTTATATAAATAAAAAAATTCAAAATAGTAAAATTATATATTCTTAATACTTAAAATTAAATCTAAAAGGTGCAAATATTTTTTTATATAAAAAATCTTTAATTATCGGTATATATTTTGTAATTTTTGTAAGATAGAAAAATGACGGTATTAATCTTCCATTTAAATTAACTGTTTTTTTATCTAAGTTTACTATTCCTTTTGTATTATAATCAAAATATATGCCTTCCGAGTCTACAGCTTTTATATTTGCAATTGAATCATTTATAATAAATTCACCAACTAGTCTATTAAATTCATAATCTTTATTCATTGTTAAAAATTTAATAATTCCACTTAATGAAACATAAGTAACTAAACTAGTTAAAAAAGAATTATCTGTCATTACGAATTCATGCATATTGAAATTACATTTTAAATTATTAGAATGATATTTTTCTATGTTTTTATCAAGTATATTTAAACATAATAAATTTAAGTTACCATTTCTAAGTTTCTTATATGCTCCAATACTTTCTAATAATAATCCAGCATTTTGAGTATCAAGAATTATATAATTTTCTTTATTTTTTCCTATAAATTTTATATTTAAAGAATATTGAATTGGGTTTAATAAATTTTTTAATAAAATTTTTTCTTTTGATGATAATTTCTTGTTATTTTTTTTAAGTAATTTTTCTTTTTCTTGTAAAAATAATATTTCAAACTCATTATTTTGTGGTTGATTTGTATTATTAATATTATTTTTATCATGAGGTCTATAATTATCAAGTTCTATAAATTCTTCAATCATTTTTGCTTTATTTATATCTTTATTTTGTATTTTTAATTTTTTTTCTTTAATAGTATTTTTAATAGTATCAATTTCTGCTTTACTTAATCTATTTTCAGATTTATTTTTAATGTTTTTTGGAATAGTGATAATATTAGATATTGTAGTTTTGATATCTCCGTTAATATGTCCTATTTGATCAATATTAATATTAGTATCTAAATTAGTCAATTTAATATTATTAAATAAATGCAATTTTTTTATTTTCACATTTATATCGGTAATTTTATTATTTCTCCCTTCAGATTTTATAAAATTATTAAAATTTATTCTTGATATATCTAAAAAATCAGATAATAAATTAAATTTTAAATATTGATTATTTTGTTTTAATTTAATTAAATTAGTAGTCTTATCAAATTGGAATAATGCATTTAAATTATAATTATTAATATCTTTATAGTCAATTTCTAAGAATGCATCAATTTTATTAGAAGGTTTTATAGAAATATTAATTTTATTTTCGACAAAATTTTCAACATAATTATTATTTATTTTAGAATTATTTAAATTATTATTTTTATCTGCAATTAAATGGGCCTTAATATTAAAGTTATTTTTAATATTAATAAAAGCATTTAATTTGCTATAAGTTTTTATTTTTTTTGCAAATATATTTTGCATTTCAAATTCTGTATTTGTTAAATTAGAAAAAATTGTTATATAATTTTGATTATTAAAATTTCTATATTTAAATTCCAAATCAGTTAGGCCTGATATTTTAAAAAAATCAAATTTATTTAAAAGATAATTGTTTAAAGACAAAGTTCCATCAATTGCTATTGTATCATTTATTAAATCTTGTTCATATAAAATTTTTGCATAATTTGAATAATCTTGATAATTAATTCCTACTTGATCATTAATTAATAATATATTATCCTTAATTTGAATATCTAATTTATTAGCATTTAAATTTGCTTTACTTAAAAAATTTTTCCAATTAAAGTTAAGAATTTTTGCTATAGAATTAATTTTAATATCATTTTTTGCATTTGGTTTAATTAAAATATTTATATTTAATAAGCAATTAAAATCACTAATTATATTATTTAAATTTAAATTTTTATTTTTTAATTTTTGTAAAGTTTTTGGATTTATAAATTGTATTACAGAATTTATTTTTCCTGCAGTAGAGCAGGTTATATCAATAATATCAGATTTATAATTATGGGTTACTAATCCTGTTGCAATTAAATTAGATGATAGTTTTGTTTTAATTAAATATTGCATCATATTTTCATTAAAGTATATAAGTCCAGTTGCTTTTTGAATGCTTGGCATTTCTTTATCAAAAATAAAATCAACATTTTTCACTAAAGCAGAACCATTGATATTAATCTTATTATTATAATCATTAAACATTATACCATTTAAGCTTAATAGCTGCCCAGATAAATTAGTTTCTTTTAAGTAGTTAATAATATCTTTATCTATATTTAAGCTATTTAAGTTTATATAGTTATATATATTTAAATTTAAATTTTTTGCATTAAAATTTACTTTCCATAACATTTTATTGTTATTTTCTTGAAGAAGAT
>JAXMDS010000006.1:0-62559 GCA_046348705.1 Rickettsiales bacterium | reverse complement strand
AGAGGTGTTGCTTCGCTTTGTATAGGCGGAGGAATGGGAATTGCAATTTGCATTGAAAATTGTTTAAACTTAAATTTATAAAAATCAAACTTAATAATAATTTTAAATTAAAATATAATTACTATATTAAAATTATTCTTATTAAAAAGTAGTATCTCCTAAAGTTTGTTGATCTTCTTGTGGTATTATGTGTTCAGATTGCTTTTCTGAAGATACTTGTTCAGATTTGTTCCCCTGTTCGTTTGTTATTAATTGATGCATTATACTCTGGTGCTTTTCTGAAGATACTTGTTCAGATTTGTTCCCCTGTTCGTCTTTCATTGCTTGATAAATTGCATTCTGTGGCTCTTCTGACGATCCATCTTCTTCTTCTCCTTCTTCTTCTCCTTCTTCTTCTCCTTCTTCTTCTGACGATCCATCTTCTTCTCCTTCTTCTCCTTCTTCTTCTCCTTCTCCTTCTCCTTCTTCTTCTCCTTCTCCTTCTTCTTCTGACGATCCATTTTCTTCTTTTTCTTCTTCTTCTTCTTCTTCTTCTTCTGACGATCCATCTTCTTCTTCGCTATTTTTTTCTGATATGTCTTCTATGTTTATATTGTCAATTAATTTTTCTAAAGCTTTTTTTTCGCTATTTTCTTCTGATATGTCTTCTTTTATATTTAATTTATTTTTATTGTCAATTAATTTTTCTAAAACTTTTGGATTTAAATTACATCTTGCAACTTCTTCTATTTTATCATAATCATCTTGATTAATAGATCTATTTGCAAAATTCATTCTTATAAAATTAATTGCAACTTGTGTAATTTTTTCATCTGAATTTTGAACTGCGCTTTTTAAAAAATCGGAAATATTAAAATCATATTTAAATAAATGTTCTTTAATATTATTAAACATCAATATAATTTGAGTAAAAATTTGTGATTCACATAATTCTATTTTTTTTATTCTTTCAACAAATAAAATTGATAATATTTCTGCTATTTCACAACAAAATTTTTCAATATTTGACTTTTCTATTGCGTCATTTAACCCTTTTAATGTTTCAAAAAAATTTTCTAAACAACTTTCAAAAACGAAAATATTTTTTTTTGCAATAATTTCTAATATTAATTTTAGAGTTTTTATTTTATTTGCATCAAATTGACTAAATTCTTTATATTCAATTGCTTTATTTAATATTTTTAATAATAAATCTTCATTATTTTTTAAGTTATCATTTTCAGTATTGAATAAAAATTCAATAATTAATTCAATATTAGATTGAATATATAGATTATTTTCTTCTTTATTAGTTAATTTATAATCCCATAGTAATAATTGATAAAAAATCTTTATTTGAATTCCAGTATCAAAACTTTCTTGAATAAATTTTTAAAATTCAATATTTTAAAATCTTTATTTTTACTATATAAAATACATTGACATTTAAAAATTTTATATTAAAATCTTCATTTATATTATCTAAAGCATTTTTTATAAAAATATATTCGTCAAATTTATCTTTGTATTCAAGTTTAGAAAATGCTCAATTATAAAAATATAAATTTCATATATGTAAAGGCTTATATATATTATTTGATTTAATTTAAGTTGTTCTGATATTTTATCTCCATATTTATTAACTATTATATCAATTAAATTTTGAAATAAAAAAAACTTTTAAATATTCTATATCTTTAAAATTTAATTTTTTTATTTCATTTGCTATTATTTGATTATATAATTCTTTAAAATATTCTAATTTAATTAAATATGAAAAATTTTCTAAAGGTAAATTATTTATAGCAATTTGTGTAATTATTATTAATGTGTCCTTATGTAAATTGAAATTAATTTTAGATAAAATATTCATATTTTTAAAATATGGATTAACTGCTGCAACTTTAAGTAATAAAAAATTAATTTTATTAAAAAAATCTGAATTAATCTTATTAAGCAAATTTAGAGTTATATTTTTCTCCAAATATTTTAAACTTATCAATTCTTGATTATTTATTTTTTTTAAAAATATATTTTTTATTGCGTTATACCATTTATGATTAAAATAATTATGATTAAAATTGGGATAATTAAATTCTTCAATTCTTATATGATTAAAATTGGGATAATTAAATTCTTCAATTCTTAAACGAATTTGATCCATTTTATCCATATATTTTAAAATTTCTGGCATACTTGATAAAACTTCTTGTATTTGATTGTAAATTATAATAAATGTTTTATTAAGAATATTATTAACTTGTTGAATTAGTTTTGTATATCTTGTTTTGTTGAATTTTTAAATAAATTTTTTTGATTGTTTAAATATTCAACATCAGTATTTAAAACTATTTGATCAATAATTAATTTAGAGCAATATATTAAAATTTGAGTAAAGAATATATTATTAATATTATTTTTATCGCTATATTGTAAATTTGTTTTTATATTTTATTGTAATGTTCTGAAAATTCTATTTTAAAATTTGTATTTTAAATTTTAACATTAAATATGTAGAATAATATGCACGCAAATGTATATATTTTTTTGCTTATTTGCTTCTAATTGATTTTTGTTTACTTTATTGTCTATCATATATAAATATAATTATTAAAATATATAATAATTATACTATATTGTAATAATACAATAATTTATATTGTTAAATTTTAATTTCTAATAGTATTAATAATTAATTTATTAATAAATTACTATTAAATATAAATTTTTCTAGACATAAAAATACTTAGCAAAATTATAAATTTATTTCTCTTTAAAAAGAGTTTAATAAAAAACAATCTATATGATTTTAAAAAAAATTATAAATAATATAAAAATTTCAAAATTTATCTTTATTTATATATAATATAAATATACTATAAATCTATTTGAATTGGAAACGGCACAGCTGATTCAATATCTCTAATTGACATTTTTTCTGGCTTAGCTTTTAATATTACAACATTATTGCAAAAATCAAATACTCCAATATCAGTAATTAGTCTATCTACTATACCTTTTCCAGTTAAAGGTAATGAGCATGTTTTTACTAACTTTGATTGATTATTTTTATTAAAATATTGCATAAGAACTACTACTCTTTTTACTCCTGCTACTAAATCCATAGCGCCGCCCATGCCAGTGATTTTTTTACCAGGAATTGCCCAATTTGCTAAATCCCCTTCTTGAGAAACTTCCATTCCCCCTAGAATTGTTAAATCTATTTTACCTGCTCTAATCATACTAAATGAATCTGCGCTATCAAAAAAAGAAGCACCAGGAACTATCTTAATTGCTTCTTTTCCTGCGTTAACTAAATCTGGATCTTTTTCAGAATCTAAAATTGCTTTTTTTCCAATTCCTAATAGTCCATTTTCACTTTGTAACAGTACTGATTTTTCTATATAATCTGCAACTTTAGTAGGCATTCCTATTCCTAAATTAATAAAAAGACCATTTTTATTACATTCTAATCTTGCTGTAATTTTAGCCATCTGATCTAAAGACCAATTTTTTGTATCATTTTCTATATTTTCAATTTGTATATCGGAAATTAAGTCAGATATTTTTAAATCTTCTTCTTGTTTTATTTTGCATAAATCAATTTCATTATTCACAATATTGTCAGAAATATTTAACATAAATATAAATTTATTTGTTTTTAACAATATATTATAGTATGAAGATACTATATTTAAAATACAAAAAAATCTATATGAAAATATTATTTTTTATTGCAAATAAAAATACAACGAAGTAATTATTTTATTTTTTAATTAAAAACTTTTAATAATAAATTATTGAAGTTAGATTAAAATTTCTTTTATTTTATTAAAATAATCAAAACTTAAATCTTATAGTAATAGCTTATGTTTAAACTGCTAAGTAATAGCATATTAGTTTTTATGTTTAAACTGCGCATTCCACAATTTATAATATAGTCCTTTTTTTGCAAGCAATTCTTCATGCGATCCATCTTCTACTATATTTCCATTATCAAATAGTAAAATTCTATTCATATTTAAAATAGTTTGTAATCTATGAGCTATTGTTAACACTGTTTTATTTTGCATTAACTCTTCTAGAGACTTATATACAAGTTGTTCGGTAATATTATCAAGCGCACTAGTTGCTTCATCTAATATAATTATTGGGGCATCTTTTAATATTGCTCTTGCTATTATTATTCGTTGTTTTTCGCCTACTGATAAATTACAATCTTTGCTACCATATAATGAGTCATAACTATGTTTTAACTTAATAATTTTATCATGAATAAAAGCAGATTTTGCAGCCTTAATTACATTATCCATATTAGGGTTTTCAACTCCATATGCAATATTATCAAAAATACTTCTTTCAAATAAAATAGGTTCCTGCGCAATAAAACTTATATGTTTAGATAATTCATCCTGACTCATTTTGTAAATACTTTTATTACCAATTAATATATCGCCACCTTGAATATTATAAATTCTTGCAATAATATGAGTAAAACTTGACTTACCAGAACCTGAAGAACCAACTAATGCAACTTTTTCACCATTATTTATAATAATTTTTTTATTCTTAAACAATTCTAAATCTTCAGTATATTTAAAACTTACATCTTTAAATTCAATTTTACCAATATCGATATTAGCTTTTACTGATGAAAATTCATTTATTACTATATCATCTAAAGATGAATTTATATTTCCTTTATAATTTTTATTTATTATTTCTATTCCTTTAGTTATTAATGTATTATTAATTTTATTTATATGTTCTTGATTATTAATTAAATCTAGATTATTACTTGAAAGAATTTGTTTTAATATATCGCAAGATTGAGCAAATGCACCGTACTCTTCCATTAAGTCGCCCATTTCTTGCATAAGTTCCCATACATCATCACCAACTGCGATGCAAATATTGATAAGCAAAGCAATATCGCCAACTGTTAATATATCGTTTGCTTTAAGTGAAATGCCAAAATAAACCATACTAAATACTAAAACGCTACTACTGCTTCCTAAAAAATAACGCAACTTTAACATAAATATTTGCATAATTGTTTCTTTATGCTGCATATCAGAAGTTACATTATCTAAAAATTGCACTTCCTTCTTAGCTCCATTAAATATTTTAATATTAAAGATATTTAATATTGAATTTGCAATGACGCTATTTGATCTTGCTCTTGTTTTACCATATTCACTTGAATATCTTGTAATTCTATTGATGCATAAAAAACTAACAAACATAAATAAAAAAACCCATGTTGCAAAAACTAAAAACAAGCTATAGTGCAAATTATAAAGTAAAATAAAAGCACTAAAAATACCAATTACTTTACGTGCAATATTTTCTATAAAAATTGCATATACCATTTCAATCGATCTTGCTGCATCCATGATTCGTGGCGCTATCATACTTGCATCGCTTTTTTTAAAATATTCATACTGATAAGTTTGAACTTCTGCAAAAAAAGAATCTACTACATTTTTTTTAATTTTTGGAATATATTTTAAATATACATAGTCATATATACGCCAAGTAATATTTAAAAATTCCCACCATGCAAAAAATATTAATGGCCATTTAATGAATTCAAAAAAAGTATAGTTTTCAAAAGTTGTTTTTGTTGTGTTTTCAATAAAATTAATTATATATTTAATTAATAAACTATCTACCGAAGTAGTAATTCCGCCAATAAAAATACAAAACAATAAACACAAAATTGCAAATTTTTCTTTTAAAAAAAAATTTAAAATTATTTTTAAAGTGCCTTTTTTTTGGTATATGTTACTTAATGATGATTGCATAATATTATTAAAATACATATAATAAACTATTATATAATAATAATTTATTATATTAGTAATAATATTAAAAATAAATCTAATTAACAATTATTAATTTACATTAATACATCATATATTAAATAATATATACAATTAATAACATATATGCATATATTAATTAATATTTAAGAATTTATTGTATATAAAAATTTTTTACATTATATTAAATATAATATTTTTTAAAAATTATATCAATAAATAACAAATATAAAATACTATGATTAAATTTGAATTTAAATTTAAATTTAATAGTAATAATTTCAAAAAAAAATAATTTTTTAAAATTATAATTTTTGTTTGTATTAGATAGTAATAAATTTTAATTGTTAAGCTGATTATTAATTACTTTAATTTCTAAAGTTTTAATTTTATTATTATTTTTTTTGCGTATAGTAATTTTTAGTATAAATTTTTCAAGATCAGTTATTTCAATTATTTGGTTCTGCTCTGGTACATAGCCACATTTTTCAATAATAAAACCTGCAATTGTATTTGCTTCTTCTGGTAATTGCCATTCTAATTCTCTATTTATATCTCTTATTGTTACACTACCATCTATTATAAATAAATTATCATTCTTTTTAATAATTTTCTGATTATTTGTATTATCTTTAATAAATCCTGTAATTTCTTCTAATATATCTTTTATTGTTACAATTCCTTGAATATCTCCATATTCATCAATAATAAATGCAATATAATCATCTCTAATTTTAAATTCTTTTAATTGATTATTTAATAAAATAGAGCATGGAATAAAATAAGGATCTTTAATAAATTTAATGAGATTTATATTTGTAAATCCATTATTATTTTCTATAAACAAATTTTTGCATAATTGTTTAATATTTAAAACGCCTATAATATTTTCTTTATTGTTTTGCCAAATTGGAATATTGCTAAAGTTACTACTTAATGCTTTTTTAATTAATTCTTCTGGTTTTAGATTAATATCTAAGCTAAATACTTGACTTCTATGTATCATTACGTCTTCTACTGTTATATTTGTAAGTTCTAAAACTCCATCTAACATATCTTTATCTTCTTTATACACATATCCCTCTGAATGATGATGATATATAATATTGCGAACCTCATCAGCAGGGGATATATAATAATTTAAATTAATGTTAAATATTTTACAAAATAATTTTAAACAAAAACTTAAAATATAATTAAGTGGCTTAAAAATTTGAACCATATAAAATGCAAAAGTATAAGTATATAAAACTACTACTTCATTTCTAGAAACTGCAATTCCTTTTGGTATTACTTCTGCAAAAATTACAATCAAAATAGTCATTACAAGGCCAGATACAATAGTGCCTATATAATTACCATATATTTCAATAAAAAAACCAGTTGCAATAATTGTGGCCAAAGTACTAGTTATACTATATAAAATTAAAAAAGTACTAATAACAACATCTTTATTTTTAATTAAAAAAGAAACCATTTTAACTTTTTCTTGATTTTTAATTTTATGTACTCTTGAAATCTGATAAGCGGTAAAAGCAGTTTCAATAGCAGAAAAAATAGCAGCAATGAACAATAATAATAATACAATTATCACATCAAATGCATGATGCACAAACATTATAATATAAATTGAAAAAATAATTTACAATAAAAAGTATATCATATAAATCTTTTTATATAAATAAATTTATGTTTGGAAAAAATAAAATTTTAGGAATAGATAACTCAAATAGCTTAGGTGTTGTAAATATATTCAATACAATTCAAGGAGAGGGTCCATATGCAGGTATGCCTGCAATTTTTATTCGTCTAGGAGGATGCAATTTGGCTTGTAGCTTTTGTGATACTGAATTTGACAAATTTGAAAACTTCTCAAAAGAAGATATTTTATTGATTGCTATGTATTTGCGAATTAATCGTAATAATAATATTGCTTTTATTAAAAAAGATCAAATTAATATACATCAACATTTATATAAAATATTAGATATTGCAAAAAATAACTTTAATATAAACCAAATATTAAATTTTGATACTAATCAAAGCGGCAACATCAAAGAAGCAATTCAATTTTTTAAAGAAAATTCTTATTTAGCAGTTATAACAGGTGGCGAGCCTATGCGTTATAATATTATACCTTTAGTTGAATTGTTAATTGCAAATAATTTTACAGTTCAAATTGAAACTAATGGAACAATTTATAGAGAACTTCCAGCTCAAGCTAAAATAGTATATTCACCAAAATGCACAAGTAAAATTGAGCATCATAAAGGCTATGCAGAACCAAATTTGAAACTTTTAGATCAGGCAATTGCAATAAAAGTTTTAATTTCTAATAATTTAAAATACTATAATGATATTCCATGGTGGTTACAAATAGATCACTTAATGCAAAATGATAAAAATTCGCAAAATGAAAATAATTCTAGTAACAATTTAAATATTAAATTAAACAGTAATTATTCTTATTTAAAAAATCAAAATATATTAAATTACGATCAAATTAATCAATATTTGCAAAAAACTATTTTGCAACCAATAGATGAATATGATAAAGAAAAAAATAAGCAAAATCTTAATTTAGCAATTGAATTAAGCTTTAAATATAATGTAAAATTAAATTTACAATTGCATAAAATTATCAATATCGAATAATTTATTTATAAAATATAACATTTTTAAAATATAAAGTTAAATAAATAATATTTTAAAATATAATAATTTCATATATAAATTAAGAAGGACACCCTAAAAGAGTTTTAATATTTTCCACACCAGATACAAATTCAATTACTTCTGGAGCTTTTACAATAAAAATTATTCCTATAATATATAATGCTGCTGTTTTAATATCTAATCCTCCACCAATAGTACGAATTGCAACTATAGTAGTTCCAACAATTGCAATTACAATACCTGCTTTATCTATAATTACCATTATATTACATAAACTTTCTGTAAATATATTGTCAGGAATAGCAAAAATATTTGTATAAAATACAAAAATAGAAGTAATTATATAAAAAATAGCTAATAATAATTTATTACTTTCTAATATAAAGTTTTTTACTGTATTAATTAACATATTTAATAATTTTTTAATTTAATAAATTCTACCATAGATTGAAATATTAAAAATATTTATTTATTTAAATTGTTTAAAAAAATAAAACTACTATATAAAAAACAACTATAAATTATATTTAATATTTAAATTACTATTTAAAACAACATTTAATCACTTTTGTATATAGTTTCAATATTAAATTATATCTTAAGTATGATATAATTTAATAAATAAATTTGTAAAAGAAATGAATCAAATTTTAATGCCAGTCGCAACTGCAAAATGGTTAATTCAAAATACAAGCTTAACTTTTGAACAAATTGCAAATTTTTGTAATATTCATGAATTAGAAGTTCAAGCTATAGCTGATGATGAGGCTGGGCAGAATATCAAACCATTAAGTCCAATAGGCAGCCAATTAACACAAGAAGAAATAGATAGATGCACAAAAGATAGTAGTCTTACATTAAATAAATTAAGTTTATATGAAGGTAAAAGTAAAAAAGGTAAAAAATATGTATCAGCATTAGTAAGGAAAGAAAAAGCAGAAGGCATTTGTTGGATATTAAGAAATTATCCAGATGCATCAGAAAAAAAGATTATTGAATTATTTAAAACTACCAAAACAGCAATTCAAACAATGAAAAATAAAATTGCAATCTCCCCTGATGAAACTTTTAGAAGCCCTGTTATTTTAGGTTTATGCACAAAAGATGAATTAGATTTGTTAATTTTAACTTAAATACATTATATATTGAATTTTTTATTAAATAAACATTTAGAACTATTATTAATATAGTTAGTTCCAATTTAAATTATATTAATTAAATTTATAGGAATTATTTTATTTTGTAATTTAATAAATATCTGACTATTATTGTTAATGTTGTTATTTTCAATAAAGCAAAATCCCATTAATTTATTTGTTTCTTTAATATAAATTAATGATAATATATAACCAATTTTTATATCATTTTTATTTAATAAAATATTTTGCAATTGATTTTTATCTTTTGCATTTATATCATCTTGTTGATTTGATGAAATAGTATTTATTTCATTTGTATTTATATTATTTGAGTTGATATCACCTTGCGCAAAGTTACAATAAATGTCATATTGTTTTTGGAGCAAAATTGCATTTCCATCTAGAGCAAAAGAATTTTCTTCTTTTTGTAAAATATTAATATCTAATTTATTTTCAAGATAATTATCTATTTTAAATATATTGTTATTTCTAATACCTGAAGACTTCGCATAAGAAATTACTTCTTGTCCTATATAGCATCCCTTTATATAGCTAAATCCTTTATTTGTATATTTAGTAATATTGCAATTTTCATCAAGCTCAACATAATTAAGAATATTATTTTCATATTTTGCAATAAAATCTAAGACTAAATTTTTTTCTGATATTTCTTTTGTTATGTAATTATTTTTTACAATTAATCTTATTCCAATATTATCTCCTCTGGGATCTGGTTCTTTTGATATGATAAATTGCTCAATATTACTTAGATCAATTTCTGTAATTTTATTTTCCGGAATAAAAATTGAACAATAATTTGTTTTTATTATTTTAATTTGTAATCCAATTTTATATAAATTTATTTTATTTATAAAAGTCTCTACCAATTTTTCTGCAATTTCAATAAAAATTCTATTATTTGAAACTGTTATTATAAAATCTGATACATATTTTGCTTTTGGGGTCAATAAAAATGCAAATGTAGAATTGCAATTAATTATATCGTTACTAATAATTTTTTGTAAAAATTGCAAAGTTTCTTTTAAATTAATATTTTGTACATTTTCTATTTGATTTATGTTTGATATATCTGTAATTTGATTATTTGAATGATTAGAGTTTAAATTATATTTATTTTGATCAAAGTTTTCATTAGATTCAAAATTTATTGATTTTTCATCAAAATCTATATGTACTATTTCTAAAATTTGAGTTTTCATATTTTAAATTAATCTTTATAGTTAGTTAATTTATTGTATTATAATATATAAATTAATAATTATTTTAAAGTGGAAAAAGTTGATTTATTTATTTTAGCAAGCAGTTCAAATAGTCGACTAAAATTATTATCCTCAATTAATATTAAGCCCGATATTATATTTGCGCCGAATATTATAGAAAAAAGAAAGAAAATTAAATATCAAGGCAAAATAATTCTAGAAAGACCCATAGCACTAGCTAAAAGACTCGCAAAAGAAAAAGCAGAAGCTACAATTAATAATATAAGCTCAATATTATTTAATAACAATATATTAAATAATAGCACAGAATTAAAATTGCAAAATAAAATTAATAACAGTAATATATTAAAAGATATAATTAACAATCCAGTAAAACAAATAGCTACTAATATAGATTTAAAACCATTAAATGAAAATATATTAAAAGATATAATTAACAACTCAGATTCAAAATTATTGAATGATAATATATTGCAAAATGATAAGAAATTACAAAAGTTAAAAAATATATTTATTTTAGCTTCTGACTCTGTAATTTATTCATCTGCCAAAGTTATAGATAAACCAACTAATGAACTTGAATTAGAAAAAAATCTATCTATATTATCAGGTAAACAACATATTTGCTATACTGCTGTTTGCATTATTAAACTTGATGCTATAAATTTTTCCATATTAAATAAAGTTATAAAACTTACAACTACAAGAGTTACATTTAAAAATTTATCTAAACAAGAAAAGAATTTTTATATTAACAATACTTTAAAATCTAAAAATAAATTTTCTTATGTATATGCGGCAGAAGGCTTAGCTGGCAGATATATAAAAAATATAAATGGATCGATTTCTGGTTTACATGGCTTACCATTGTGTGAAACTATAAATATTTTAGAATCTTTAGGTTTTAATTCTGAAAATTATGAAATTAATTAAATATAATTATAAAAATTTTAAAATTAATAAAATATAAAAATAAAAAATAAAAAAGTATTACAAATGAAATTAATAATATAATTTATATAGTTTATTATTCTATATAAATATTTTTGATATAAAAAAAATATAATAATTAGTAAAATACTACTTACTAATTGTTTAAATAATAAGTTAATATTTAAAATATAGTAAAACATTATAAAATAAGAAGCAATAATTAAATATAGATTATATGATTTATATTTATCTATATTTATAAACTTAAATTTATTAAAAGTTAATTTATTTGCTATAATACAAAATAAAATTCCAAAATATCCATAATTAATATTAAAATTATTAAGTTTAATACAACATAAAAAATAAGCTCCAAATAGAATAACCAAATTTATATTCTTTAAATAATTGCAAAATTATAAATAAAGTTAATATATTTTTTATTACATATATAAAATAATTAAAATTTTTAATTGTATCTAAATTAATATAATTAATTTGTATTAAATATAATACAAATATAAATAAAATATTATAAGGAATTATTTTATTAAAAATTGTAAAATTTATATTTTGATACAAAAAGATAATTAATTTTTGCATAATTAAAATATAAATTTTTATATTAAACCTATTTAAATAATAATATATAATATTTATTATTTAAATATTATATATTAAGAATTATCTAAATAGAATTAAATTAAAAGCTTTTATATAATCAATAGATTTAAAAAATTAACCAATTTTTAGAAAAAAATATTATTATATATATTTATATATAATAAATATATATCAATTTAATTTGCTATTTTTTCTATTTATGTATACTTTATTATTTTATTTAAAAATTCTTAACTACTTTAATATAATAAAATTTTTCTTTTAATTGAATTGCATTTATAAATAAATTTTAATTAAATTAACTTAATCTTTAAAAAAATCATCATTAATTTTTTTTATTTTTATGTTATTAGTAGGTAAAAATTTTGTTTTACGTTGTAAAAATTTTTTATGCAATAATTGATCTTTTAATATTAATTTTTTTTTTTATCTTTAGATTCTTGATTATCATTATCATGCTCTGCTAAATTAATATCATGATGATCTTTTACAATAGCTTGAAGACCTGTATCATTTGCAATTTTTAATTCAGGATCAATATCATTTTGTAAATTAGCATCTAAATTGCCTTTATTATTTTGCGATTTATGCTCAAATTCTAATTTTGAATTTTTATTTTCAAAAGATTTATCATCATTATTTCTGCGATCATTTCTATTTTCAAAAGATCTATCTAATCTTGGTCTATCATCTTCTCTTCTTGGGTCTCTATCGCTACTAAAAGATCTTGGTCTATTATCGTCAGATCTTCTTGAGTCTCTATCACTAAATGATCCCTCTCTTCTTGGTCCTCTATCACCAAATGGTCTATCGCCCCTTGGTCTATCACTACCAAATCTTCTTGGACCTCTATCACCGCCAAAAGATCTTGGTCTATCTCCACCTTCTCTTCTTGGTCTTTCAATTCTGCCTTCAGCTGCTTGACCTTCAATATTTGTTACATTTGCATCATCAGATTTAAATCTTGGTCTATCTCCAAAATCTCTTCTTGGACCTCTATCACCAAATGGTCTATCGGATCTTGATCTATCGCCTTCTCTTCTTGGGCCTCTATCACCGCCAAAAGATCTTGGTCTATCGCTGCCGAATCTTCTTGGACCTCTATTACCGCCAAAAGATCTTGGTCTATCTGCATCTTCTCTTCTTGGTCTTTCAATTCTGCCTTCAGCTGCTTGACCTTCAGTACTTGTTACGTTTGCATCATAAGATTTAAATCTTGTTCTATCTCCAAAATCTCTTCTTGGACCTCTATCACTAAAAGGTCTATTCGATCTTGGTCTATCGCTGCCGAATCTTCTTGGACCTCTATCACCGCCAAAAGATCTTGGTCTATCTCCACCTTCTCTTCTTGGTTCTTTTTCTCCTTCTGATTTTATTTGATTTTTATGATTTTCAGATCCTACTTTATTATCATTTTTAAAAAATGATTTATCATTATCATTGTAATTTTTATTAAAAGAACTATTATTATGCTCTTTATTATATGATTTTATATCTATATTATTATCCATATTAAAATTTAATACATTTTTATCTTATCATGAATTAATATAAATAACAAATAAATAATAAATTTTTGCAATTATTTTACAATAAAATTATTTAAAATAAAAAAATTATTATATTTATTTAATCGAATTCAAAAAATTCTTTATTTAACCAAATTCAAAAAATTCTTTATTTAGATAAACATATTCTAATAAAAAAATTTAGATTTATTTTT
This sequence comes from Rickettsiales bacterium, assembly GCA_046348705.1. Taxonomy (GTDB): domain Bacteria; phylum Pseudomonadota; class Alphaproteobacteria; order Rickettsiales; family Rickettsiaceae; genus JAXMDS01. Next base: position 48,419 of record JAXMDS010000006.1, on the reverse strand, counting down.
AAATTAATCAATACTAATAAAAATTAAAATCTTTTTAGAATCATGAAATTTGCTTTAAAATTGACAAAATAATTGGTAATGTTTGAGAATTAAAAATTTCTTCAGAAGTACCTTGATCTGCTTTAATTATAAATAATTTATCTTTAGCTAATTTATTTTTATAATATGAAACAACTTCTAAAGTATTATTTTCATATTCATTTAAACGTTTTAATAACGTCTCTTCATTATCATCTGCTCTTTTTACTATATTGGAACTTTTGCAATTAGGGCATGCATTTTTCATATATCCTTGTTCTTTACAATCTAAGCAAGTATATCTATTAATAATTCTATCTTTTAATAATTTATAATCTATTTCAAAATAAATAACAAATACATTATACTTATTTTCTAAATATAATGCTTGATCTAATTTTCTTGGATAGCCATCTAACAATATAATATCATTTTGCAATATACTAATTTCTTTATTTAGTACATTATTAATATATTCCGAATCTATTAGCATTCCTTGTTTTAGTTTTTCTTGCAGATCTAAATCTGTATCTTTTTTTGCTCGCAAAGCATCGCCTAATGATAAATAGCCAAAGTCATATTTTTTTAATATATGTTTAGATTGAGTACCTTTGCCGCATCCTGGGGCACCTAATAATACAATAATATTGTTCATTTTTTTGATATTTTTAAAGAAATTATATTACCAATTTTTAATAAAACAAATATAACTTTTAATTAAATTAATAATTTTATATGTATTGTGCATTTTTTTTATAAATATGCAAAATATTAGCAATGATATATTTTACAGTAAAAATATATTCCATTTGAAATTTATCATGCAATTGAATATATAAAGAAATGATATCTAGTTCATTATTTGATATGTTTAATTCAGCATCTTTTAATTTATTGTTTTTTTCTAATATTACATTATTAATTTCTTGCTCATTTTTTTCTAATATTACATTATTTATTTCTTGTTCAAGTTTTATAAGAAAAATATCAATTTTTTTTAAATTAGTAATTATATCGCAAATTATAACATCATTTTCATTTAAAAATAACGATGTGTTAATTTTATTACTTTCTAGTTGTTCTTTAAAATTATTTTGTTGTTTAAAATTATTATCTGAACTTTTATTTATTAAATCAATGACTTGAAATTTAAGTTCAATAATATTATATATATTAATATTATAATTTAAATTTTTAAGTATTGTTGAAGAATTATCTTTATCAAAGTTTGCATTATCTGATATTTGAATAGTTGTAATAGTTGGAAGCAATGAAAACGGATCTTCAAATGCATATTGACTATAATTTAAAATTTTATCAATTATTTTAAAGGCTTCTTTGTGTATATTGTTTGATATATTGTTTTGTAATAATTTTGTATCTATTGAATTTATTTCTATTTCATTTTCTTTTTTATTTTCTTTTACGCTTAATAATTTATCATTTATTTCTTTTGAATCTAAATTATAGTATGGATTATTAAAATATTGTATTTTAATTTTTGTTAGCGTATTTTTATTTATAATAATTTGTTGAATAATTTGAATATTACTTAATTTTTCTAATAAATTAACATTAATGTTTTGCATTATATTATTTTTTAAAGCATATTCTATATTGTAATGATTTTATTTTTAATAAAAAAATCTATCATAAAATTGCAAAATTTAATTTTATTAAAATTAAAAGTTAAATTCTGACGCGTGTCACTGAGTTGATTTATATTCTGACGCGTGTTACTGGGTTGACCAATGTTCTGACGCGAACTAGCGCTTTGATTTACATTATGACTCTGATTGTCGGGTTGATTGTTATCGTAATGGAAATAGTTAAGTTTGTTATTATCGTAACGCATGTCGTTAGGTTGACTAATGTTCTGACGCGGACTAGCGCTTTGATTTATATTATGACTCTGATTGTTGGGTTGATTATTATGACATGGGCCAATGTATTCATTTATATCCTGATACAAATTATTATATCGACTAATATCATAATGCGATTCATAATAATTATTAAAATAATTTTTATATTCTTGTATTAGTTCTTTATTAATCTCTTCATAAAAATTACTAGATTCTTTTAAATTATTTGTATTAATAAAATTGCTCATACTTTCAAAGTTTAAAAAATAAAATTGACTTTCTCCACTTTGCTTTGTGCCAAAAATTTCACCAAAACCTCTTAAAGCTAAATCTTTATCTGCAATTATGAATCCATCATTATTTTCTTTTAATACTTGCAATTTATATTTTGCTTTTTTAGAAGTATATTCTGCATTATATATTAATATGCAATAAGACTGTAAACTTCCTCTTCCTACTCTACCTCTAATTTGATGCAATTGTGATAGCCCAAATTGTTGAGCATTTTCAATAACAATAATAGTTGCATCTTTAACATCTATTCCTACCTCTATGACTGTTGTTGCTACTATTATTTGTGGCTTTTGCTCTTGAAATTCTGCTATGATAGAATATTTCTTTGCACTTTTTGTATCTGAAGTTAAAAGATGAATTGGTATATTGGTTAATTTTTTTTGCAATATATCAAATCTTTCTTCTGCGCTAATTAAATTAATTTTTTTATTATCAGTTAAATTTTTATTATTTATTTTATTATTATCAAGTAAATTTACATTTTCTATATCATTCACTTTATCATCTATGTTAACTTGTGTTTTTAGTGGACAAATCCAATATGCTTTATGCTTATTGTTTTCATTACTTAATGATTGATATAAATTTGTTATAACATCTTCTGTTTTATAAGAAGACATAATTGATGTAATAATAGGCTTTTGAGTTGCAATTTTATTTTGCATAATCGATACATCCATTTCATTATAATAAATAATTTGCATCGTTCTTGGAATTGGAGTTGCAGTCATCATAAGTATATCAATTGCTCCTTTTTTGAGTATTTCTGCTCTTTGCTCTACTCCAAATCTATGTTGTTCATCTATTATTGCATAAACCAAATTATTAAATTCTACATCGGCTTGAATAATTGCCTGAGTACCAATTAAAATATTTATTTCACCTGATTTTAGCTCGTCTAAAATTTTTTTTCTTTTAATTTTTGTTGTGGTTGAGGTTAATAATGCTATTTTAATATTAAAATCTTGTAAAACTTCTTGGAGAGCGTTTTCAAAAAAATTATAATGCTGGTTCGCAAGTAAAGAAATAGGGGCAATAATAGCAACTTGATTTTTACTATTTGAAATAACAACATTTAAAGCAGTTAGTAATGCAATTAAAGTTTTACCAGAACCTACATCGCCTTGCAATAATCTTGACATTTGTTTTTTAGAGTTAAATTGATCTTGCTCTATTTCTATTAATACTTCAGCTTGAGAAGACGTTAATATAAAATTTAATTTTGTTAAAATTTGCTCCTGCAATTTAGTTGCTTTTGTAATAATTGGTTTAATGACTTCTTTATTGTTAGATTTTGCATTTAATAATATTAATTTATGTGCGAGTAGTTCATCTAATTCTAGTCTTCTAGTAGATTTTTGCATTATATCAAAAGATACTGGAATATGTATATTTTTAATTGCAACCCAAAAAGATAAATAATTTTTTCTATTAAAATCATAAGATAATAATTCTTTTTGTATTAGGGTGTTACTTTTTATATAGAAAAATAAATTAAAAATAATAGTATGCAAACTTTTATTAGTTAATCCATAAGTTAAATTATAAACTGGAAAAATAATTTCTTTAATTTTGGCATAAGTTGATTGATTAATTAGTTGACGCAATTTATAAATATACTGATTATCAAATATAACATCTGGATGTACAATTGAATATTTATTAAACTCATAATTAATTTCTGCATCTATAGTAATAAATTTATTACTATTTTGAAATGAAGAAATATAGCTTAATATAGGACTATTAGTTTTAAAGAAAACTAACTCTATAATAATTTTTTTGTTATTACTAACGTATTCACATAAAACTTTATTAATATTATGTTTAGTTTTTTTGCTTTTAAAAATGCTACCATAAGAATTTGAAGTAATATTTAAAACTTTTAATTCTAATATTGCATAATCTTTATTATTAATTTCTTCTATATTAGGATTGTATTTTTTTAAAATATATTTATTTGGCTTATATTTAAATAAATCTAAACATGTAAAAATGCCTATTCTGTTTAAAGCTTGAATTATATTTTTATTAATATTAAGAGTTTTTAAAAGCGTTTCATCTAATAATTTAAAATCTTAAAAGCAGAAAATTTAACATATAAAAAATAGAGAATTTAACATATAAAAAATATAGTCTTAATTTTAATTATAAGAAAAATTATGCTATAATTATATTACATTTTAATGTAATATTTTAAATATAGTAAAAAATATAAAATAAAATTTTTTTATATTAAAAAATTTTGTTTTTTTCAATAGTTTTAATTGACTTTATTAAATTTATATGGTATATTTTAATAATTTATTAGATATTTTTTTATTCTAATGTATTTTATTTTAGCATTTATTTTTTATTTTGTTAAGCAGTTAAATTTAAATATCAAAAAATATTTAAATTTAAATTTTTTGCATTATAAGTTAACTTAGTATTAATTCTTTTTAATATTTTTTTTGAAAATTTTTATATAAAAATTTTTACATTTTTTAATACATATATTTTTTTTATGAGTAATTTATTCAATTTTATATTTAGCGATTTTAATTCAACTAGTAGAAGATACTTTGGCAAACATATTCAAAAAGGCATAATGGAAAGAATAACTTTACCAGATTTAATAGGAGTACAATTAAAATCTTATAGAGAAGATTTATTACAAATTAATACAAATCCTGAAGATAGAAAATTAAAAGGATTACAACAATTATTTGCAAATACATTTCCAATACATGGAGAAAAAGGTAGCTTAGAATTCATTAAATATGGTTTGAGTATGCCTAAAAATACTCCTGATGAATGCAAGATAAAAGGCCTTAGTTATGTTTGCCCTTTAACTATTACTTTGCGTTTAATTGTATGGGAAGATGCAATTTCTAATGATGAAAATCAAAATTTAGAATCAGAACTTAATAATGAGATATTTGATTTAGATTCTACAGAAGATGAAGATTTAAATGATGAATTAGATGTTGTTAAAACTAATCAAAATCAATTACAAAATAATATATTAGATGCTAATACAAATACAAATTTAGATAATACTGATCAAAATGAACATCAAGATGAAAGTGAAGATTTAGAGCAAAAAAGTAATCAGCCTAATAAAAATTTTAAAAAAATAATAGAGCAAAAATTATATTTAGGAGAAATTCCTTATATGACAGATAATGGAACTTTCATAATCAATGGCGTTGAACGTGTAATTATTTCTCAATTGCACCGTGCTCCTGGTATATTTTATGGAAGTTCAGAAGGAAAAGATATTGCATTTGGTAAAACTCTTTTTAAAGCAACAGTAATACCATATAGAGGATCTTGGATTGAATTTGAATTTGATGCAAAGGATTTAATTATAGTAAAAATTGATAAAAAAAAGAAAATTCCTGTTGCAACTTTCTTAAAAGCAATAGGACTTACTCGTAATGAAATTATATCGACTTTTTATAATTGTAATGAATTTATAAAACAAGATGAAAATACTTGGAAATTAAAATTTAATCCTGAATTATTTAATCCAAATATTACAGATAATGAAATTATAAATGCCGATACAAATGAAGTACTTATTGAGAAATCGACTAATAGTCAAAGTAATTATAGTAAAAAAATAACTAAATTAAAATTAAAAAATTTATATAATGAAGGCCTTAAATATATTAAAGTTACAAAAGAACAATTATTAAATTTATATGTATATGAAGATATTTTAGATGCAAATGGTAAAATAATTGCAAAAGCAGGTGAAGAATTAACAGAAGAATTATTGCGTCACTTAACTAAATTAAAAACTATATTTATCGAGCAAAATTCTGAAGGTTACATTAGAAATAGTTTAATTTTAGACACAAATAAAGATTCAGAAGAAGCAATATGTGAAATACAAAAATTAGTAACAGGCGAGAGTAGATCGTATTTAGAATCTAAACGTTTTTTAGATAATTTATTTTTCCAAGGTAATTTATACGATTTGTCTTTAGTTGGACGTGCTAGAATTAATCAAAAACTTAAATTAAATATTCCAAAAGATTATAAATATATTACAAAAGAAGATATTATTGCATTATTAATTCATTTAATTGCAATTAAAGACAGTAAAGAAAATATTGATGACATTGATAGTTTAAATAATAGACGTGTTAAATCTTCTGGTGAAGCAGTTGCAAATTATATTAATGCAACGATATGTTCTAAAATTATAAAATATGCATCTGAAAAATTAAATTTACCATTAGATTCTAAAACTCCAGAAGATTTTATTAATATTAAAATTTCAACTTTACTTGATTTTTTTAAAACATCTCCTTCTCAATTGCTAGATCAAACAAACCCATTATCGTCAATTACTCATAGAAGAAAAATTAGTGCTATAGTACCTGGCGGCTTAAGTCGTGACACTTCAAATGCAACAGCAAGGGATGTGCATTTTACTCATTATGGAAGATTATGCCCAGTAGAAACACCTGAAGGTGCTAATATTGGTCTTATTAACTCATTAGGTATGTATACTAAAATTGATGAAAATGGATTTTTAGCGACTCCTTATATTAAAGTTGAAGATGGTGAAATAAAAAATAATAATATTGTTTATGTACCTTCCGAATTAGAAGAAAATAAGAATATTGCTATTTTTGGCTCTAATATTACAAATGATAATCAAATTTTAGATGAAACAATAGAATGTAGAAGAAATGGTGAAAAAAATATTGTTACTAAAAACAAAGTAGATTATATTGAAATTTCATCTAATCAAGGCTTTTCAGTTGCGGCCTCTTTAATTCCATTTTTAGAAAATGATGATGCAAGTAGAGCTCTTATGGGTTCAAATATGCAGCGTCAATCTGTTCCACTTATTAAGCCTCAAACTCCTACTGTTGGCACTGGTATAGAAAAAATTATAGCAAAAGATTCTGGTATTTGTGTTACAGCAAAAACAGATTGTATTATTGAATATGTAGATTCTGATACTATAATTACAAGAAATATACTATTGCATGATAATTATGCAGAAGAAAATTTTAATGATAATCAATTAAATAATTATATAGATAATTCTGAAACATTATCTTCTTATAAAAAAGAAAATAGAGATATAATTGAAATTTATAATCTTAAAAAGTTTAGAAGATCAAATAATAATACTTGTATTAATCAATCTCCTGTTGTCTCTTTAGGACAATTTGTTAAAAAAGGGGAAGTATTAGCAAATGGCTTTGGTATTAAAGATGGCGAACTCGCATTAGGATCTGATGTGTTAATTACCTTCTTATCTTGGAATGGTTATAATTATGAAGATTCAATAATAGTATCTCAACGATTATTACAAAACGATACTTTTACATCTATTAAACTAGAAAAATATGAAATATTAATTAGAGATACAAAGCTAGGCGCAGAGGAAATTACCAGAGATATTCCAAATGTACCAGATGATATGTTGGAAATTTTAGATGAATCGGGAATAATTTCTGTAGGCTCAACTGTAAAACCTGGTACAATTTTAGTAGGTAAACTTACTCCAAAAGCAGAAAGTGCATTATCCGCAAGTGATAGATTATTAAAGTCTATATTTGGAGAAAAATCTTTTAATATGAAAGATACTTCTTTTTATGCTCCGCTTGATGCTCATGGAACTGTTATATCTGTTAATATTTTTTCAAGAAAAGGTATAGATAGAGATGATAGAAGTTTATACATAGCTCAACAGGAAATATATAAATTAACACAACAAAAAGACTTTTTATTAGAAAAATTACAAAATATAGTATTTGATAATTTAGTTGATTTATTATTGGGTCATACTATTATTTCTGGTCCTGTAGGTTTTATTCCAGGTAAATCAGTATCTTCTCAGATGTTGAAACGTATGGATAAAAAAGACATTTGGAAAATTAAAGTTACAGATGAAAAAACTACAAATAAAATTAATGCCTTACAACGCGACTTTGAAAGAAAACAAAAAGAAATTAAAGATGATTTTGAATTAAATGTTGAAAAAATTAATTCAGGTGATGAATTACCTCAAGGCGTATTGAAAAAAATTATTATTAATGTTGCGTCAAGCAAAAGTAGACTTCAAGTTGGAGATAAAATGTCAGGTCGACATGGTAATAAAGGTGTTGTTGCAAAAATTGCACCAATTGAAGATATGCCATTTTTAGAAGATGGAACACCAGTAGATATGATTTTGAATCCTCTTGGTATTCAAGGAAGAATGAATATAGGTCAAATTTTAGAAACACATCTTGGTCTTGCTGGAATGGGCTTAACAAAAAAATTAATTACTTTATTAAATAATTATCATAAGTCAAAATCGAAAGATTTAAGTCCAGTTAAAGATTTTATTAAAAATATTTTTAATAATAAAATTCAACAAAAGCAAATTGATGAACTTACAAATGAAGATATTTTAAAAATTGCAACTGAAATGTCAATTAAAGGAATTAAATTTGCAACTCCTGTTTTCAATGGAGCAAAGGTTGATGATGTTAAAAGTATGTTAGAACTAGCTGGATATAGTAAATCTGGTCAGATGAAATTAATTGATGGTAGAACAGGTGAAGCTTTTGAGCGTCATGTAACTGTTGGTGTGCAATATATGTTAAAATTACATCATATGGTTGAAGAAAAAATTCATGCAAGATCAGTAGGGCCATATAGTTTAATTACACAGCAACCTTTAGGTGGTAGAGCGCAATTTGGCGGTCAAAGATTAGGTGAAATGGAAGTGTGGGCACTTCAGGCTCATGGTGCTTCATATAATTTATATGAATGTTTAACGATTAAATCTGACTCGATTGAAGGCAGATCAAATGCATACGATTCAATTGTTTCTCAAGGAAATTATTCTTTAATTCAATCTGAAGATCAAGTTAATAATAAAATTCAAAATAATCAAGATACAATAATTTCAGATTTTAATAATAATTCATCAAATTTTAGTAATAATGCATCAAATAATAATAATCAAAATGATAGTTCTTATATGCCATTAATTGCTCATTCGCAACCTGAATCGTCTAATGTGTTAATTCAAGAAACAAAAGCTTTATGTTTGGATATAGGAATTGAAAAAGATGAAGAAAATGTTGACTTTATGTATATAAGACTTGCTGATCCTGCCAAAATTTTAGCAGAATCTTATGGAGAAGTAAAAAAACCAGAAACAATTAATTATAGAACATTTAAACCAGAAAAAGATGGTTTATTCTGTGCAAAAATTTTTGGGCCAATTAAAGATTATGAGTGTTTGTGTGGTAAATATAAAAGAATTAGATATAAAAATGTAGTATGTGAAAAATGCGGAGTAGAAGTTACCCAAATGAAAGTTAGAAGAGAGCGTACAGGCCATATAACACTTGCTGCACCTGTAATTCATACTTGGTTTTTAAGATCCATTTCTTCTAAGATTTCAATTTTAATAGATATTAGTTTAAAAGATATTGAAAGAATTATATATTTTAATAGATATTTGGTTTTAGATCCAGGATTAACAGATACAAAAAAATATGATCTACTAGATGATGCAGAATATGAAGCTTTAGTTAATATTTATACAGAAGAAGGCTTTAAAACTGAAACGGGAGCTTTAGCAATTCAACTTATGTTGCAAGGAATGAATTTACCAGAAATTAAATCTGAATTACAATTAGAGTTAAAAACAGCTTCTACTGAAATGAAACGTAAAAAAATTATTAAACGTTTAAAGTTAATAGAAGATTTTATTTTATCAGGAAATAAACCGGAATGGATGATTTTAACTGTTTTAGTAGTTTTGCCACCAGAATTAAGACCATTAGTTCCATTAGATGGGGGCAGATTTGCAACTTCAGATTTAAATGATTTATATAGAAGAGTAATTAATAGAAATAATAGATTAAAAAGATTAATAGAAATGAATGCTCCTGATATTATTATTCGTAATGAAAAAAGAATGCTACAAGAAGCAGTAGATTCATTGCTTGATAATAATAAAAAAACAAGAACTATTAAGGGTTCAAATAATTTACCCCTTAAGTCTTTAAGTGATTTTCTAAAAGGAAAACAAGGTAGATTTAGACAAAACTTATTAGGAAAGAGGGTTGATTATTCTGGTCGTTCTGTAATTGTTGTAGGGCCAAGTTTAAAATTAGGGGAATGTGGATTGCCTAAAAAAATGGCATTAGAACTATTTAAACCATGGATGTTTCATGAATTATTAATTAAAGGAATTGCAAATTCTTTTATGGATGCAAAAAGAATGATAGATAATCCTACCGATGATATTTGGTTAATTTTAGCAAAAGTAGTATCTGGTAAATGTGTTTTATTAAATAGAGCTCCAACTTTACATAGATTGGGTATTCAAGCTTTTAAAGTATTACTAACAGAAGGTAAAGCTATTCAATTGCACCCATTAACTTGTACTGCATTTAATGCTGACTTTGATGGTGACCAAATGGCTGTACATGTACCGCTTAGTATTGAAGCGCAAGTAGAAGCAAGCCTTTTAATGATGTATAATTTAATGGGACCTTCTAATGGTAAACCAATTTGCACATTAGATAAAGATCTAGTTTTAGGTATTAATTATTTAACATTAGAAGATAAGACAATTGATAAAGTAATGTATTTTAGTAGTTTGCAAGAAGCAAAATTAGCACATGAATATAATATTATCAGCTTGCATCAAACTATATATTTAAAAATATATGAACTCGATGAAAATAATAATTTAATTAATAAATTAGTAGAAACTACATTTGGTAGAAGTTTAGTATGGGATATTGTACCAAGGCATTTTAGTTTACAATTTAGTTTAATCAATAAAGCATTTACAAAAAAAGATTGTTCAGATTTAATTATGGAAATATATAATTCATGTGGACAGGGTCAGCTAGTTGACTTCTTAGATGATTTTAAAGATCTTGGATTTAAGTATGCTACAATATCTGGTTTCTCTTTAGGTATGGATGATATGATTATTCCAAAAGAAAAAAGTCAAATAATTGAAGCTGTACAAAAAGAAATTACACAATTGGAAGACCAATTAGAAAATGGCTGTATCACAAAAGGCGAATTAACTAACAAACGTATTGACTTATGGACTCAAGCAACAGATAAAATTGGCAATATTATGTATGATTATATAGCAGATAAAAAACCTCCAAGATTTGCAAATTCATTATATATAGCAGCACAATCTGGCGCTAGAGGCTCAAAGCAACAATTAAGACAGATTTGTGGTATGAGAGGATTAATTGCAACAACTACTGGTAAAATTATCGAAACACCTGTTTTATCTAATTTTAAAGAAGGTTTGAGTATATTAGAATATTTCCATTCAACTCACGGTACAAGAAAAGGTTTAGCAGATACAGCTCTTAAAACTGCAAACTCTGGTTATTTAACTAGAAGATTAGTTGATGTTGCACAAGATTGCATTATAACAGAAGAAGATTGCAATACAAATGATAGTATTATAATTGTATCTTCAGTAAATGATGCAGATAATATGATTCCGCCAATTTCAGAAAGAGCATACGGCAGAACAATTGCAAAAAATATAGTAGACCCAATTACGAATGAGATAAAAATTATTTCAAATACTTTAATTACAAATAAAGAAGTAAAAATTTTAGAATTATTAAATATAGATCAAATTCATATTAGATCTGTTATTACTTGTAAGTCAAAGGTTGGGGTTTGTGCTAAATGTTACGGTATGGATTTATCTTCTGGTAAACAATCTTTTATTGGTGAAGCCGTTGGTATTATTGCTGCACAATCAATTGGTGAGCCTGGAACTCAGTTAACAATGAGAACTTTCCATATTGGTGGTACTGCAACTAAAAAAGTTGAGATTTCAAGTATTGATGCAAATATAGATGGTATTGTAAAAATTTATAATAATATTTCTTTTGTAAATTCAAAAGGGCAAAATATTGTTATGAGCCGCGCATGTGAAATAGCAATTCTTGATAAATATAATATAGAAAAATATAAATATAAGATTCCATATGGTGCAACCTTATTAATTAAAGATAATGAACTAGCAAAAGCAGGGCAAAAATTATCAGAATGGGATCCATATTCTTCTTATATATTAACTGAAAAATCAGGTAAAGTAAAGTTTTATGATATAGTACTTGGTGAATCTGCAAAAGAAATTTCAAGAGATCAAGATGGCTCGATAATGCTTGCAATTACCACTCTTACAAAAAAAGTAGGTCGATTAAATATAAGGCCGGCAATTGGAATAATAGATGAAAATAATAATCCTATTATTTTATCCAATGGTTTAGATAGATATTATTTACCAGTAAATGCTATGATTACTGTTAAAGATTCAGAAAGTGTAAAAGCAGGCGATTGTATTGCTCGTATTACTAGAGAATTACAAAAAAATAAAGATATCGTTGGAGGATTACCTCGTGTGTCTGAATTATTTGAAACTAGAAAACCAAAAAATCCTTCCATTATTGCTCATACCGATGGTATTGTAACCCTTGGCAAATCAAATAAAACAAAATTAATTATTTCGCTTGAATGTATTAAAACTGGAGTAAAAACAGAATTTGCAGTTTCAAAAAATCAAAATATTTTAGTTTCCGATTATGAAGTTATTAAAAAAGGTGATGTAATAGTAGATGGTGACCCTGTATTACAAGAAATGTTGATAATTAATGGACCAAAAAAATTAACAGAATACTTTATACAAGAAGTTCAAAAAGTTTATAGATTACAAGGTGTAAAAATCGATGATAAGCATATTGAAATTATATTAAAACAAATGATGCGTAGATCGGAAGTTGTTGATCCTGGTGATACCTCTTTTGTAATAGGAGAACGACTTAATAATACTTTAATTAATCAAATTAATGAAAAAATTATTAAAAAAGGAGGAAAACCAGCAATTATTATGCCAATTATTGAATCAATTACTAAAGAATCTTTACATCACGATTCTTTCTTATCTAGTGCATCATTCCAAAATACTTCAATGGTATTAACAGATGCCGCAATTAAAGGTAAAAAAGACTATTTAGATAGCATGAAGGCATCTTTAATTACTGGTAAATTGATTAATGCTGGTACAGGTTTTAGATCCATTTTGTTAAAACGAGAAGTTAATGCCTTAGAAACAGAATCATTAAATGAATTAGATTTATGTGTTTAAAGATAATTTAAAATATATTTTAGTTTTAAAATAAACTATATAAAATTATTTTTAATATAAATATATTATAATTTTTATATTTATTTAGTCTATAATAAATTAATTTTATTTATATTATTAATATTTATTTTTGTTTATATGTTTATTGTTAATTTTTTTTAATAATTAAAACGATATATTAATTAATAAAATATTTAGACTTATGTCTGAAATTATATTAAATTATCTACGACATTAATAAAATGTTTGAATTTATATTTGAAGTAATATTAAATATTATTTTTAATAATTTTAGAAATATATTTTAAAAACTTATTAATCTTTGCTTTTGATATATTTATTATTAATTTTTACAATTTATACTTACTACTTCAGATTTAAATATAAATTAAATTTATTATAAATTTTTGATTATTATATCTTTATAAAAGATGTATTTATTTAATATATATTTATTAGCTTAATCTATAATATCTATTATTGTAATTCAAATATTGTTTTTTCTAGATCGTCTTGTTCTTTTTCTTCTTTACTTTGCAAATATTCTTTTGCAATTAATTTAATCTTATTATAAGGAATATAGTTTTTTACATAATGAAAAGTTATTGAATTATAAATCCATTTAGGCATTTTATTATTAAAATCTTTTTCTTCAATAGAGTAAATAACAGGACCTAATAATAATGCTAAAATAATACCATTAATTAAGGTTGCCTTTAATAATCCTGCTGGAATACCAAAAATTTTATTTAAAATACTATTAGAAAAAACACTCAAACTATTTAAAATAGGAGAACATAAAATAGAAATGATAGCATATCCAAACATAAATGCTAAAAAATAGCTCAATAAATTAATTGTAGTATGATCAACTATATATTCTTTTAAAACATTTATAACAAATATCTTAATATAATTAGCACTAAAAATGCCACCAATAAAAGTTAATATACTTAATATTACACCTATACTGCCTTTAAAAAATCCTAAAAAAGCAGAAACAAATAAAATGCTTCCAAATACAATATCTAATAAAGTAATTTCCATAAAAAAAATAATTATATTAATATTTTATCTATTAAACTATTAAAATACAAACCTCTATGATAAAAAGATTGAAAACTATCAAGAGATGCAGACATAGGGGAAAATAAAATTGTTTTTTGATTATTTGTAGTATTATTTAAACTTAATAAACAATCAGCTTTACATAGCTTAATTGCTTCGCTATAAGCTTGATCTAAATTTTCACATATTATGGATTCAAATTTATTTTCCAATTTTTCTTTAATTAAATATTTATCCCTACCATATAGAAATATTTTTATAATTTTATTTTTATGCTGATCAAGTGGAGTTAAATTATAAGACTTAAATATTCCTCCGGCAATTAAATATATATTTTCATAATTTAGCATGCAAGCAGCAGTACTAGCAGGATTGGTACCTTTGCTATCATTAACAATTGTAATTTCATAATTATTAAAATTAATTTTTTTAACTATTTGATTGCAAAAATTTAATTCTTGATATTGTGATAGTTTAATTAAACTTTGTTCTATTTGATATTTAGAGTTGATTTGATATTTGAAATTATCATTATTCTTTAAATTGATAATTTGCATAGTAATAATTGTAAAAATTTTATTTAATAATTTATAATTATTATTATTTTGTATATAATTTTTAATTAATTTAATATCAATAACATCTAATTTTTGATCAGTGATCATGTTGCGCTTACTATTATCATTATTGTTTGACATTTGATCATAATTAATTATTTGCTTACTATTATCATTATTATTTGATATTTGATTATTAGTAATAGTATTTGTATTTTTTGACAATTCTAATTCATTTGTATTTTTTGACAATTTTAATTCCTTAGTTATTAAATTAATGTAATAATTTAATGCATATTCAATTTTACTACTTAACGCTTGAAGTTCTAAGGCATTAATATTTAATGCTTCATATAAAATAGAACCTTTATTATTAAAAATATAATTTTTTAATGAAATAAATATTATTTTGCAAGAAAATTGATTAAATCTTTTATTTAAAAAAAGATCAAATAATATATCATCATCAAGATTAATAATTGCAAAATCTTTTTCTGTACTATTTTGTAATATTTTTAATTTAGATTCAATATATTCTTGCATATTGTCATACCTATCTAAATGATCTTCTGTAATGTTTGTAATAATTGCTATATTACTTTTAAATATATCTTGTAAATCTAATTGAAAAGAGGAAATTTCTATTAATGTAATGTCAAAATTATTTACTTGCAATACTTTACTAGAAAAACTACTATCATCATTATTAGAAAAACTACTATCATCATTAGAGGAATTATTATATTGCAATATTTCTTTAGAAAGACTATTTTGATCATTCTTAAACAAACTATTTGATTGAGATTCTTTATTGGAAATAATATTTTTATCATTCTTAAACAAACTATTTGATTGTAATATTTTATTAAAAATGCTATTACCTATATTGCCATAAGGCTCTATATTCAAACAATAAGCTAATTGTGAAGTTATAGTGCTTTTACCATTTGTGCCTGTAATTCCAATATAATAATCATTATTTTTATTATGTAAATTTAATTGATAATAAAATTCTATATCTGAAATTTTTTTTATATTTTCTAACATATTAAAAATTTTATGAGTTTTTGCAATACCAGGGCTCATAATAATTAAATTACAATTATGCCATAATTTATTTTCAATATCAATAAAATAATTGCTATATTCTTGTTGTTTTTGTATAGAATCATCATATACATAAACTTTTAAATTGCACCCATATGCAATTAATTTTTCTAAAAAATATAGTACAGCAATTCCACTTCTTGCGAGGCCTATAATGCCAATTATTTTATTATTACAAAAATTTAAATAATTTTGAATATTTTCCATTTGAATATTTTCGATATTTTGAATACTTTTCATATTTTTATAATATTTGCATCATTAAGTTATGAGTAATTTTCTACTTTTTATAATATTTGCATCATTAAGTTATGAATAATTTCTTGTCATTATATTATGATAAAATTAATTCCATAAGTTTTTTAGTGCTATTATTTTTTAATTTTTTTAAATTCAGTTTACATTTATCTAAAATATCTATATTATTAAAAATATTTAACAATACTTGATATAATTCAGACTCAATATTTTGCTCAAGCACTATAAACCCTGCTTCATTATCTATTAAATATTTTGCATTTAATAATTGATGATCTTTATATGCAAAAGGATAAGGAATTAGAATTGCAGGTTTTGCAGTAGCAATAAGTTCAAATATACTAGAAGCGCCACTTCTACAAATTACCAAATCTGCTTGCTGATATTCTGCTTCTATATTTTCAAAATAATTACTAATTTTTGCTTCTATATTATAATTTTTATATTTTTCTTCAAGTAATTTTTTAGTTGCTTCATTTGATTGATGGCTAATTTTTATATTGAAATTTTGAAATTTAATATTAATATTATTGATTATTTCTGGTATTTTTTCATTTAAAACTTTCGAGCCCTGACTACCTGCAAAAATTAATATATTAAAAGTATTTTTATTTTGCTTTGCATTTTGTGTAAAATTTTCTAAATTGTCTCTGATAGGATTTCCAGTATAATGTGTTTTGCAAAAAAATTTCTTTACTTCATCTGTATCGGGAAAAGATAATGCAACGCAAGATGCAAAATAACTTAATAGTATATTTGCTTTACCTGGAATTTTATTTTGTTCGTGTATTAAAATTTTACAGACAAATGTATTTTCATTTGTAAAAAAATTTACAATGCTATAAAAAATATTTAAAAGACTGGCAGCAATAATAGGAAAAACAGAAACATACCCACCAAAACCAATAATATAATTAGGCTTAATTTTATTTAAATAAATAATTGAAGCATAAAGACATTTAATATATTCAAAAATCATAAAAGGAATTGATATAATATTTTTTGGTGTTTTTGAAATATTTAAAATAAATATATTATCTTCTGCAGTATTAAGATCTTTTATATTACTTTTGCATTTTAAATCAGTAATTAAATGACCTTCTAAATTATGATTTTTTATTGCATAATTTAAAATACTAACAGCAGGATTAACATGGCCCATAGTACCACCACCAACGCAAACTATTTTCATAAACTATATTAAGATATTTATTTATATAGTATATTAAGTTTTTAAATTAATCTAATTAAAATTTGTATTTGTAATTATGAGTAACTATATTTTTATTTAAATTTAATAATAAACCAAATAAAATACAAATTGCTAAAGTAGAAGATCCTCCATAACTAATTAAAGGTAAAGTCATACCTTTAGTTGGTAATAAATTTAAAGATACTCCAATATTTGTAAATGCTTGAAAAATAATTTGCGCTACAAGCCCTATAGATGCAAAAACTGTAAATTTATCATTATTTTTAACGCAAAGTAACAATACTCTAATAATTAAAAAAGTAAATAATGTTAGAATAATTATACAAAAAATCCCTCCGAACTCTTCTGCTGCAACTGCAAAAATAAAATCTGTATGAGAGTCTGGCAGTGAGCGTTTAATTACGCCATCGCCTAAACCAACGCCAAAAAAACCTCCATTTTTAAATGCAAGTAACGACTTAGTTACTTGATAATTTGTTTCAAAATTGGCAGAGCTACTACTTAAAAATAAATCTATTCTATTTTTAACATGCCCAAAAAAAGTATACGCAAATATAGCAGCTCCAAATACCATAATGCTAAAAATTCCCACTATATAATAAGAAAGTCCGGCAATAAAAATTTGCATAAACCAAATAAAAGAAAAAACTAAAAACATTCCAAAGTCAGGTTGTATTAATAAAAATATTCCAATTATAATATATAGCAAAAACGATATAAGCAATGTATATTTTTCATTAATTTCATAGTTAATATCTAAATTAAATAATTTAAAAGATATTTTTTTATTAGATAATATAATTGCATTTACTATACAAAAAAAAGGCTTAATAAATTCTGAAGGTTGCAATGAAATGCCTAGTATATTTAACCATCTTTTTGCGCCCTTTACTTCTGCTCCAATAAAGTTTACTAATATTAATAAAATAAAAAAAACTAGCAAATTAAATATTGATAATTTTTCTATTACTTTTTGTTTTAACATAGAAATCAATATAATTAAAAAACTTCCACTAATTAAAAAAAATAGTTGTTTATTTATAAAATTATAATAATTAATCCCAATTCGTAAAGCAACGCTTTGGGTTGAAACATTAACCAATAAAACACCAATTAAAATTAAAGCATAAGTAATATATAGAATAGTTTTATCAATTGACTTCCACCACAAATACCATTTCATGCTCAAATTAATTATATAAAATAATTTATATTATAAATTATTTTATACTTTTTAAGTAAAATTTATATTTTATTATATTTAAATTTGCTATTTTATTTTAGAGAAATTTTTTAATATTAATATATAACATAATTATAAAGCTAAAACTTAAATCTATAAATATTATTTCTTTAATATCAATATTCCTAACAACACCAAAGCAGCTCCTCCAATTTGTAAAATAGATAAAGTTGCACCAAATATAATAAAAGATAATATCATTACCGCTACTGGCTCAATAAGTAAAATTGCTGAAGCAATATTGGTGCTAACTTGTTTTAATGCAAGCATAACTAAAGTTTGAGCTAAAACCTGACATACAATTGAATTTATTGTTAAAAATTTAAATTCTTCTAAGTTAGGAATAAATATTTCACCAGAATATAAAAACATAAATATTGCACAAAAAAATGCACAATATCCAGATAAATATAAATTAGTTTGAACTGGTGTAAGCTCTTTTGCAATAGGAGTAATTAATACCATATAAATAGCATACAAACAAGCAGAGGATAATGCAATATAATTACCAAGTGCTGTTCCATTATCATCAAATCCAGTAATTACTAAAAGACCTAAAATAGCCATAATAGTACCTATTATAATTTTTTTTGTTGGCTTTATACCAAAAGCTATCCACATGATTAAATTAACAAAAATAGGCGATAAGTTATTAATTAAACTTACATTTGAAAGGGTAGTATAATTCATTGCTAAATAAAACATTCCAAAATCTAATGCTAAAAAAAATGCAGTATATAAAATTTTTAAATGCAATTTTAATGGTATTTTAATCGATTTATTTGTAATAATTGAATATATCAAAATTATAATAGCAGCAATTAATACTCGATAAAAAGTTACAGCAAAAGGTGTAGTTACATTGCTATATTTTACAAAAATTGGACCAAAGCCAAAAAAACAACCCGCAATGATTAATAAAATAATCCCAAAATTATTAACACTATTAGTTTTCATTAAAAAATATAATGATTATTAATATTTTACTTTAAGTTTGTTTTAATTGCAAAATTTAAAGCGGCCCCATAAATAAAAATAATGCTTATGATATAAAAAAATAGCAAAATTATTATAATACTACCTAAAGAACCATAAACAATATCAAGCTGAGTATAATAGGATAGATATTGTGATAAAGTTTTAGCGCAAAAGATCCATAGAGCTATAACCATAATACTGCCAGGAATAATTTCTTTTAGCTTTATCTTAGTATTAGGCGTCATATAATATAAAATTATTACAAATAAAAATAAAATCAAACTAAGTGCAAAATTACCAAAATAAATATAATATTTTTTATTAAATAGTTTAATAAAATTTTTAATATAAGGGAAAGGTTCAATTACATGTAAGAATATTGATTTTAATTTAATAACAATTTCAGGTCCAAGTGGCGAAATAATAATAGATCCAATTGTCAAACCAAGCCAAAATAACATAAGTATAAATATTACAATTACAATAAAAAAAAATTGCAAAATGCTTAAAAATCTTCTAAATATATAAGAAGGAGGCGTTTGAATATTATAAATTTTATTTAATATAGTTCTAACGCTTTCAATAAATGAAGAAGAAGTCCAAATAAGTCCAATAATTGCAAGATTTAAAATCTGCTGAGGAGGCAAAACATATAATTTTTTTAATTGCGTTTCAATACCAGCTATTAAATTGCTTGGCATATTTATGAGTAATAATTCTATAAAATTTTTACCAATATGATGCGCACCAAGAATTGAGCTAAATTTTAAAAAAAAAATAACAAAAGGGAATAACGATAGTAATATTATAAAAGACATATACCCAGCATGCTCAACACCATCATATTTGATTAAATTATATATTGCATCATAATTAACCTTAAACAAAAAATAAACTTTATTAAAAATAATATCTTTTATTTTAGTAAAAAAATTAATTACTTTTTTTCTATTTTTCATTATTGTTTAATATATTATTATTATCAATTGAATTAATATTCGTATTGCTTAGAATTTCAATTTTAATTTTTTTAATTATTCTTGGTGTTGCTTCTATAATAGTGCATAGAATAATATCATTAATATTAATTTGATGTTCTACTTTTGGAATAAATTGTAATTTAGCAATTAGCATTCCTGCTATAGTTTCATAATCATGATGATTTATTATATTTAAATTAATTGATAATTTTTCTTCTATTTCATCTATTTTTGCTCTACCTGAAACAATATAGTGATTATTTTTTTTAATAATAAAATTATTATCCTCTGTTTGATTATCATATTCATCATCTATATTGCCTAGTTGTTTTTCTATAATGTCTTCTATTGTAATTAAGCCCTGAGTACCACCATATTCATCAACTACGATTGCAATATGGACTCTCTTTTTCTTCATTTCATTAAATAAATCGAGTATTTTTTTCGACTGCGTAGTAATAATTGTTTTTCTTAATATATTTTTTAAATTAAAATTATTAATTATATTTATATTATTTGATGCAACAATTTTAAATACATCTTTAATATGAATAAATCCTAAAATATTATCTAAATCATCTTGATATACTGGTATTCTTGTATGTTCTGTTTTGATAAAAATTTGACAAATTTCAGTTAAATTAATATTTGCATTTACTGCATCTATATCAGACCTTGTGAGCATAAGCTCTTCTACTATTGTGTCTGAAAAAATATCATCCCTTATCTTATTTAGTTCTTGATTTGATGATTTTTTAATAAATATTTTTAAAGCAAAATTTTTTATTTTTTCGAATATGGTATTCAGCATTGAAATTTATGAATAATAATCTTTTTATTAATTATATGCATTATTTTTGTTTGCTCCAATTCCATTTTGATATAGTCATCTTCTTTTTCATGTTCAAAGCCTAATAGATGCAAAAAACTATGCACAAACATATAATAAAAATGATTATGAAAATTTATTTCATTATTATCAGAATTTTGCATATCAATTAAATTAGACTTTATTTTTATATTTTCTATAGTATGATTATGTTTATCATTCTCAAAATGATTATATTCACTATTTTGATTATTGTAACTTATGTCATATTTTATATGATTATATTTATCATTTTTAATATTTTCATATAATTTATCTAAACAAATTATAATATCTCCAAGATTAATATATGATGGTAATTTTTTTATATAATTACTATCATTTAATAATAAATTTGCATCAATAATGTAATTTTGAAATGATAATACATCAGTTGCTGAATCTTTATTTCTAAAATCTTTATTTAAATTTTTTATTAGTTCTGTACTAGCAAAAATTAAGTTAATTTCTATTTTTTTATATAGTAATGCTTGATATTGTTCTAAAATATTTTGCAATATTATTTCAATGTTTTTTTTAACTTCTTTTAAATATTTTTGAAATTCATTTTTACTATCTATATTTTTATTTTTAGAAAAAAAAAATTTTTGCAATACTAAATTTTGATCTATAAAGTTACATTTAATTTTCATAGTGCTTTTTATTTTATAATCTTAATTGATATTTTAATAATCTTAATTGATATTTTAAATTAATAATCTATATTTAATTTGTATTCAAGATGATACATATTGTACATAATTAAAGTATACTTTAATTGTATAAAATATTTAAATTAAGCATTTTAATATAAAAACTTATGACTAGTTTATCAAAGGTAAGCATAGTAAAAACTTTTGCTTTTCAAGGATTAAATGTTTTGCCAGTAGATGTTGAAGTTAATATTTTACCAGGGCTTGCAAAATTTACAATAGTTGGTTTAGTAGATAAAATAATTAATGAAGCAAAAGAAAGAGTAAATAGCGTAATTAATGGTCTTGGAATTCCAATTAACGATAAAAGAATAGTTGTAAATTTATCTCCTGCTGGAGTGATAAAAGAGGGAAGTCATTTTGATTTACCAATTGCATGCGCTATTTTATGTGCTCTTGGCATTTTATCTCAAGAACAATTAAGTAATTATGCAATTTTAGGTGAACTATCTTTAGATGGAAATATCTTAAATACTCCATGTATGTTACTTGCTGGAATTGAAGCAAATGCTAATGATTTAGGAATAATATGTAGTGAAAAATGCGGTCAAGAAGTTTTTTGGTCTGGCAATTCAGATATATTATTGGTAAATAATTTGATTAATATTATTAATCATTTTAAGGGTACACAAGTTATTGCAAAAAAAAGTTTTAATATTAATATAGAAAAGCCAAAATATCCAGATTTTTTAGATGTAAAATGCCAAACAAATGTAAAAAGAGCTCTTCAAGTTGCAGCAAGTGGCGGGCATAGCGTCTTGATGAGTGGCCCTCCAGGAGCAGGAAAATCAATGTTGGCTCATAGATTTTGTGGAATAATGCCTCCGCTTACAAATAAAGAAATGCTAGAAGTCACAATGATCTATAGCGCAGCAGATATGCTGCAAGATGGTAAAATTATAACCGCAAGACCATTTAGAAGTCCACATCATTCTTCTACAATGCCTGCAATTATAGGTGGAGGCAGTTTAAATAGAGTTAAACCAGGAGAAATATCTCTTGCGCATAATGGCGTTTTATTTTTAGATGAATTACCAGAATTTAAAATAGAAGTAATAGATGCATTAAGGCAACCAATTGAATCTAAAAAAGTTAATATATCAAGAGCAAATTTTAAAGTAGAATATCCGGCAAATTTTCAACTAATAGCAGCGATGAATCCTTGCAAATGTGGCTACGTGGATGATCCTTCAAGAAGCTGTAGTAAAGCTCCTAGATGCGCTAATGATTATCAGTCTAAAATTTCTGTTCCTATGCTGGATAGGTTTGATATTCATATAGAAGTTCCAACTGTTGATATCTGGACAATTCAAACAGCAAAAGAAACAGATTCTACAGAATATATTGCAGCTAAAGTTTTAAAAGCAACTCAAATACAACAAGATCGATATGAAGGATATCCATTTTCTAGAAATAATGAATTAACAAATGATTTATTGTCACATTATATTAATATGACAGATAAAGCAACTGAAATATTAAATAAATATGCAGAAAAAACTAAAATTTCTGCAAGAATTTATAACAATATCTTAAAAGTTGCAAGAACAATTGCCGATATTGATGGGGTAAACTATATCAATGAACTTCATATTGCTGAAAGCATTAGCTATCGTAAATTTTATTAAATAAAAAATAAGTTTTTTAGTTATTTAAAGTATTATAATAATATATATTCATATCTATGAATTTTAATTTAAGTTAGATTAACAAATAAAATAAATAGATAAATTTTAATATATTAAGATATAGAGATATTTGTTATAATAAAAATATCTATTTAAATAAATTATACTTAACAACATAGAATTGATTTTTTATTTTTAATTTTAAATTATAAAATAATAATTAAATTAATAAAATCTTATTATGCTAGATAATAATCAATCGCAAATTCCTGAAAAAATAGAGTTAAAAATTAATGAACTAGCGCCATTTTTTAATGCAAATATATATGATCCTAATTTAGTAAAATACGATTATAATTTAGAAATAAATAATTCAATAAAAAAACCAGATCAAAACAATACATATACTCAAGAAGATAATCAAGTAAAAATAGAACTTAATAATCAAGAATTGAATTTAAAAATAAATTTTTATACTAAAAATTTAAATGAATTATTAAGTGATACAAAACATGGTATTATTTTATTTTTTTATCCAAAAGATAATACTCCTGGTTGCACATTAGAAGCAAAGGCTTTTTCTAGTAAAATGCAAGAATTTTTTTCTTTAGGTGTAAAAGTATTTGGGATATCTAGAAATATAGAAAATTCTCATGAAAAGTTTTTAACTAAACAATGCTTGAGCGTTCCATTAATTGATGATATTGACTTTATGATTTCAAAAAGCTATGGTTTTTATGGAGAAAAATCACTATTTGGCTTTAAGTATAATAGCATTAATCGCTCTACTATATTTATTGGAAAAGATGCAAAAATAGTTAAAATTTGGCTAGATGTATCTGTTTTTTCTCATGCAAATGAAGTGCTAGATTTTGTAGAACAATATGCTAAAATTAACAAATAATAATATTTTAAATTAAATAAGTAATTTAAATTAATAAACTAACTTTTAAAAGAATAACTATATTATTAGATAATAATAAATAAAATTAATTTAAAAAAAATTATAATTACACTATAAAAATGACACTTAATAAAATTAATCTTAAAAAGAAAAATTCTCAAAACCTTGTCGAAGAATTAAAAAAAAATGGAGCTATGTTATCAATTTTAGTTGCTATTATTATTACCGGCATTAAATTATTTTCTTGGTATAAAACAAATGCTCTGTCTCTTATGTCAACTCTTCTAGAGTCAACCTTAGATGTGCTAACAAGTACTATTAATTATTTTGCAATTTTATTTGCAATGATTCCAGCTGATAATAATCATAGGTTTGGACATAATAAAATTGAAAATCTTGCAGTATTAGGTCAATCTATTTTTTATTTATTTTCTGGATTATTTATAATTTTTTTAACAATATATAAAATGTATTATGGATATGAAATAGAAAATAATATCTTAGGTATAAAATTTATTATAGTTATAATATTATTCAATATTGTTACTATTTTATATCAAAGATATGTAATACAAAAAACCAATTCAATGATTATTAAAGTAGATTATATACATTATATGACAGATTTAATAGCGCATATAGGAGTATTATTGTCTTTATATTTTAGTCATATAATAATCATTGATATAAGTATTAGTTTATATATAGGCGGATATATTATTCATAACTCTATATCATTAATAAAAATTGGTTTTTCTGGCTTAATGGATGAAGAATTGTGCAAAGCAGATAAACAAAAAATTGTTGCTATTTTAAGATCAATACCAGAAGTATTAGGTGCGCATGAGCTAAAAACAAGAAAAGCAGGCGAAAAAAGATTCATACAAGTGCATATAGAATTAGATCCCAACTTATTATTAATAGATGCGCATGAAATTTCAGATAAAGTTATGCTAAAAATTCTAGAGACATTTCCAGATGCAGAAATCTTAATTCATCAAGATCCATTTAATTTAAAAGAAAAACAAAAATACAAATTATTTTAATTTGTATGCAAGTCGATGTTGTAAATTATTTGATGTTAATTGCGCTACATGTTGCCAAAATAGGCATGAAGCAAAATGAAATTCCTGTAGGGGCTTTAATTGTTAATATGAAAACAAACAAAATTATATCTATAGCGCATAACTTAGTAGAAGCGACCAATAATAAAATTAATCATGCAGAAATAATTGCAATTAATAGAATGTTTTTACATACTAAAACTAAATATTTAGATGATCTAGCAATAATAATTACTTTTGAGCCTTGCTTAGCTTGCCTTGGCTGCATATTAGGTTCTGGTATTAAAAATATTTACTACGGGCTAGAAGACTTTAAAAATGGAACACTTAATGGGCAAAATTCAAAATTTATACTAAGACAAAATAATTTAAATATATATGGTGGTATTTTATCAAATTATTCTTATCTTTTGATGAAAAATTTTTTTTCAACCTTAAGATAATTTAAATCTTTAATAGTTAATTAAGTTAAAATTTAAATATTTTAAAAAAAATCTAAAATATTTCAAAATTTAGCAAAATTTAGCAAAATTTTTTAATGCAAACTTAAATCTAATATTTTATCTATTTTGCATTATTGAAATTATGCTATTTTTTATTTAAATATTATACCTTAATTTAAGCTTAATCATATCAAAATAATACCCACCGCCGTCAGAGTCCCAACCGCCGCTTCGTGAATCACTTGAAGTATTTGATATTTTAAATTAATTAATTATTTTAATTATATCAAATAACATCCTCCGCCACTACTTCCGCCAGAATCCCCTCCACTACCTCCTGAATCACCTGCAGTATTTTGAGCATCATTATGACATTTAGCCATGCCATATTCATCAGAATACCCGTTCGCATGACTATTTTCAGGAGTACAATGACTATAATCAATACCAGAACTACCATTATTAGAACTACTATTATTATTATCTCCATATCCGTTCCAATTGCCATAATCGCTACTATCAGTATTATTTTTTTGATAATCAGAATTAGACATTGTCCCTGTAGAACGAGATGTATCATCTATTATAATCTTGCCTAAAGCATTAAAAGAGACTTTTCCAACTGTTTTTATTCCATCTACAACATAACCAGTCATAGACTTTATTGTTTGAATATTTTTTGTATAATATTCAACATTTTCTTTTGTAACTGGAATATATTCATCATTATGACGAAGCAATATTGCTTTACCGTGCTCTTTTGGATTTGCGCATGCTAAAATTACTTCTATTGTTGACTCTGGCTTTTTTATTGCTACATATACTATTCCAGTAATAATCGCAGAAGGAAATATACCTATTATAGGAGTTAATTTCGTTTGAACAACTGTAGTTCCAATATATGCCGCATAATCTAAAATAGTAACTTGTTCTTTTTCTATAATTTTAAATAATATAATTAATAAATATGGAGTAATATAAGAAAAATTTCTACGCTGCGTCGAATTCATTTATATTAAACTCATATTAAAAACAACTATAAGTTATAGTAAAACTATAACAAATCAAAAAAGCAAAAAAATAAAAAAATAAAAAATTACTGTTATAAATAAGATACATTTTAAAGTTGATAGAATAAATAATTATTTATTTATTTTAAATTTATTTCATATTTTTTTATTAGCGCTCGCTTTTGATATCATAAATTAATCTTATATTAATTAAATTTCAAAAGCTAAAATAATTAAATTAAAAAGAAGTCTATTTTAATACTTTAATAAATATAATAACTATCAAAATTAAAGATAAAATTATATTATCTTGATATAATTCATGAATTTACTAAAATTTATTAAATAAATTTGTTAAAAATCAGTTTTTTGTGTATAATATATTTTATAAAAATTAATTGCAATTTAATTTATGCAACTAAAATCATTTAGATTAGAAAAAAGAAAACAAAGAATTCGTAATGTTATCAATAAAAAATGTATTGTACCTACCAAAAAAGATCTTGCACATGCAAGACATAGAATGAGCATTACTAAGTCTAATAGACATTTATATGTTCAAATTATTGATATGAATAATAATGGAAATGTTATTTGTTCTATGTCTACCCTTATTTATCGTAATGAAGAAAAAAAATTCAATAAATCTTATTGTAATAAAACATATGCTGCAAAATTAGGAAGCGACTTAATTACAAAAGCAGTAGAGCATGCGGAAATACAAAAGTTAACGATAGATAGAGGAGGCAATAAATATACAGGTAATATTCATGTATTAGTAGAATCGGCTAGAAATACATGGAAAGCTAAAAGACCAAATGCAGAAAATAAAGCTCCATTTTAATAATAATTAATAATTATAATTAGTATTTAATTTTTATAATCACTATTATATTTTTTAAAAATAATAATTGTTAATATATTTTTACTATTAATACTTATTTAAAGAATATTGTTTTGTTTATATATTTTATTACTTTTATGAAAATCTTATCAATATTTAATATTGATGTTTTTTATTATATTATATATTTAATTTTTTATTATTAATTTTTGTAATTATTAAATAATTATTAGTATATTTAGATTTTTAATTAATAATTAAATAATTTTATTTTTAAAATATTATTCTCTATAACACTCTAAAATTTTTCCTATTAAATAATCTGAAATATGTCTATATTTTTGTTTAATTTGTAAATATTTTTTATTTTTTGAATATTTTAACATTTCTTTATATTTAATAAATAAATTTTTCTCTATTAAATTTTGTAATTTAATATTATTATATTCTTCTATTTGTTCCAAGTTAATGCCTTTTTGTATGCGTAATGACATTAAGCATATTTCTTGCAAAATATCTTGTTTAGTAAGATTTTCTATTTGATTATTTTCAAATGGAGCACTATTTAACCATTGTTTAGGGCTTTTAATCGAATATATAGCTTGTATACTGGCAATTTTATCATGATCATAGTTTAAGAAACTTGTATTTTCTTTTGAGAGATCTGTATCTTGTTTCGATAAGTTTATATAATCTTTTAAATCGTTTTTATTTTCTTTCAATAAGTTGATTATATTTAAATTACGATTCTGAGAAGTATTTATTTTTGTATATAAATTTTTCATTTCTTGTATATCTTTTAATTTATTATGCAATCTACCATGTGCCCCTGGCCCAATTCCAATATAAGGCAAATATTCCCAATATGCTAAATTATGGCGAGATTCATAACCTAATTTAGCGTAATTAGAAATTTCATAATGATTATAATCAAATTTCTTAAGAAATTTATTTGTATATAAATACATTTGATTCGCAATATTATTTTCAGGTAAATAAAATTTTTTTGCTTTATATTGTGCGCTAAATTTAGTATTTTCTTCAATAGTTAATTGATATAATGAAATATGATTTGAATTAAATTTCACACTAAATTCTAATTCTTTTTTCCAATCATCTAAAGTTTGGTTAGGTAGCGCATATATAAGATCAAATGAATAATTAGAAAATATTTTAGCGCTATTTTCAATTGCTGCAATAGCCATTTTTGAGCTGTGATTTCTGCCTAAAAACTTTAAATTATTATCATCAAAACTTTGCACCCCTAAAGATACTCTATTAATTCCTGCTAATTTAAAGTCTTGGAATTTTGCAACTTCAAAAGAAGTAGGATTAGCTTCTAATGTAATTTCAGCATTACGAATATCACTAATAGTATTAATTAAATTTAATATTTCAAAAACTGTATTAGGCTGCATTAATGATGGTGTACCACCCCCAAAAAATATAGAACGAATTTGATAATTTTGTAATATAGATTTATAAAATAAAATTTCTTCTAGATAGCGTTTTTTCCATGCAATATGATCAATTTGTTTATTTACATAAGAATTAAAATCGCAATACGGACATAAAGACTCGCAAAATGGCCAATGAATATAA
Organism: Rickettsiales bacterium; assembly: GCA_046348705.1. Classification (GTDB taxonomy): domain Bacteria; phylum Pseudomonadota; class Alphaproteobacteria; order Rickettsiales; family Rickettsiaceae; genus JAXMDS01. The sequence goes on along the minus strand of JAXMDS010000006.1, from coordinate 18,607 downwards.
ATTGCAATTTCATTTTTAGCATTATTATGATCTTTATACATTATGACTAACCTTTATACATATTATTAATATATAATATAATATAATTTTGATATATTTAATTATTGATTTTTATAACTTAAACTAATATAGTAAAAATTTTTTATTAAATGTTTATTTTTATAAAATAAACTACTAGAAATAGTATTGCTATTTTTTATAATAATCTTTATATTTAATGAAAATATATTACTTTATTTATAAACATTTTTTGTTTTAAAGTAAATGTTTACTTACCATCATACTTAATATTTATATAAATTAAAATTTCTCATGTACTAATTTAAATATTAATATGAAATATAATTCAATATATTATAATCTATATAGTAATTTAACTATTGATATGAATTATTACTTTATTTTTAATAATTAAAACTCTGGTATTTTTATCATTAATAAATTTTACATTTATAGTAAATTAAAACATTTGTTATTTAATATTTACTATAATTTCATCTGTAGTAATTGGATTTTCGGTAAATTCATCATTAGTAGAGCAGCTGATGCTTTTTGTATTACTTGCTGCTTTAATATCTAATAAAATACTAATGTCAATATTATTTTTTAAATATATTTGCACCGATTCAATTTCAGAATTCATAGAAAGTTTATTTTCTGTTTTATATTTTCTAATTTGCTCCATTATATTGATGATATTATTAAATACATCAATATCTTCTTGTTTATTTATAGAGCCTAACTCTTTAATTGATATAATTAATTTTTCTTGTGGCCATAATTTATATAGATTATTTAATTCTAAGTTACAATTATATAATGTTAAATATAAATATTCAGATAATTTTGGTAAAAATGGCCTTAATAGTCTTAAAAATATATTCATAAATATAAAACAAGTGTAACTTGTGCTTAATTGACTCTCTAAGTCTATGCCTTCAGAATTGTAAAATCTTTTTTTAATTATTTCTAAATAGTAATCACAAAAGTCTGATTTAAAGAATTTTTCACATAAATCAAAACTTTCTGCTGTTTGATAATTTTTAATATTAGTTGTAATTTGTTCTACGCAATCTATAAATTTTATCAAAAATAATTTATCAAGTTTATTAGATAAAGTATTTAAATCAATATCATCATTTTCAAATTTTATCTTATTATTGCTTAATAGTTCAAAATTAATTTGAATAAATTTAGATGCATTTAAAATTTTATTAATTAACTTGTCTCCATTTTTAGCAGTTTGTAAACAAAATGAAATATCATTCCCTAATCTTGCTTTTACTGCCCAATATCTTATTGCATCTATACCACATTCTTTTATGATTTTTTCAGTATTTGGTGCATTATTTTTAGACTTTGAAATTTTTTCTCCAGTTGAAGCAAGGCACCATCCTGTAATTACAATATTATGCCAAGGAATTTGTTTGCGACTCAAATATGATCTTAGAATTGTTGTAAAAGCCCATGTTCTAATAATTTCATGGCCCTGAAATCTCATATCAAGAATTTTAATATCATCTTGCTTAGTCTTGCTATTTAATAAATGCATTAAAATTTCATGCGTTAATGAACTAGTGGCCCAAGTATCTAAAACATTTTCATCTAAAAATAATTCTATATAATTAATTTGACCATCTATTAATTTATGTTCGATATCAAATGCGACAATTTTATTTGTAGCAATATTTAAATAATATTTTTTAGAAATTTTAATTGGCAATATATCATCTTCTGGTAAAAATATTTCTCCTTTTGCATTATATAAAACAGGTACTTGTATTCCCCATGGCCTTTGTCTACTTATGCACCAATCAACATTAATATTTTCCACCCATTCTTCTAATTTTTTTTTCATCATAGCGGGATACCATTTGATTTGATTATTTATTGCTAAAATTGCTTCTTTATGTTGAATTGTTTTAATGTACCATTGTGGTACACATATAATTTGAATAGGTGCACCAGAACGTTCAGAACATGCAACATTATGAACTATATCTTTTGATTCTATTAGTAAATTATTCTCATGTAGAATTTCAATAATTTTGACTCTAGCAGCATTAATAGTTAAATTATTTAGTTTACTTAATACATCTATACAAGCTTTATAACTATCGCTATTTAATTCATTATTATAATTACTATGTAATTCATTACAATATAGCTCAATATCATCTAAATCTTTAACAATATGTTTACCGGTATTTAAGTTATAATATTTTGCTAAATCTAAAATTCCTTTAACAGTTATAATTTGTTTTAATGGTAAATTATATTTATTCCACCAATATACATCAGTTTGATCACCAAAAGTGCAACACATAACAAAACCAGTTCCCTTTTCAGGATCTACCTTATCATCTGCAATTAATGGTACATAAAAATTAAATAAAGGAACTTTTATTTTTTTATTATTTAAATATTTTGCAAATTTATGATCAGGGTGATATAGTACTGCTACGCAAGCAGGAAGTAGCTCTGGCCTTGTGGTGGCAATTTTAATTTCAATAGAATTTAATTTATCTTCATCTTTAATATGAAAATCTAAATTTACAATACCAAAATTAATTTGATGCATTTTACTATTTTTTTCATTTACAACAATTTCCATATTAGAAATTGCAGTATTGTATCCAATATCCCAATTTACTGGCCAATTTTTTGTATATAATTCTTTTTTATTATATAGCTCTAAAAAAGATTTTTGAGAAATTTTTGCTGCAAAATCATCTCTTGTTTTATATCTATAGTCATCATTATAATAAATGCAAGCTTCTTGTAAAATATCTTCATATTGTTTTGTGTATTTGTTAAGTATACCTGAAGTATGCTCTATTTTTTCTAGTTCTTGTTTTGAACTATTAAAATATTCGTTACCTAATTCTTGCAATAATAATTTCCAAGTTGGAATACCATTATCATCAATTCCAAATGGTCTTATAACATTAAAACCTTGCATTTCATAAAATCTATTTATAATATCAGGTTGAGTCGCATTAAAAATATGTCCTATGTGCAAGTCTCCCGATAAATTAGGCGGTGGTGCATCACAAATAAAATATTGTCTCAAATTTATATTTGAGACAATATTTTGATTAGAAACTAAATTTGATGTATTATTGTTTTTTTGTTTTTTATATTCTTCTAATTTATATTCTAAGTATTTTTTTTTATCAATTATTGAATTATTTAAAGACATTATTTTAATTTAAATAATAAAAATATACACAATATATTTTTATTGTATACTTTTTTTAAAAAATTATAAATTTATATCTAATAATAAATTAAAATATTTTTTAATTAGTATTAATATTTTTCATATAAAAAAAGTGATTCAACATTTTAAAATAAAAAATATTTTTATAAATAATTTTAAAAAAAAAAATAACTACAATTTAAAGAAGATTTTTTTAAGTTTTATATTATTTATGTTTAATATTTTTATATTTTTTGGACTATCTGGATGCAGCGATAAAGATATAAATAATGAATTAGTGCATTTTATTAAAAAAAATCCTAATATTCCAATTAAAAATAAATTTGGAGGCGTGTTAAATAATATTAAACTAAGTAATATTGAACTTGAAAATGCAAATTTTAGCGATATATTAATTATTAATTCATCATTTGAAAATGTTAATTTTAAAAATCCAAATTTTTATAATGTCAAAATTAAATCTAGCGAAATAAAGTATTCAAACTTACAATATGCAATTTTTTCTTCTCTAATATGTCAAGAGTCTAATTTAGATGGAACTAAATTTAAAAATTCTAAATTTATAAATAGTTTTTTCAGCAATTCATCATTAGATTCTATTTCAATAAAAGATTCTACAATTATAAATACAAAATTTAATAAAATAGATTTTGAACATACTATATTTAGCAATAATACTTTTGAAAAAAGTACAATAAAACAATCTAATTTACTTAATAGTAAAATAAACAAAACAAATTTTATAAATACTAATATTTATAATTCAGATTTTACAAATGTAGAATTGGAAAATGTAAATATAGATAATTCTCATATTAAAGTAAATAATTTCTTTAATACAAAATTTTTTACTACTACTATCACCAATTCAAAATTAGAATTTATTAATTTTAATAATATTATATCTGATAATTTTATTTTGAAAAATTCAACATTAGATAAAATTTTATTTAATCGTTCAAGTATAGATAATTTGATTTTGCAAGATGTTAATTCAAATTATTTAACTTTAACAAAAAATCAAATTACTAAATTAAATTGCGAAAATGTAAAATTAGATAATAATGAATTTAATCAAAATAAAATTAATATTTTTAATTTAAAAGGATCTATTATAAATACAAGTTCATTTAATATTAATAATATTAAAGATTTTAATATTACTAACACTAGTGCAGAAAATGCAACATTAGAATATGAAAATTATGAAAATTTTAATACAAAACAAATTCAAATTAAATTTTTTGCTATTAAAAATTCTAAAATTAATTTAATAAAATTTGAATTATCTGAATTAAATTATTTCAGCTTAATTAAAAATAATATTCAAACAATATCTTTTGTAAATAATAAAATTGATAGTTTAAGTTTTTTAAATGGTTCTTTTAATTTACTGGAACTTGATAAAATCAATATTAAAAATAGCATTATTTTTAATTCTAATATTAAAGTACTTGATTCTTATGATATTAAAGGTCAAAATAACATTATAATTAATTCTAATATTAATTTATTTTCTTTTAAAAATTTAATACTTTAAATGAAATATTTAATTTAGATAAAATAGAAAATTTTAATTTTAATTTTTGAAATTAATTTATATATTCAGAATAAAAAATACTTAATAATATTAGTTTTTATAAAACAAAAATTAAATAATATTAATTTTATTAAATCAACTATAAAAAATTCTTTTTTTGATAAAGCAAAACTACATAATGTTAAATTTATAGAAACAAAATTAGAAAATACAAATATAGAAAAAGCTTTTGAAAATAAGTAATATTATTATTTAAATACATAAATTTATAATTTTTTAATATGATTCAAAAAATATCATCAGAAGAGCAATTAAAAATATTAAGTCAAAATTCAAATATTAATCAAACTTTATCAGAATATTTAATTAATATATTTAAAAATCAAAAATTAAGTATTGCAAACATATTATATGGATCAGAAGATAATTTAGCTTTTGAGCTTTTGTATTTTATTGAATATATTTTTTATTTTGAAGAAAATAGTTTAAATAATATTCAAGAAAATAGTTTAAATAATATTAAAAAATTAGATTGCTTTAAAAACTCATTGCAAAATTTAAAAAATTTAGAAGATTTAAAAATAAAATTATTAAAATCCTCTCAAGAACAAAAAAAAGAATTAATAAACTCTTATTATAAAAAATTAGAAATTATGTTTGATATAAAAATTTTTTGTAAAATAACAATGCAAGATATTAAAATAATAAATCAATTTTTAAACACTTTTTCTTGGAATAAATATAAAATTATCATTATATATGCTCAATATTTATCTGGTTCTTGCGCAAATGCACTATTAAAATTATTAGAATCAAATTTACAATATGTTTATATATTTTTTATTAGCAATAATTTAGTTAATATTTTACCAACTATTATTTCAAGATGCCAGATATATTCATTAAATAATTTCATTAGCATATTAGATGAAAAATTCAATTCACTTAATAAAGATGAAAAATTCAATTCACTTAATAAATTAGATAAACTTAATAAATTAGATAAAAATGACGATTATAATAAAATTGATCAAGAAAATTGCGATAACAATTTTAAAGATGCTAATTATAATGATGCTAAAGATGCTAATTATAATGATGCTAAAGATGCTAATTATAATTTAGTAATACAATTTTTTAATAATAGTGTATCTTATCAAGAAATTTCTAAAATAATGAAATGTAAGAATGTTATAAATTATTTTTTACAGTTTATTAATAAAATTATTATAAAAACTAATATATTGAAAGATGAAATATATTTAACAAAAAATAATATTAATACAGAAATTAATTCACTAAAAGATGAAATTAATTTAACAGAAAATGAAAAAGAATTACTTAATAGTATAAACTCGAATAATCTTTTTGAATTATATTTTTATACTGTAAATGAATTTCAAAAGACTTTAAGCTTCAACTTAGATGAAAAAACTTTATACAATTTAATTAAATATAAATTATATATGTAGTAAAATTATATATTACCTATAAAGTACTAATTATATATGAATATATATAAAATATTGCGAAATTTACTAGAAAAAATATTAATAGAAAATTTTCCTTCATCATTTAATTTATCCAATTTAAAAAATTTTAATTTTACAATTGAAAAAACTAAAAATATAAATTATGGACATTTTTCTAGTAATATATGCATTTTATTAGCCAAAGAGCTTAAATTTTCTCCTATACAAATTGGTAAAATATTTCAAGATAAAATAACACATAAATATATAGAAAAAATAGAAATTATAAATAATTTTATAAATTTTAACTTAAGTGCAAATTTTTTTTTTGATATATTAAATAATATATTGATAAATAAAGATAAATATGGTTTTTTAGAAATTATCAATAAAAAAGAAAAAATAAACTTAGAATTTGTATCATGCAATCCAACTGGACCATTACATATTGGCCATATGCGAGGAGCAATTATTGGAAATAGTATTGCAAATTTATTAATAAAGGCAGGATTTGATGTTACAAAAGAATATTTTGTTAATGATTATGGTGCGCAAGTTATTATTCTTGGTAAAAGTATTTTATACAATGCAATTGACATAATTTTATTAAAAAATAATACATTAATAAATAATCATCAAATCAAAACATATAAACCGCTTGATTTCTACCCTGGAAGTTATTTATTGCAAATTAGTCAGGAAATAGCTAATGAATTTAAGCAAGAAATTTTAAATTTTATAGAACAATTTATTAACCATCATAGTATTGAATATATTGCAAATGAAGAATTCTCTAAATATTTAGATGAAAAATATAATGAATTAAAATGTTTTGAGAAAATTAAAAGCAAAGGAATTGCTAAAATGTTAGAATATATCAAAGAAGATTTAGCAAAACTTAATATTAAGCACGATATATTTTTTTCTGAATTGCAAATGAATGAAAACAATGAAGTAAAAAATATACTGGAATTATTAAAACAGAATAAATTAGTAGAAAATATTAAGTTAGAAAAACCGCTTGGTATAGATACAGATAATTATAAAGAAGAATTTAACTGTGTTTTTAGATCAGATCTATATGAAGATGATCAACCTAGAGTTGTGCAAAAAGTTAATGGTGAAATTACATATTTTGCATCAGATTTAGCATATATTGCGAATAAAATTAATAGAGGGTTTAATAAATTAATTTATATATTTGGATATGATCATATTGGATATGTAAAACGTATGCAAGCAGGTGTAGCAGCAATTAGTAATATTATGAAAAAAACAGATACTAAAGCAGAATTTAAAGTTTATCAAATGGTAAATTACTTAGAGAATGGTCAATTGTTAAAAATGTCTAAACGTTCTGGTAAATTTGAAACTGTAGGAGATGTTATTAATTCAATTTGTAACTACAACAATCCTAATAAAAATATTATCTCCGATTTAAATGTTAACAATCATTCTAATGTAAATAATCAAAATATAATAAATACAAATAACAACGTTAATATAAATAATAAAAATACAGTTAATACAAATAATAATCATATTTCAGTTAAAGATCAAATCAATTCTAATAACAATAATGCTCATTTATTAAGGCAATACGAATCTAATTCGTCTAATATTGATAATGATAATTATAATCACATTATTAATGAAGTAGCGCAATTTGTTGATAATGAATTAAAAATTAATAATACAAACTCAAATAATATAAACTTAAACGATATAAAAAATAATAAATTCAATCTTAATTTAGATGATGAATATAAAGTTTATGCAAATATGTATGCAAAAAATACATTAAAATTTATTATGCTAAGCGTTAAAGATAGCACAATATTAAACTTTGATGTAGAAAAAGCAAAAGAATTTTCAAGCGATAATATATTTTTCTATATTCAATATGCATATGCTAGAATTAATTCTGTTTATGCAAATATAAAGCAAAATCATCAAGATATATATAAATTAATTCAACAAGGAATATTTAATTGGAACATTTTAAATTTAGAGGTAGAAAAGAATTTAATTATTTTTCTATCTTTGTGGCCTTACATAATAGAACAAACAATAGAAACTTTAGATCTATCAAAAATAGTAAAATTTTTAGAAGATTTAGCAAAATTAATTCATAATTTATGGTCCTGCATGATTGATGATGAGCAGTATAGAATTATTTCAAGTAATAATGCAAAAACACTTAATAGAGTAGGTTTACTTTTATGCGCTAGAAATATTATTACTAGTGGCGCTGAAATTTTGGGAATTGAATTATCTGAACGATTATCGAAAATTTAAATATATTTCAAAATTAAATATTTTAGTAAGCTATAAAGTGTTTTTTTTAAAGCAAAATATATAAATAAAAATAAGATACTATTATTGTAATTATAAATATTAATTTTAAAATTATATGATATATTTGTAATAAAATTTATTTATTTTTATATATACTTATTTAGTATATAATAACAGTTTTTAATAAATAATATAATTATTATATTAATAATTAACTATATATCTATTATGGCAGATCAAAATACAATAATACTTAAAGATAATTTAAGAAAAGATGATTTAAAAAAGCAATTAACAATTGAAACAAAAAAATTTGAAGAGTCGTTTAATAAATTAGAAGATGATTTAAAAAAACAATTAACAATTGCAACAAAAGAATTTGAAGAGTTATTTAATAAATTAAAACAAGATAAATTTAATCTTGATCTTCCTAAAACAAAACAAAGTCAAGCTGTAAAAGATTTAATAATATATCATTCAGATATAGTAGAACCAATTAAAGATATTAAAAAAAAAGTTTTAAACACATTTAATAGTAATGATATTGTAAATTCAGATATTTTTGAGCAAATAAAAATAGAACAAAAAAAAATCCAAGATTTAATTGATCAGAAAAATAGTACAAAAGATATTTATGCTAGAGATATAAGGCAATCTTTTAGTTTTGATGGAACAAGATTCAGCAATGCATTTAATATAATTACACAATTAATTAATAAAAAAAATAAATTACAAGAAATAAATAATGAATTAAAAGAATTAAATGAATTATCAAAACAACAAATATCTTCATTAAAGGAAAATAAACTAAGCAATGTAAAAACATTACAATTAAATGCAACTTTAAAAGATATAGAGCAAAGAATATCGAGACTAAATAATGAAATTAATGAAAAAGAATCTCATCTAAATAAAACAAAAAATTTTTTAGAAAAAAAATATGAAGATAAAAAATTATTGGAAATTGATACATCTCAATTACAAAATGAAATAAATGAATTACATAATCAATGGAATATGATAGCATTAGAGAGTCAAGATTTAAATACAAAATTAACACAATTACATAACAGTAATTTAATAATTAAAACTAAAGATCAATTTAATTCTGAATTTGATAAAGCATTTAAAGAAATAAATACTAAAATTGCAGAATTAAGATCTACTAAAACAAACGAATATTCAACTAAAGAAAAAATTAATAATTTAGCAATAAAATCAATTGATATTCAAATATTTAATTTATATAAAGAACTATCTGACATTGATGTTGAAATAAGGAAACAAAAGAATAATCGTATACAAAACAATCAAGGTCAATATAATGTTCATAATAAGGCGTTAGATAATCTAGATACATTAGACAAGCTAAAATTAGTAGTACAAGATAAAATGAACTCATTGCGCGAACAAAGGAAAAAAATAATTGATGAAAAACCCAATTGGTTTTCTAGAGCTTGGCATGGGATTTATGATGCTTTTGCATCTTCGAAAAAAGATGAAGATATTTTAGCTAAGATATATAATACTAGTACAACTCTTAATCAAAATATGATAGATAATACTAATACAACTCTTAATAAAAATATGACAAAAAATTTCTCACCTATAATAGTAGAAACTGTATTAGAAGAAACAACAGATATGGAAAATATTAAAAATGGATTAAATTCAAATAAACAAGAAATAAAAAACATAACTGACAAAATTAGTGTTTTAGCAGTAAAAAAGAACAATATTGATAATTTAAAGCAAACTTATAAAAACAATAATATAGATATAGATAAAGTAATTAAAAAAAATGAAGCAACTAAAAATGCTTTAACTAAAGATATTGAGCTCACACGAGCACAAATTAAATACTATACTATGAAAAAAGAAGAATATAAACTTAATTTATTAGATAAATTATCTAATAAACAGATTGACAATAAAGATAAAAGTAAAAATAATTCAGGACAAAGTAGATAAAAATTTAATTAGGCGCTAAACAGATATTTAATTAAGCGCAGAATAGATAAAGTGTATACTGAACAATATCTTACGTGTCAAACTCAAATTAATTTATAATAAGGTAGATAAAAATTTAATTATTATTTTATTTGTAAAAAAAATAATCAAAATATTAACAATTTGAAAAATTTTTTTTATTTATAAATAAATCAATTATTACTATTTCAATAAAAATAAAATTTTCTAAAAAATATATCAATTTTTAATTATTTATATAGTGATTTAAGTTAGAACTAGATATAATTTTAATTACATAGAAAAGCATTAATACATAATAATTTATTATATTTAAATTTGCTTTAGTAATTTACTATGTGTTTATATATAGAGCTATTTTGCATTAATAAATTTAAAATTTATGTATATTAATTATCTCGAACTAAATTAATGTAAATTATTTATTTAATATCTTTCCATATTATATTTTTTGTAAAATAACATAGTATTGTAAATACTATTAAAAACAGTATTATTTTTAAGCCTAATGATTTTTTAGTTTGCATTTCTGGCTCTGAGCTATATTGTAAAAAAATTACTACATCTCTTGCTAATTGCTCAATGGATGCATGAGTGCCATCTTGATATTTTACTATGTCATTATATAGTGGCTCTGGCATTCCTATTTGATTACCAGGAAAATACTCATTATAATATAATCCATCTTGTAAATGAAAATTTTTTGGGGCAGATTTATATCCAGTTAATATTGAATAAACATAATTTGCACCGTCAGGTCTCGCTTTAATAATGCAAGATAAATCAGGAGGATTAATTCCATTATTTGCAAGTTTTGCTTCATTTTCATTTTTATAAGGAGAAGGAAAACTATCTTTAAGCTCTCTTTTCCTAGCTATTAAATTGCCAAATTCATCTAATTCATCATGAATTATAAAACTTTGAGCAACTGTTTTACTTTCCTCTTCAGAAAAGCCAATATCTATTAAATTATTAAATTTCATATTTTGCATAGAGTGACAAGATGCGCATACTTCTTTGTATACCTGGTAACCTCTTTGTGCTGCTGCATAATCAAAAAATCCTAATATACCTTCAAATGGCCAGCTTTGTTTTTTATTAATTTGATTTATTGCAAATATCAAACTTAAATTTAATAGCAAAAACAAAAAAATTTTTTTACTCTTTATGATAGCGATTAATTTCATAATATAAAATAATTATTTTTCATTGCAATGTTTAATTTCATAATATGAGACAACTGGAGTAATAATTAAAAAATGCATAAAATAATAAATTGTACAAAATTTACTAATTAAAATATATCCTTCAGTTGCTTCTTTGCTTCCTAAATATCCTAGCAATACAAAATTTATAGTAAATATAAAAATGAAATATTTATATATTGGTCTATTAATATAAGATTTAATATTTGATCTATCTAAAAATGGCAAAAATAATAATATTAGTACAGATCCAAACATAGCAATCGCACCGCCAAACTTATAAGGAACAGATCTTAAAATTGCATAAAATGGCAAAAAATACCATTCAGGTACTATATGTGCAGGAGTTACTAAAGGATTAGCGGGTACATAATTATCAGGATGACCTAAATAATTAGGCTCAAAAAAAACAAAAAATGCAAATATAGTAAAATAAATGCCAAAACCAAATATATCTTTAATTGTATAGTAAGGATGAAAAGGAATTTGATCTTTTTTTTCAAGTTCAACACCAGTGGGATTATTAGCTCCATGTCTTTTTAATGCTACAAGATGCAAAAATACAATAAATACCATAATAAATGGCAATAGATAATGCAATGAAAAAAAACGATTTAAAGTTGGGTTTGCAACTGAATATCCGCCCCATATCCAAATAACAATATCTTCACCTATTATTGGTATTGCAGAAAAAATATTAGTAATTACTGTAGCGCCCCAATAGCTCATTTGCCCCCATGGTAAAACATATCCCATAAAAGCAGTTGCCATCATAATTATAAAAATTATTACACCAAGTTGCCATAATAATTCTCTTGGATATTTATAAGATCCATATAAAATACTTTTAAACATATGCAAATATACAGAAATAAAAAACATAGAAGCACCTACCGAGTGAATATATCGCACAAGCCATCCATATTGAACATCTCTCATTATACGCTCAACACTTTGATGGGCATGTTCGACATGAGGTATATAATGACATGCTAAAATAATACCAGTAATAATTTGTATTATTAAGCCAATTAATGCTATTGAGCCTAAGTTCCAAAAATAATTTAAATTTTTTGGTGTTTTATATAATTTTAATTCATTAATAAAACTAAAAATAGGCAATCTATAATCAATCCAATCTATAATTTTTTTCATAAATATTTATTATATTTAAAATATTTATTGCTTTTAAAATTATAAATTAATTTTTTTATATTTTATAAAATTAATTCAATTTGAATTGTTTATTAATTTCTGATTTTAAGAAATTTTCATCTTTATATCCTGTAATTGTATGAATTAATTTACCATTTTCGATAAATAAAATTGTTGGAATAGTTTGAACATTATATTTTTGTGCAGTATTTTGATTTTCATCTACATTTACTTTAACAAAAGCAACTTCAGTATTATTTTCTCTTGCTATTTTTTCAAATACTGGACCTAACATTCTGCATGGACCACACCAAGGTGCCCAAAAATCAATTACTACATACTTTTTAGTATTTAATATTTCATCTATTTTATCTTCTTCTATATTGTATATTTTATTAGTATCTTGTGTACTCATAAAAAAATAATTAAATTTATTAATTAAATTATAACATTAAATTTTATTATCACAAACACTATATAATATATCAAATAGCTAAATTTTAAATTTTGTTTTTAATATATACTTAATTAAGCAATATTACTATGATATATGTTTAATTATAATATTTTATTAATTTATATAAATACTTTTATAAATATTATTTTTAATAATATAAAAGCTATATATAATAGCCTACTATTTATAAGTAGTTTGATATACATTTATATACTTAAAATATATTTACATAATGATTTTAGTTATAAAATAGTTGCAAATAGTTCTAGTATTGATTTACCATTATACTATAAAATATTTGCGCCATTTGCAACGCATGAAGGGTCTTTGTTTATATTATTTTTTATTTATATTCTTATATCTTATTTTTTTACTTATAAAATACAAAAACAAATTGTTAAACAAGAAATTTTTGCATTTAAAATTATAGCTTCATTTAATTTGCTATGCATAATATTATTTAGTATTGTTATTTATCAAGTTGATATATTTGCAAAAAATACCAATTCAATAGAAAATTTTGGGCTAAATGTTTTATTGCAAGATTACGCTTTATTAATTCATCCACCTATTTTATATATAAGTTATACATTAATTATAATAAGTAGTATTTTTGTTTTTATAGGAATTTTTATTTTTAATTGTAATAATAATCAAAATATAATAGAAAATAATTTAGAACAAAATAATAATAATAATAATAATAGCAGTAGTATCGAATCAAATAAACAAGACAATAAAGATAAAACAAATAATAATATTATTTTAAATAACAATATAAAATTAAATCATCGTGAAAATTTAGTAGAAAATAATTTTGAATTAAGTGAGTTTTTAAAAAGGATATTAAATTTTATAAGAACAGCATGGATTTTAAATATATTAGCAATTGCATTAGGATCAAACTGGGGGTATCGTGAATTTAATTGGGGAGGATATTGGTCTTATGATCCAATAGAAATTTTATCTTTAATTATATTTATAATATTAACTGGTTTTTATCATGTTCTCCTTATTGCTATTAAAAATCAAAGATTAATAAAATTATCTTTTTTATTTGCAATATCATCTTTTTTTGCTATTATTTTTGCATTTTGCATTAGTAGAGCTGGAATTTTAGTATCTTCTCATGCTTTTGCTATAAATAAAATTAATTTTGTAATATTTTTTTATTTGTTTACATTATTCTTAATTAGTTTTGTTTTTGGTATATTTAAAATTAAAGAAATTAATCAATCTTCTACTCATAAAACTAATGGGATTAAAATTTTTGCATTTGTAATTTTATTGCAAATTATAGTTTTATTGATTGCAATTTTAATGCCAATTTTTTATAAAGCTATATTTAATTTATCTATTAATATAGATCAAGATTTTTTTACATATATATTTAATCCATTAATTATTCCTATTTTAATTTTAATGAGTTTTTTTGTTAAAGATAAGAAAATATATCATATATTAAAATATATTTCACCAATACCTATAATTTTAGTTATTTTAAATTATTATAATAATTTTGATTATTTATCAATAATATATTTATTTTTGTGTTATTTGTGCATTGTTATTTCTATTATTTTTATGAAACAAAAAATTTCTGGAATGTTAATTAGCCATATAGCATTTGTTTTATTAATTATTAGTATTATTTTTAATAAAACATTAGAAAAAGAATTTCTTTTGAAGGTATAATAAATGAAGAAATGCATTTTAAAATTAATAAAAATGATATTTTATCTGTTAAATTACTTGAGGTTAATTATGAAGAAGAAAATAATTTTTATACAGCGCAAAGCTTAGTTGAAATAAATATAGATAATTCTCAAATCATCTTATCACCAGAATTACGACTTTATAAGCATCAAAAAAACATTATAACTAAAAGTAATATATTTAGTTATTTGTTCTTTGATTTGTATGTAGTTTATCAGGGTAAAAATTTATCTAATAATATACCAATTAATAACAATGAAAATATACATACAATTCATATATACTATAGGCCAATGATATTTTGGATTTGGATTTCTGCTTTTTTTATGATCTTTGGTTCACTAAAAAATTTAATTGAAAGAAAGTAAATTTAAATATAATAATAAGTTGAATTAACTATAATAATACTTTTTTTAATGATAAATATAATATTTCAAATAATCAATATATTAAAAAATATATTCCAAAAAAAGTAATAAAATAAATTTTAAATAAAACAAACATTAAAAAAATAAAATAAATTTAATAAATAATTAATTTATTATTTTTATTTACTTAGCATTTGCATAATTGCCTTTTTATGCATTCTATTTTTCTTTAAATATTCTTTAGAATCTTTGCCTAATTTTCTATATAATTCTTGATTCTTTAAATTTATTTTTGCAATTAAGCTTCTATATTCATCTAGTTCTTTCTTAACATTATCATCAAGAGATGATAATACTTTTGAATATTCACTGATTGCTTCTTTTAGTTTTTCTAAGTGTTCAGGTTCTGAAACGATTTTTTCTGGTTGCAAAGAATTATCTTTATTCAAATTTGATAAATCAATTTTACTTAATTCATCATTAGTATTTTTTAATATAATATTATTATTATTTTCTTTTTCTTGCATTAAAAGAACAATATTTTTTTTAGCAATTTTTTCTTCTTTTAAAAATTTTTTTGCTTCATTAGATAAAGAATTATATGCCTTTTTCTTTTCTATTGAAAATTCATTACTAACTTTATTAAACTCTTCAATTTCTTTTTTTACATCATTAGATAATGAGTTTGTAAATTTGGTATAATCATTAACATAATTTTCCAATTTATTAATTTTTTCTATTTTTGTTGAAAGTTTATCATGATCTTTAAATAGTTCATTTTCTGCTTTATTTTCTTTTATTGTTAATTCAGAATTTGCTTTAATGTGTATAAAGTAAAAACAATTAATCAAGCTAAAAAAAATAATTTTTAATAAATAATTTTGTATAGTTGAAATTTTAAACATATTATTTTTAATAAATATAAAATTGAAAATCATTATAGCATTTAATATGTTAATTTGCAATATTTGTTAAAAATGTAATTTTTTATATTGTCTATAACAATAAACTATATTTTTCATGATCTTGATTTTTAAATGATGCTATATCGGAATTGTTAATTTGCAACAATATATTAATTAAAAATTCTATATATTCAATAAAAATTTCATACGAAATAATAACACTAACTTCTTTAATACTTTTAATTTTATTGCTTAACTTGATATAAGAAATTTGAATTTCTTTATTTTCTTGGTGGAATTTATTCCATATTTTTTTAATAATTTCTTCATTATTGCATTTTGGATTAAATATAATCTTCTCCAACTTAGAATAATTACTTAAAATTATTATAATTGCAGAAGTTAATAATTGAGTATGCTTAAAAGTTGTAATATCTTTTTTGGTTGGCAAAACACCGGTTTTATAATCCACTAATAAATATTTTTGATTATTATTTATTCTTAAAAAATCTAATATAGCTAAAAGAGTATATTCATTTTGATCAATTTTAAATGATGCTTCAATTTTGTGTTCATAATATTCTATAAATGTATTACTGATATTAGAATCTGATTTTATAGATATTTTAGAATAGCATTTATTATATTCTTCTACTTTGTATTTATGTTCAATAAAATTTGTTTTATAAATTATGTTTGGATAAATATATAAAATAAACATATTAAGAACTTCTAAAGCTTTATTTAGATAAATATTTTTAAGAATTTCTGATTTTGCATTAAAATATTGCTCTACTAAAGTATTAACTATATTAAAATTATTATCTTCTATAAATTTTGCTCTTATTTCTATAAAATAATACCTAATTAATTCATGCATGATAGAGCCAAAAATATTTGCTTCTGGGATACTTTTTATTTCATTGTTAATTTTTAGTTTTAATATTTTTTCAGCATAAAATGCAAATTTATCTTTTATATATTGCTCTATATGAGTTGCATATACAATATAATGATTAATATTGTAATTTAATACTTGATTATATGAATCTTGACTATGTAAATTTTCATTGATAAAAATATTTTTAATATTTTGACTAATATCGTATATGATATTTTTAGTAGTTGCTTTAAAAATTACTTCACAATTTATAATACTTTTTATATCAAATTTTAAACTTGATATTTTATGAATATTTTTTGCAATATCTTCTTGTATTGTAATGAAAATATTTTTTTTAAATACTTGAGCAAAATAGTATAAATTTTCTTGTTCTTGCAAATCTAAACTTAAATCTTTTATAATATGAGGCGGCAAAAAAGAATTATATTGCTCTTTTTTAAAAATATCATATTGCAAATTTGCTAAAAATATCAAATCACAATCATACATATATAAGCTTTTAATAGAATTAAAAATATTTACTTCTATATTATTTAAATTTTTAATACTATTATTATAAGATGGAGTTTTAATATTGTGTAATAAATATTTTAATACTGCAATTTCTGTTTTGATATTACTAATTTTTGCATTTAAAATTATACTGCATAATTGTAGTATTTTTAGTTTTTGTGTTTGAAGTTGTTTATTATAATTGATATTTAAAGATTCTGAATCATTTAATTTTTCAACTTTATTTAAAAAAATAAACATCATATCTAGTAAAGTTTTAATATTTTGGGCCCGTTTAATTTTATTAATCCATTTTAAAAAATGTCTAATAAAATAAAATTTTTTATTATTTTGCAATTTTAATTCTTTTATGATATCTTCTTGATTAAATAAAAATTTTTGTTTAGCTAATTCTTCAAATTGAAATATTTGAAAGTAAAAATTTTGCGATTTATAACTTGATTTCTTAAAATAAAAAAAATTTAATATATTTCTTAAAACGCTAAAAAATATGCTTATTTCAAATTCAAATATTAATGATAAAAAACTAATAAAAAAAGCAATAAATGTGCTTTTATTTCTATTTTCGGCTATGTGAAAATTAATATTAAATGCTTCTAAGTTGCTTTTTAATATTTCAAAAGTTTTATTATCTGAAACTAATATGCCAATTTTTTTATTTTTATAATTTTTTATTGTGTCTAAAATTTTTTTACAAATAAATAAAGTATCTTGATTTATATTTTGAAATGCAAAGTATTTAATAATTTTAATTCTATTTGATGGTTTTTCCTTTATAATTTTATTATGTATATGATAATCATCATTGATAGACTTAAAATTAATAAATTCTATATTGTTAGATTTTTTAATTAAATTTATA
>JAXMDS010000005.1:0-66403 GCA_046348705.1 Rickettsiales bacterium | reverse complement strand
AAAACTATATTCAATTACTTCAATAAAAATAAACTTAAAAATATAAAAATTTCAAAAAATATATATTAAAAAACATTAATGAATTTCTTATAAAATTATAAGAACACAGAAAAAATACTAATAAAATATAAATCAATATTTAATATTAATTTAGTTTTTATATTAAATAAAATTTAATATTAGGATTTTACAATTTATTTAGAATTTATTTATTATATAAAACTCAATATTAAGCTTTTACAGTTTCTTGATTATTGCGTTTAGTAAATAAACGAAATAAATTTTTTACTGTTAAAGTTGGCTGCGCTCCAACGCTAGTCCAATAATTAAATCTTTCTAAATTAATTTTTAAATTTTTATTGTCTTCTTTTGGCAATAAAGGATCATAATATCCTATTTTTTCTATTGCAGAATCACGCTTTGCGGTTTTGTTTCTTGCAATTACATGATAAAAAGGACGTTTTTTTCTTCCAAATCTAGCTAAACTTAATACTACCATAATTATTAATTAAAATTTTTATTATAAAAATACTTAATATTATTATAACTTAAAAAATCTATAAAATCAATTAAAATATCGTAAAATATATTTATTGTTTAGAAGTTTAGTTTTATATGAATAAATTAATAGAAAATATAAATGAAGATATGAAAGAAAATAAATATAATGAAGACAATAATATTAAAAATAATAATATTGCAGATAATATAGTTTTAGATAATAATATTATAAAAAATATAGACAATTATTCTGATACTAATGCAATAAATTTAGATAATAATATTACAAAAAAAATAGATAATAATTTTAATATTGTTGATAAAATTGAAGCAGAAAATACAAATAATAATTCTAATATTGTTAATAATGAAATGGAAGATGATTTCTTGCATTTTACATATAGTTCTTATTCTTTTTTGCAAAGTATGCTTAAGGTTAAAGATATAGTTAAACTTGCAAAAGAAAATAATATGAAATCGGTTGCATTAGTTGATGATGCAAATTTATTTGGCTCGTTAGAATTTAATTTAGAAGCAGTAAAAAATAAAATTAAACCAATAAATGGTTTAACAACTAATTTATTAATTAATAATGAATATTATGCAATTAAATTGTTAGCTTTAAATGAAATAGGCTATAAAAATTTAATTAAACTTTCAAGTTATATATACATACATAATAATCAAAATATTCAAAAACATATTACAGAAGAGCAGTTATATAATAATTCCCAATTTTTAGTATTAATTTTTGATTACTTAGGAGGTATTTTTGTAAGATATATTGAAAAAAAAATATCAAAAATAGAATTAGATAAAACAATTGAAAGATTAAAAAATCATTTTCAAAATAATATATATCTAGAAATTCAAAGACACCAAATACAAAAAGAGCAAGAAGTAGAAGAAGAATATATAAGTTTAGCAATAGATTATGATTTACCATTACTTGCAACAAATAAGGTGTTGTTTCAAAATATACATGCATTTGAAGCTCATGATATCTTAATTTGTATATCCGATAGAGAGAAAAAAATTAATACAGAAAGAAGATGCTCGAATAATCAATTTTATTTTAAAAGCATAAAGGAAATGAAAGAATTATTTAACGATCTTCCTACTTGTATAATAAATAATATTAATTTAGCAAAAAGATGTAATTTTATATTATTTGAATCAAAACCAGAGTTACCTAATTTTAACAATGATAATTTTAATGAAGAAGATATTTTAACTTTAGAGTCATACAAAGGTTTAATAATTAAACTTATATATAAGGTATATAATGATTATAAAACGCAAAAAGATTTTCAAAATAATAATGATTTAGTAAAAAATCTGCACCAATTTTTTAATATAATTAAAAATTTATCAATTTTAGATATTAAGCTATTAATTTTTAATATAGCTAAATTTGTAAATATAGAACAATTAATAAAAATTACTAAATTTAATAATGAACAAAATAAAATTAACAAAATACAACAAGATACTCTAGAGACTCATAACAAAGAAGAGGAGTATAACAAAAAAATAAATTTAAAAAACGAAACTAATGAAACTAATGAAAAAGCAAAATTAAAAGATGCACAATTAATATCTAATAAAGTAGAATATATTGCATTAGAAGAATTTAATTCTTTATTATCAAGTATAGAAATATTACAAAAAGTAAATTCTGAACTATCTAATACAAATAATATATCAAATACAGATAATGTTTCTGATATTGACAATCTATTAAGCATAAATTCCAATATAAATAGTCCATCAAATGATAATCTGGCTTTTAGTGTTAATAATTTAATTCATTATATTTGTATTAAATATCCAGATTATTTTGAGCGTCTTGAATATGAACTTTCTGTAATTTGTAAAATGGATTTTGCAGGATATTTCTTGATTGTTTCTGACTTTGTAAAATGGAGCAAAGAAAATGGAATAAGTGTTGGCCCTGGTAGAGGTTCTGGCGCAGGCGCAATAGTGGCTTGGTGTTTGCAAATAACAGAATTAGATCCAATAGAATATGGGTTAATTTTTGAACGATTTTTAAATCCTGATAGAGTTTCAATGCCGGACTTTGATATAGATTTTTGCCAAAAAAATAGAGAAAAAGTAATAAAATATGTAATTAATAAATATGGAGAAGAAAGGGTGGCCCAAATTATAACCTTTGGTACTTTGCAAGCTAAAGTAGTTATAAAAGATGTAGGAAGAGCTATGAATTTACCATTTAGATATGCAAATAGATTAACAGAATTAATTCCATTTAATGCAGTTTCTCCAGTAACATTAGAACAAGCAGTTCAAGAAGTAATAGAGCTAAACTTAGCATATAAAGGGCATGGATTTTATTCAAAAAGCGATAGCAATGCAGCAGTAGATAAAGGGGAGGAAGATCAAGAGATGAATGCTTTGATGAAAGAAGTATTGGAATATGCTCTTATGTTAGAGGGTCTACATAGACATGCATCAGTTCATGCCGCCGGTATTATTATTGCAAAAAATCCTTTAATGGAAAAAGTTGGCCTTTATAAAGAAGAAGATAGCACTTTAAATGTAATTCAGGCTTCTATGAAATATGCAGAAAAATTAGGCCTTGTGAAATTTGACTTTTTAGGTTTGCAAACTTTAACCTTAATTGCGGAATGCTGCGCACTTATTAAGCATAATAGAAATATAGATATAGATATAGAAAATATTCCATTAGATGATAAAAAAACGTTTGAAATGTTATCATGCGCTGATGCGATTGGAGTTTTTCAGCTAGAGGGCGGAATGGTAAATGTACTTAAGCAAGTTAGACCCGATTCTGTTAGAGATATCATGGCATTAACTGCCCTTTATAGACCTGGCCCTATGGATAATATTCAAACTTTCATTAATTGTAAACATGGAAAACAAGAAGCAGTATATTTGCATCCTAAAATGGAAATCAGCTTAAAAGAAACGTATGGAGTTATTGTATATCAAGAACAAGTAATAGAGCTTGCAAAAGTTTTAGCAGGATACTCATTAGGTGGCGCAGATAATTTGCGACGCGCTATGGGTAAAAAAAATAAACAAGAAATGGATATGCAAAGAAATTTATTTATATCAGGCTGCAAAAAAAATGATATTAGCGAAAAGTTAGCAGAAGAAATTTTCGATTCTATAGAAAAATTTGCAGGATACGGCTTTAACAAAGCTCATGCTGCTGCTTATGCTTTAATATCATATCAAACAGCTTATTTAAAAGCAAATTTTAAACTTGAATTTCTTGTTACTTTTTTAAATTTAGAGATACATGATCATAAAAAAATATCTGCTTTAATTAGTTATGCAAAAAAATCAAATATAAAAATTTTAAAACCAAATATTAATAGGCCAAGTAGTTATTTTAAAATTTTTGATGATAATACAATTGTTTTTGGCTTAGCTGCAATTAAAGGAATAACGCAAAAAACCATAGAAGATATAGAACTACAACATAATGGCAATAATTTTACTAGCATTTTTGACTTTTTAGATAAAATGCATAGTATAAAAAACTTTAATAAAAAAACTTTAGAGGGCTTAATTATAGCTGGTGTATTTGATGATTTAGAGCAAAATCGTAAAATGCTGTTTGAAAATGTAGAAAATATTTTAAAATATTTAGATAAAGTTAAACTAGAGGCAACTACGCAACAATTAAACTTCTTTAGTATTGATAATTCTCTTAACAATATGAAAGAAAATATTTTTGTTGAAACAAACAACTGGAATATTATAGAGCAATTAACTTATGAATTTGATGCGCTTGGAGTATTTATAGATTTGCATCCAATAGAAATTTATAGGCAATATTTTAATTTAAAATTTGTTAATTTTGAAGCTGTAAAAAATATGAAAATAGGAAGACATACAGTTACATTGCCTGGTTTTATAGAAGCAAAGTTTGCAAAAAAGTCTCCTAGAGGCAAATATTTAAATCTTAAGCTATCAGATGAGAAAAATATATTTGAAATTTCAGTATTTGATGAAAAGATTTTAGAAACAAGTGCAGATTTATTAGAAGAAAAAAAACTAGTTATAGTAGAGTGCGACCTTATTATAAATGAAGGTTCATATAAATTAATGGCAAAAACTTTTATAAATATAAATAATTATTGTAAAAATATGTATAAACACTTAGATTTAAAAATTGATACAGAAAAAGACTTAAATATTGTATTGCAATATTTAAAATCACTAGAAAATCCTCAAGGAAATAATTCTGTTATGCTTTTTGTAAAAGAAGGTAATTTTTATTTAAAAGTTGATCTTAATATTAAACTTGATCTTGCTGTAGATGATATTATTTTCTTGAAACAATATATAAAGTAAAAATATTTGAATGATAAAAAATTGATTCAAACATTAATTTTGATCTTTCTATAGGTGATATTAAATATATTAAGTAAAATTAATAAATATTATTAAATAATATTTAAATTTATCATTACAATATATTACAGTAATGCCTAATATTTAAATATTAATCAGTAAATTTTTATAAATTAAAAAAGGTAGTATATAAATTATTATTTAATTTTTAATAACAATCACTATATTTTATATGATTGCAATTTAAAATATTAAAGATATATTTTATATAATATAAGATATTAATTTATATTTAAAAGCAATATTATGGAAAAAGCAATAAATGCTATCTTCCCTATTTTTTTTATTTTAATATTAGGATTTTTTTTAAAAAATAGTAAACAAAAAGAAAATTTTAAAGAAGATTTTTGGATAGGATTAGAAAAACTTTTATTTAATATTTTATTTCCTGCAACTTTAATTGGAAATATTGGCGCTTCTAAAATAGAACAAATAGTAATATTTAAAATGTTACTAGTTTTAATAGTAGGAATTTTCATTATTTTTTTTATATGTATTCTAATTAAAAAGAAACTATCTATTAATAATGAGCAATTTACATCTATTTTACAAGGCAGTATACGCTATAATACATATATTTTTTTAAGTATAGCGGGATCTTTTTTTAATAATGAAAAACTAATGTTAGCAGCTAACTTATCTGCTTATATGATTATTTTTATGAATATTGCTTCAATTGCTATGTTTAATATATATTTAAATGCTGGAAATATTAGATTATTTATTGTTTTAAAAAATATTTTTCAAAGCCCGATGATAATTGCTAGCATTTTAGCATTATTAATTCGTGAATTTAACATAGAAATTAATCAAGGTATCTTAAATAGTTTAATTTTTTTAGGGAATGCATCTTTTTGTATTGCTTATTTAATTATTGGATCTGCTTTACGATTTAATATGAAAGATAATATAATTTTTATTTTGATTGCAAATTTTTTAAAACTAATTATTTTCCCTTTAATAGTATTTTTATTATTAAAAATAATTATTTTACCTAAAGATGCTCACAATATTTGCATATTATTTAGTGCTGTACCCACTGCTGCTAATGCTCAAATTATGTCACGTGCTTTTGGTGGAGATTATCGTTTAATGTCAGATATTGCATCAGTTGGACTTCTTTCTTCATTAGGTACAATGTTTTTGATATTTTGGTTATTTTTACAAAAATAATTTTACTTTAAATAATTTATATTTAATTTATTTATTTCAAAATATAAAAATATTATTTAAAATTATTATCAAAAATATTACCATAAGAAAAATTTAAAATAAATTTAATATTTAAATTTTCATAATAAAAAAATAATATAATTATTATATTTAGAATATAAATTATTTATGATCAATAATAAATTTTTCAATATAATACCAAAACAAAGAATTAAATCTGCACTATATATATTTTCTTTTTTTATAATTTCTATTATTTGGTTAAAATATATTTATTATATTTTAATTATTGTTTTATGTATTTTGAGTTATTTTGAATGGAAAAATATGATTATGCAAAATAATTTTGGCATTAATTTAATGTTAAACTTAGTAAATAAATTTAATAATAAAAATATTATTGAAAATTTATTTTCAAATAATTCAAATAAAGTAAAAAACATTCAACAAGAAAATGAAATATCAAAAGATAAAAAAATGTTCTTTATTCTAATAATGCCTGCTTTTTTATGTTTAATATTTTTACGTAGTAAATATGAATATATATATACATTAATATTTTTTTTTCATATATGGATGGTAGATATTTTTGCAATGTTATCTGGCAAAATTATTGGTGGATATAAATTAGCGCCAAAAATTAGTCCAAATAAAACAATATCAGGTTTTATATGCGGTATAGTTACTTCTTCATTTGTTATTGCATATTTTATAATTAATATATTAAAATTAAATAATTTAAATTTTAATATTTTTAATTTTGATTTAAATCAAAATTATATTTTATTTATTTTATTTTGTTATTTTGGTATTTTAAATCAATTAGGAGATTTAATTTGTTCAAGTTATAAACGTAAATATAATATTAAAGATTTTAGCAATATTATTCCTGGTCATGGAGGCATATTAGATAGATTTGACAGTATTATATTAAGTGCGCCTATATATTTATATATTATATATAATTTAAATATATAGGTTTATATTTAACATATATAAGTAAATTTTAATTAAAATATTTTAATATCATGCACAATTTCACGTGGTATTATATAGTCTTGATTTACATAAATTTTAATCATTTTACCTTGATTAATTATAATATTTTGCTTAATGTTATCGCCTATTGTTATATCTTTTATTGTATCTATTAAAGTTTGATATGCGTTTTTTGTAGCGGTTTGAGTATGACTTGGTTTACTTTGTTGAATTAAGTTATCAGCAATAGAATTAATTGAAGAAACTAAGCTTTTTAATCTATCTTCTGGCGTGCCAGATGTATTAAGATTAATCGCTGCGCATGTTGCTGTTAAAGATAAATATCCTTCTGAAGTTTTATCTATAAAGGCTAATTTACATTCATTGCATATATTTTCTATTTTTTGTGTAGCATTTTTATCTGCTTCATTAGATATATTTATTGCTTTTGTTCTAATTGTTGCCGCTAAATCAATTGATTGAGTAGAAATTTGATCCTTTTCTAGAAACTCTTCTAATCTATCTAATCCATATGCTGATGAAACTCCAATTGAAGATATTAATAATGCTTTTGTTAATTTTTCTTTATATTTCATATCTAATGTTCCATCTGTGCCTTTTGTTCCTAAATTATTTACTGAAATGGCTTTTAATTCTAATATATTTCCTGAAGGCAAATCTATTCTATTCCAATCTATATTGACAAAATTAGAACCAGGATCAAATGTTGTTCCATAAGTACCAAATATTTTAGATCCTCTAGGAATTAAAATATTATTTGCATTTTGTGAATAAACATCTTGCGATATAATTGCAGTAATTTCGCCCCCTATATCTGTGTCAACTACATTTTCTAAAGTTGCATAAATAATTTTACCTTTATTTAATACATAATCTGTATTTCCTTTATTTTTTATTTTTGCAATTGATATCTGATTGATATTGTCTTCTTTTGATTTCTGAAGGTTATCTTTATCTTTATCTTTAGATGTGGAATTTTTTGTAATCATAATTGATGATTTCATTTTTTGATTTTTTCTTGCAAGTATTTTAATTCTTTCTTCTTCTAATAGTATTTGTGCTCTACGCATTTCTTCTTCTTGTTGAGGAGTTAGAATATCTTTTTTAATTGTATCTTCTATTACAAGTTTATTTTTTTCATTTATTATTTCTTTTATTTCATCTAATGGATTGCTTTGAGATTCTATTTTTTCTTCTTCTTGTTCTTTTTCTTTAGATATTGTTAATGAATCAAATTTTGGAACTTGTATAATTTGTTTTTGTTGTTGAGATTGAAATACATCTTTTTGTTGTATATCTGAAGATTGATTATTTATATCTTGAATTTCATTTATATGTTGAGAAGTTAAAATTTGTTTATTTTTTATATCTCTATTATTAAATAGATCAAAAATATATAAAAGAAATAAAATTATAATTAAAATTATTAATAATACTTTATTTTCTATAATTTTTTGCTTTAAAAGTAAAATTT
The DNA here is from genome assembly GCA_046348705.1 of Rickettsiales bacterium. Lineage (GTDB taxonomy): Bacteria > Pseudomonadota > Alphaproteobacteria > Rickettsiales > Rickettsiaceae > JAXMDS01. The sequence goes on along the minus strand of JAXMDS010000005.1, from coordinate 57,849 downwards.
TACTAATAAAATCTAATTCATAAGTATTATTAAGATTATTTTTATTATTACTAAAATTATTTAAGTTTTGATCATTGCTAAAATTATTCAAGTTTTGATCATTACTAAAATTATTTAAGTTTTGATCATTACTAAAATTATTTAAGTTTTGATCATTGCTAAAATTATTTAAGTTTTGATCATTTAAATTTTTAATATCTTTATAATCTTTATATTCATCATTCTCTTCATATTCATCTTCATCTTCATCTTCATCTTCATCTTCATCTTCATCATCGTCATCATTTTCATCATTATCTTCTTTATCATTATCTTCATCTTCATCTTCATCTTCATCATCGTCATCATTTTCATCATTATCTTCTTTATCATTATCTTCATCTTTGTCATTATCTTCTTTATCATCATCTCCATCTTTATCATTATTTTTATCATCATTAACCTCATTATTTTTATTAATATTAAAATTTGCATCTTGATTTTTTTTATTTAAATTATCATTATTTATATCTTTTACAGTATCAATTATTGCTCCATAATCTTTATCGACATTTTGTTCTTTTGAATTTATATTATTTTTTATTTCTAATTCTTCTATTTCTTTTAGAATATTATCTAAATCATCTAATTTATCATTATTTTTGTTTTTATTTTTTTTATTTTGATCTATTATATTTGTCATATTACTATTTATATTAGTTAAATTTTCATTTTTAAGATTTTTTAATTCTTCACTTGATATTTTTTTTGTAATAACTTTCATAAAAAATTAATATTTTTTTGCTGTATCGCAATATAAAAATTTAATTAAATATGTAATATTACTTTTATCACTATTTTCATTTTTTACTTTAACATCAAATTCATAAGATCTTTTATTTGTAATTACCGTCATATTTGTATGAATATTGTCTTCAATTGGTTTAATAAATAATCGATTATCTATAATATTAATTTTAAAAGCATAATTTTCTCCCATTGAAATAGTTTTTATTTCTTCATTTTTATCAAATACAATATGAGATTGAAAACCAAAATAAAGATCTAAATTGTAAATATTATCTTCTTTATATAAATAAGTTTTAACTTTTCCTGAATAATTATTAGAAGCTTTATTTTTGTTGTGATTCTTTACTTTCTTAATATTTATATTCTTTTTTGAATCAATATCTTTATATTTATTTTTATCTTGATCAATTTTTTCTTTTTCATTAGATTCTGAAGTTTCTAAATTCATAGAAACTTCATTGATATTAAAATTTTTATCTTTATTATCAATTTGATTTATAATACTTATTTTTTCAATATTATTTGCTATTAATAAATTTTCATTAGCAAAAGTAATATTAGATGAAAATAATAAAGCAAATAAAAATATTTCTACTTTGTATAAAGTAATATTTTTTATTAATTTTGTCATAAAATTTTTTTATTAAATAAGTTAGTTTTTATAAATATTTTTTAATTCATATCATCAGAAGAATTATATCCTGTCACTAAAAACCCAATAGGATTTAAATCTAACTGATCTTCAGTGATATTAGATGGAATATAATCTACTTCTACAACTGCAATTTTATTTTTAATTGTAATATCTTCTGCCATTTCTTTTATATCAAAACGTACTATATATTTATTTTTTTCTAATTTAGACCAAGATTTTACTTCAATATATACTGAATTACGATCGCCATATTTTAATTTAGGATTATTTTCTTTATTAGAAATGAAAGTTAAGTATTGCGAATATATATTTCTATCTGAAAAAGATTTAATAAGGCTTCTAGAATATCCTTCAAAATCTACTATATTATATCCTTCTCTAGCTATTATGTATTTTTTAATAAAATAACGAGTTAAACTATCTTGAGTTGTTAAAAATTCTTTATCGACAGATTTAATAACAGATACTTGTCCACTTGACTCTTCTATTTGAACAACAAATGGTTCAAATTGTCGAAGTTGTGATATTTTATATATTCCAATACTCAAACCAAAAATTACAATTAAACATAAAAAATTTAAATATATTAATACTCTTTGACTTTTTAAAATTTCAATAGTTCTATTATTATAAAATTCCACTTTAGTATTTTTGTTTTGTATATTTTTTTTATTGTCACTTTGTAAAAAATTCATAAAATAAAAATATATGATTTATCTATATAAACATCTTTTCAACCTTAAGTATATCACTGCTATTTTTTAATTAAAATATAGTATTATTAAAATGTATTAAACAAAAATATTTAAGTTGTAAATTTAACGTAAAATGATTTTTAATGACATAAAATATATTATTTTTTTTATTTAATTATTACATTAAATTTTATTATCTAAAATTAAATTAAATTATCCAATTTTTATTTTATTTTTTGAAATAAATTCATATTTTGGAATATCTAAATTTCTTGGCGCGGGTCCTGATATAATTCTTCCACTTGCATCATAATTAGAGCCATGACAAGGGCAAAACCATCCAGTTTCTACACTTTTTGGTATACATCCTAAATGAGTACAAATACCTATAGTAACTAACCATTCTGGATGTCCTGGCTTGATTCTTTGGTTATCAAGTTGAGGATCTTTTAATTTAGAAATATCAGCATTAATAGAATTCATTATTTCTTCTGGTGTTCTATGCTTTATAAAAACTGGTTTACCTTGCCATTGCACTACTTTAGTTGTGCCTATTTTTATCGTACTTAAATCGACTTCTATTGTTGATTGTAAAATTGTATCATTCGCTGGTGCAAAAGTTTTAAGCAAAGGATAAATAGCATAACAAGTGCCAAATATACCTAAGATAGTTGTTGTTTTAATTAAAAAATCTCTCTTTTCTAAATTAAATTCATTTATTTTATAATGCTTTGAAATATGTAAATTATTTTTATTATCTTTTTTATTGATCTTATAATTATTTTCTTTTTTTAATGTATCAATATTATCTTTATTTACTTGAATTATGTCTTTATTATCTTTATTATTATCTTTATTTATTAAATTAGAAATATTATTATTCATGAATAGGTTAGTTCATTTACAAATATGAAATTATTATAGTATAATATATAAAACTTTGCATTTAATGTTAATGCAATTTATATAATTTATTTAATAAAAATTTTTTATGTCTACTGTTAAATCTCAATATGATCATGACTTAAAATATACAAGAAATATTGGTATTGCTGCGCATATAGATGCGGGTAAAACTACAACAACTGAACGTATTTTATATTATACAGGTAAATCTCATAAAATTGGGGAAGTGCATGATGGAGCAGCCACGATGGATTGGATGGAACAAGAACAAGAACGTGGTATTACAATTACATCTGCTGCCACAACTTGTGTTTGGTCTAAAGATAGTCAAAAATATAAAATTAATATTATTGATACTCCTGGACACGTAGATTTTACAATTGAAGTAGAAAGGTCAATGAGGGTTTTAGATGGTGCAGTTGCTGTTTTATGTGCAGTTGCTGGTGTTCAACCTCAATCAGAAACTGTTTGGAGACAAGCAGATAAATATAGAGTTCCTAGAATTTGTTTTGTAAATAAAATGGATAGAATAGGTGCGAATTTTTATAAAGCTGTTTCAGATATTAAAGAAAAATTAGGCGGAACTCCAGTTGCAATACAAATTCCAATAGGTTCAGAAGATCAATTCAAAGGCGTGATTGATTTAGTCAAAATGAAAGCAGTTATCTGGGGCGGTGAAGAATTAGGCGCTAAATTTGATGTTATTGATATTCCTGCATCAGAGTTAGAAAAAGCAAAAGAATATAGACAAAAAATGATCGATGAGATAGTAGTAGTAAATGATGAAATGATGAATAAATACTTAGAAGGAGAAGAATTAACAGAAGAGGAAATAAGACATTGCATTAGAGTTGGCACGGTTAATGCTAAATTTGTAGCTGTAATTTGTGGTACTGCATTCAAAAATAAAGGCGTTCAAACATTACTTGATTGCGTTGTTGATTATTTACCTTCTCCTGTTGATCATCCTTTAATTAAAGGTTTTAATCAAGAAGGAGAAGAAATTGAAAGAAGAGTTTCAAGTAATTCAGCATTTGCAGCTTTAGCATTTAAAAGTATGAATGATAAATTTGTAGGAAATTTAACTTTCGTAAGAATTTATGCGGGCATTTTAAGAACTGGTTCTTCTGTATATAACTCTACTAAAAATAAAACAGAAAGAATTGGTAGATTAATTAAAATGCATGCTAATCAACGTGAAGATATCACTGAAGCAGCAGCAGGTGATATTGTTGCGGTGCCTGGTTTTAAGTTTACTCATACAGGAGACACATTATGCGCAGATGAAAGTAAAACAAATTTTATTATTTTAGAAAAATTAGATGTTCCAGAGCCAGTAATTGAATTAGCATTAGAGCCAAAAACAAGGGCAGATCAAGATAAATTAGGTATTGCATGTAAAAAATTAACAGAAGAGGATCCATCATTAAAAATGTCATCAGATGCAGAAACTGGTCAAATATTATTAAAAGGCATGGGGGAACTTCATCTTGAAATTATAGTAGATAGAATTAAAAGAGAATATGGTGTAGAAGTTAATATTGGCGCACCAAGAGTTGCATTTAAAGAAACTTTAACTCAAGTCGCAGAAGTTGATTATACTCATAAAAAACAAACTGGTGGTGCCGGACAATTTGCAAAGATGAAAATTATAATAGAGCCATTAGAAACAGGAAGTGGATTTGTATTTGAAAATAAAATTGTTGGTGGCGCAATTCCAAAAGAATTTATTCCAGCGGTACAAAAGGGTCTAGAAGAAGCGTTAAAAAGTGGTAGATATGGTTATGAAGTAACTGACTTTAAAATTGCATTAGTAGATGGTGCTTATCATGATGTAGACTCAAGTGCTCTTGCTTTTGAATTAGCCGCAAAACATGCATTTAAAGAAGCGGTTGAAAAAGCAAAGTCTATCGTGTTAGAGCCAATTATGAAAACAGAAATCACAACTCCTGATAATTATTTAGGTGAAATTATTGGTGATATTAATAGTAAAAGAGGTCAAATTAATAATCAAAGTACAATAGGTAATGCTGTACTTGTAAATGCACATGTACCTCTTAAAGAAATGTTTGGTTATATTAGCGCTTTAAGATCTATGTCTCAAGGAAGAGCTTCTTATGCAATGACATTTGAAAAATATCAAGCAGTTCCAAGACATATCTTAGAAGAGTTAGAAAAAAGCAAGAAGTAAGGAAAGTTTAATTGCTATATATTAGAAAAATATCAACAAAAGTAAAAAGTAATTATACAATATGTAATTGTATAATTACAATTATCAATGCGCATGCTTTAACCTTAAAGAAATGCTTGGTTATATTAGCGCTTTAAGATCTATGCCTAAAAGAGAAGAGCTTCTTATGCAGGCATATTTAAAAAATATCAAGTAGTTCTTCAAGGCATATTTTAGAAGAATTTTTATAAAAACAATAAATAATTTGTAATTTAATACAAAATATTTAATATTAATTAAAATAATTTAAGCGTAAAAATTTTTTATTAGATGTGTATATGTACATCTATTTATTTTTTGTGCATAATTCATTCTTCTTGTCTCAATATTTTCTTTTTTACTTAGTTAATTCTCTAAAGCAAATAAATATTTTTATTATAAAGTATCTTATATTTTTATTGTGCTTGACATTTAAAAAATATCAAAAAAAAATAACAATAGATATATTATATTTAGAAATAATGCCGACATAATTAAAAAATAATTCTTAAGCCGATATAATTAAAAAGTAATCTTAAATAAAATTATATTAAGTAGCACATATTTAATATTGCAATTGTAAATGTTTATATTTTTTACTTTAAAAAAGTTATATATATATTAATAATTTAAATTTAATATCTAAAAATAAAATTTTTATTGCAAAAAAAATCTTTGATATAATTATCAAATATTTTAGAGTTAATTTTTATTATTTTCTATAAATTTTAAAGCCTCTAAAGCGGCCATGCATCCTGTTCCTGCGGCTGTTATTGCTTGCCTAAAAACTTTATCTTGCACATCTCCTGCTGCAAATATGCCAGGCATTGAAGTTTTAGTAGAATTTGGCTCAGTAATAATATATCCTTCCGAATCTATATTAATTAATTTTGAAACTAATTGACTATTAGGAGTATGTCCTATTGCTATAAATGCTCCTTCTACTTTTAATTCTTGAGTTTTATTTGAAATAATATCTTTTAACAATAAATAAGATAATTTATTATCTTCACCAGAAAGCATATCTTCAACAATCGAATTCCAAATTATATGTATTTTAGGATTTTTTAAAATTCTATCAAATAAAATTTGTTCACATCTCATTTTATCTTTTCTATGCACTATATAAACTTTACTTGCAAGGTTTGCCAAGAATAAAGCTTCCTCTGCTGCAGAATTTCCTCCACCTATTACTGCAACTTCTTTATTTTTATAAAACATACCATCACAAGTTGCGCAACCTGAAACGCCACCATTTTGTCTTAATTTAGTTTCATTTGGTAAACCTAACCATTTTGCGCTAGCACCAGTTGCTAAAATTATAGCTTCAGCATAATATTCATTAAATGTTTTTAATAAAAATTTAATATTATTAGGTTGCTCTATGTTATCTTTATTAACAGGTATTAATTGTTCTACATGTTCATATATAATATCAACTGCTAATGCCTTACATTGCTCTATCATATTAAACATAAGATCTGGCCCCAAAATATGTTTAAATCCAGGATAATTTTCAACATCTGTTGTAATTGTTAATTGTCCACCTGGGGCATTGCCACAAATCATAGCAGTTTTTAATCCAGAGCGAGCAGCATAAATAGCGGCAGAACATCCAGCGGGGCCAGATCCAATAATTATTACATTATAATAATTAATTTCCATATATTTTTTTTATTTAAATAATTAAAAATTTATTGCAAAACCAGCAAATATTCTATAACTATTTATATCTTTTAAATCTGTAGTTAAATCTTTACTTAATTTATCTTTAATATAAGTAAACTTATTGCTATTTTCTAATAATGCAGATGTATTTATAATAGTTTCTAAATTGTAAACAACATCATATCTTGCGCCCATATTAAATTCAATACTATCTTTTATATGAATATTTGCGCCTGCTTCAATAAATAAAATTGGTTTATTATTTACTGATTTTATTAATTGAGGATTATAATTAATATTGGTAGAAGCTCCAGCACCTAATTGTGAATATAAACTTAACATATCTATAAGTTTATATTTTATACCAAAAGCTAAACCTGCAGATATATTATGCGAAAAAATATCATTATTAATTTTATTAAGTTCTGTATCTTTTTTTGCTATAAATGAATTAATATTATTTTGCAAAATATCAAAAGCGTTTTTTGCCTCAGAAGCACTTTTATTTTCTTCAAACTTTTCTTTATATTGTATTTCTTTAATATTTGAAGCAACTATATTATTAATAAAATTTGTTATAGTATTTTTATTTATATATAATGCTTCATATTCAATAAATGGACCAAATGTAATATTATCATTTAATTTATAATTAAGTTGAATATTAAAATATAAACCATGTTTATAAAATAAATCATTTTCTTTTATATTATTACTTCCATTATTAGAGTTTGAAATAATTAATTTATCATCTATTTCTTTAAAAAAAGTTTGATAATTTTCAAAAAGATTTTGATTATTTAATTTAAAAGTTTTTGATCTTTGATCATATAAATTATTTTCAGAATCAGAAGGATTAAAAGTATGATTATCAATATTAGAATTAATTTTTGCATCTATACCATGGTAACCAAATTTTATAATAGCCTGTATAGCACTATTTTTATAATTGATTGCATTTTTTATATTAAATTCATCTTCATTTTCATAAACTTTAAGTTCAAATCCATCATTATTTATTTGTTTAGAATTTTCAGGAATGCAATATTTATTTGTGTTAGTTGGCTGAGATGAATTTTCATCTATTTTATTTAAATCAATTTTATTAGAATGATTTATTTCTAAATTGTTTTCTGCATTAATAGAACTAACTACTAAACAATTAAAAACTATAAATATAAATTTATATAATTTCATATTTTCTTAAATATAATTATTAAAATTAATAAAATTTCTTTTATTTTATAAAATTAATTTTATCATTATTTTATAAAAGCTACAATACTATTTAATTATTTTTTTTTATTTTAAACAAGAAAAATAGCCTTATTATTTAATAAATTTTTATACTCATTATGTATAGTTACTAAAATGTTATAAATTATTATTTAAATGCTAAAAAATAAGTTTATATTATTTTTAATATTTATATTATAAACTAGTTTTATAATATAAAATTAGTGTTTTATAAATTGCTACTTAAGCTTTTTTTAATAAAATTTATAATTTCTCCATCTAAAATTGCTTTAACATTACCAGATTCATAATTTGTTCTTAAGTCTTTTACCATTTGGTATGGCTGTAAAACATAAGATCGAATTTGATTTCCCCAAGATGCATCTACTTTACTTGCAACTATACTATTAATGTTTTCTTTTTGTTTTTGCTCTTCTAATTTATATAGTTTAGCTTTTAAAACTTTTAAACATTCTGCTTTATTTTTATGTTGCGATCTATCAACTTGTGAGCTAACAACTATATTAGTAGGAAGATGAGTAATCCTTACGGCAGAATCTGTTTTATTTATATGCTGTCCACCAGCTCCAGAAGCTCTATATGTATCTATTCTAAGATCTTTTTCATCAATAATGATATTAATATCATTTTCTATTTCTGGATATACAAAAACACTTGCAAAACTCGTCATTCTTTTTGCATTTGCATTAAATGGAGAAATTCGAACAAGTCTATGCACCCCCGCTTCAGTTTTTAACCATCCATATGCATTTAAGCCAGAAACCTTAATAACACAAGATTTAATTCCAGCTTCATCATCATTTATAATGTCTAAAATTTCAGTTTTGAATTTCATATTTTCACAAAATCTTAAATACATACGCATTAGCATACTTGCCCAATCATGACTTTCTGTACCGCCTGCTCCTGCATTAATTTCTATAAAAGCATTACTATCATCCTTTTCTTCTTTTAAAAGCGATTCAATTTCTAATTGCGCTATATCTGTTTGTAAATTAATTAATTCTTGATATATTTCTTGAACTAACTCATTATCTGACTCAAATTTTGCTAAATTTAATAATTCAATTGCACTATTAAATTTATCTTCTAAAATTTGTAATTTTAATATTTTATTTTCTAAGAAAGTTTTACGTTTTAATAATTTAATTGTTTCGCTAGAAATATCTTGATATTTATTTATAAGGCTTTCCTCTATTTGTATTATTTCTACTTTAGTTGATTCTTTGTCAAACTGACCTCCTGATCAAATCCAAAGAGGATAATAGCTGATCAACTATTTGATTAATTTCAAATAAATTATCAATATTTTTCATATTAAAAATTTTTATTATTTTTATATAAATATACAGCAAATTATTTTAATTAGTTAATTTATTTAAATTGATTAATTAAGTATATTTATTTTTTTATATTAAAAAATTTACATTTTGTATTTTTGCAATATATTTTTTTAATTTTTGTTTATATTAATTAATTTTGATTACTTTTTAGAAAATTATCTTATACTATAAATAGTTTTATAAATATAAAATAATATAGAATAATATGTTATTAAATAATCTTTTTTTACTTTATAAAAAAATAAAATTTTTTATTATTTGCAGTATTTTGAGTATATTTTTCAATTTGAATAATATTCAATCCCTTAATCAAGAAAGAGTATCAGAAGATGATTTATTTGCGATGCAACCAATTTTAGAAGAGATAGATAAAAGATTAATAGTTTATTCTAAAAATTTTCAAGAATTATATAGAAAACTAAGGCCTCTTAGTGAAATAAGTTCCGATGAAGAATATAAAACATTAGGTCAATATACAATATTAGATAGCCCTACTAAGTCAGAAGAGTCTGAAGTTTTAACTTCTTTAAGAAAGATTTTTATTAAAGGTAAAAATTTTAAAGATAATTATATTATTTTGCAACTTAATACACCAGATGTTTTAGCATTACATGAAGAATATATTTTACTTGGTTTTAATGATGATTTAACAATTAGAGCACCAGCAAATATAGGAGAACCAAGGGTTTGTCTAACAACTATTAATGTCAAACCTAAAACTATTGTTAAATATTCAGGCGAAATAATAGAAGATAATGATTTTCATTTATTTAGAAGATTTGAAAATAATCGATCAAGCAATAAGTATATTAATCAAACTTGCAAATTTATAGATAAAAAAAAATTATTTTTTATAAGAAATAAAACAGAACCAATTAATAATATTCAAATTATTACCGAAGAAAAAAGTACCTATCAGCTTTCAAAGTCTCTTGGTATAGTAAAATTACCAAATTTAGAAGATATTAAATTAAAATCAGTACAGCAAAAACTTGATCCAAATGCAAATAAAAGAGTAGATGCAACTAATGATGATAAAGTTATAAAAAATGCTATTAAAGATAATAATCAAGATAATAATTCAACAGAGGATAATAATAATTCAACAGAGGATAATAAAAATAATAATACAAATTTAGATACAGATAATAATTCAACAGAGGATAATAAAAATAATAATTTAAATAAATAATTTAAAAATTAAAAATAAAAAATGTTAACTTAAAATATTAAAATTCTATTGATAAAAATATTAAATTCAATTAAAAAATACTAACTACAATATTAAATCTACTATTAAAATTAAGAGCGAAAGATGGGAATCGAACTAAACAGCGCCAGCTTGGAAGGCTGGAACTTTACCACTAATATATAAATGAGAGCAAAAGATGGGAATCGAATTAAACAACACCAGCTTGAAAATAGCTGAAACTTTACCACTAATATATAAATGAGAGCGAAAGATGGGAATCGAACTAAACAGCGCCAGCTTGGAAGGCTGGAACTTTACCACTAATATATAAATAAGAGCGAAAGATGGGAATCGAACCCACATGGCCAGCTTGGAAGGCTGGAACTTTACCACTAAGCTACTTTCGCATATATAAAAATTATATAATATTATTTATATAATGTCAAATTTCTAGGATGTTAAATTATGCAAGGTATAAAATTACAATAGAATATTGTGGTACAAAATATTTTGGTTGGCAAAAACAAGAAAATGTACCTACAATACAAGGCGAATTAGATAAAGTTATATCTAAATTTTTAAAAGAAAATATTCAAACATATGGCGCCAGTAGAACAGATGTGGGAGTGCATGCATTCTGCCAAATTGCTCATTTTGATTTATATAGTGCAATTAATATAATAAAAATCGATTCTAATTATGCAAAATTTATACGTAGTATTAATTTTTTTTTACAAGATAAAGAAATTTCTATTTTATCAATAGAAAAAGTTGAATTAGATTTTCATGCAAGATTTTCAGCAAAGCAAAAAACTTATTTATATAAAATTATTAATAGACCTGCCCCATCTATAATGTTTAATATTAAAGCATGGCATATACCAAAGCAACTTGATATCAATTTAATGCAAAGTGCTGCTTTGCAATTTATTGGAAAAAAAGATTTTAAATCTTTTGCAGCTACTGAATTGCAGCAAAAATCTACAATTAGAAATATAATTGATATTACAATAATACAAAATATATTAATTAAAGATCAAATTGATATTTATTTTACTGGTAAATCTTTTTTACATAAAATGATTAGAAATATAACAGGTACTTTAGTAGCATGCGGATTAAATAAGATAAGTATAAATGATATAGATAATATTTTTAAAGCAAAAAATAGAACTTTTGCTAATGTTACTGCACCAGCATGCGGACTTTATTTAGCAAATATTCAATATGAATAAAAAATTAGTAATTAATAATAGTTACTAAAAGTATACAAAATTTCTATTTTTAATAAAAATATTCTATAATTATTAAAGATGCAAAATATATTAAAGAATTATGATAGATTTATATAAAAAAAATGATATTGAAGTTATAAATAATATAAAAGAATTCGGATGTACAATTCAAATTGTAAAATATAAAAATGAAATTTTTCAAATAAAATATAAAAATAAAGCAGATATTGATATCTCAATAAAGCACAGCAATAATTACTATTCATTTGAAGAATTATTGAACGCAATGCAATTACTGAAAAAAGATATAAATAACAATAATATTAAAATTCAAAAAACAAATTCAATAATAGATTTTTTAGCAGAATTAAAAGAAATTATTCTATTACAAATAGAAAAAAATGAGATAAATGAAAAAAATTCACAAAATTATTTTGAATCAGATATTAATCGATATTTAGATGACGACACTGAAAATGCAATAAAAGAACATATAAAGCAAGAATATATATTTACAAAATCTTATAATAAAAATGGAAGTTTTATAATAGAACTTATGCCTAAAAATCCATTTGACGATGAAAAAGAATTTGATTTATTTGAAGATGAGAAAGATTTTAATCCAAATTGCAAACTAATAATTGAAAATACAAATATATCTTCCATTAAATATAAGAAATATAGTAATAATAAATTTAATGATACAAATTGCTTATTGAATAATAAAAATCAAAAAGAAGAAAGTACTAGGCTTGATCAGCAAAATGAAACAAACAATACATTTAAAAGTAGCGATTCTAAAAATTTTAAACCGATTAATCCTTTTTCAAATTCTTTTAAAAATAACGACCCTGAAGATGTGGATGGTAACTATATTGTTTCTGGTATTCCTTCTTATTGCGGTTTAAATTTTTCAAATCCTTTTGAAAGCAGTGATTCTGAATAATTATAAATAAAAATTTTTAAATTCATTAAAAACAATAATAATTCATTAGTAAGTGAAAATTCTAGTTTTTTTGACTAAAAATAATTTTACTTTATATTAAAATCAATATTAATCTAAAAATAATAACGGTAGTAATTATATTATTACAAAAATAATAACAGCAGTAGTTATAATATAAACTTACGATATTAATGCAAACACAATAGCAGCAGTAGTTATAATATAAACTTACGATATTAATGCAAACACAATAGCAGCAGTAGTTATAATATAAACTTACGATATTAATGCAAACACAATAGCAGCAGTAGTTATAATATAAACTTACGATATTAATGCAAACACAATAGCAGCAGTAGTTGCAACATTTAAGCTACTTACAATATGTTTTTGTTTATTAAGATTTTTAATTGCAAAAGTTTTATCACAATTATTTAAAACAAGCGGTCTAATACCTTTACCTTCTGCGCCAAAAATAATTGCAACCTTAGTATCAATAAAAAAATTAGAATCAAAGTTTTCCCCTCTTTCATCAAGCCCTACAATCCAAAATTTTAATTTTTTCAATTCATTAATAATTTTATTAATATTTGTTACATATACTATATTATTAACTTCTAATCCTCCAGATGCAACTTTTGCAACTGTTGCACTTTCCCTGACTGAATTATCTTTTGGTAAAATTATGCAATCTATTCCAAAAAAGGCACTAGATCTTAAAATAGCACCTAAATTATTTGCATCACTAATTTGATCTAAAATGACTATTCTATTCATATCTTTAATGATATTTTTATCAAATTCGATTGCAATACTATTTGTTAAAATTGCAATACCTTGATGAAAATCAGAATTAACTATTCTAGATAATTCAGGCTTCGAGACATATTTAATTTGTAAATTACGTTTTTTTATAATATCAAACAATTTATCATTTAAAATATCTTCATTTGCAATAAAAATATTTAAAATATTTCTTTTTTCATTTAATAATGCGCTTGTTACCGCATGAATGCCGTATATATAATAATTATTATGCATTGATAAAAAATTTAGCTACTATTATATATATAGCATTTTTTGTAATTAAAGCTAAAATACCAGCAGCAATATCATCAAAAACAATTCCAAAAGGTCCATTAGAATTATCATCAATATGATTAACTGGAAAAGGTTTTATAGAATCAAAAAATCTAAAAAGTAAAAAACTTAACGTTGCATTAAGTAAAATTGTAGAATTATTACAAATATAGTTTTCAAACAAATATATGCTACTTAATGGAACAAATGCTATTATTTGGCCTAAAAATTCATCTATTATAATTTCTTGTGGATCTAATTTTTTAGCTTTAATATTATCATCATAATTAGCTAATAATTTATTTTTAGATTGCATCATTGCAAATAAATTTGCTAAAGGATTATTTGATTTAGGCTTATCTTCTGCTATAGGATAGAACTTTTTTAAATACAATTTAATACTAATTAATGACATTATTGTTAATATAGCAAAAGTTAAAAAATTAATATAAAAATTATATTTTGCTAAAATAAATAAAAAAATTATAGTAAAAAAAGAACCAATAGTGCCCTGATATTTTTTAGAAAGTTTACTAATGCCAAACATAGTTGACATAGAAATTAAAATATTTTGCAAATACTGAAATAGCACCATAAAATAAATATAAAATATATTATTATTTTATCAAATTAAACTAACAAATTCAAATTTCATAATAAGTAATTGTTTAATTATTGAAAAAAATTAATTAGTATTGCTAATATTATTAATATTACTTAAAATAGTTACTAAGCATTATCTTAATTATTAATATTAATAAAACATCTACATATCATTCTTAGAAACAAATATTAATCTTTTTATAAATAAATCAATAATATATTCTACTTGAGAAGGTATTATCTTCTTTGCAAATGAATTTAAAATATTATATTGCAAGCTATATTTCATTTTAAAACTAATTTTTACTTTGTTTAATTGGGTATTTTTATTTTCATAATTTAATTCAGTATTTTCATAATTTAATTGAATATTTTGATTTTCTTTAATATTATTGCTATATTTATTTAATTGCCATTTGGTATGTAAATATTTAATATATGAATTTTCTTTAATGAAAATATTAATTGTAAATTCAGCATAATTAGTAAAAATTATACAAATATATTCATGAGATATGCTTAAATGCTTTACGTGTACTTTTACAATTCTTTTAAGAATTTTATGATTTTCTGAATTATAATATATTTTTTGTTCTAGTATAAAAATATTTTTACAAAATGGCAAAAATTCGCAATACAATTCAATGTTATTAATAACATTAAATATTTGATTAATATTTTCAGATCTTAAGAGATTAATTGAAATAAAATTACTATTTTGCAATTTAAATACTAAAACTTAATTAAGAATATGTTATTATAATATAATTTATTTACCTGTAAAAAAATATTAATTATGCTAAAAATTAAATACATGATATTAATTATTTTTATTGTGATAATTAATTTAAGCAACTTTATAATTAGTAATTTAATTTATACAAATATAATTTATGCATCTACTTTAAAATATTTAATAGATAGAACTAAAAACAATCAAAGCACTGAAAATAGTATCAATTTAAATAACGATATCAATCATATTAATACTAATAAAATTAGAATCAATACAGCTATATTAAATAATAACAATTTAAAATTATCTGGAGCATTAAGATTTTTTTATCATGCGAATATGCAAAATATATCTATTAATTCCAAAGAAAATAAAAATATTTTTACATTTTTTAAGGATACAAAGGAAAATGATATTAAATTAAATCAATATTTTAATATGGATTTAAAATTTAAAATAGAGTATATTTTTCCAAATGAAGATAATAGTATTTTAAATAAAAAAATATTTTTCACTTTTTATAAAGACCCAGAAGTTGAATATATATATAAAAATATTATTGCATTTCAAGCTAAAACTGAAAATATAAAAATTATTACAGGATACAATTATTCTGTTTTAAAAAATTTAATAGTTTTAGCTTCAGATATTTCAGAAAATGATTGTTCTGAATTTATTTTTATTAATCATGCTTTAAAAAAATTTAGTATTAAAAATTTTGCTAATTTTGTATTAAATGAAAATTTAAACACTATTAATAGTATAAATTTTACTGATGAAAATTTAATAGATAATTCATTTAGCAATAATAATATTAAGCCAATATCATTTGGTATGTTATTTAAAAAAAATAATTTTCAATTTGGTTTTAATTATATATATGAAAGTTGTTTTTATACTCCTATTTTGTATGATCAAGATAATTTTTTCAATATTCAAAATGAAAAAACAATATTAAATAATGATATTAATATTTACATGCAAAAAATATATTATAAACATATTTTGGAATTAGGAATTAATCATACTAAAGATTTTAAAAATACAACTATTAAATATGGATTTTTTTTTAAAAAGGGTCAAAATGATAACAATAGAAATATCACTACAATTTCAAATATTGAAAATTCATTAGGTTTAGATATTTATAATTTTGGATTCATAATTAATAAAAATAATTTCTCTATTAGCAATTCTATTAGTTATTTTGGATCAAATTTATTATATTCAAATTTAAATAATAAAAGTTTAGATAGTAAAAAAAATAATTTTGCTTATCATTTAGGAATTGGGTACAGAGCATGGAATATATCATTATCATCTACTATAGGAATACAAAAATATAATAATCTAGAAATTAATTCTTTAAATTTACAATCTAGTTGCAAATTTCAAGGATTTAATCCTTTTATATCTTATACTATTTATAAAATAAATGATCAAAATATAAATTTAAATCTTATTAATAATAAAAATATTAATACATCATTAGTAAAATTATCTAATAAAGTACAGCATTTATTTATTTTGGGACTAAAAATTTCTTTTTAAATGCAAAATAAAACTATTTTTTGTTATATAATTTTCTTATATTTTTATTTTTAAAATATTATAATGAAAAAATTTTTAAAATTAATAGTAATATTGTTAATTAGCTTTAATATATTTTATGGAATATATTATGTAATTAATGTATTTTATTTTTCAAAAAATACAGAAACTAACTTTAATATTAATTATGATACTGAGTATCAAATTCAAGAAATTGATTATCAAGATGATGAAATTACAAAAGAAGATATTACAAATATGGTAGAAAATATATTACAAAATGAATTAAATAATAAAATAAATTTAGCAATTCAAAATTCAATAGAACAAGAAAAACAAAAAAAGGAAGAAGAATTCATAAAATTAATAAATGAAGTATTAAATTTATCTCGATATATTTATCCAAAAATTATCTTTCATGATGAGAATGACAATTTAAATACTGAAAAAATAAATAATCTAACCGAAATAAATAAACAAGATATAATATCGGAATCTAAAGAATTGCATAAAAATTTAAAAACTATTTATTTAGTGTTAAATTTAAATTGTAAAATTTCGCAACAAATTTTTAATTCTATAAAAGATATTTTAATTAAAGAAAATTTGCAAGATAAATATTCAGTTTCTTTAATTTATAATCCTATATTTAAAAATGCTGAAGATATTATAAAAATAAGTTTATATATTAATAATAATATTTCTTATAATAAATTTATTAACTTTAATAATTTTATTATTAGTAATTATACTAATCTTAGTGAAATTAAGTCTTTTTTTAAAAAAAATGATATAAATATAAATTTAGATTTAATTAATGAAAATATTAATAATAATACACATATACAAATTAACAAATTACAAAAAATTTTCGAAAGAATACCATTTAATTCAATGCCTTTAATAATTTTAAATGATGAAATATATTCAGATGATTTATCTTACTTAAAAATTAAAAATATTATTACTAATAATTATAATAAGGAAAATATTAATCAAAAGCAAGATAATAATTAAATAAAAATTTTTGTAATATAAAATTCAATTAAGATTACTAAAATATAAAAATTATTCAATCTTATTTAAATTTTAATTAAAATAATTACGAAATTCTTTAATTATTGAAATATATAATTTCTTTTTAAAAGGTACTGTATATTCTATTATTTCATCAAAATGCAACCATAACCATTCATCAAATTCTGCAACTTCAGAATTAAAGATATCAATTTCTTCATCTTTGCCTAAAAATTCAATTAAAAACCATTTTTGCATTTGTCCTATATATTTTTTTTCATGTTCTTGATTTTGAATTTTAAAAGGTATATTATAAAAATACCATTTTTTAGTTTCTAAAATAATTTTACAATTATTGGTTCCAATTTCTTCTTTCATTTCTCTCATTGCTGCAGAAATTGGAGTCTCACCTAATTCTATACCTCCTTGAGGCATTTGTAAATATTTTTTTGCTTGACTATACTTTCTACCTAAAAATACTTTTTTTTCTTTATTTACAATCATCAATCCTACTCCTGGTCTATATAGTTCTACATTTTTAATCATATTTAAATACGCAACAAAAAATATTAAAAATTTTTTAAAATAAAAAATAACAAATAATTATACATTTTTTATATAGAAAAACAAATAATTACTGAAAACTAATTAAACTAATATAATTTAAATATAAAAAAAGATGAATTTTATTACAAAAACAATAAATATCAATTAACTATTTTTATTTACATAATTATCAAAATTTTGAAAAGCTTTTTCCCATGTCTCTTCTGTGGAACTTTTGGCATATGTTGTTGCTCTTGCTTCAAAGAAATTTGCAAATTCTGCTGTGTTCAACATTTCTTCTAACCATGGTAAAGGATTTTTTTCTATCATATATACTTCTTTTAAGCCAAGTTCTAATAACCTTCTATCTGCTAGATATCTAATATATTGCTTTACTTCTCTTGAAGTTAACCCATGAACATCGCCTACTTCAAAAGCTCTATCAATAAACGCATCTTCAAAATGAACTATAGTTGTGCATGCTCTATATATATCGCCTCTTAATTGCTCTGTATTTGTTTGTGGATTTTCTTGCAAAAATACTTTAAACAACTTTATAATAGAAGCAGTATGCAAACTTTCATCCCTAACCGACCAAGTGACAATTTGTCCCATTCCTTTCATTTTATTAAATCTAGGAAAATTAAGTAAAATTGCAAATGATGAAAATAATTGTAATCCTTCAGTAAAAGCACCAAAAACAGCAAGAGTTAATGCAATATTATGTAAATTATTAACATCAAATTTTTGCATATATTCATACTTATCTTTCATTTCTTTATATTGCAAAAAGGCGCTGTATGTTGTTTCTGGCATTCCTATAGTTTCAATTAACTTAGAATAAGCATCAATATGAATTGTTTCCATATTAGAAAATGCAGAAAGCATCATTTTTACTTCTATTGGACCAAATACTCTTTGATATTTCATCATATAGCAATTATTAACTTCTATATCCGATTGTGTAAAAAATCTAAATATTTGAGTAAGTAAATTTTTTTCACTACTTGTTAATTTGTCTTTCCAATCTCTTATATCTTCTGACATTGTTACTTCTTCAGATAACCAATGCATTTTTTGTTGCGCAAACCAAGCTTCATAAGCCCAAGGATAACGAAAAGGTTTATAATATTTACTTTCTGTCAATAAAGAATAAGAAATTTCTTTTGCACCTAGTTTTTCTATGTTTAAATTAATATTATCATCTATTTTAATATCATTTACTAATTGTATTTTATCATTATTTTTTATAAGTTTAGTAAACATATTTATATCATCTAAATTTGCATTTTCTATATTATCTAAATTGTTTGAAGTAACTTTATCATGTTCAAAATTTGTATTATTATTTTCTTCAAAATTTTTAAAATTATTATCTTTAATATACATATTTTTAATTTTTTATATAAATAAATTTTACCTTATTTTAATTAAAAAAAAAATAAATATTTTTCTAATAAATAAAGAATTATTATTGTATTTTTTTAAGATAAATATTAGCATTTTGTATAATTTGATTTGGTAATTTGGCTAAAGACGCAACATAAATACCATAAGATTTTTTTATAAGACCAGGTATTATCTTATATAAATATTTAATTTTATTTTGTTTAATTTCTATATCTGTAGAATAAAAATCAATTTGAATATTAGAATTAACTGTTTTTTTAAGCTCAAGCAATTCATGATAATGCGTTGCAAATAAACATCTTGCTTTTATTTCGAAGTAAATATATTCAATAATTGCAAATGCAATAGCAATACCATCAAAAGTAGATGTTCCTCTGCCTACTTCATCTAATATGATTAATGATTTACTAGTTGCATAACGTAAAATATGTTCAACTTCTTGCATCTCTTTCATAAAGGTTGATTGTCCTATCGTAATATTATCACTTGAACCAATTCTGGTAAAAATCTGATCAATTGCACCAATTTCAGCTTGATCACCAGGGATAAAACTTCCAATTTGAGCAAGTAATATACTTATTGCAATTTGACGCAAATAAGTGCTTTTACCAGCCATATTAGGACCAGTAATAACTGCTATATTATTTCTAATCTGAACATCATTTCCAATAAAATTTAACATATCGTCCAAAATAGGATGTTTACTATTTTTGATATTAATAATTTGCGAATCATTAAATATAGGTTTACAATATTTATTTTTAAATGCTAAATTTGCCAAAGTTAAAAATACATCAATATGGGCTATTACTTTACTAATATTTGATATTAAATTTGCATAATTAATAATTTTTGTAATTAATTTATATAAAATATCTTGCTCTAAGTTTGCTATATCTATTGAATTTAATAAAACTTTTTTTTCTAAATCTAATAAATCTTTTGTTTTAAATCTAGAAACTAATCCTGTATTATATTTATTAATAAAAGTAGAATTTTTTTGTATTGAATCGTTAATTTTGTCTGCATATTTTGCTTGTACTTCTATACAGTAGCCAAATAAATTATTATATATTATTTTTAAGCTACTAATTTGAGTTTGATTTTTGTATTGTTCTTCTAACTGTTTAATTTCCAATTCATGATTTAGATGTTCTTTTTTTAAAAATTCTAATTTGGGATGAGTTTTTTCATTAATATTTTGATTTTGTTCATCTATTGCTTGAGTTATAAAATTGATAATAACTTTTAATACTGCGCCAGATTGATATATTTCTGTAAAATCTAAATTTAATACTTTAAGGTTATTATTTAAAGCTTGATTATAATGATTCCTTAAATAATTTTGTCTTATTTTTAAAATTTCTTCTTCTATTTTAGTATAAAACATCATACTTAATTTTAAATTAATTAAATGTTGAATTATTGCTTTTTTATTTAAATCATTAATTATATTATTTGAATCTTTTTTTTCTAAGATTTTTTCATAATGAAAAAATTTAACAAGTAAACGATCAAAGTCAACAATTCCATTTAAATAAATTTGCATATTATTTAAAAATAGACTATTTTTTAATTCATCTTGAAATAATGAAATATAATCTTGCCTTTTACAAATAGCATTGATATCTTTAAGTGGATGCGTTAAAAATTTTTGCATTAGACGGCTGCCTTGTTTAGTAATTGTTTTATTAAGAAAATTAAATAAAGAATTATGTTTTTCACCTTTAATGTTTTCAAAAATTTCTAAATGCTGCATTGACACATAATCTAAAACAAAAGAGCTAGTACGATCGAATAATTTTGGTAAAGTTAAGAAACTATTATTTTTAACTTTATTCATATAAGTTATGCACATACCAAAAGATATTTTAATTGCATCTAAAGAAAATTTTTTTATATCAATATTGTTAAAACAATTTTCTAAAATTTCATTTATATTTATTTTATTTTTGGAAGGGTAATATTTTGAATTATTATTTTTAATATTATTTTTTTCTTGTTCAGTTTGTTGATTTTTTTGCTCTTGATTTAAAATTTTTGCTTCTTCTATTTTTTTATATTTACGATTTTGGCTTTGTATATATTCAATTAATTCATAATTTTCTTCTTCTTGATTTAAACTTAATTGCGATTGTAGTTGCTTTTGTTCTAACTCTTCATTTTCTATTTGTTCTTGATAGTAATAACTATTTTGTACATAATACTCAGCTAAATTTTGTTTAATTATTTGAATAGCATCTGTTATAGTCGAAACTAAAGTTGGCGTTTGTTTTATTTTCTTTATCAACTCTAAATCATCTTTTAAAATTAATATTTCTTTAGGAGATAATGCAAAAATTTCATTCATTAAATTATCGGTTATAAAAATACTAACTTCTCCAATTGAAACATCTGCACAAGTAATATAAAATAAATCTTTATCATGATATATGCTAACTAAATAATTGGTAATTGAAGAATCTATTAAATTATCTATTGTTATTGTGCCTTTTGTGATAATTTTTGTAATTTCTCTTTGCATTATACTATTTTTTTTAGCGCTATCAATTTTATTATTAGAATTCAATTTATTATCAGAATTTAACCTATCATCAGAATCAATATTTTCTTCCAAGTCTTCTTGACTTGAATTAACCCCTTCAAATACTTGATCGCATATTGCAATTTTATAATCAGCTTTAATAAGTTTAGCAATATAGTTTTCTGCCGCATGATGAGGCATTCCACACATTGGAATTTTATAATGATTTGCCTTGCTTTTAGAGGTTAAAAATAAATTTAATTCTTTATGAGCAATTATTGCATCATCAAACAATAATTCATAAAAATCTCCTATTCTAAAAAATAATAAACAATCTAAATGTTTAAGTTTAAATTCAATATATTGTTTAATTGAAGGGGTAGCAAATTTCATATAATTTGCTATAAAATCATCTAATATACTATTTGTTAAATTTTGCATATTATACTTTAATAACATTATTTAAATAATATCATTATTTAAATGTAGTATTATTATTGCATTTAAATTTTAATTAACTTTATACCTGAATATTTATATTTTAATTATATTTGAATATTTGCATTTCAATTAATTTTATATTCAAACATTTACATTGATAAATAAATTAAATTAACTTAATTAATTTATTGATATTTAATTAGATTTATTTATATTTAATCTGAATATGATTTTTATTTTTAATTTTAATAAAATATTGCTGAGCAATAGAAATAAGATTGCTAAAGGTCCAATATATTAACAAACCTGCTGGAAAACTTGCAAAAGTAAATAAAAATATAAGTGGTAAAAGCTTCATAACCTTTGCTTGAATTGGATCGGCAACTTGATTAAATAATTGTTGAAAATACATACTAATTGCCATTAAAATTGGCCAAGCACCTAAGTGTAATATATCTAATGAATTAGGAAACAATCCAAATAAAGTAAATATATTACTAGGGTCCGCACTTGATAAGTCTTGAATCCAACCAAAAAATGGCGCATGACGCATTTCAATAGTTACATATAAAACTTTATAAATGCCAAAGAATAAAGGAATTTGAATTAAAATTGAAAGCAATCCAATAAAAGGATTAATTTTATATTTTTTATAAAGTTCAAAAATTTCTTTATTAAGTTGCATTTTATCATTTGCAAATTTAACTTTTAGTTCTTCAATTTTAGGTTGTAGATCTTTCATTTTTTGCATTGAGTCGTATGCTTTATTTGTAATACTAAACATTAAAATTTTAATAAATAATGTTAAAGCTAAAATAGATAAACCAAAATTAGTTATATATTTATTAATAAACACCAATAATAAAAATAATGGTTTAGTTATAAAATATAACCAACCAAAATCAATTGCTCTATCAAATAATGGAATATTATATTTTTTATCATATGAATCTAAAATATGATATTTTTTAGGGCCTAGAAAAATATTATATTCTGCTTTTACTGTTTCATTTGGTTCCAATTTTAATTGTTTTGTTGAAATATCAATTTGAATTTTATCTGCACCATTTACAAAGTCATATTGCATGGCGCTATTATATAAACTATTTCCATTTGGAATAATTGCAGCTAACCAATATTTTTCAGTAATACCAAACCAATTAATTTTATTTGCTTGAAATGCTTTATAACGCTCATCTCTTATATAATTATAAGAAAATTCTTCTAATTTAGAATCAAATGCGCCAATAATACCTTCATGTAAAATTGCATTACTTACTAAATTTTTATGATTATATGTTTTATTCATTAAAACATACATTGAAATATCAAAAGTATTATCTGTTGGGTTATGCACTTTCATTTCTGATGCAATCAAATAATCATCTTGTATTTTTAAATTAACTGTAAATAAAACTCCTGCTTTATTTTTCCAAGTTAATTCAACTGGAGAATTTTCAGTAAGTTCCATGCTACTTGCGGTCCAAGTAGTTTTGCTATTAGGTAACATAATACCAGAACCATTAAAACCAAAATTTATAAAATAAGATTCTTTATTATCTTCATCTGTTAATAATTCAACTTCTTTTTTTGAATTTAAATCCTTTTTATAATCAGTTAAACTAGCATGGGTTAGTCTTAATCCAGTTAATGCAATTTCTCCTTTAAAAGCTTGAGTATCAATTTTCAAAAATTTAGATAAAACATTTTCTTCTAAATTTTCTTCTGATTGATTTGCTTGTAAATTATTATTTTGATTTTCTAAATCATTTTTATATTTAATAAAATTAAAACCAAATAAAATCATAAAAGAAACGGCAATTGCTAAAAATAAATTTTTTTGCATAATTATTTTATAAAACTTCAAATATAATAATTTTATTATATTATATTTGTTAAAAAAATATTCATGAATACAAATGATGATAATTATAAATTGTATAATTTTGCACTAAAATTTACACCAAAAGATAAAGAAATTATTCATTTTATAGGAATCGGAGGAATTGGTTTTAGTGGACTTGCTTTAATTTTGCATAAACTAGGATACAAAGTCCAAGGATCAGATTTGAGTGAAAATTATAATATTACTAGATTAAAAAAATATAATATTAAAGTTTTTATAGGCCATGATGCTTTACATGTTCAAAATGCTAATTTAATTATAATTTCTAATGTAATTAAAGAAGATAATCCTGAACTATTAGAGGTAAATAGATTAAATTTAACAACCTATACAAAAGGTGATATTTTGCAATTTTTAATAGAAAAATATAAAGATATTAATAATACTATGTCAATTGCAGTAACTGGTGCTCATGGTAAAACTACAACTACTTGTTTGCTTGAAGAAATTTTCTCTGGTGCTAATAAGGTTAATCTATTTTTTGCTGGTGGAGTTGTTAAAAAATTAAATACTAATGCTTATGTAAACAATTTAAATCAAAACACTAATCAAGAAAAAAACATTAATGATGAAGAAAGCACTTACAATAAAGATAAGTTTTCAATTATAGAAGCAGATGAGTCTGATAATACATGTTTTAATATAAAGCCTAATATTTTAATTATTACTAATGTCGACAAAGAGCATTTAGATTTTTATAAAAATTTTGATATATTGTTACAAAAATTTAAAAATATTTTTCAAGATAGTATAAATTATCAAGCATATAGAAATATCTCAGATAAGAATTTAGATAAATTAGATAAATGTATAGATAAGAATCTAGATAAATTAGACAAATGCAAGCAATATAGAAATTTAAATTCTATTTATGAAAATTTAATTATTTGCCTTGATGATAAATATCTAAGAGATATTTATAATGCATTTAACTCAAATAAAGAAAATATTAACCATATAATCACTTATGGAATTGAAAATATAAAT
This sequence comes from Rickettsiales bacterium, assembly GCA_046348705.1. Classification (GTDB taxonomy): domain Bacteria; phylum Pseudomonadota; class Alphaproteobacteria; order Rickettsiales; family Rickettsiaceae; genus JAXMDS01. The sequence goes on along the minus strand of JAXMDS010000005.1, from coordinate 32,153 downwards.
AGCGATATAATTGCAAAAAATATTATATATCAAGATAATTGCATGACATTTAAAATTCAAATACAGACAAGTTTTTTTAATAAAATTCAGAATAAATTTCAAAAAGAATCTTTTAATTTAATGCAAAATATATTAAATTCTTATCAAGATGCGCAATTTAAAATGCAAATTATAGGCAAACATAATGTTTTAAATGCACTATCTTGCATAGTAGCTGCAATTTTAGCTAAAATACCGTTTTTGATTACTAAACAAAAATTATTAAGCTTTGAAGGTGCTAAAAGACGATTTAATTTAATATGCAATTATAATGGAATTGATATAATTGACGATTATGCGCATCACCCAACCGAAATTAAAGCTACAATACTTGCTGCAAAACAAAAATATAAAAATATTGCAGTAGTAGTTGAAATTCATAAATATTCAAGGCTTTATGAGTTATATAACGAATTTATTGATGCATTGCAAGAGGTTCCATATGCAATTTTAATTCCAATACATACAGCAGGAGAGTTAAATTTGTATAATATTGACCATTATAATTTAAAAGATTCTTTAAATGCAGTTTATTTGCAAAAAAATAATAAATATATATGTAAAACTATAGAAATTGAATTAATTAATGATGCTATTAACTCAATTAATAATACTAAAGAAAATATAATAAATGATATAATGAATTTTAATTCAAAAATAGATTGCATTTTATTTATGGGCGCTGGAACTAATATTACAAAACTTGCAAATAGCTATAATATTTATAAATAACATATAGCAAACGAATATTACAATAATAATTATATTATGAATATAAAATAAAATAAATGCATTATCAATAATTTAATTAATTAAATTATTTTTAAAAAATTATATATTAAATTTGTTAATATATAATATATACTTTAAATTAAATTTAAAAATATTTTATGTTAAGTATTTGGCATTTATTAGTGATTTTAATAATTTTTATTATACTGTTTGGCACAAATAAAATTAGTGCAATTATGGAAGATCTAGCAAAGGGAATTAAAATATTTAATAAAACACTTAAAGATGAAAACAATCAGGATAAGATATTTAAAAATAATTCTAATCAAATACAAGATTTAAATAATTCAAATATTACTAAAAGCAATCTCAATAAAGAACAAGATTTAAATCATTTAAACAATATAAATGATAAAGAAAAAATATCTAATAATAATTTAAATGAAGTTAATATTGACTCAAATATTGATTCAAATTTAAAAAAACAAAAAATTTTTAATAATAATTTTGAAAATAAAGATAGTATAAAACATGTAAAAAATTTTAATAATCAAGAAAATATATCAAATAATTATAATGCTAATTCTAATAAAGAATTTAAATTAGATTCAAACAAAAATAATTACAATAATCAACCAGAGTTTCAATCAAGTTCTATAAAATATGAAAATAATGATAGCGATGCGTGAATTAAAAAATTTTTATAAATAAAAAATTTTTATAAATAAAATAAAAAAACACATAAAATTTGTTCCAAGAATAATTTAACTATTATTTTTTATAATTAAATATATATTTATAAAAATTAATTTTTCTTAAAGAAAATAAAATTAAAGTATTATCAGTAAATTAAAAAATATGTTAAAATAATTTAAATTTATATAAATAAACATATCGATAAGAAAAAATTATATTTAAATATATTTACAATTATGAAAAAAATTCTTATATTAAAGATTTTATTGATACTAATATTATCTAGTTGCGCCAATAAATCAAATTCTATTATTAAAAAATTATCAAGTTTAGATTCTGATAATATACATTATAAAGGACATTACAAAGCAGGTGGCACTTATACAATTCGCAATAAAAAATATAAAGCTTTAAAAGATGTACATTGTCATACTGCTATAGGATTTGCATCATGGTATGGAGGAAATAATCATGGAAAAAAAACAGCTAATGGAGACCAGTTTAAAAAAAACCTTTTAACTGCAGCACATAGACAATTGCCTCTTCCGGCGCTTATTAAAGTAACAAATTTATATAATCAAAAAAGTGTTATTTTATTAGTAAATGATAGAGGTCCTTTTCCATCTGCTAAACAAAATAAACTTTTTAATGATAAAAAATTAAATTTGCAAGCAAATAATAAACATAATAATATATTAGATAATAGTTTTAATAATATTAAACGTAAACCATATAATAGAATTATTGATGTTTCAGAAGAAGCAGCTAAAGTATTAGGTTTTAAGCATCAAGGTCTTGCTAAAGTTAAAATAGAATATTTATATAATGAGACAGATCAATTATTAAAAGATTTAAAATTGGAAAAGAAAAATGGCGCATATGCAAAAAAAGCCAATAAAATTGCATTAAAGCAAAATAAATGTTCTATTAATTGTAAGTTAATGTTATTGAATATTGAAAATAATAATATAAAATTATAGTATAATATATATTAATTATAATGAAATTAAAAGCTTCAATTATAACAGTTAAAGGTTATGAATTAAATGAACAAGAAAAAAATATATTAAAAAAGCAACATATAGAAAAAAGAGAAATACATGTTATATTGTTTTCTCGTAATATAGATTACGCCAATATTACTGATTATAGTAATATAGAAACAAAAGAAAAATTATATAATCTTACTAAAGAAATTAAAGAAATTGCTCCTAAATCTTTAATAATGATAGACGCAGAAGGTGGCACAGTACAGCGTATAAGGCCAGATTTAGTGGAAAGTTTATATTTGCCTAATTATTCTTTTACTTTATTTTATGAAAAGTTAAATAACTATTACAAATCTTTTAATCAAAAGTCTTTAGATATCTTAAAACAAGATGAAGTATTTCTGTTTTTTGAAGAAAAACACCTAGATATGCAAGGAGTGATAAATTCATATTTAGAATTTCCAATTGAAATACGTGCAAAAAAAATTACAGGATTATTAATTAAAAAAAGTTATGAATTAATGAGTTTGGGAATTAAACAATATGGTATTGATGTAATTTTAGCTCCTGTAGCTGATTTTTTTGATGGAAATGCAGGCGCAATTCAGTCTAGATCATTTGGTACAAATCCAGAATTGATAGCTGAATTTTGTATTGCAGCAATGCAAGGGATTAAAGCTGCAGGGTTAAAAAATTGTTTAAAACATTTCTTATGTCAAGGCCAAGCTAGGGATCATTCAAATAAAATAAATGATGGTCATTTAGTTCCACTTAGTTATAATGGTACTAAAAAACAAATTATGGAATCGGAAGGATTAGTATTTAAATTAATTTTTGAACAATATAAAGAAGTTGATTATTTAATGATAGCAAATATAACTTTAAATAATTTTAAAGAGCCAAATGCAATTCAAGCAGATCCATTAATTTTATCTCCAAATGTTTTAGTTAGTTTTTTAAAAGCAGCAAAAGTACCTCAGTCAGTTACATTAATTACTGACGATGTTTTTAATATGCCTTTAAGAGAAAATTTAAAGAATAATTTAGATAAAATTGCATTAATAAAAGAAATTGTAAAAAAAGTTTCTATGTTAAAAAATAGAAAAATAATGATTTTAACTTGTTGCAATATAGAAGAATTTTATATTTTAGGTGGATTTAATACTATTTTTAATGATATTGATAATTTTGAAAATACAATTATTAATAAATCATTTAAAAAATAAAATACATAGTTTAATATTAGAAAATATTTTAAAAAATACAAATATTATATATAATATTTAAATAAAATTAATATTAAAATCTATTCTTTAAATATTTCTGGCTTCATGTATATAATTAAAATAGCAGGAATACTTAATAGTGCGCATAATAAAAAATATTGTATCCAATTGATATAAATTAAAATTATACCTGAAATAATTGGCAATAATACTCTGGAAAAGCCCATAATAGCAGTAAAAAATGCATATTTAGTTGCTTGATAATCATTTTGGCTTTTAAGGCTTATTAAAGCCATATAAATTGCCATTAACATGCCACCAGTAATTGTGCTAATTAGTGTACCAACTGTTAAAAATATTATATTTTTATTATATGCTGCTTGTATTGCTAAAAATAAATAAGAAATAATATGTAAAATTGCAAAATTCAATAAATACTTTGAAATATTAACATTAATATTTTTTTTATCCTTAAGAACAATACTAAATAATATTCCCCCTAAAATACTACCAATAACACCTAAAGTTTTGCTATATGCAATTTCTTGATTTGTATATTCCTGTTCTATTAAGAAAGGATTTATCATTGCAAAAACTAAATTATCTGGTAATTTATATAAAAATAAAAATAATATTAACAACCAAAATTTTTTAAATAAAATTTTTAATATTGACAATAATTTTTGCTTAGTTGCTATAATTTTGGGAATATTTATTATTTTATTTTCTATATTATCTATTGTTTGAATTGTTATATCATTAATTAATTGATCTTTAGAATTATTTTTATTTGAAGAGTTAATATTTTGATTTGATGCTTTTTCATTATTATTATTATTATTATTATTATTATTATTATTGATCATATATAAGTTATTATCTTTATCAACTTCATATGAAATATTATCTTGTACAATATATTTATACATAATGCAAATTATAATACTTAAAATAATTAAAATAATTGCAAATAATATATATATTTGAGTCCAAGAGATATACGAAGCTAAAAAAATAGAAAATGAACCAGAAATAAACATGCCAATTCTATAGCTAGCAATATAAAAACCAGAAAATTCTAAAAATGAATTCATTTTAACAAGCTCTGATCTCATGGCGCCCAATATAATGTCTTTCGATGCACTAAATAATGCAATTAAAAATGCAAATATCATCATATAATTTAAATTTTCATTAGCAAAGCTTATTAATATTAAAGATATAAACAAACCAATAGATGCAATTAAAAACCATATTATATATGATAAATTTTTTGAATTAAAATTCTTATTTTTAAGTAAATCAATATCAAAAATAGGGGCCCATAGAAAACTAATAGAATAAGGCAGCATAGACATGCTAAAAAAACCCAAAGTAATCTTAGTTACGCCTAATTTTGTTAACCAAAAATTTAATGTACCTCCAGATAATAATAAAGACATACCCGAAACTAAACCAGATAAAATTATAAAAATTAAAAACATAAATTACTTTATTAAAAAAGTAGACAATAATTTTATATCATTATCATAAAATATATAAATTATTTATTGATATACTGTAAAAAATCTATTTAATCTAAAGGATGTTAAAAATTTAAATATATTAGAAAAACTAAAACCAGGATTTGCAATATTATGACTATTAGAAAATAGTACAAAAGTAGGTTTTGATATTATCTCATCATAACGAACAAAAAAACCGGTTCTACTATCTGCCGAGCGATCTCGATTATCACCCATTACAAAATATTCTCCATACGGTACAACAAATTCTTCAGTATCAACTAAAATACTATTTTCATCTATATTATTAATAAGATATCTAATAGTATATTTAACTCCATTTGGCAATGTTTCTAAATAATATTTATATTTGTCAGTTTTATTAATTTGCAAATATGCTGAATTAGTATTAATTAATTCATCATTAATAACTAAATTATTACTTGAACTATCTATTTTATTTTCATTTGAGCTAATACTATTAGAGTTAGAAGTATTTGCATTGTCTATTGATTGACTATTATTTTCTTGTTCATTTTTAATATGTAAACGTTGTATATCAACAGGTAATTTATTAATATATAAAGTATTATTTTTCATTTGCACTGTATCACCAGGCATACCTATAATTCTTTTGACCAATCTAATACCTTTATCTTCTTTATAAAAAGTTATAATATCTCCTCTTTTAGGTTGATTAAAATCTAAAAATCTACCCTCAAACCAATTTGGAAAAAAAGGAATAGAATACTTACTATATCCATAATTATATTTTGTACCTATTACAAAATCTCCTACTTGCATTGTTGGTTTCATAGAACTTGATGGAACATAATGCGATTCAAAAATAAAAATTCTTAAAAATAATATAATAAAAATTATTATTATAAATTCTTTTATTACAAAAAACCAAGATGATTTTTTTGTGCCCATAATTACAATCAGTTATTTATATAATATATTATATAAATAACTGATAAATAATTAGAAATATTATTAATATAATTTAAAAAATTAAATAATTTTTAAAAATAGTGTTGCTTTTAAAATAAATTTTATATAAAAAATTTTTTATTATACTTAAGTTAAATTAAAGGAATTTTATTTAAATAAAAATAAAGCCACTATAATCTTTATATTATTTTATATCTTGAATTTTTTTAATATTTTCTTCATAAAACTTTGCATCTTTATAATATTCAAAAAATAATATTTGCTTTGGAAGAGAATATAAAATATGATTCAGCATAAATCTTCCATTAAATGGGCCAAGATTCATCTCTTTTATGTCTTTATTTACATTTTTACTTACTTTGTTATTTATACTTTTTAATGAATAGAAATCAAAAGTATTATTTAATTTAAGTTCTAATTTATTTTTAAGATAATTTAAATTATAATTTTTAAAATTATAATTATCATACATAAAATTAAAATCTTCAAATTCATCTAATAAATTAAATTTTTTCTTATTAAATTTGAACTCTTGTATATAAGGGTTAATAGCACAAAGATATTCATTTTTTTTTACGCCTAATAATAGGTAAAATAATGTCTCATCTTTTGGTATAAATTCTTCTTTTGATAATATTTTATTTTTATCTACAATAAAGTCTAAATTATTATTTTCTGCAAATTTATATATTTTATCTAAAATTTTTTCATGCTTAATAGCAATCATATAAATTTCTTTAATTAATTTTGCATCAAAAGCTATTTTGTATTCTTTTTTAATTTCTTTTATATATATAAAAAAATTACCAGCTTTAGCAGAATATTTAATAGGTTGTACATAGCTAATATATCCTTCATGTAAATCATCTAAATTAATATTAGGAATATCTTTAAAATGTCGCTCTATATAATATTCTTCTTTTGAAGATAAGTTAAATTCTCTAATAATTTCATTTATATTATTGCCTGCTGCTATTTTTTCATCAATTTTATCTATTAATTCAGAATTTTCAAATTCAATATAGTCAACTACATATATTTTTGGTTTTGTAAATAATTTCTCTCTTTTATTATAAAAATTAATTAGATCTGATTCTGTAAGATTTTTTTCAATATTTGCTAATTCATTAAAATCTATTTTAATATCGCTAAATTTAATTGTATGTTGATTAGCTATAAATTCAGACCCATGAACATTTGCAAATTCTTGAACTAAATTATGCATTGGTTCATAAGAAGTAATATTATCAATTAAATTAATAACTAATTTTTTTTTTATAAAGTCAATAACATAAGGATTATTTATTTTTTCAATTTCTAATTTAGAATTATTTTTATCAAATTTTTTTATATCATTATCAGTTATATTAATTCCATACTGACTATAAATATTATAATAAGCATTTAATTTCATAACTTTATTCATTAAGCTGGAATATGGATTATGTTTTTCTTGATGAAGGGCTTGATATAGAAAAACATCTTGAAGTTTTAAATTTAAACTAGAATTTTTAGTTGTTATTAAATCATCATTATTATCCTGAAAAATAGATCCAAAACCAACGCTTATAAACATAAAAGCAACAATCATTAAAATAATTTTAAAGATTTTACTTTGAGAAGCTTTTTTAATAATTTGCATTTTAATTTAAAAATATAAAAATTAATATATAAATATTTTACTTTAAAAATAATTTTTTTATTACTATATTTATTGTTGCAAAATATTAAAATATTATTTTATAAAAAATTTTTGCATTTAAAAAATTAAATAAGTAAAATTACATATTAAATATAAAATTTTATTTATTTTTATTATTAGATTCTGAAATATTTTTATTATTAATATTAATATCATCTATAATTTTATGCAAATGTGGAGGACATTCTATAGATTGCTTTAATGTTTGAACTTGATTTGTTTTTAATTCTTTTTCTTTTAAATGCGACTTCTGAGAGCAAGCAACATTAAAATAGCATAATAAAATTAAATTTAATAATAAAAAATATATATTTTTATAATTGTGCATATTTATTTAATAAATGTTTAATTAAAAAAAATTATACAACAACTTAATTATAAAATCAATTTTATTTAAATTATATAACTATAATAAATTGAAATTATATTAAAATTTAATTTATTTAAATGAAATGATTATATTTAAAAAAAATTTTATTCTATCTTGTATTGTATTATTTTCAATTTTAAGTAGTTACTTTATTGAGTATTATTTACAAATTATACCTTGTTTTTTATGTTTAATTACAAGACAAATATTTATTATTTTATTTTTTATTTCTTTTATATATAGTATTTTATTATATAATAAATTATATAAAGAATATTATAAAATTTTTAACATTAGTATTAAGTTAATATTAATTATTATTTTAACAATTACATCTTATCATTTATTGATAGAATATGGAATTCTAGATGCAAAATGCATAAGTAATAATTTAAATAATAATGAAATGTTAAATTTATCAATAGAGGAAATAAAAACAAATCTATTTAATAATACTACACCTCCTTGTAATATTTCTTATAAAATTTTTGGTTTTTCATTAGTATTAGTAGCTTTTAGTTTAGCATTTAGTCTTAATATATATTATTTTTTGTTATAATTTTTTTAAATTTAGATTATTAATTGCTTAATGCTAAATAATGCATAAATAAGTATAATACGTATAATTAATCTCATTTTAAATAGTATGATAAATAAAAATTTTCAATTTAAAGAAAAATTAATTAAGCAAAAGCCAATTTTTCTAAAAAATATTTGCAAAAATATTAATAGTTTTATAAAAGTTAATATAACTGGCGAGCACGCTGCTGTTTTAATATATCAAAATCAATTGTCAATATTGCAAAAACAAATAGAAAAACAAAAATGTCTAAATAACATAGAATATTGTAAAAATTTGATCAACAATCAAGAAGAAGACTTTATATTGTTGAAAAATAAAAATAAATCTATATTAAAAAATCAATTTAAACTAGAAAATCAATTTAATATTGATAATAATGATATTGAAAATATTATAAACTCTTTAAAAACTGAAGAGAAGCATTTTAATTATTTTAAAAAATTAATTAAAAATTTTTATTATATTGAATTTTTAAATTTAAAACCCTCTATTTTAATTAGCATTTGGAGTAAATTGCTAAAAATATATATAAAGCAAAGTATATCGATATGTAAAGAAATATTTAATAATCCATTAAATGCAATCAATATAACATCCGAAGCAGTAGAAGCAATTATAATAAAGCATTATCAAGAACAAATCTTATACTTAGAATTTTGTCAAAATATTTTAATAAATTTTCAAAATAATAATGTTAAGATAATTGATAAAAACTTTTTTATATTTTTAGATGATTTAATCAAAAATCTTAAGATATTTTTACAAGAAGAAAGCGAACATTATGAAGCCGCATCAAATTGGTTAGATATAAATAAAATGCAAAATAATTTTAATCAATTTATTGCAATAACAAATGACATAAAAAATTTTAATGATATAGAAAATTTAGATATCAACAATTTAGCAAATTTAAATAATAAATGTCCTTTTATGATTAGAAATTACTTTAAATTGTTAATACAAAAAATATTATCCAATATTATGCATAACGGATGTAAGTTTGCAATTAAAGCTAGCTATTTAATTTAGTATATTGCTTATAATTAAAATTTTTATTTTATAATTAAAATTTTTATTTTATAATTAAAGTTTTTATTGAAAATTCTATAATATTTTTTATATTGATTATATTTTTATTATATAAAAAAAATATTATAAGTATTTAATTATTTTTGTAATCCATACCCTTTTTTTATTAAAATATAAAGTAAATATATAATAAATATATTAAACAATACTAAAATAACGATAGTATGTATAATATTGACTTCTGCAATGCCAAGTGCGCCATATCTGAAACCATCTATAATATAAAAGAATGGATTAAAATAATTAATTTTTTGCAAAATTAAAGGTAATTTCTTCACAGAATAAAAAGTACCAGATAGCATTGAAAGAGGCATTACAATATAATTAGTAATAGAAGCGCTAGCTTCAAAACTATTGGTTACAATACTACTTAATAATCCCAATGCTCCCATTAAAAATCCACCAAGAAGACTCATTATAATTAAAATTATAAAATTAAATGGTATTAATGTAATAAAAAAATTAATACATATCATCATAATAAAAGCAATAATTAGACCCCTTAAAACAGAAGCGAGTGTATAAGCAATAATTATATGACTTGGTAAAATTGGCGGAACAATAATATCTGTAACATATCCTAAAATCTTGCTCATAGTAATAGAAGAAGAAGAATTTCCAAAACTATTTTGTAAAACAGCGCTAATAATAGAGCCAGTTAAAATGAATTGTATATGACTAATTTCTAGATTATTATTTGCAAAAAGTAATATAATTACAAACATAAAACTTGAAATAATAGGCGATAAAATCGTTTGATGATATATAATAATAAATCTCTTTATTTCTTTTTCTAATAAACCATATAAAATAGTTAAATATTTATAATTAGTATTTTTATTGCTATTATAATTAATTCTCATATTGTTTTTATATTATTAATTTTTATATTTTCTTTAGAAGAGTTTAATACATTTTAACATATAATTCGGTAAAGATATTAAAAGCAAGTGTAAATGCTATTGGTATTATTTTAAAAAACATGCATAATAAAATATATTCATAGTTTAATTAATTTTATATGCATAATTATTTAAAATCAGATTCGCATAATCAGTTTAATAAAAATAATAATAAAGCATATAATAATGCTAATAATATCAATGTAAATAATTTTAAAACTAAGATTATTGTAGTTTCAAATCAAAAAGGTGGAGTTGGAAAAACTACTACAGTTTCAAGCTTAGCAACTTCTTTAAGTTTGCTAAATAAAACTTGTTTGTTAATTGACTTAGATCCACAAGGAAATTTAAGCACTATTATGGGAATAGATTACGAAGCTAGAAAAAATAATATTTATAATGTACTATGTTCTAGTATTACAATACAAAATGCAATTTTATCAACTGCAAATAAAAATGTAGATATTATAACAGCTAATATGGACTTAATTGCATTTAATACAGAAAATATTAATAATTTTCAAAAAGAATATATATTAAAAAATATTTTAATTAAATTTTTAAATTTACAAAAATTTAAATGTTATGACTATATATTGATTGATTGCTCTCCTGCATTAAATTTATTAAGCGTTAATGCTCTTACATGCGCTGATTATGTGATTATACCTATGCAGGCAGAATATTTATCGTTAGAAGGCCTTGTGCAACTTATGCATACAATTAAATTAATTCAAGATAATTATAATAAAGAACTAGATTTATTAGGTATCTTAATTACAATGTTTGATAAAAGAAGCAATTTAGCAAAATTAGTCATTAAAGAAGTTCAAGAATTTTTAAAAGATAGCGTTTTTAAATCGATAATACCAAGAACTGTTAAAATTTCAGAAGCTCAAAGCTATAGTCAAACAATACTAAATTACGACTCAAGCTCTATTGCCGCTATTGAATATTTAAATTTTGCAAAAGAAATTATAAATAGAATTAATTCATCGAATTAATAGTGATTATAAATAATATCATAATTAAATGTAAAATTAATTACAAAGCAATATTAGTAGCATTATGAATAATAATTCAGAAATTATAAATAATAATAACTTAGAAAATAATAATGTAGCAATTAAAATAATAGGATTATATAAAACATATAAAGAAACAGTTTTAGATAATGTTAATTTAGAAATTTATAAAAATAAATTTACTGCTATTTTAGGTAATTCTGGTAGTGGTAAATCGACGCTGCTAAACATAATAGGAGGAATTGATTTACCAACAAGTGGTAGTATAAAAATTTTCAATAATACTTTTAATAAAGATAATCAAATGAATAGCAAGCAAAGAGCAGAAAATATTGGATTTGTTTTTCAAAATCATTATTTAATTAATGAATTAAGTGTTTTTGAAAATATTGAATGTGCAGCTAGAATTTTACACAATAATCAAATAGCAAAACAACTAACTATAGAAACTTTAAAACGTATAAATATAGAGCATCTTGCAAATAAATATCCATTAGAACTATCAGGCGGAGAGCAGCAAAGATGCGCAATAGCAAGAGCAATAATTAATAAACCAAAAATATTATTAGCAGATGAGCCAACAGGAAATTTAGATTCAAATAATGCAAAAAAAATTTTAGATTTATTTTTGCAACTTAAATCGGAAGGTGTAACTATATTAATAGCCACGCATAGCAAAATGCTACAAGAAAATAGCGATTATTATTATAATATATATAATGGTAAAATTATTTTTTAATTATAAAGCCAACTCATATCTTCAGAATCACCAAAAATATCTTGAGCAGCTAATTGAATTTGTTGAGGCGCTATAGAATCGTCAAAATCTTCAGAATCACCAAATTCATCTTCAGAATTACCAAAAATAACTTCATAAGCTGGTTTACTTTGTTGAGGCGCTATAGAATCGTCAAAATCTTCAGAATCACCAAATTCATCTTCAGAATTATCAAAAATATCTTGAGCAGCTAATTGAAATGCATTAATAATGCTATAATAAAAATTTAAAACCTCATCAGTATTAAACTGACCTTGAATAGTACGTGTACTTATAGCAATTGTTCCAATTATAGTAATTAGGCAATCATTACTATCAGTATTACCAATACTATTAAAAATTCTACCTAAATTTTCAGTAAATTTATTATTACTATCTTCTTCTCTTTCCATTCCAAGATCTCTAATTTGAAAGTTATCATCATCAGGACTATTATCTTTCGTATCACTAATATGATTACTATTATTATCTTGTTTCATATTTATAAATTATTAATTACTTATAGTAAGTATACTACAATTTATTACAAAAACAAAATTATTTAGCATTTTTTATTAAAAAAATTTAACTTATATTAAATATTTCTTAACTTTATATAAATTATAACTTAATTTACTATATATTATGATGATATTTTGTTATTAAAGCATTATATACAATTTTTTTATTAAAGTTTTATTTTGTCATCGCCAAAATAAGGAATAAGAATTGATGGAATTTGTATGTAATTTTCATCGTAATTCATATAGTTTTCAACTATTGCTGCAATTGTTCTCCCAAGAGGCAAATTAGAGCCATTTAACATATGAAAAAATACATTTTTATCATGTTCGTCTTTATATTTAGCATTTAGTCTTCTCGCTTGATAATTTCCACAATTACTAATGCTAGAAATTTCACGATATTTATTTTGAGATGGAAACCAAACTTCAATATCATATGTTTTGGTAGAATGATGACTGGTATCTTTTGAACATAATATCATCACCTGGTATGGAAGCTCTAACAATTGTAATAACTTTTCTACTGTATTTAGCATAAATTCGTGTTCTTTCTCTGCTATCTCTGGCCTACAGATGCTAACCAGTTCTACTTTGTGAAATTGATGCAATCTAATTAATCCTTTTGTATCTTTCCCTGCGCTGCCAGCTTCTGATCTAAAGCAAGGAGTATGAGCAGTTAAACGAATTGGATTTTCTGCTTCATTTAAGCTTAAAAGTTTATTTGCATATAAATTAACAAGTGGAACTTCTGCTGTTGGAATCAATTTATGCTTTGTAGTTGTTGAAAATAAATCTTCTTCAAACTTTGGCAATTGTCCAGCATTAAAAGCTGCATTATTTTGCACTAAATAAGGTGGATTAATTTCAGTAAAACCATGCTTTATATTAAAATCTAGAATAAAATTCTTTAATGCTCTTTCTAATTTTGCTCCATTTTTTTGCATACTAACAAAACGAGAGCCAGACATTTCTACTGTTTTTTCTGTTTCAATGCAATTAAATTTTGTTAAAATTTCAAGATGATCTAATATTTTATGATTATTTGTATTAACTATATGGGTTCTAATTTTTGAATGTTGACTTTGATGAAGTATTGCTTCTTTTTGTATATTAAAAGTTTTAATTACGACATTATCCTCCTCGCTTTCACCAAGGGGGACATCATCTTGCAATATATTTGGTAATATAACAAGAATTTTATTTAAATTAAAATCAACTTTTTCTAATTCTTCTTTAATCGCATCTATTTCAAGATTAATATTTTTTACTAATGCTATTGTTTTATTTTTTATTTCGATATCTTTTTCTACTCGTATGCTTTCTGAATTAGTATTGCGAGAATTTTGCAATAGTTGTAATTTTGAAGTTAAGTTTTTTTGCGCTTCATATAAGTTAATTATTTCAATTAAATTAACATCAAAACCTCTTTTTTTCATATTATTTATGAAATCTTGCTGATTTGCGCTTATCCATTTAATGTCTAGCATATTTTTTTTGATAGTTTTTAATAATTCGACATATAATTATAGCAGCTTCATACATTAATATCAAAGGAATTGCCATCATAAACTGACTAATTATATCAGGGGGGGTTAATATACCAGCAATTACAAAATTAATAAATATCATAATTCTTCTATATAAATATAATTGCTCTATAGTAATTAAATTTAATATATTTAATATAATAATAATTATAGGCATTTGAAATGCAATCATAAAAGCAATAAAAATAGTAATAGATAAACTAATGTACTCATTAACATTTGGTAATAAAATTAAATTTGCATCTTGAAAACTATAAAAAAAGCTCCATGCTTTTGGTATTACAGATAAATAAACAAAAATAATACTAAATAAAAACAATAAAGGAGACCCAAGTAAAATAATTTTTGCAATTAAAAGCTCAAATTTATACAGTCCTGGTTTTATAAATAAAAATATTTGCCATAGTATAAATGGAATTGCAAAAATAATACTAAAAATAAATGATATATTAATATAAGTTAAAAAACCATCAATTATATTTGTATAAATCAATTGCTTTGTTGAAATTTTAGATAGTGGTTTTATTAAAATATAAAGTAATTTTTCTTTATTAATAAAACTAATTATAAATAATAACAATATAACTATTAAGCAATATATAAGCCTCATTTTCAATTCAATAAAATGTTGTGAATATTTTTTCAAATTCATTAAAGTCATAATCATTTAAGCAAATTATTTTAGAGTTATATTTTGCTATTTTAACACTAATAAAGTTATTTTAAATTTTTTAGTATAAAATATTAATAATATATAATACTAATAAAAATGTATATAATATTTAATTATAAATTAATTTACATAAGCTTATTATTATTGATTCAAAGCTGTGCATCAAATGAAAATATTTCTGCACCAGTTGAATATCACATACAAAAGGACATAAATCAACTAATAAGACAAGCATCAAAAGATGAATCAGATAAAATTAAAATTAGCGAAAAATCATTTATTAAAAATGAGCAATTTTCTAATAATAAATTTATTGATGCTAATAGAAATAATAAAAAATTAAATAGTAACAGCAATAATAATAGTAATAATAATCAAAATATTCAAAATAAGAATATAAAAATTTCTAATACAGAAAAAGATTTAAATTATACTAAAAATAATCAAAATAATAATTCAAATAATGTAAATAATATAAATAATTCGAATAGTAATTCGAACAATATAATTAATGCAAATAATGAAAATATCAACAAGATAAATAAAAATATAAATAATAATATTTTAAAGTTACCAAATAAAAATTTAAATGAACAAGCAGAACATAATGAACAAGCAGAATATAATGAATTAAATGAGGCTGAAGAAATTTCTAGCATAAATAATAATCTAAAAAATGAAAATGCAAATGAAATAAATTTTAATATTAATAATACTGAAAATATTAATAATAATGAAAATATCAATAATAATCTTAATTATGAAAAAGTAAATAAAGCAATAACAGAGCAAAATAACAAAAAGCATATTACCAATTTAAACAATAATCAAACGAATAGAAATACAAAAGAAGAAAAAAATTTACAAAATACTGATAATTTAAATAATATTAATACAAAACATAATACTGTACAGCACAATAAATATATCAAGCCAATAGATGGAGACGTAGTAACAAAGTTTAATCAGATAGTTGATGGAAAAAAATTTCAAGGAATTTATATTGTAGGAAAAAAAGGCGAAGAAGTAATTTCATCAATTAATGGGACCGTGATGCAAGTAAGCTTTAATAAAGAATATAATAATATCGTAATAATTAAATCTGGCGAAACTTATTGGGCTTACGGAAAGTTACAAAATATTATAGTTAAAAAGGGACAAAAAATTAAAGCTGGTGAAAAAATTGCAGAACTTGATAATTATGGTATGTTATTTATAGCAATAAAATTAAAAAATACTATTGTTGATCCGGAATTATATTTAAAATATTAAAATTAATTTAATAAAAAAAATATAATATATCTAATAAAATTAAAAATATTTAATTATGAGTTTTACTGAAAATTTACAAAAAATTATAGACAAGCATGCAAAACTAGAAGAAGAGCTAAAACTAGGTATATCGCATGAAAATTTTATCAATATTTCAAAAGAATATTCGCATTTAAATAATATTGTTGGAATTATCAACAATTATAATAATAAAATAAGCGAATTAGATAATTTAAAAGAAATTTTAGAAAATAAAAATGAAGATAAAGAAATTTTACAAATAGCAAATGATGAATATTTTAAAATTAAAGCAATCTTGCCAGATTTAGAAAAAAAAATTAAAATTGCTCTATTGCCAAAGGATATTAATGACGATAAAAATGCAATCATAGAAATTAGAGCCGGAACAGGTGGAGAAGAAGCAGCATTATTTGCATATACTTTATTTAACATATATCAAAAATATGCAGAAAATCAAAAATGGAAATTTGAAATATTAAATTTTGTAGAAACAGAAATAGGGGGCCTTAAAGAAGCAGTGGGATTAATTTCAGGCAATGGAGTATTTGCTAAGCTTAAATTTGAATCTGGAGTTCATAGAGTTCAAAGGGTTCCAAAAACTGAAGTAAATGGTAGAATTCATACTTCAGCAGCAACAGTTGCAGTATTGCCTGAAATGGAAGAAGTTGATGTTGCTATTGATGAAAAAGATTTACAAATAGATACTTACAGAGCTTCAGGAGCAGGTGGGCAACATATTAATACTACAGATTCTGCAATTAGAATTACACATATTCCAACTGGAATCGTAGTTACGCAACAAGATCAAAGATCACAACATAAAAATAAAGCAAAAGCTATGAAAATTTTAGCTGCACGTATATATGATTTAGAATATTCAAAAAAACAAAATGATATATCAGCTCAACGCAAAGAACAAATTGGTTCAGGTGATCGTTCTGAACGTATTAGAACATATAATTTTCCACAAAGTCGAGTAACAGATCATAGAATTAATATGACTTCATATAAAATTAATGAAATTGTTGAATTTGGTAAATTAGACGAAATTATTGATGCAATAGTAGCTTACTATGAAGCAGAAAAACTTGCAAATTATGGCATTGAGTAATTATTAAAATTATTTATATATGACTTAAAATAGATCTTAAATTAACCAATAAATATTATAAAACTTAATAAATTAATTATTTATATAAAATATTTATTAAAATATTGTATATAATTGTTAAAATAAGTTGCATTTTTACAATATAAATGATATCATTATATAAATAATAATATCATTTATTTATGAAAAGTAATAAAAAAAAATTAGAATCAAAAATAGAAGAAGTAAAATTTTTAAAATTTCATCAAAATTCATTATTTATAGATTTATTGGCATATTCTATTCATTTTGCTTTAGATAATGCAATTAACCTTTTAATTAAAGAAAATGAAATAAGTGAAAATGATTATGAAAAAATAAATAATTTTTTATCATTTAAGAAAAATTTACTAAGAAATTATAATAAATATTATAAATTATATAGTTTAGAAAATTTAATAGAAATACATAAATATACTAAAGTATATTTTAAATGTACTATAATACAAAATCTGAAATTTATAGTTTATTAGATAAATTAAAAAAAACATAAAATTATCAGATATTAATTTATTAAAAGAAAATATAGATTTAATAAAAGAAAAAATGATTCAAGAGGAATTAAGAAAAGGATTCATAAATGAAGATCATATAGATAAATATTATAATGAAGCAATGTCTAATCTTAATTTGTTAAGTAACTATGAATTAATTTTTAATACTATTTATTATATACAGCTAACAAAATTTAATGAAATTTTTGCTAATATATTAAGTAATTCACAAGATAGTGAAAAATATCTAAATAAAATTAATAATCTTTTTGAAATATTATTTTCACAAATTTTAAGTTCAAATTTAGAAGATTTAAATATCATAAATAAAGAAAATATATTAAATGTTTTAAATCATATTACACAAATTTATGTCAATAAAAAATATCAAAATAAAATTGATAATTTAGAATTTATTTTAGAAACAATTAAATCAACTTTAGATAAGTTAGATATTTTAAAAGAAAATGTTAAACTATATGATGCTAAATCAAATTTAATAACTATTATAGAAGAATATATACTAAATAATTTAAAGCCGTCAGAAAATTCGTCAGAATCATCTGAATCAGAAAAATTTATATTAGATGAAGAGCTAGAAATGTATTACTCAGATAACGAATCAGACAGAAATGATAATAAATTAATTTCAGATATAGAAAAATTTTTCAGTAATACATGGATGGATTTATTAAATTTTGATAATAATTTATCTTTAAATAAAAAACAAGAATCAAATGACTATCTTAATATAGAGGACAATGATTATTTAGATAAAAGACAAAATTTAGAAGACAATAATTATTTAGGTAAAAGACAAAATTTGAATGATCATTGTCTAGAAGAAACAGAATATTGTTTTAAGCAATTAAAAATAGATAATGCGTTATTAGGAAATTTAGATTTTTAATATTTAAATTATATTAAATATTAAAATATACAATTTATTATAGTAAAATTTAAATAATTTAATTAAATTAAAATATCATCTTTATGAATTAAATTAATTTTATTTTTTAATTTAGTAAATTTTATCATAAGTTTTGCATTATTGACATATATACAAACTACTAATAAATTTTGAAATATTTCTTTTTATGATCCCGCTGCTCTACAGTACTAGACTGCTGCGCCATATAATAATATTTTATGTTATAAAAAATATAAAAATAATAGCGTGGGAGGGATTTGAACCCCCGACCAACGGATTATGATCTCGCTGCTCTACAGTACTAAACTGCCGCGCCATATAATAATATTTTATGTTATAAAAAATATAAAAATAATAGCGTGGGAGGGATTTGAACCCCCGACCAACGGATTATGATCCCGCTGCTCTACCAACTGAGCTACCGCGCCATATATTAATATTTTATGATATGTAAATAAAAAAGTCAAGTAATAATTATACAAAAAGAGTTTTATATACAAAAATATAAATTTAAGTAGAAGATTATAAATTTATTTTTGCACTACAATTTGGTGTTTCAAATAATTCTAAAGATGAAATTACAAGAAAATTATTATTAGGAATTTTTTTAACAATAATTGGTAATTCTTGTGATAAATAAATTAAGATATTTTCTACTGTTGGATTTTGATCTAAATAAAAAATTTTTTGTCCTGTATTTTTTACAATAAGAGTACCTAATTCTTTATCTTTTTCTGATAAAATGCAAGTATGATCAAAATTTTCATCAATCCAATTTTTAATTGTTTTTTTTAATATGCTAAAGTCTTCTATAAAACCTATTTCATTAAGATTATTTGATTTAAAAGAAATTAATAATATATATCTATGTCCATGAAGAAATTTACATTTATATTCATGTCCTATAACTCTGTGTCCTGCATCGAATTCTATTTTAATAGTTATTGATAAATTATCTAATGTTTTATTTAGGGTTTCCATTTTTTAAATTAATATAATTTTTATATTGTACTATAATTACAAATATATTAATAAATAATTAATATTAAATAATTTAAGCATTATTTAAATTTTTACCTTGTTGTAGAATTGTTAATATTTTATCTCTTATTTCTTTATTATCAATATTTTCAGTTTCTGAAATTTCATCAGAAATTAATTTTACTGCTAAATCTAGTAATCTTTTTTGATTATAAGTATAAGTAGGAGTACTAATTTTTGCACTATCATTAATTTTTTTATATACATCTCTTGCTGTTTGTGCAACTAGCATTAAATCGCCAGAATTTATTCTATTTTCATAAATTTGATTTGTTTTTATTCCTCCTTTTAAAACATCTGGATCTTGTTGCAAAATATCATATATTTTAGAAACTTCATTTTTTGCTATAGGAAAACGTAACATATGAGATTTTTGCACAGGAACACTTAAAACTACTTTTCCCGCATTAAAAGAAATAACATACATCTTAGTTTCAATACCATAAATAATTTTAGATTCTATTTTCAATATTTCTCCGAGACCATCAGAAGGATATACTACCTTGTCTCCTATATTAAATTCTGTACTCATAAATTAAATTTTTAAATCTAAATAAAATTATACTATATTTTTAGCTTAAATCCAAAGTAATAATGTAAAAATGCAACTACTTCATTAAATAAAAATGTATTAATTTAATTTTAAATTAAATATATAAAATATAAAATATAAAAATATTTTAATATAACTTGTTGTATTATTATAAACTTTTTTAATTTTTGCAATATAATTTACAACTTAAATTTATTAAATAATATTTAATTATAATTAATTTATATAATTTATCAATTTAAACAGTAAATATAGTATAATTAATAAAAATATATTTAA
Source organism: Rickettsiales bacterium (assembly GCA_046348705.1). GTDB lineage: Bacteria > Pseudomonadota > Alphaproteobacteria > Rickettsiales > Rickettsiaceae > JAXMDS01. Next base: position 11,099 of record JAXMDS010000005.1, on the reverse strand, counting down.
TAACAATGAAAAGTCAAGAGTCTTTAAATCAAACAACTTTTCAGCTTATGCTGAATAAAATAAAACCAGTATTATTGGTTGTATTTTTGTTTTCTTTTTGTTCTAATTTGACTATGTTAATTACGCCACTATATTCTTTACAAGTTTTAGATAGGGTAATAGGTAGTCAAAATGTAAATACATTATTAATGTTATCCTTAATTATAGGATTTGTATATTTTATATACAGTATGATACAAGTTGTACGTTCTTTTGTGTTAATTAAATTAGCAGAATGGATGGATAAAAATATTTCTCCTATTCTCTTTTCTCACTCTGTTTCAGCTTGTGCAATTAGCCCTAATCTTAGCGCGGGTCAAGCATTGCGTGACTTTAATACTGTAAAAAACTTTGTAACTAGTGCAGGTATTAATACTTTATTTGATATACCTTGGGTTTTTGCATATATTACTGCAATTTTTATGATACATCGCTGGCTTGGTTATGTAACAGTAATAGGAGGGGTAATTATAATATTATTCGGTTTATTTAATGCTGTTGCAACAACTAGATCGCTTGGTGAATCTACTGAATTTTTTAATAAAGCAATTTCAAATGCTGAAATAGCAACTAGAAACGCAGAAACAGTAGAAGGCATGGGCATGATGAAAGATGTTTCTAATAATTGGTTAAATTTTCAAAAGCAAGCATTAGAAAAACAAATGATAGCTAGCAATAGAAATACAATTATTGCAAATACTTCAAGATATATAAGAAACTTATTACAAATGTGTATTACTGGTTTTGGTGCTTATGCGGTAATTAGTTCATATGGTCAGGAAATGACAACTGGTGGTATGATTGCTAGCTCTATTTTATTTGGTAGAGCAATGGCTCCATTTGATAGTTTTATTGATTTATGGAAAAATATTACAGGTGCAATGAAAGCATATAAAAGAATTAATGATAGCTTTAAAAATCCTCCAGTTGCTAGAAATGAAAATATGTCATTTTTAGATATTTCTGGTAACTTATCTGTTGAAAATGTTTTTTTTGCTCATCCACCAAGACAAAGTAGTAACCCTTTAATACAAAATAAACCAAGAGAAATTTTAAAAGATATATCTTTTGCTTTAAAAGCAGGCGAAACATTAGCAATTGTAGGTAAAAGTGGATCTGGCAAAACTACATTATCAAAAATTTTAGTAGGTGTATGGAGACCAACTTCAGGGCATGCTAGAATTAATGGAATTGATACTTATAGTTGGAATAGAGAAGATTTTGGTAAACATGTAGGTTATATGCCGCAAGGTGTAGAACTATTTAATGGGACAGTTAAGCAAAATATTGCAAGAATGACTTCTGATATTGATGTAGAAAAAGTCCAAGAAGCAGCAAAGCTTGCTGGTGCACATGAATTTATTTTATCACTTTTTAATGGTTATGATACTGATATTGGATCATTTGGCGATAATTTATCAGGTGGTCAAAAGCAAAAAATAGCTTTAGCTAGAGCATTTTATGGTAATCCTAAATTTGTATTATTAGATGAGCCAAATGCAAATTTAGATAGAGATGGAGATAAAGCTTTAGGGCAAGCAATTAATAAAGCAAAAGAACTAGGAATTACTGTTGTATTAATTTCTCATAGACAATCAGTTCTTGAACATGCAGATAAGATGTTAGTTATTGAAAAAGGAGAAGTGCAACATTTTGATAAAACAGAAATAGTAATTAAAAAATTATTAGCTTCTAATGCATAAAATAATACATAAAAATAAATATTAATCATTTTAATTAGATAAAAAAATATATGTTAAATAATAATAATTTAAGTCCAATGGGACAACTAGGTCAACAACCTAAAAAGCAAAATATTTTTATAAGGTTTTTTAACAAAGTATTAACAACTTTAAATAGTTTTGTTGTATTTGTAGATAAATTTGTTAATTTTATGGTTGCAAGACAGCAAGATGGAACTAATGAAGTAATACATTTTACTCAAAGACCAATTAGAATAGGTACTTATATAATTATTATATTTGTATTTGGAGGAGGACTTTGGGCGGCGACCGCTCCACTTGATAGCGCTGCAACAGCTATAGGTACTGTTATGTATTCTGGTCATAGAAAAGTTGTTCAATATCAAGAAGGAGGTATAGTGCAAGATATTTTGGTTAAAGTTGGTGATGTTGTAAAAAAAGATGATATTATAATAAAAATGGACGATACAAGACAAAGTGCAAGATTTTTACAAACACAAAGTGAATATAGAACTTTATTAGCAAAAGAAACAAGACTTTTAGCAGAAAAAGAATATTTATTTAAAACAGAACATCAAGTTGAATTTGAAATTAGTGAAAAAAATAAAAACATATCAACAGAAAATATAAATAATTCAGAAATAGAAGATCATAAAATAGTATGGTCAGAAATTTTAACTGAAGATCTTAAAAATAATTTTTATGCAGAAGAAATTAAAGAATTAATTAAAACTCAAACTAATACTTTTTTAACAAAAAAAGCTTTTCTTTTATCTTCAGTCAAATTGCGTGATTTAAAAATTTCTCAATTAGAATTAAAAATTGCAAATTTACAAGATCGCAAGAAACAATTAGAAACAAATATATCTTTATTAAAAGATAGAACAAATTCTATTAAGAAATTATTAAATCAAGGTGCCGCAAATAAAGAACAATTTGCAGAAGCATTAATGAAGCAAATAGAAACAGAAAGTCAATTACAAAGTGTAATTACAGAAATTGATGGCGCTAAAGCTCAAATTTTAGAAGCAAAATCTCAATTCATGTCTCAAAGAGAGCAATTATTAGATAATAATTTAAAAGAATTAGGAGAAGTACAAACTAATTTATACAAAGCAAGAGAAGCTTATCGCGAATCGAAAGATAGTTTAGAAAAAACAATTGTTAAAGCTACTGCATCTGGCGTTGTTAATGAGCTTGGAGTTTATACTATTGGTTCTGTAATAGGCCAAGGTACTGTTGTAGCTGAAATTAGCCCAAGTAATGAAGGTCCTTTGCGTATTGAAGCAAAAATTGCTCCAAAAGATATTACAAATTTAGCAGAGGGACAAAAAGTTAAAATTAAGTTTTCTGCTTTTAATTCTAGAACTAGTCCTACTTTTATAGGTAAATTAACAACTTTAAGTGAAGACGTTGCAATTGATAAAACTAAAGCTCCTGCTCCAGGGCAAGATCCAAATTATTATTTAGCAATTATAGATATAGATTTTGATTCATTTAAAGGATATGAAGAAGAACTTAAAAGTTTAAGACCAGGATTACAAGCAGAAGTTGGTATTGTTTATGGATCAAGAACTTTACTTTCTTTCTTATTAACTCAACTTAGTAACCAAATGTTTAGATCGTTAAATGAGCGTTAATCCTAATTAATGTTAATAAATTTAAACATTTATTATTAATTTATATTAACTTGAATATTAAAAAAAAATAATTATTTTAATCATATAAGCAAAGTAATTTAATTTTAACAATATAAAATTTGATATACAATAAAAAAAGAAATATTTTAATTATAAAGATAATAATAATCACTAAAATAAACACAAAATAAAATAGAATTAATTAAGATAATAAAAAAATATTAATAATTAAAATGATTATAAATTATAATTAGAATAATGATAATATAAATAAATAGAATTATTCTAAAAAAATCTAAACAACTTTTAATAATAAAATATTATATATATTAATAAAAATTAATATTACAAAAAATATAAAAAAAAAAATTAAAATATAAAAATTTTAAAAAATCTCTTTTACTATTTTAAATTTAATAAAAAATTATATATTAAGTGCACTTCTATAAAGTTCAAACATGCTGCTTTCTTGTTCGATTTTTTCCTTTACTTGAGTATTTGACATCTTTAAAGCTATTACTTTTTTTAATGCTGCAATATCATATCCTTGAGATTTTGCTTCTAAATAAACATCTTTAATTTCTTTAACAATTTCTTTTTTTTGAATTTCTAATGCTTCTATTTTATTTACTAATCTTATTAATTTATCAACATTAACACTATTGGAACTTAAATTATCATTAGAAATAAAATTATCAGACATAATTTATAAAATTTTAAAGTGGAGATAAAGAGAGTCGAACTCTTGACCCCCTGCGTGCAAAGCAGGTGCTCTACCACTGAGCTATATCCCCATTACAATATTAATTATATATTAATTTTTTTACAAATCAAATATTTTTAATAATTTTTTTAATTTTTTATTTAAATTTAATTTTTGAAATTCCATGATCTGTTTTTCGCCAATGAAATGGTTTTTTAATTAAATCATAAATTGATAATACAAATGCAAACATATGCAAAAAATAATAAGCATGTGATGCAAAAAAATATTTGTAATTAAATAATTTTTCTTTAGATGTAATTAAACTAATCAATAAATGATAACTAATAAAGATAATTAAATTAATAGTTAATAATTTAATATCTACAAAAAAACTAGATAAAATTAAAATTGGACCTATAAATAAAGATAAAGAAAAAAATAATAAATTAACTATTATAAAAATAATTTGTTTTAAGTTAAATTTTTTATATTCTAAATTAGAAGTGTAACAAAAAAATGTTTGCAAAAAGCCTTTAATCCATCTAGATCTTTGCTTAATAAAAACATTAATACTTATTGGAGCTTCTTCTAGTGTGATAGAATCGAGCATTGCTATTTTATATTTATTTGAATAAATTCTAATTGATAATTCTGCATCCTCTGTTACATTATATGAATCCCAAAGTCCAATTTTTTTCAATTCTTTTACGCGAAAATGGTTGCTTGTTCCACCAAGTAAAATTGGTAAATTTAAATATTCTAAACCAAATAAATAAAAATCAAACAATGTAGAATACTCTACCGACATACATTCTGTAATTATATTTTCAGAAGTATTATAAAAATTTAATCTACATTGTATACATAAATATTTTTTTGATAGTTTATCAAATAATTTAACTGCTTTTTGTAATTGCGCAGCATCAGGAATATCTTCAGCGTCATATATTACAACATATTTACCTTTAATAAAATTAATTCCATAATTTAAAGCTTTTGGTTTAGTTTTTGGTTGAAAAAAAGGTATGAGTATTACATTTACATAAAAAGGCAAATCTTGATTATTTAAAAATTGCTGAATTTCAAGATCATCTTTTTCTATCAAAATACAAACATCAAGTTTTTCTTTTGGATATTCTAACATTTTAATAAATTTAAAAATTTGTTTAATTTTACTTACTTCTTTATAAATAGGAATTAGTATACTATAAATAGGAAAATTATTAGATATATTTTTATAAAAATAATTTTCATAATTAGAAGTTACTATACTTTTTATTTGATAAATTAAAGCTAAATTAGTATTGTTATTTAATATTTGATTAAATTGAATTTGTTTATATAAATATTGATTATTATTTTGATTTAAGTTTTTATTAATACTAATATTTAATTTAAGTTTTAAAATTATTTTTAAATTAACGCCAACTATTGTTTGTTTTTTATTTTTCTATCTTTTATAAAAATAAATCCTATAATAATAATTATTAATCTATATAAATTAACACAGCAACATATTAAAACACACAAAGTTAAAATTATATCAAAAGGAGCTATCAAGCAAATTAATATTAAAAAATATAAATTTTTTATAATAATATTACTATAATTTATATTCCTTGCTGAATATCTTTTAATAGAAAAAATTGATAAATAAATTAAATCTTCTATATTTTTAGTAATATGTTTAAAATAATTATTATTTTTATTATTAAATTTATTAAAATTATTAAAAGTTTGCATGTTTATATTGTAAATAAATGTATTAATTAATAAATTAATTATGTTTCAGAATAGTACAAATTAATTTTATATTAAATTAATATTATGAATTTTGCAATAAAAAAAATTTAATTTAATTATTTAAAAAAAAATAAAAAAAAATTAAAAAAATACATGAAAAAATTTTTTATATTAAAAATATTATGATACAATATAAATTGTAATATATGAGGACTTAGTTCAGTTGGTTAGAATACTTGCCTGTCACGCAAGTGGTCGCGGGTTCGAGCCCCGTAGTCCTCGCCATTATATTATTCATAAAATAAATTTTATATATATAAATATAAAATTATCTTAATTTAATTAAAATATGTTCACAAAAAATACAATCTGTACTAATGATGTTTTGCAAAATAATACTTATATAAAAGATAAATTTCATTTAGTGCGCTATGTGTGCAAAAGAGTAAAAGAATTAAATGTAGGTATTGAAAGTAGATTAAACTATATATTAAAATTTAAATCTAATATTGAAATTGCAATACAGGAAATTTATTTTAATCTTTATCCAGATCAAATAAATAATAATTATAATAATATTAATATAGAAAATAATTTTAAAATGCAATCTAATCAAGTTTTTAATAAAAATAATATTAATTATTTTTTAGAAGAAGCTCAATTTTTAGATAGAGAAGCAGAATTAGAATTAGAGTCTCAGTTAAATGCAAATATAGATGAAGAGATTGAAAATTTAATTAACAAAAATGATTTAAACGAAATAGAGTCAGATTTAAATTTATCTACAGATTTAAATTCAGATTTAGATGAAGATTTGGAATCTGATATAGAGCAAAATAACAAATAAAAATTTATTAATTAATATTTATATTAATAGTATTTTAATTTAATATTTAATTATATTAAAATAATTTAAAATCTAATTTATTAAAATAATATTTTATGCATTCATCTTTAGTACAAAATTGGGAATATAAAGAAATTTGTAGTGTTAAAAATCCATCTAAAGTAATTTTATTATTACATGGTTTAGGCTCTAATTATTTAGATATGGAAAATTTAGCTATAATTTTATATAAAATTTTTAATTATAAAAAAGATACAGATTTAATAAATATTAACAATATTATTAATGATTTTAATTTAAATATTAATAATTTAAAAGATAATTCAATTTCTTATTTGCAAAACATCTTTAAAGATTATGTTTCTATAATTGCAGTAAATGGAGTTGATAAGCATAATAATTGTATTTTAGGTAGACAATGGTTTAGTTTAGAAGATAGAACTCAAAACGTAATACAAAAAGAAGTTCATGGAGCATATATAAAATTTAAAGAATTTTTAAATATTATTAAAAATAAATATTCTCTTTTAGATAAGGATATTGGAATTATAGGATTTTCTCAAGGCGGCATTTTGGGTTGTTATACTGCTATTATGGAAAATATTGGAGTAAGTATTGGATTATCTTCTTGTGCAATTGGTCCTAATGAGATAAAAGAACAAAGCAAAACTCCAATTTGTTTTATTCATGGAACAGAAGATGACATAATTACTATGGATTTGTTTGAAAATTCTTTAAATATTTTTAATAAATGCTTTATAAAACCAATAGATAAATTTTTAATTAAAAACTTAAAACATGCAATTGATTTAAGTGGAATTCAGTATACTGTAAAATTTATGATTGATAATAATTTTTTATCAATAGAAAAAAATTAATTAATATTATTAAAGTTATTTTTATATTTTTATATTTAATATTATGTTTTTATTGATATTTAATTCTTTAAAAAATTTTTATTTATATATTATATATTGTATAATATATAATAATTTATTATATATTTATATGAATAAGATAAAAAAAAATGATATAGTAGCAGTTAGAACGGGTAAAGATAAAGGAAAAATAGGCAAAGTATTAAAAGTAATTTTCGATAAAAATAAAGTTATTAGTCGTGTAATTGTGCAAGGTATTAATATACAAACTCATTATAATAAGCCAAAAGGTATGCAAAGTGGTAGTATTGAAAAAAAAGAAGGCTCAATACACGTATCAAATGTTTCAATAGTTAATCCTTCTATTTATAATGATCAAATGGATTCTATAAAATCTTTAAAAGATTGTGTAAAGATTGGATTTAAATTAGAAGGGAATAAAAAAATTAGATTTGTTAAAAAAACAGGAGTAGCAATTTAATAATTCTTTTATTTTTATTTAATTATATATAAACAATAATGTCAACTATAAATAAACAAGAAGAATCTAAATTAAAGAAAATTGAAGATGTTTTTTTTATTGGTAATCAAGGAAAAGTTCAAGTTCAAGTACATAATTCAACTAATGTTAGACCTAGAATTGCAGTAATTTTACCAAATGATCCTAATCAATATATGGGATCTATGGATAATCCAATTGTAAATTTAATTAATGAACAATTTGTAAAATTTAATTTTACAACAATTAAAATGAATTTTAAAGGAGTTGGAAAATCTGATGGAAAATTTGAAGGCGCAGAAAAAGAACTAATTAATATTACTTTTTTAGTTGATTGGATATTAAATAATTATAATGGAATTGAATTATGGATGTGTGGTTTTTCTTTTGGTGCTTGGGCAGCAATGCAAATAATGATGCGTAGACCAGAAGTAACAAAATTTTTAATTGTTGCACCACTTTGCAATAAATATGATTTTTCATTTTTATCTCCTTGTCCTATTGGCGGCTTAATTGTTCATGGAACTTCTGATAGTATTACTCCTGTAAATGCATTAAAAGATCTTGTTGCTAAGTCATTAAAGCAAAAAAAACATAATATTCAAGTAAAATACATTCAAAACGCTGATCATTTTTTTCGTAATAAAGAAAAAGATTTAGCTAATGTTATATCTTCTTATATTGAAACTACTATAAAAGAAAAAATAGAAGATGATAATATGGACATATTAATATAGTAAAAACTAATAATTATTATTTTATTATAATCAAGTAAATTATATTGCAATCAAAAAATTTAGAAAATAATTGATCCTTAGAAAAATTAATATTTCTACAAAATTTTAGCATTTTAAGTATTATATTTTGATCTATTTTTTCTGAAAATTAATTTAATTTCCATGATTTAATGTTCTCAATAGTTCATTTAAACGTTCTTGTATTGAAGATTATTTTTTATATAATCTTTATAGAAAAATTTTTTCTTTGCTGGTATTGTAATTTTTATTTTTTTTAATAAAAAATTTTATCATTTTTAATTATGTAGTATTGATTTTTTTGATTTCTATTTTTTATAACAAAAATCTTTAGCTTTCATTGCTGATTTTATGCTATTTTTTATCACAATATCATATTGTTTTGATCAAATTTTTTATTTCAGTTATTTATATAGTCAATTTATATAGTCAATTGTTTTAGTCAAATATTTCATTTTTGATAATTTTTTAAAAATTTCACAATAATTTTATTATCAATATTTTAATAAAATAAATTATTTATATTAATTTTAGTTAATTTATTATAAAACGTGATCACTAACCTTGATGATGATTATCTTGCGCTATCAGTTTTTGTGTTTGATCTTCTGATTGATCAAGTTTTGGATCTAACGGTTGACCTGATTCTAAATCCAAAGTTGGATAATTATCAAATATTGAATAATCACTCAAAGAAAATTCTGTTATTAATTTTTGCGTATAGTCTATTATTTTAGGTATTAAATCTGATGAAATATCTTGCTCTAATACTTGTTCTAATAATATTTTAGATACTACTTCAGTAATTTCTTTTGAAGTAAGGCTTAGTTCAGTTGCTTTTTTTTCTATTTCATCTATGAAATCTTTAAGTATTACATAGCAAAGAATTTCTTTTATCTTTGGCAATATATCATTTTCTTGTTTAAGTATATTCATAAGATCTTGATGCTTTTCTTTTTTATGTGTAGATGTATTTTTTATAATTTTATTAGCTAAAAATTCACATAAAGAATTATTTTTATCTATTAATTGATTTATACTTTCTGTATTTAATTTATGAAACAAAGCTTGATATTCTTGATCAATTAAAGCATTCGTCTTTTTAATAAATTCTCTATATGCTAATGGATGTATATTTTTATCTAATTCATTAAAATGATTTTTTAATGTTAAATTTAATTCATTTTTTATTTGTGTTAAACTTAATTTATTTTTTATTTCCTTATAATATTTTAGTGCTAACTTGAATTCATCTTTTATTGGCTTATCTGTATCTATATCTAATATTTTCTTTAATTCATTTTTCATTTTACCATTTGTATCTATATCATCTAATATTTTCTTTAATTCGTATAAATGTTTTTCAGAATTTTGCTTATCTGTATTTATATATAATATTTTCTTTAATTCATTTTTTATTTGCTCATCTTCATCTATATCTAATATTTTCTTTAATTCATCTAAATGTTCTTTAGAATTTATTTCTTTTATTCTATCAGTAAGATTTGCTAATTTTTTGCATTCTATCATCTCTTTTTCAATCATTTCTTGAGTCTTTAAATAATATTCCTGTAATTTCGTTACAAGTTTATCTTGATATTCTTCATTTTGTAATTTATCTTGCAATAAAGATAAAGTTGTTTCTATTGATTTTTTATTTTTTTCAAAAGCTAGAATTTTTTTTTCTAAATTCTTGAGATTATTATCCAAAACAATAGATTTCTCGTTTGATTCTTTTTTAAATTCTTCTACTTTTTTAATAAATACTTCCATTTTTGAAAAGCAATTTTTAATATTATTAATTTGTTTATCTAATTCAAATACAAAAACAAATAATATATATTTATTTTTCTCTAATTGATCAAGATTATTATTTTTAAATATATTTTCTATGAAATTAGTTTCATCTTTAGAAATTAAAAAATCTTTTAACGCATCTATATAATAAGTTTCATTATAATAATTTTTATTAAAAAGTACACTTATAAACAAACAAAGCGTTTTTTTTGATTTTTCTAAGTTTGATAAAAAAATTTTTAATTCTTCTTCTAAAGTATCTTTTATATTTAAACATAAGTTTAAATTTTTACTTAACTCTTCATTCGCTTTATTTAAATATTGTTGTTGAGTGTTTTTATATTCTTGTAGTATTTGAATACTTGTTTCTAAATTTACTACTCCTTTTTTTATCAATTGAATTATATTGTCATTTTTCATATTTATTTATTTATTTGTTTGTTTACTTATTATAACAAGATTTTTTAATAATTCAAAATATATTAATATTTT
>JAXMDS010000004.1:0-77906 GCA_046348705.1 Rickettsiales bacterium | reverse complement strand
AATAATAAATACTTAAAAATTAAAGCTGTTGAATTTGATAATAAAAAATATGGAGGAGATCTTTATGCAGTTAAAATTCATGATAGAATATGTGTAAATTATTATGATACTGAAAATAAATTTTTTAAGATAAGCAGGGCCGGAACTTTAATTGGATGTCATTTTCTCCAAGATCCTGCAACTTTATTAAATAACAATAAAGAAAATAATTGTGTACAACAAGCAAGAAAAGAAAGTTTATACTCCTTTCCAGTTGCGAATATATTAAATAAATGTTTTTTAGATAAAGCAACTAGCGCTGTTAATTCTAATTTTGCAATAAAAATACAACAATATATTAAAATATTTGCCGCTGTGTTTAGTATTACTTTTATAATTAAAATTGGTATTGAAATAATGCAAGGACAAATAACAATCAAAACTTTTATGGTTAATTTAATAAAATTAACTATTATATTAACAATATCATTACAAGATGTTGAATATAATCAAAATTTTAATAATTATCAAAATTATGCAAAAACTAATATTGCTAAAATATATCATACTTTAACTGAAATAGCAAAAGAATTGCCAATTAATTTATTAAACTCAGATAATAGTAAAGATAAATTATGTTCTTTTAGTGAAAGTGAATATACAAATGTATTAAAAGAAAATTTAAAAATAACAATGACTCTTGATACAATTTCTTGTAAAATTATGCATTTAACTTTTTTAGATCAATTTTTCTCAGGAAATTTAGGTCAAATAAGTCTTACAGTTGTTTTTATTGTATTAATTATCATTGGAATATTATCTAAAATGCCATTTTTAATAATATTAGGAATGTTACCTTATGCAACTTTATTTAGTGTTTTAACAGAATTTTTAACTTTATATATTTCATCTCAATTTTTATTAATACTGTTAACTATGTTGGCTCCTTTATTTTTAATATTTTGGTATTTTGAATTATTATAATCTTATTTTACAAAATGGTATAAATTAATTATAAAAAACCTTTTAACACCTATGTTATTATTAATTTTTGTAATCTTTGGTTTAGGTGTAGTTGAGTCGCAATTATTTAAACAATGTAAATTTATAAATAAAATTACAGAAAAAGATATAATAATTAATTCTCAGAATATTAAAACTAGTAAAAAAACTTTTGAAATAGATTTACGCCCTGAAAGCTATGCTAATAGTTTAAGTTTAGAGTCATGTAAAAGCTCAATTGCTGTACAAATTAATAACAAATCAGCATCAAATTTTAATTTAGGTAAGTTAATTTTCATGTTACTTCCTTTTTTAATGTTATTATGGATTTTACGAGGCTTTATTATACAAATAGGAAATTATATTTCTAATTCAATTAAATAGTTCAAAAAAGTATATTTTTAGTTAACTTAAATAATTATATATAAATATTTTATTTTTATGTTATATTATTTAATATAAATATTTTTAGATTATTATTTTTATAATATACTATTTTTAATATTTTCTAAAAATATAATTATATTTTTCAATTTAATTCTCAGTTTAAATAATGGAACAATCATTTTCTAATCAAATTTCTAATTATGATAAAAATTCATTTGATGATAATAATCAATATGAATTACAAAATAATGATATTAAAAAAGAATATCTAGATGCACATGCATTAGATAATAAAAAAGAATATCTAGATGTTAGAACATTAAAAAAAACAAACCTAGATGAATTAATGCAAATTTGTGAAAATTTTGGTATTAAGTTAGATCAAGATAATTTAAAAAAACATGAATTAATTAGTATTTTTTTAACTCATATTGCAGAACATAATAAGGATATTTATGTTTTTGGTTCTGGTGTTTTGGAAATTTTAGCAGATGGATTTGGTTTTTTGCGTAGTGAGCAAAATGGCTACTCTTCAGAACTTGATGATATATATGTTAATGCAAATCAAATTAATAAATTTAAGTTAAGACAAGGCGATATAATAGTAGGTGGTATTAGAATACCAAATAATAAAGATGATGCTGCAAAAAAAATTAAAAATGATGATAAAAGACATTTAGCACTATCTAAAGTAGATAGTATAAATTATATACCTATTAATGATAAATCATTAAAAAATAGACCAGATTTTGATAATTTAACACCTTTATTTCCAAATAAAAAATTTAATATAGAAGTTCCTAATGCAATTAATCAAAATACTGGAGGAGTTGATATTAGTAATCGATTTTTAGATATTATTGCTCCAATAGGCATGGGCCAAAGAGCACTTATTGTAGCGCCTCCAAAAACTGGTAAAACTGATCTTATGAAAAACATTGCTCAAGGAATTGCAATGAATCATCCAGATGTAATTTTAATTGTTTTGCTAATAGATGAAAGACCAGAAGAAGTAACGGATATGAAACGATCGGTAGATGCAGAAGTAATTAGCTCTACTTTTGATGAACATCCAACAAGACATATTCAATTAACAGAAATGACAATAGAAAAAGCTAAAAGACTTGTTGAAAATAAAAAAGATGTTGTTATTTTACTAGATTCAATTACAAGATTAGCAAGAGCATATAATAGCGTTGTTCCTTCATCTGGTAAAGTATTATCAGGTGGTGTTGAATCGAATGCATTACAAAAACCAAAACGTATTTTTGGAGCAGCTAGAAACGTAGAAGAAGGAGGCTCGCTTACTATTATTGCAACTGCATTAATTGAAACTGGCTCTAAAATGGACGATGTAATATTTGAAGAATTTAAAGGTACAGGAAATTGTGATATATTTTTATCAAGAAAATTAGCAGAAGAGAGAAAATATCCAGCAATAGAAATTGCAAAATCTGGCACTAGAAAAGAAGATAGATTAATTCCTCATGTTATTAAAAAGTCTTATATATTAAGGTCCCTTCTTGGTAAAATGGATAGTTCAGAAGCTCATTCATTATTAAGAAATAGAATTATAGAAACAAAAAATAATGAAGATTTTTATAATAAAATGAATAGTTAAATTTTACTTTTTTAATATTTTAATTATACATATATACCAAGAATATTGCAGTAATATAATAATTTTTTTTGATTTAATAATTTAATATTATAATTATCTGTTTTTTTAATATTTTTTAATACTTGATAAATAATGCTAAGTGCTACTGGAGTATTTAGATCTTTGCACAAAGCTTGCATAAATTCATCTTCAAGTTCTATAAATTTATCTTTATTTTGGATAAATTCATCGTTAGATTCTATAAATTTATCTTTATTTAAGCTAATATCTAATTCTTTTTCTACTAAATCAATTTCTTTATTATTAAAATTAAGCATTTTATTAGTAAAATTAAGCTCAGCATTATTAAAGCTGCTAAATTCAAAATCGATTAATGCATTTTTAATTTCTTGATATTTTTTAATAAAAACTTCTAATTTTTCAAAAGTAAAATCGATAGGTTTGCGGTATGAAGCACTAATGAAAAACATTCTAATTGCCCCTGATGGAATATTTTTTTCTTGTAAGTCTTTAACTGTAACAAAATTATTTAAAGATTTGCTCATTTTTTGACCATTAACCATAAGTGCTCCGGTATGAACCCAATAATTAATTTTTGAATTAAATGCTATTTTTGTTTGTGCGAGTTCATTTGTATGATGAGGAAACAACAGATCAATACCTCCTCCATGTATATCAATATCACCTAAATAATCATGCGACATAACAGAGCACTCGGTATGCCATCCGGGTCTTCCTTTGCCAAATTTACTATCCCATGCAATTTCATCTTCTGCGCTTTGAGGCTTCCATAATATAAAATCTTCTTTTGAATCTTTGTTTCCTAAAATTAAATTTCTAGTATTTTGCAATGCATCTTCTTCTTTTCTGCCTGATAGCACATAATAATCATCATATGCTTTGACTTTAAAATAAATTGCATCGTCTTTAATGTATGCTGCCCCTTTTTGCACTAATAAATCTATAAAATCTACCATTTTTTCAATATAATCAGTTGCTTTTGGTTGCGCGGTTGGAACTTGACAATTTAAAAATTTTAAATCATTTTGAAAATTTTCTATCGTAATTTTTGTTAAATCAAAAATAGAAATATTAGAGCTTCTAGCTTTTTTATCTATTTTATCATCGACATCTGTTATATTTCTTACATATATTACATCTTGATAGTATAGCTTTAGTAATCTATATAAAACATCATACATAACAAAGCATCTAACATTCCCTATATGAATATAATCATATACAGTTGGGCCACATACATACATTTTAACTACATTAGCATTAATTGGTTTAAATTCTTCTAATTTTCTTGAAAGTGAATTGAATAAATGGATCATATATTTTTACATTTACTTAATATTTGAATTATATTATTTAAATATACTAATATATTGCTATTTATTGAAATTTCTGACAATATTATAAAGTTATCATATTTTAGCAATTTATTATAATGAGAATCTATTAATACGCATTTATATTTTTGGATATTATTTTTCGATTCGTTTTTATTTAATATTAATGTATTATTGCTACTTTTGAATGGTAATAATTTTTCTGAATAAATTAAAGTATTGTTTAAGTTTAAATTTGATATTTTTAAATGTATAGCATTTAATTGTTCGATAAAGTCTAAATATTTTTGTTGATTTATGGGGATTATTTTTGCAATAACATTAGTTAAATTAACTAGATTTTGAATATTTAAATAAAAATATTCATGTTGAATGTCTTCTATTAAATTAGCTAAATTTTTACTAAGATTAAGAGCATTATTATTTTGAGCATTAATATTATTCTGATAATTAAGATTAGAATTATTTATTTCTATAATGTTTTTATAATAATCAAAATTAGATATATTGTCAAACCCTATTAGATTACCTTTATTAAAAGAAAATTTATCTATAAACCATTGTTGTGATATTAATTTATTAGTATATGATTCTTGATCTTTATTTGCATATATTAGCATATCTGCCTCTTTTAAAAATTTAATATCTTCATTTGTAAAATAACAATGATGAACACATCCACTGCACTTAATAGATTTTGCTATTAAATCAGTTTCATTGGAAATATTTTCTATAATATTTTTAATTAAATTATTAGTAACAAATATTTTAATTTGCTTGTTAATTTTTACATGCTTTGTATTAGTGCTATTAATTTTGTTAATTTCTATATATTGTGTAGTTTTTATATCTTGCGCAATAATATGATTTGTTGATAATCTTATTAAGATTACAATGATGAATACAATAGCATTTATTAATATTTTTTTTCTAAACATATCGATATTAACTTGCTTGTTATGTAAATTTAATATATAATTATACATTAATTAGTTAATTATATTTATAATAATATTTATGCAAAATAATATTCAAAGAACTTTTTCAATGATAAAGCCAGACGCAACTAAAAGAGAAGGTGTAGTAGAACAAATTCAAGCAATTTTAGAAGCAAATGGATTGAAAATTATTGAACAAAGAAAAATTCGCTTAACTGAAGAAGTTGCAACAGAATTTTATGCTGAACATAAAGAAAGATCTTTTTTTCCTGATATGATAAAAAATATTTGCAGCGGAGATGTAATAGTACAAATTTTAGAAGGAGAAAATGCAGTATTAAAAAATCGTGAAATTATGGGAGCAACAAATCCTGCTGCAGCAGCTGAGGGAACAATTAGAAAAATGTTTGGCTTAAATATTGATTATAATTCAATTCATGGGTCCGATAGCGCAGAAAGTGCAGCTAGAGAATTAGCAATGTTCTTTTAATTGCTTCAATTGATAGTGCAGCTAGAGAATTAGCAATGTTCTTTTAATTGCTTCAATTGACAAATAAATTATTATTTAAAATTAACTAAAATAAGTATAGTTAAAGTTAATGTTTTTTATTTATTGCTATAAAATTAAATATATATAATAATAAAAAATTATTATATATTAATTATATTCTATATTATTAAATGTTTTATGTATTTTGATACTATTTATGCAATTAGTTCCGGTGAAATAAAATCAGGCGTGGTTGTATTTAGAGTTAGCGGACCTCATGCATTTAAAGTAATAGAAATTTTTTCTATACGTAATTTATTATTAAATCAGATAGAATATCGTAAAACCTACTTAAGAAATTTATATTCTAATAATTTATTTAATTGTATAGACAACAATAAAGATGTTAATGATTTTAAGATTAATAATCTTGATAATATTGATGGTAATATTGAAATAACTAATCATAATAAAATATCTAATATTATTAATGATTCTCAAAATTATAGCAATGAAATAACCAATAATAATATACTTAATATTAATGATAATTTTCCACACTATAAAGATGACGATAAACAATCTAATAATGTTATTGATAAAGTAATGTTATTATTTTTTAAAGGACCTAATAGCTTCACAGGCGAAGATGTTGTTGAAATTCACGCTCATGGTAGTATAGTAGTTATGAAGATGATTAGCTTTGAATTATCTAAGTTTTTTCGCCATGCAAAACCTGGAGAATTTACTAAAAGAGCCTTTTTAAATAATAAAATGACCTTGTATGAAGTTGATGCATTACAAAGTTTATTAGCAGCAGAAACAATTACGCAGCATCAATTATCGCAAAATCAAATTAACCCAATAGTACAAGCTCAACATCAAAATTGGCGTAATGAATTATTAAATATTTATGCTTTTATAGAAGCTTATATAGACTTTCCAGAAGAGGAGCTTCCAATAGAATTAATTAATAATATTATTAATTTAATTACTGAAATGAAAAATAAAATGCAAATAGCAATTGAACAAAATATTAATTTAGAAAAAATAAAATTAGGAATTAGAACCACAATTATAGGAAAGCCAAATGCTGGTAAATCTAGCCTTTTAAATTTATTAGCTCAAAAACAAGTGGCAATTGTTTCAAAAATACCAGGAACTACTAGGGACTCAATAGAAACTTATCTAGATATTAAAGGTTATCAAATTAATATTATAGATACAGCAGGTATAAGATCATCTACTGAAGACGAAATAGAAACAATAGGTATAAATATTGCAAAAACAAATTTTATCACATCTGATATTAAAATAATTCTAATTTCAATCGATGATATTGATATTGAATTTTTACAAGATATATATAATACATTAAAAGAATTTTATCTTGATGAAGCACAATTAAAATTACAAAAAGAGCAAATAATATTTGTACTTAATAAAATTGATTTATTAAATGAAGCTGAAAAAATTAAATATATTCAGAATATTAACAATCAAGATATTCAAGATTTTAAAAATAGCAAAAATGCTAATACTTTTGAAAATATT
Source organism: Rickettsiales bacterium (assembly GCA_046348705.1). Lineage (GTDB taxonomy): Bacteria > Pseudomonadota > Alphaproteobacteria > Rickettsiales > Rickettsiaceae > JAXMDS01. The sequence goes on along the minus strand of JAXMDS010000004.1, from coordinate 70,580 downwards.
AATAATATAGAAAAAAATATTAACTCTGAAGAAAATAATATTAATTTTTCTAAATTAACTTCTAAATTAGATAATTTAAATAATATAAAAAATTTAATTAAAAAAATTTTTGAATTAGATGATATATATTTAAATGAAGATAATTTTATAAGTATTTCTTCAACTGAAAATATAAATATTAATAATTTATTAGATGCAATTCAAATAAAATGCAAAAGCTTACACCCCAAAGAACCTGCTATTATATCTAATATAAGACAAAGAGAATATTTTTTACATACAATTTTTTATCTTAATAATGCTTTAAATAATATACATGATATTGTTTTTCTGTCTGAAGATATCAGAAGTGCAATTAACGCATTAGAGTCAATTATAGGTAAAATTGAAGTTGAAGAAATGCTTGGTAAAATATTTTCAGAGTTTTGTATAGGAAAATAAAATTATAAAATATCTTTTTAAAATAATGAAATTCATACTAGAAACTTTTCTAATTAATATAAAATTAAATTTATATCAAACTTTTCTAAATAGTTAATATCAATAAAACTTTATAATCTCATATTGCACTATGTTGATTTGAAATTTTTATCATTTTATTTTTATTTATGTTTTTGAATTTTAATATTTTTTTAAGCTTTATATAAATTCACACTAAAAAAGTTTTTTATTAATTGCTTATTAAAAAATTTATTGCTTTTATATATTAAAAATTAAACTAAAAAAAATTATGCTTTTTTTACATACAATATTTGCATTATTAATTACTAAACAAATATATTGTGCATAATAAATTTTTAATATAAACTAATATATCATTGAATTAATATTTTTTAATAGTTCTTTTTTTTAAATTCAATATATATTAACTTTCATATAAAATTAAAATATTATAAAATTATAGTAATTAAAAATATTTGTTTATGTATATTCTTGCAATTGATACTTCTGCTGCTAGATTTTCTGCCGCTATAAGTGTATGTGATAATATTTTATCTTATGTTAAATCAATAAAACTTAATAACCATGCAGAAGACAGTATAATTTTAATTAATAAAATGCTAAAAGAGCTTGAAATAACATATAAAGATATTTCAATTATTTCTTTAATGACTGGCCCTGGTAGTAATATGGGTATAAAAATTGGCATTAGTATAGTAAATGCAATTTCAGCTTTATATGAAGTAGATATTATAACAATTAAAAATACCGAACTTATTTTTCATATTGCAAAAAAACAATCAGATGAATATGATTATTTAATAGCAATGTGTGAAATTACTTCTGATAAATGTTATATAGAAATTATGGATAAATCAAATTATATAATTGCAAGATCAGAAAATTTAAAATATAGTGAATTAGATAGTTTTTTTAATAATTTCATTCTACAATATCCAGATTTTATTGATGGGATTAAAATTGCAAATGGAGATGCTGCTATAAAATATTTTTCTAATATTATTAGTTTTAATATATTAAATAATTATAATGAGTTTAAAGATATTAATATATTAACTAAATTACAAAATAATGCTGAAATAACTCAAGAAATATTTAATCATAAACAAATATTTAAAAATTTACTAGTATTGTGCACATATGCTAGTGATGCAAAACGCATGATAAAACTCACAAGATTAAAACATAAAAATAACTTAATTCACAAAGGTGATATTTTATTTTAATATTTTTTTTGTTTAATTAATTTTTTGAATATACTATTTATTTTTTATAGTGTGTGTGTAAAAATTTTTTCCAAAAAATAATCCAATTATTTCCGGAATGCGAACATTCAAAACAAACAATTTTTTGAATATTACAACTATTTTCCAATAATTTATTTAATTCTATGTTTTGTGATCCGAATTTATCAATAACATTTTCATTTCTCTCATAGCATTTTATATTAAAAGAATTAATAAAATCATCAACAATAAATTCAGGAACAATTTTATCTTTTCTTCCTACTATATGAATTTGTTTTATATCAAATGTACGATCAGAAAAATCAGTAGGATTAAGCGAATCTGTGCATTGTTTAGCTTTATGAAATTTATTAAATTTGACATGATCTAAATTTCCCGCAATTGTTATAATGCTTTTAACATTACTATTTCTACTTCCAATTAATACTGCCATTCCGCCCCCTCCTGAAAAGCCAACTAGATGCACATTTCCGCTTCTTGTAATTTTATCTATTACTTCATTCATAGAATCTATTACTTCTGGTGACCATCGTTTCGATGTCCAATAAGCAGAATTACAATTTTCGTTTAATTCTGGTGGAGTAAATTGACATGGTCTTGCTATATAAACAATATTTTTACGAAAATCTTCTGCTGCTAAAGCTAATACTAATTTATTTTTAGGGGTTGGATTATTAGTTGGATTTTTATTATCTTTTGTTATAAATCCATCACCTTCAATATAAACTACATAGTCCTTGCTGGTATCTTTAATATCATGAAAAGTAGTTATATAGAATTCTCCACCTTTGATAATTTCTTTTTTAAATCTTGTTGGTATCTTATTAAAAGACGTACATGAGCTTAAAGCTAATAATAATATAAAAATTAAATTTAAATAAAACATAAAAAAATTAATTTAATAAATAAAAAAATATAAATACTAAAATCCAAATAAAATCAACAAAATGCCAATATATACTCGTTAAGATAAAATCATTTCGTTTTAATATTTTAGCATTATTTAAATTTTTAAAATAGCAAATTAATAAAAAAATTATTCCAATAAAAACATGTGCTCCATGAAATCCTGTAATTAAATAAAAAATACTAAAATTAACATTATCTTGCATTTTAAAATTTAAAAAATTATATTCTAAATATTGAAAAATTAAAAATATTACACCTAATATTGCAGTTAATAATATTCCTATTTTAAAATATTTTTGCGCTTGTAAATTATTTAATCTTTTATAAGAGTAAGAATACTTGTATAGATAAGAATTTTGTTTATTATTATTATTCAGCATTTTAAGTAAATTATTATGACTCCAAGTTAAAAAACATGAAGATAATAATAAAATTAAAGTATTAATAAATGGAATATCCCAAATATCTAATTGTTTTGATACTAAAAATTGATTACTATTTATAGTAGTAATATTTGCAAAATATTTTATATATAAATGCGCAACAATAATACTTAATACTAATATTAATTCAGTAACTAAAAAAAAATTAATAGCTAATTTTAAAATAGTAAAATTTTTATTATTGAAGCTATTTTTTATTTGATAAGTTTCGATACTTAAATTATATTGATTATTTTTTTGAAGAGCTTCATTATTAATCTCTTGTATCCAGTAATAAATACAAGCAATAAACAAAATAATACCAATATATAATATATATAAATTATTATAAATAGCAAATACAACCCCTAATAAAAGAATAAATACAGCAAAAGAAGTTAAAATAGGCCAGATGCTTAAATGACTATTTTGCATTACTTTTATTAATATTGAATTTAGTAATAATTATTAATTATAATTTATTTATTATCTTTTTTATATGCTTCAAATATATTTAATATAATAAAAAATATTATGTTACTTCAAAAATATTATGTTGTTTTATAATGCTAATAATTATTATTATAGCTTTAATATACTAAAATTTTATGATAAATATATTGTATAATGCAATATAAAAAATTAAATAAAAAATTATTATTTCCCTTGACATTAAAAAAAACTAATGTTATACTTATTTTTATAAGCCTGATTAGCTCAGTGGTAGAGCAACCGCCTTGTAAGCGGTAGGTCGTCAGTTCAAATCCGACATCAGGCATTTTATTTTTTTAAAAATTACATGTCAATAGAGATTATATCCAAAAATAATAATCCTTCTAATAATGAATTTTCTGTTGATCTTCTTAAAACAATTAAACCTAAAATTAGTATTTTTGATCATGATATTCCAGATGATTTTAAATTAATTGGAGATATTGCATTTGATACTGAAGCAATGGGTTTAAAATGTAGAAGAGATAGATTATGTTTATTGCAAGTTGCAGATGAACAAGAAAATATAGCAATAATTAAATTTCATAAAAATATTCAGCCAGCCCCAAATTTACGTAAAATTTTTGAAGATAAAAAAAGACAAAAGATTGCTCATTTTGCTAGGTTTGATGTAAGAATTATATTAGAATATCTAGATATAAAAACAAGTAATATTTTTTGTACGCATATTGCTTCTTCTATGGCAAGAACTTATACAAACAATCATTCCTTAAAAGATGTTTGTAAAGATACATTAGGTATTTTACTTTCAAAGCAAGCAACTTTTTCCGATTGGGGATCCTCTCATTTAACAGATGCTCAGCTTGAATATGCAGTTAGTGATGTTTTATATTTACATAAAATAAGAGATAAATTAATAGAAATTTTAAAGAGAGAAGAAAAAATTGATATTTATAATGAATTAACAAATTGTATTTTAACTAGAGCAAAGCTTGATATTATGGGTTTTGATAATGTAGATTTGCTTTCGCATCATAGAGATCCTAATAGATAGTTTTTAACTAAACTTTTATTTTTTTAATTTTAATTAAAACTTTACTTTTAAGAAGTCTTAACCTTACTTTGATACGTATTATAATAGATAATTTTTTAGGGATCTTATCCTTATTTTCATAGGGATTTTAATGGATATTTTTTTAATTAAAAATTTTATTTTTTTTAATTTCAATTTAAGCCTTACTTATATAGTATAATATAAGATATTATACTTAATTTTATATGGAAAATTATAATACTAATAGTAATAATTTTATTAATAAGATCGATAATAATACGAATATCAAGCAAATTATAACTCGTTTTGCACCTTCTCCAACTGGTCATTTACACATAGGAGGCGCTAGAACTGCATTATTTAATTATTTGTTTGCAAAACACTATAATGGTAAGTTTTTATTGCGCATAGAAGATACTGACTTAGAGAGATCAAGATCTGAATATTATAATTCAATTATGCAAAGTCTTAAATGGTTAAATATTAATCATGACGACGAAATAGTTTTTCAAAGCAAAAATATAAATCGTCATTTAGAAGTTGCAAATGAAATGTTAAAAAATGGATCCGCATATAAATGTTTTCTAACGCAAGAAGAAATTGAAGCGCAACGTCAGGCAGCAGAAGATCAGAAAATAAAATTCATATTAAATAGTAAATGGAAATTTGCATCTAATGATGAGCATCCACATAATATGCCTTTTAGTATTAGGCTTAAAACGCCCTTAAATCAACAAATTATAATAGATGATGTAGTACAAGGTAAAGTAATAATTGATAGTAGCGAAATTGATGATCAAGTTCTAGTACGCTCAAATGGTTTGCCAACTTATATGCTTTCTGTTGTTGTTGATGATCATGATATGGGCGTAACTCATATTATAAGAGGCGATGATCATTTAGTTAATACTCCAAAGCAAATTTTAATTTATAATGCATTAAATTGGCAAGTTCCTATAATGCATCATATTTCTTTAATTCATGGTAGCGATGGCGCAAAGCTTTCTAAACGTCATGGTGCCACTAGCATGATAGAGTATCAGGATAAATATCTTCCTGGCGCAATTCGTAATTATTTTTTAAATTTAGGCTGGCATAGCGATTTAACTCATGAAATTATGTCTTATGAAGAGCAAATTAAAATTTTTAATTCAAATGGCTTTCGTCGTGCACCAGCAAGAATAGACTTTGATAAATTAAATAATATTAATCATAAACATATTAATATGCTAAAACCACAAGATATAATTGATTATTTAAGACCCCTTAATATAATTAATTTATCTTCAATTAATATCAATAATATTAGCCTTGCTTGCGCATCCATCACTGATAGATGTAAAATTTTGCCAGATATTATAACTTTTGCAAAATTATATACAACTGAATTTATCCCTAATATTACAGAACAACTAAATAATTCTCAATTAGAAATAATAAAAAATTTTTTAATAGCTTGCGTTGATAATCTATATTTAAATAATGATAGCAACCATATAGAAAATGATAAAACAATTTTAATTGATTTAACCCAATATGACTCTATAATTAAAAGAAAAGAATATATTGAAGAATATTGCAAAAATTATGCCGCCTCTTTGCAGTTAAAAATTGGAGCGCTTATGCTCCCTATAAGACTTGCATTAACAGGAGAAAAAAATTCACCATCTATATTTGAAATGCTTGCAATTTTAGATAAATATACTGTAATTAAAAGATTAGAAAACGCAATAATAAATAGTTAAATTAAATTATTAATATAAAAATATTAATATAAGATTATGATTAAATAATTTTACATAGTAGTTTATTTTTAAAATTTAATTTATATATTAAATTAAATTTGTCTTTTTATTAACGCTCGCTTTTAATGCATTTGCTTTTAATTCTTATCTTTTGTAGGGCTCGCGCCTGGCGGCTGGTTAAAGATTATCTTATAATTAACGCTCGCTTTTAATGCATTTGTTTTTAATTCTTATCTTATAGGGCTCGCGCCTGGCGGCGGGTTAAAGATTATCTTATAATTAACGCTCGCTTTTAATGCATTTGTTTTTAATTCTTATCTTATAGGGCTCGCGCCTGGCAGCGGTTAAAGATTATCTTATAATTAACGCTCGCTTTTAATGCATTTGTTTTTAATTCTTATCTTGTAGGGCTCGCGCCTGGCGGCAGGTTAAAGATTATCTTATAATTAACGCTCGCTTTTAATGCATTTGCTTTTAATTCTTATCTTATAGGGCTCGCGCCTGGCGGCGGGTTAAAGATTATCTTATATTAACGCTCGCTTTTAATGCATTTGCTTTTAATTCTTATCTTGTAGGGCTCGCGCCTGGCGGCGGGTTAAAGATTAGCACTCATAATTAAATTTATATTGGGGGGATACTAATGAGACTCAAATTAACATTTATGCTCGCCTCTAATGAAGCTCGCTATGACATCATAACATTAACTTATTATGAAGTTTTTTATATTTATATTAAATATAATTAATATAAAATTTAATGTATTATTTTATTTAATCGATATACTATAAATTATTATTTTTATTTAAATATTTCTTTAATATATTTTAACTTAATAGGGTACTTAATTAATATAGCATTAAATATATATTTAGAAAAAATTCTAATATTTATTTTAATTATTTTAGATGAAAATATATAATAGAAAATGAGTTAGCAACAACTAAACATACTCCAATTTCAGCAAAGATTATGCCAATTTTCTCTCCAATTCTAGGTAAATTAAATATTTGTAATAAAATATTAAATGCATTATAATCCATAAGATTATAATTTAACAATAAAGGTAATAAATAACATATTAAATATATTAAAATACCTAAAATATTGAAAAAAATTAAATATTTTATTTTTTGCAAATTAACATTTCTATATAATAAAAATATTAATATACTACCTAAAATACATCCAGCTGGAAAACCGCCACCTACTGATGATGTTCCAGATAATTGTACTAATAAAACAATTGGAAATACTATTAAAATTAAAAATTTTGTTATATTTTTTAATAAAATATTTTCCATATTATTTTAATATTTTTTTATATAAATAAATTCTTTAATAATATTTTTAATAAACAAATAATAAAAAAATTATACTAATAAAAAAATTTAAAAATATACAAGCAATAATTTCTATTCTTTTACAGAGTCTTTTATTATAATAAAAGAACCATTATAACCAGGAACAGAACCTTTAACTATTAAAACTGAAGGATCATACGAAGCATGAGCTAATACTTCTAAATTTTGAATTGTACATTGCTTATCGCCCATATGGCCTGGCATTTTTTTTCCTTGAAATGTACGACCCGGATCTTGTCTTTGACCAGTAGAACCAGATGATCTATGTGAAACAGAAACACCATGTGAAGCTTCTAATCCTCTAAAATTCCATCTTTTCATACCACCAGCAAAACCTTTACCTAATGTTATTCCTGTTGCATCAATAAATTGTCCAACTTTAAAATAAGATGCATTTATTTTATCTCCTATATTTAAAATTTCTAACATATTTGAACGAAATTCTTTTAAATTTGCATAAGAATATTTCTGATGCTTTATATCATTCCAATTATCTTTTTTTTCAGATTTATTATCTTCAGATGAAATATCTAATTTTTGAATTAATTTTAAATTTCCAGCTAATGGTTTATTAATTTTTTTTCTATCGCCATATGCTAAAACATATGAATTGTAACCGTGTTTTTCAATATTTTTTTTATCAGATACAATATTATCAATTTTTAATAATGTAGCAGGAATATAAGTAGATGTTTCAGCATTCCAAAAAGAAAGCATACCTTCTTTTTTTGCAATAACACCTGATCTTACATTAAAATTTTTTTTTTGATCTATAATTTTACCTGTATTTTTAAATGACATAATTATTATAAATAATTCTATTTATGAATATATTTATAATAACATTATTTTAGTTGAAAAACAAATTTTTAAAAGTTTTTTTCTATATAAAGTCTTATATAATTAATATATATTATTTTTATATTTATGTAATATAAATAAAATAAAAAATAAATTATAGTACTTATAATATTTAAAAATATTTATAATTTTATAATTTCTTCTAATATAAATAATATTTTTTCTATTTGTAGATAGTAATTTTTTATTTCATCTTTATTAAAATTTGAAAGTACATAAGAAGATATATCTGGTTTTATATTATTTTGCTTTTTTTTAATATTTTCAAAAATTGATATTGTTTGATTATTTTGATTAATTTCTGGTCTACCTATTCCTATACGAATTCTATAATAATTTGTACCTATTTTACTAGAAATAGATCTTAATCCATTATGTCCATTATCACTGCCGCCTAATTTATATTTTATTTCATAAGGCTTTAAATCTAACTCGTCATGCAATATAATAATTTTCTTTGGTTTATATTCTGATATTAAAGAAAGTATTGAAAGACCTGAATTGTTCATATATTGATTTGGTTTTGCAAAAATTATTTTTTCTTCTGAATTTAAAATTGCATTAAAAATATATCCTAATTTACTAGAAATAATGTGAGATTTTAAATTTTTTTTATAAGCAAATGATAAATTAAATTTATTAAGTAATTCATCCAATATTAAAAAACCAATATTATGTCTTGTGTATTTATATTGTTCAAAATCGTTTCCGAGGCCAGCAATTAAATACATAAAAATAAAAAAATAAATTAATATAATTATATTAATAATTATTTCAATATTAAAAAAATCAACTAAAATTAGAAATGTTATTATATAATGAATATTTAATTATATAAATATAAAATTTAAATATAATATAAAAAATTTATCTTCAATTTAAAAATGATATATTTTTATATAAATGATATATTTTTTTTTTAATTAAAATAATGTAATAATTATTTACATAAATGCAATCAAAAATAGATAAAAGCTTTTATAAATTGTAATTTTTTAAATTAATTAAAATCATGAAAAAAAATAAATTATTTAATATATTTTTAATATTTTTTGCCAATTTAATAGCTGTAGATATTTATCCAAATTCTTTTTATGTTCGTAATAATAAAAGATTAAGCGATGCAACTATTTTATATTATTTAGAAGAATTTAAAGATACTAATTTTAATTCAACAAATAAAAAATTAATTTTGGAAAAATTCTTTAATACAGGATTATTTAATAATATTTATTTACAATACAATAATAATGCAATTACGCTTGATTTATATGAATCTCCTGTTATTGCAAATATTTCACTAAAAGGTAATAAAAAATTTAAATCAAAAGATATTTTTAATTCTTTATTTTCAAAAAGTGGTGCAACTTTTACTAAATCAAATATTGATTTAGATATTTTACTTTTACAAAATTTATATACTCAAAAAAATAGTTATTTGATGAATGTAAAAGCTGAAACTGTAAAAGTTAATGATTTAGCAGTAGAATTAAAATATGAAATAGAAGAAGGACCAACTTCATATGTAAAAAATATATATTTTATAGGGTTGCCAAATTCTAATAAATTAAAAACTTTCTTATATACTATTATTTCAACAAAACGTGCAAATTTGTTAAATAGAATTCTTAATATGCCTAATTATGATCCAATGAAAATAGAACAAGATAAACAAACAATTATTAATGTTTTAAAATCAAAAGGATATTTAGATGCGCAGGTAAATGCCGTTATTACAAATGTAAATGTTTCTAAACAAGAGTTTAATGTTAATTTTTATATTACACAAGGTCAAGAGTATATTTTTAATAGTTTACAATTAAAAAATAATACAAGTATACCAATTGAAATTAATAGTAAATGGTTTAAAAAAGGTGAAATTTTTAATAAATCAAAATTAGATTCTACTATTGAATTTATTAAAAAAAAATTATCTGAAAATGGCTATCCAAAAGTGCAAATTACTGATAATATAAAAAAGATACAAGATGCTAATCAAAAATATACTAATCAATTAGATATTGAAATTATAGTAGATAATGCACAAAAATATTATATAGATGAAGTATTAGTATTCAATAATTTAAAAACTAAAACGCCATTAATTTTAAGAAAAGCAAATATTAAAGAAGGTAGTATATATGATTCTAAAGATATAGCCCAAGGAACAAAAAGACTTATGAGTACTGGATATTTTCATAATGTTACACCTGATGCTCAAGTAAAAGAAAATGGTAAAGTACAAGTTAAATTGCAAATAGAAGAAAAAAGCACTGCTTCTTTTGGTATTAAAGGTACTATGGATGATAAAAAGGAGGGATCATTTAATATTACTTTTAGTGATAAAAACCTTTTAGGTACAGGTATTGGAATTAATACTAATATAGGTATAAGTACTAGTAAGTCTATTTCTGGTAATATTGGAATTGTAAAACCATATTTTTTCGATTCAGATGCAGAATTTAGTGCATCTTTATCTTACATTAATAAATCTATCACTCAGGATAATATAATTACAGATCTTTTAGGTACTAAAAAAGAAAATTATCATAGAAAAACAACTAAATTTAATACTGGTATTTCATATAATGCATCTCAAAATATATTACATATAATGCAATTGAATTTAAAAAAAGATGAATTATTTTTAAACAATGAAGAAAAGGAAAAAGCATTAAATAGTGGTGATATTATTTCACAGCATGAACTTGGAAGTATTAATACTTTTGCTGTTGCAAATAAATTTATAATTGATTTATCGCCAGATAAACCATTTAATGATACTAACTCATCTTTAATGCTAAGCTTTGAATTAGCTGTATCTCCTGGTGATGCACAATTTATAAAAAGTGAATTCGAATATAAATTTGTTAAACAAATACAAGATGAAACTCATTTTAAACTTAAATTAGGTGGCGGTATTATATTTCCATATGGTGATTATAAATTAAAAGTAGATGATAAATTTATTTTAGATATTAGAGGATTTGATTCCACTGGGCCACGTTTAGATAGAGTAACAATTTTAGGTGAAAATGAATTAAAAAAAATAAATAAAAATAATACAGTAGATTTAGTAGCAAATAAAGATTTAATAAAGAATTTAGGTGAAACAGTAGTAGAAAAATTAAATCAAAGTAATAAATCTGAAGATCCAGAAGAGGTAAAAGGCCTTTTATTAAATGGTGAATATTATTTCATATTTTCTATACAAGTAGATAAAACATTAATTTTAAATGAATTATTTAAATTGTCAGCTGGTCCATTTATAGATGCTGGATATATTAGCGGGTGCAATGATGATAATTATAAAGGTAGATTTTTTGATTCAAAATCAATTAAAGCTTCTATAGGTTTAGAAGCTATTGTATCCACTCAGTTTATTGAATTTAGAACCGGTGTTAGTTATGATATGAAAAAAGGCATAGAAGATAAAGAAAAAGCATTTTTCTTTAAAGTAGGGGCAGAATGGTAATAGATCAATTCTTATTTATAATATATAAAAATGTTTTTTTATCTTATTATTTTAACGTATTAATTGTTTTTATAGATAAAAATTAATGTATTTTTGGATTAATTTTTAAATTTAATTAAAAAATTTTATTTTAAATTTTTAATTTATTAAATCAATTTTAACGTGATTTTAAAGTTGATTTTTTTGAATTCTATTCAATTAATAATATTTATCAATATATTTAATACAATATTAGAATTATATAACCTATTTTTTGTATTAATAATATTAATATATAATTTTTTTTAAAAATAGTCTTATTAGAATATTTATAATAAATAATATTATTTAAACAATTAATATGAAAATATCACAGTCTGATTTATTTAGACAATCAATTAAAGATACTAAAGATTTAATTTGGGATTTGATAAATTTTGATGTAAGCAAAAAAAATCAATTATTACAAGAATTAACTTTCAAATATAATAATATATTAATTTATAATAGTAATTTAAATCAACAATCATTTAAATCAATAGATAATATAGATAAATTAATAGAAGAATTTCTTACTGTTTATAAAGATATTTTATATAATATTTTTTCTGAAATTAATAATAAGGATTTATTTATTTATAAAGATCAAAATTTATTTTTTGCAAACTTTATTACTGAATGCAATAGTAAAGGTTTTTTAATTAAAATTTCATATGTTAAAGAGAATGATTCTATATCAAATAAAATTAATGTTTTTAAGTTTTTATTTGAAATGCAAGAGCATTTAAAAAATTTAATTCCAAATTGGTATGAAGTTTTATTAGATAAAAAAAATGAACATATAAGAATTATTTTACAAAATATGAATTATGATCTTATTGGAAATAAGGATGGATATTTATTTAAATTAAAACAATATGCAAAAAAACAAGTAGATCTTAAAAATGGTTTTATAACCAGTGATGAATTGATCGATATAAAAGAAATATTAAATAATTATTCTTTAATTTTATATGAAGATTTTAATGATACTCGTTTTTGTTCTCAAATAGATTTAGTTAAAGATGAAAATATGCTTTATTATGATTTGATAATTTCATATAGTTATTTATGCAATATGATTATATTATCAACTAATAAAGAATTTATTAATTCATTTAATAAGATTGCTGATAAGATATTGCAACTTTTTAAAAACGAGTATTGTGATGATTATAAAATTAATTCACTAAAAGAATTTAATATAAAATTAATTTTTATATTTGCTAATAAATTTACTTCATTTAATAAATCTTATTGTTCAAGGTATCAATTTGATTCTTCAAGCTATAAATTAATGAAAAATATAATTATTAAATGTATATATAAATATAATATTCTATGCACCCAAGATAACTGTATTATATTTAATTTTTTAGATTTTATAATCTTAAAGTTTTGAATTTTTATAATGAAGAAAATAAAGAAATTGCATATAAAATAGTTGATAAATTTTTATTAATTTCTAATTTATTTAAGGAAAAAATTAAAGATTTTTTAGATCAATTTGATAAATCGTTTTTCTCGTTACAAATTAAAATTAATGAGCTTAATAGTGCTAAAGATAGTATTCAAGCTCCAATGACTACTATAGAAAGAATAAAGCTGAAAATGCAAATAAAATCTAGCAATCTTCAAGATATACCAGAATCAGCAAAATTATTAAAAAATTTTTTTGAAACAGAAGTAATTGAAGAGAAAAAAATTAATCAATTAATTTTTAAACTTAAGGAAATATTTGTTTTACTTTATAAGTATAGGAATTTAGATATTAGTTTTTTATATGAAAATGAAGATATTATTAATGAAAAAAATTTAGATAAAAAAGAAACATCAGATATAATAGTAATATTTCATAAATTGAAAAATTTTTTAAAAGAATCTCTTAAAGATAATGCACTTAAAAATACAATAAGAGACGTAGGTATAAAATATGATGTATATAATTTTAAACAAATATTTGCAAATGAATTATATAAAGAATTTTCAAATTTTTTTCCAGAATTTATTCTAGCAATAGAAGAAAAACAAAAAATTTATTCTAAAACTTCAAGTTATAACAAAAAAGATAATTTAAGTAAAATTTTATATTTATTCGGAAGTATAACAGAAAAAGAAACACAGTGTGAAATAATAATGGATCAATTATTAAAAATATCACCCATATATAACGATAATACAATTAATTTAAATCTTAATAGATCTGAATTAGATTCAAATGATGAATTGATTAAAAATAATCCAGGTAACACTAAAAGTACAGATGATAGCTTAATTGAAGATAAGCCAGATAAAACTGAAAGTATAAATGATTGCCTTAATCCAAGTGGCATTATAATAGGTGATGATTCTTCTATAAGTGGTTTTCATATAATACAATACACTGAGTAAATTATTTTTTTAAATATGTATTAAATTGCAAAATAATTATAGCAATTAAAAGTTTAGTTTTATATACCTTTTGTATGAATATAAATTATATCAAATTGAAGTAATGTTAAATGAATATATAATACTATATATTAAATATAAATAACATTTATTTAATATTTATTATTACTTTTTATTATTAAATTTATATAATTAATTATATAATTATTTATTTAGTTATGAGAAAAAGTTTAACAATTTCAGATAAACATAATTTTCTTGATAGAAAAAAATCTAAGCTTAATTTCAATGTTACTAATAATTTTAATTTAGAAAAAATAACAAAAATTTTTTTACCTATAGTAAAAATATTAAATAATAAATTTAATCAAGAAATAATACAACTAAAATATCCAGCACAAGAAAAAGCTTTTAATAGATTGTTAGATTTATTTTTTTTAAAATTTATAAGAAATGCAATTGATATAAAACAAAATAAAACTCAAGAAGAAAAAAAATTTCTTAATATATTTACTAAGAAAATAACAATTTTTCAAAATAAAATAGCGCTCTTAATAGAAAAGGTATATGGTTTTCAAAATAGCGATTTAAAAAAAGATAAAATATTAAAAATATTTCCTAAACAAGAAAAAAAATTTTTAAATGAAATAAAACAAATACAAGAAGAAGATTATAACTATACTTCAGCAAAAGATATAATTAATTTAATGTTTAAGCTTGATAATAATTTTTTGTTAAACAAAATTATTCCTAAAATTACTGAACATGATAAAGAAGATATAAATATAAAATTACGTAGTATTAAAAATTTTATTTCAATTTTACTTGGTTTTACTATTTTGCTTAAAGGCGAGAATAAAGAAACTTATTTATTTTACTTGAGCCATATAAAAAAAGATCAAGAAGATAATGATCAAGAAGATAATGAAAGTTTTAGTTTAATTGAATTGGATACTGAAAAAAAATACTCAACTCAAATTAAAAAATATATTATAGCAATAGAATCAATATTTTTCTTAAATGAAAAGAACTTAAGTTATAAATTAATAGATAATATTTTTTCTGATGTAAAAAATTATATTAAAAATTTGATAAAATTTTATCATGAGTGGTAGTATAATTTTAGGCTATGAAGAAACATGTAAAATAAAAATTTTAGATGAAATAATACGATTATTTATACTTAATAAGAAAAATGCTTTACTACATAAAAATATAGAAAATTATATATGTAAAATTGATGTATTTGAAAATAAAATTTTTAAGATATCTGATCATATATTTGAAATTAATCGTAATAATAATTTTTATTATGATAACAGTTTTGATTTAATTAAAATTGATATACTAAATATAAAAAATCAATTTATAGAATTATTAAAATTACTTAATATTAATATTTTTTATATTAAAAATAATTCTAATTTATTCTTTATTAGATACTAGTCAAGATTATTTTAATACAGATATTTTTACAGAATCTAATAAAAATTATTTTGATATATATACTTTAGAAAAAATTCAATTAAATCTTAATAAAATAATTTCTTTAATTCCAGAGTTTAATAAAAAAGAACCAGATAGAAATAAAAAAAATTAGATAAATATTTATTAAAATTGAAAAAACAAATTGAATCTAATATAACTTTTAATAATTTAGAAAAAGACGATAATTTATTAAAAATTAATAATGTAAAATCATTCAATGTTAAGAATTATATAAATTTAATTAATATTATATTAAATATATTTAGTATTTTATATAATGAATATGAAAAATATTTATTTAATTTATATGATAATATTAAGACTCTTGGTTTTGATCAACTTGTATCATCTAAAATCATAAACTTTAATATTAAAGAAATTTTTCATAATATTTGTAATAATGTAAATACAGATACAGATATAATTATATATTTTTTAAGTCATCTAACTTATGCAAATAAAGATAATATTAAAATAATTGATAAGATTATTGATCATTATGCTTTTTTGCAAGCATCATCATCATCATTAGAAAAATTTAATGATCTAAAATCGATTAAAAAAACTTTAATTTATTTAATTGATGAATTAAATAAAAATCTAATTAATTTTAGTACTGATGAAACAAAAATTAAAGACATGGAACATGAATCATTTTTATATTGTGCAATAATTTTAGATATAGATCAAGCTTTAATTGATCAAGTATTATTATCTCAAGAACGCAAATGCACACATATTGATAAGGCTTCTATATATTTTTTAACTAAATATTCTCAATTAAAAAGTAGCCAACAAAAGAATGATTTATTAGAAGACGATAAAGAAAAAAATATTTCATTAGAAGAGTACGATACAAAAAAAGATATTTCTACTAGTATAGGAGGAAATGTTCAATTAAAAAGTAACCAACAAAAGAATGATTTATTAGAAGACGATAAAGAAAAAAATATTTCATTAGAAGAGTACGATACAAAAAAAGATGTTTCTACTAGTATAGAAGTAGATGTTTTTAATGATACTTTATTATATGCAGGACAAGAAAAATTAGTGCATTACCACTAGAAAATTTAACATTACCGTCAAAAGATTTAACGAATCAAGGCCTAATTGAATTACAAATAAATCTAGGTACACTTGAATGAATCTTGATAAGATAAGTTAATTTAACTAATTAAACTTAATTACAGTTAATAAAATATAATCTCTAATTTAATATTAACATTTATTAATTTGTAGTAGTTTAATTTTAATTAGGCATATTGAATTAAGTAATCATATTGTAAATTTATATAATATATTTTTTTATAGTTAAGTTTCATTTAATTTTTTTACTAAATCTAATCATGAACTAGATAAATAATTACCGAGTATAATTTGTATAATATAAATATAAATTATATTTAAAATTAATATGGTTAATATCTTAACTGGAGATAGGCCAACTGGATGTTTACATCTTGGACATTATGTTGGATCTTTGCAAACTAGAATTACACTTCAAAAAGAAATTAAATTAAGCAATAAAGAATATAAATATGTTGGGCCTTTACAAAATAGACTCGAAACTCAAATAAGCAATAAAGAATATAAATGCTATATTTTACTTGCAGATACTCAAGGTTTAACTGATAATTTTGCAAATTTACATATTATAAAAAATAATATAATAGAAATATTAAAAGATTATATAGCAGTAGGGATAGACCCTGAAACTTGGTGTATTTTTGCTCAAAGTAAAATTCATGAATTATTTGAATTAACTATATATTTAATGAATCTTGCAACTTTTAATAATTTATCTAGAATTCCAACTCTCAAAGTAGAAATTCAGCAAAAAGGGTTTGATAATTCAATACCAATGGGTTTTTTAAATTATCCAATCAGTCAAGCTGCTGATATATTATTATTCCATGCAAATTTAGTTCCAGCTGGAGAGGATCAATCTTGTTTAATAGAATTTGCAAATGAATTAGCACAAAAATATAATAATTTATATTGCAAAAATTTTCAACGTTTTGAAAAAATTAAAATGATCTTAAGCAATACTCCTAAGCTTATCGGAATAGATGGTAAATTAAAAGCAAGTAAAACGCTTAATAATGCAATTTTGCTATCTGATTGTGCAAAAACAGTACAAAAAAAAGTACAAATGATGTATACAGATCCAAATCATATTTTAATTTCCGATCCGGGGCAAGTTGAAGGGAATGTTGTCTTTAGTTATCTTGATGCATTTTACAAAGATAAAGAGCATTTAGATTCTCTAAAAGAACATTATAAAAAAGGAGGCCTTGGCGATTCAGAAGTAAAAAAATTATTGCAAAATACTTTAAATAATTTCCTTGATCCTATTCGTGAAAAAAGATCTAATTTGCATAATGATGACTTAATGCAAATATTAGAAAATGGAACTAAAAACGCAAAAAAAATTGCAGAACAAAATATTGCAAATATTAGAAAAGATTTAATGTTAAATTATTTATAGTAAATTAATATTATTATTTTCATTTTGATATGATTTTGCATTTTATATAAATTTTATTTGAATACAAAATATTAAATCTAATATAATAAATTTTATACAGATTTATAAATATTACCACTTATTTTTAAATAATATAAATTATTATATAAATTTATATAATTACATTAAATTATAAATTTAGATGCTTTATCAAGAATTTGCATAATTCTTTTAAATATATCAGTTACATTTATATCTTCTTCTTTAGTTGAGTTAATATTAATAGTTCTAATTTCTAAATTTTGAGGTATATTTTTTTTTTCAAATAGCCAATTTTTTACCCAATTTTCTGTCATAAAGCCAACTTCATCTATTAAGCCTACTTGCTTTGCCTGCTCACCAGTGTAAGCAATTACATTTGAAATTTTATTTAATTCTATTAAAGAAATATTTCTACGTTCTGATATTATTTTTTGATAATATACATTTATATTTGTAATAAAATTTTCTATTTCTTTTTCTGCTTCAGGTGTTATATTTTTAATATAATTTTTATCAGCTGGTATTCCATTTGCTAAAAAGATTTTTGGATTAATTGCCGCAACACGAGAAAAATCTTCAATTTCAGAAGAATGAACAATACTAGAAATTGCACCAATGGTACTACTATTAATTCCAATAATATAATCAGCTGCTGTAGCAATTAAATATCCTCCTGAATATGCCATGCCTTCTATTTTTGCGATAGTTGGTTTTTCAATAGCTAATCTTCTTAACATTGAATATAATTTTTCGCTTTCTGCAATATTACCCCCATGTGTGTCAATTATTAATAATACAGCTTTTACATTTGTATCATAAATTAAATTTTCAATTTTATCAGCATCATAATCATTATTGGAAATAAAACCTTGAATTTTAATTTTTGCAATATAATCAGTTAAAATTAATCGATTATTTTGTTTTATATGATAAATATAAAAAATAACTAAAATAATACAAATTAAAATAAATAAAAATTTATATCTTTCTAATCTTTTAATTATTGTTCGTCTTTCTAAAAAATAATCAGAATTCATAATATAAAATTCATAATATAATTAACATACAAAGAAATAAATAATATATTATTAAATTTTATTAAAATGGAATTTGATCTTCATCATACTCTTGATCTAGTGTAGAATTTGAATTATTAGAATAATTAGAATCTTTTCTTTTACTATTTAAATTGTTATAACGATTTTCATTATCATATTCTACTTCA
The DNA here is from genome assembly GCA_046348705.1 of Rickettsiales bacterium. Classification (GTDB taxonomy): domain Bacteria; phylum Pseudomonadota; class Alphaproteobacteria; order Rickettsiales; family Rickettsiaceae; genus JAXMDS01. Next base: position 50,960 of record JAXMDS010000004.1, on the reverse strand, counting down.
TGACGAGATCTATCATTTCCTCTTTTACTATCTTGCAAAATACTTAAAGTAACAGCGCTATTTTGTAGCATCATTTGTAATGAAACTTTTTTCTCTCCAGTTCTACTAATAAATGATTTTGATTGAATTGATCCAATAATAAATAGTTTAGAACCTGTTTTAACATAATTTGCAACTAAATTTGCAAGTCCTTGTAAACTTGAATTAGTATAATTGGCAGCAATTGTAACTCTGTGCCATGTTACTGATTCTTTTTTTTCTAAAGATGCAGTTTTATACGGTCTATTTGTTGCAATGCTAAAAGTTACTAATTTAAGATTTTTTGTTTCATCTTCTCTATCTATAATTTCTTTTACTTCTGGATCTTGACCAGTATTACCTAATAATAAAAATATATTAAAAGAATTTAATTGATTTTTAAAATCTTCTTCTGATATATCATTCGTTTTATTTAACAATATAATTTGTTGAGCAACAACTACTTGCATATAAAGATTATCTTTATACTCATAAATTGAATTTGGCTCATTTTCTTGACCTTCCTGTATTCTTAAAGTTTGTTTAACATCTCCATGAATTAAAATTGAACAATTTAATGCATTTTTAATCAAATTAATATAATTTTGTTTATATACTAAAACTTTGAAATCATTATTATCAGAATTTTTATTACTACGCGATACTATCAAGCAAGCATAAGGAGCATCTTTTGCATCTGTATGATATGTAATTTCTTTAATTGTACCTATAAAGAAAAGTTTATTAATACTAGTACTCATATAACTAAATAATTAATTTTTTTATTGTTTTTTATTACAACAATTATATTATAATCTAATATATATTAAGTTACAAAATTTAAATGACAAAAAATATAAAAATTTACGGAGCAAGAGAAAATAATCTCAAAAATTTCAATTTAACAATACCTCATGAGAAATTAGTTGTTATAACAGGACTTAGTGGTTCAGGCAAATCTTCTTTAGCTTTTGGAATTATTTATTCAGAAGGGCAAAGAAAATATGTTGAAAGTATGTCTTCTTATGTTAGACAATTTTTGCATACAGGAAAAAAAGCAGATGTAGATAAAATTGAAGGTTTATGGCCAGCAATTGCAATTGATCAGAAAACTACCTCAAGAAATCCACGTTCAACTGTCGGAACTATGACAGAAATTTTAGATTATCTGCGACTGTTATATGCAAGCGTAGGTAAGCCCTATTCGCCAGTGACTAACTTGCTAATTAAAAGTCAACCAATTTCAGAAGTGGTCGACTTAATAATGGAAAAAGAAAATGTCAATATATATATTTTAGCACCTATTGCAAAAGAAGAAAAAGGAGAATTTAAAAAAGAATTATTTGAATTAAAAAAGCAAGGTTTTGAGCGAGTATTAATTGATGGATTTGTATATGATTTAAATAATAGTGAAAATTTACATTTAGAAAAAAATAAAAAACATGATATAGAAATAATTATCGATCGTATTACTATTACACAAGCAAATAGAGATAGAATAACAAATAGCGTAACAACTGCATTTGAAGAAGGGGATGGAATTTGTTTTGCAGCAATTGTAACAGATAAAAATGAACCAATAAAAGAAAAAATAGTATTTTCTCAAAAATATGCTTGTCCTGTTTCTGGTTTTCAAATTCCTGAAATTGAGCCAAAGATGCTATCTTTTAATAATCCAATAGGAGCTTGCGAAACTTGTAGCGGCTTAGGTATTGAGTATTATTTTGATGAAAATAAAATAGTACCAGATGAATCAATTAGTATTTTAGCAGGAGCAATAAAACCTTGGGCGCATTCTGCATCTGCAATTAAAAATTGTACTAATTATTTAAAACCTATAATAGATAAATTTAAACTAGATACTTCTGCTCCATTTAGCAATATTCCAATAAATGTAAAAAAAATTATTTTCTCAGGCACTAAAGATGAAACAATATTAGGATCGCAAGGTAAAAATTTTGCAGGAATTATAAAAAGCTTAGAAACTAGATGCGATAGTTTAGATTTAGATGCAAAAGAATTTTTATCTGAATATAAATCTAATCGCAAATGTCATAAATGTAATGGGTATCGCTTAAAAAGTGAAATGCTTTGCATCAAAATTAACAATTTGCATATTGGTCAAGTTCAAGAAATACCGGTAGTAAATTTACATACTTGGTTTGATAATCTAATTGAAACATTATCTGAGCAAGATCAAGTTTTAGCAAAAACTCTTATAGTAGAAATTAAGTCAAGGCTTTCTTTTCTAATAGAAGTTGGTTTAGGATATATTACATTAAGTAGAACAGCTAATACTTTATCGGGGGGAGAATCACAGAGAATTAGACTTGCATCTCAAATTGGATCTGGTTTATCTGGCGTTATATATGTACTAGACGAACCCTCAATTGGTTTACATCCAAGAGATACTAGAAAATTAATTAATATATTGCAAAAATTAGTAAAACAAGGCAATTCAGTTATAGTAGTAGAGCATGATATTGAAACCATAAATGCAGCAGAACATATAATTGATATAGGAAGAGAAGCAGGTATAAATGGAGGCACTATTTGCGGCCATGGAACATTAAAAGACATTATGAAAATAGAAAATAGTTTAACTTCTGATTATTTAAACGGTAGACGCTCAATTAATATTATAAAAGGCGAAAGAAAAGATTCAAATAAATTTATTAAATTAATTGGCGCATGTGAAAATAATTTAAAAAATGTTGACTTGGAAATTCCTTTAGGTAAATTTATTAGTATAACGGGCGTTTCAGGAGGTGGTAAATCTACTTTAATTATGCAAACTCTTTATCGTGCAATTAATAAGCATTTTAATAAAGAATCTAAAGAAATCCCTGGTAAATATAAAAAGATTACAGGTTTAGAGCATATTGATAAAATTATTGACATTGATCAAAGTCCAATAGGCAGAACTCCAAGGTCAAATATAGCAACATATACAGGAATTTTTAACTATATTCGCGATATATATGCAGGATTGCCAATTTCTCAAAGTCGTGGCTATGGAATTGGAAAATTTTCATTTAATGTAAAAGGCGGCAGATGCGAAGCTTGCGAAGGTGGAGGATATATTAAACAAGAAATGTACTTTATGGCAGAAATTTTTGTAAAATGCGAAGTATGTGATGGCAAAAGATATAATAAAGAAATATTAGAAATTAAATATAAAAATAAATCTATATATGATGTATTAGAATTAACAATTGATGATGCATTAGGTTTTTTTGAAAATATTTCACATATTTATGAAAAACTAGTCCGACTAAAAGAAGTTGGTCTTGGTTATTTAAAAATTGGACAATCTGCAACTACTTTATCGGGCGGAGAAGCACAAAGAATTAAGTTAGCAAAAGAACTTGCAAGAAAGTCAACTGGTAAAACTATTTACATATTAGATGAACCAACTACTGGTTTACATATTCATGATACCGCTAAACTACTAGAAGTGTTGCACAAATTAGTAGATATAGGTAATACAGTTATAGTTATTGAACATAATGTAGAAGTGGTTAAAACTAGCGACCATATAGTAGATATAGGACCAGAAGGAGGAGATGCTGGCGGCTTAATAGTTGCGACTGGTACAATTCAAGATATTATTAATAATAAAAAAAGTGTAACTGGAAAATTTTTGTAAATTAAGAGAGGGGGATGCTGTCGGACTAATGTTATTGAACATAATGTAGAAGTTGTTAAAACTAGTGACCATATAGTAGATATAGGACTAAAATAGAGGAGATGCTGGCGGTTTAATAGTTACTAACTTATTGCAACTCAAGACATTATTAATAATAAAAAAAATGTAACTGGAAAATTTTTGTAAATTAAGAGAGGGGGATGCTGTCGGACTAATGTTATTGAACATAATGTAGAAGTTGTTAAAACTAGTGACCATATAGTAGATATAGGACTAAAAATAGAGGAGATGCAGGCGGCTCGTTACTAACTTATTGCAACTCAAGACATTATTAATAATAAAAAAAGTGTAACTGGAAAATTTTTGTAAATTATAAGTATAAATTAGCAAATATAGTATCTATTTTATAGATTTATTAAATGCTATAAATCATAATTTTTTGCAATATAATTAGGATAAAAAAATATTCAAGATATTTTTAAATATATATATTTAATTTAGATTACTGATTATTTGCATCAATTACAAATCTGTATTACCAATGAATTTTATTGATTCTATATTATATTAGGTATATTTTCGTTTATTTCTTCAGTGACACTTTCCAAATCTGTTTTTCCAGTGAAATCTTTTAAATCTGCTACTTGAGCGAAATCTTCTAAAAAATCAATTAAAGACAAATTTTGGTTTTCATTAAATTGTTTTTGTCTATATTTAAGATTATCAAGTAAACTTTCATTTTCACTATTTCTATTATTGATTTCTTCAGGTGTAAATTTATATGTATCTATTAATTGTTTAAAAAAATCAACATCAGGTATATAATTACCATGTACTGTGAAAATTTTAAGTAAATTATCACCTTTTTTATTTTTTGCTTTTATATCTATTCCCATCTCAACTTTAATATTTCATATTAAAATTATTTATAAAATATTGAATTTATTTTTTTTTAATTAAGAATTATAATATAATAATATTTATAAGTATTATGATCATTTTTAATAAACAAATATTTAATTATTTATGTCTAAACAAAAAGTTAGTGCTAAGCATGCTAAAAAAGTAACTTTTGCTATTATTACTGCAAATATTAGTTTTAATAATACAATTATTACAGTTGCTGATTCTTGTGGCAATGTATTATTTAGTTTTTCATCTGGTATGCTCGGTTTTAAAGGAAGTAAAAAATCTAGTGCATTTGCAGGAATTAAAGTTATGGAGAAAATTTTAGAAAGATTGCCAAATCATCAAATTAAAATTTTAGAAATTTATTTTAAAGGACCTGGCTCTCAAAAGGAAGCAATTTTAAAATCTGCTTTAACTTCTGGTTTTAAAATTACAAAAATAGGTGATAAAACAACTATTCCACATAATGGTGTAAGACCTCCAAAAAAAAGAAGAGCTTAATTTTATTTGCTTTAATTATTTAATATGTTAATATTAAATAATATTATATAGTATATTTCTATATAAATTTTATTAAAAAATATAATCTTTAGTTAAAATTTTTTTATGTCGAATATTATCGAAAACAACACTGCTTCTATTAATTTAGTTACAGCTATAAAAAATAATGAAAATTCAATTGAATCTATAGTTTCTCATGTTAATAATGATTTTATTAATTCTGAAAAATTAGTATCAAAAATTACTTATAATTTACTTGATGATAATCAAATTGAAATGCGTTATGACAGGTTACCAGCCGGTGTTGGTCTAACAATTGCTAATGCATTAAGAAGAACTATTATTTCATCTAGTTTAGGTTATAAAATTACTGGAATTAGAATAAAAGGAGTTGAACATGAATTTTCTAGTATTCCAGGTATACAAGAAGATTATATTCAATTAATGTTGAATATTAAATCTTTAGTAATCAAAAACGATCCTTCTGCTATTAATAAAGTTTTTACTGTTAAAGTTAATGGCCCTGCTATTGTTACAGCTCAAGATTTTAATTTTGAAGGAGAATTAGAAATAGTTCCAGGTCAAAATCAAGCTTTATCTGATATTTATATTTGCAGCATTACATCTGGTATTTTAGAATTAGATTTTTTTGTAACAAAAGGTATAGGTTATAAACAATCTCATCAACATGATAAAGATAATATTTTTGCTAAAAATATGCTGTTATTAGACACTAGTTTTAGCCCTATATTACAAGTTTCATATAAAATTTTAGAAAATTTAGATGGTGAAGAAGTAGTATTAACGGTCAAAACAAACGGCGCTGTTAATCCTATTGAGATTATTAAAAATGCAGTTTCTAATTTAATTTCTTATTTGCAACCTATAGCGCCTGATTTTAAGATTAATTTTTTAATTGATAAAACAGCCCCTACAATTTCTAATTTACAAGATGATGTTTTATCTATTACTATAGATTCTCCATCTATTAGCTTAAGTGAAAGGTCAAAAAATGCTTTACGTATGCAAAAAATTCATACAATTGGCGATATTATCACTTTAACAGAAGAAGAACTAAGTAATATTAAAAATATTGGTAAAGGTTCCAAACAAGAAATTAAAGATCTTTTAAAAAGATTTAACTTATCATTAGTTAGTTAAATAAATTAATTAATGTATTTTTTATATCTAAAAATAATAATTTATTTAAAATAATATTTTTTATTTATTTAGTATAATATAATTTATTTAAAAAATGTATTAATAAATTTAATATTAAGATAAATAAATATAATAAAAATAAACAAAAAAAAATTGATAATAATTATCTTAATTATAATAGATTAAGTTGAGATTTATATATAATCTAAAAGTTAAAAACTAAAAAAAATATTAGTAATAGTATATATTTAGAATTTTTATTGTATAATTAATACTAATAAATAATTATTAACTTATATTAATAGATTTACTTTATATAAAAAGATATATATTATATATTTAATATATAATATATATCTAAATTAATATGAAAAATGATAACAAAAATGCATCCTCAAATGAAAAAAATGCATCCTCAAATGAAAATTTAAATAATCAAATTAAAGATCAATTATTAAAATATTATAACTTAAACTTAATTGAGAAAAAATTCTTAGACAGTATCATATCTGAAGAATCTGAAGAAAAAAAATATTATTACATACCTCAACAAAAACAAGATATTAGCTTTTTTTTAGAAAATAAAGAATTAGTAAATGCTATATTGGATGATCATAATAAGGAAGCAAAAAAATATTTAGATCAAGAATTTAATCTTAATAATACGCGCAATAAAACAAAAAAACATTCAGACAATCCATATATTGTCAATCAGAAGTATGATGACTTTATAGATGAAAAATTTTCTATTAATAATTTAACTAAGAATTATGATGACAATAAATTTATAATTAATAGAATACAAACTTTATTAAATAACAATGATCCAAAAATATTAGAATACAAACAAAAGGTTATTAAATATCTAAAAGAAATAATAGATACAATTAATATTAATTTAATTAAATTTGAAATAACACTTAAAAATTTAAATCATGATAAAATAAAAGATTTTTTACTAAATTATATAGAAAATAATACTTACTTTAAGCAAAACTTTACTGCACAAGAAAAAGAAGAGCTAAAATATAAAATTAAAGTATATTATCCTAATCAGATTGAAAATAAACTAAAAAGTTATAATAGTTTTTATTATACTCTTATTGAATATAGCGATAAATTAATTGATGAACTAAATCAAAAAAAAGAAAACAAATCTCAAGATTTGCAAACAAATTCTGATGATAAACTAAATCAAAAAGAAGAAAAAAAATCTCAAGATTTGCAAACAAATTCTGATGATAAACTAAATCAAAAAGAAGAAAAAAAATCTCAAGATTTGCAAACAAATTCTGAAAAATCTAAATTTTCAATTTGGCTCAAATTATCGATTGTAGCAATTATTACTACTCCAACATTTTTATTCCTTGGTCCAGTTTTAGCAGCAGCAGCAGCAGCAACTTTCTTAACGGTTATTCAATTAATACAAAACAAATTATCACAAAAAACATCTAATCAAGAACAAAATCATATACAAGATAATAAAACAGACCCAGATAGATTAAGATCAAACACAAAAGAATCAGCCAAAACAATTGAAACATTAATACCTGGCACAGAAAAATACAAACAATTCGTTGAAATATACAATACAAAAAAATCAAGAAAAACAATTGAAACATTAATACCCAGCACAGAAAGACACAACGAATTCATTGCAGCAAAGAATTCAACTCGATCAAGATCAAGTACAAAAGAATCAAATTCAAACCAATCAGAATATTATTCAAAAAAAAACTCAAAATTGTCACAAATGTCAAAACAGCTAAAAGATAATAAACACAAAGTACTCTCAAGATAATTAAATAAAAGATTATCTGAAACAAAAAATTTAACTAAAATTGAAAGATAAAATAGCAACAAATATATATTAATATACATTATATTCAATCAAATTGATATTTATGTATATTTAAAAAATAATTAACAATATTATAAATTTTATAATTTATATATTAATTGAAAATTTGTTATAATAATATTTATTTAAAAAATTAAATTAGCATATTGCTTAATTATATATTATGTCAAAAAATTTTATAACACAAAATGGATATATAAAATTACAAAATGAATTAAAGCATTTTAAAAACGTTGAAAGACCAGAAATTACAAAAGCAATTCAAACTGCACGTGAATTTGGCGATTTATCAGAAAATGCAGACTATTCAGCAGCAAAAGAAAAACAATCTCTAATTGAAAGTCGTATATTGTTTTTAGAAAGTTTATTAACTTCAGTTGAAATAATTACTTGCAAAAATGCAAATTCTGATATTGATAAAAATATAATAATTCAATTTGGTGCAACTGTAAAATTATTTGATTTAGATAAAGAAAAAGAAATACAATATTCTATAGTTAGCGAATATGAATCTGACATTGGTAAAAAATTAATTTCTATTACTTCTCCAATGTCTCAAGCTTTAATAGGATCAAAAGTAGGCGATATAATAGAAGTAAGCACTAATAATAAAAATTATGAAATTTTACATATTGAATACAAAGAAATTATAATATAAAGATTATATTAAATAATTAAATATAGTATTTTATGTATTTTTTTAAAAAAAATAATATTTTTTTATTAATGTTAAATATATTTTATTGTAATATTACAATTGCCGATTTAGATAATAACATAGACAATAAAGATATAGAAACAATAGATAGTATATTTAATATCGAAAATGAATCTTTATGCAAGGTTAATATTAATTTAGTTGATAAAATTAGTGCTAAAAAAATTAATTTGAGTATTAATCATAATATACCTAAGGTTTATAAAAATTTACAAATCAAATTAAACAAATGCTATAGAAATTTAAATAATAACTTTGCATATATAGAAATTAAAGAATACTTAGAAGAAAAACTTATACAACAAGATAATAAGCAAAATGATAAGATAGAATATAATTATTCAATTGATTCAAATATACAGCAAAAAAGTAAAATAATTTTTTCTGGTTGGATTATGGGTCAAGATATGCTTTTTAATAATATAAAACATAAAAAATATGATTTTTTTATTGAAAATATTAACTCACCTATAATCTTGAACACTAATTATAATGTTTTTTAGTATTTTAGAATATACATAATTTAATAATATTATATATTAAATAATATTTATTAATTATTAAATATATTTAATGATATAATTATTAAAAATTAAACAAATATAAAAATAATATACATGAAATATAAAGAAAATAATAAAAAAAATATCGAACAAGTTAATATTAATATAAAAAATATAATTAAAAATTTTGAAATGATCAAAAATAGAAAAGATTCATTAAATAATATAAAAAAAGAAATAATTGAATTGTCAAAAAATAAAAAACTTGAGAATGATAAAAATGAACTTAAGGAAAAGAAAAAAAATCTTAAGATAGACATAAAGTCTAAAAAAGAAAAAATCATTCAATTATCAAAAGAAAACAAAGACTTAAAAGAACAAATAAGTCAATCATCAAAATACAAACAAAAAAATGAAAAAACACTTTAATAAAAACAAATAATAGTCTAATAAATGATATAATAAAAAAAAACAATGATTCAATAAAAGAAAATAATGATTTAATAAAAAAAAACAATGATTCAATAAAAGAAAACAATAAAGTTGAATCCGAAATAACAGAAAATTATATTCTTCATTAGATTAATCAATCAAAAAGAAAAAGAGATAGCAATAGCATTAAGTCAATATAATATATATTCTAATATAGAAAATATATTAAATGTATTTACTAGAATAGATTCTTCATATGATAAATTAAATATAGACGATTTAGAATCTTTATTTAATAGTAATATTATAAAAGATGAGTTAAAATATGATAAAAATTATCAATTTTCATTAGAAAATTTAAAAGAAGATTTAAAAATTATCAAAAAATACAATAGAAGAAATTTTATTAGATAAATTATATTTTAATATGCTTTATAGTAATCATTTAGAATCTTATAACAAAAAATAGATTTCTTTAAAAATACTGTTGCTCAAAAAATAAAAGAATTTGATAAAAAATATTACTCACAAATAAAAAAATTAGAAAGATCTATATATAAAAAAGTAGAAAAATATAAAATTAATGATACAGAAAAAAAAACACAGGTTAAATTATTATTAGAAAAAGAGCCAAAATATCAAGAAATTCAAAAATTAAGAGAAGAAAAGATAAATGACTTTTCTAAAGAATTAGAAGATTCTAATAAACAAATTAAAGAAAATTATGAAGAAATCAATAATATTAATTCGCAATTAAAACAATCAATAGATGCTATAAAATTAGAAATGCAATCATTAGAAGATAAAATATTAAATAATTCTGACAAAATAAAAAAAGAGCAATTAGAAGCGCAAAAAAAAGAATTAGGAATGCAAGTAGAAAAATTAAATAAATTTAATGATAAATTAGATAATGTAAGTAAAACTTTTAAAGTTTTAAATGATCTAAACTCTAAAACAAAAGAGTATATAGAAAATCATAAAATCTTTGAAATTTCTAAAAAAACAAGAACAAGAGAAATATTAGATAAGTTAATCAAAATTGCAAAACGTATATCAAAAGTATCTCTTCTTGTCTCTTTGGCTTTTCATCTAGCTGTATTACATGTACCCTTAGGGCTTGCAATTGTATTAGTAATTAATAACGACTTAGTGTTTAAGCCATTAGAATATGCAGTTCAAAAAATATTTAGCGATCGAGCAATGCCAGATAAATTAAATCAAGATGCAAGACCAATTCATGAAGATTTAACTAAAATTGTGCAATATTCTAATGAAATTAGTAGCAAAATTAATGAAATTAATCCTACAAATACTAATGAAATTGAATCTACAAAACTTAACGAAACTAATTTTATAAATACTAATAATGAATCTACAAAACTTAACGAAACTAATTTTATAAATACTAATAATGAATCTACAAAACTTAACGAAACTAATAAACATGCCTTGCTAAACTCAATTCTTAAGAAAAGAGACAAAAAAAAATCTAATAATAACTCTCAATCATTATAATTATAAGATTATATCTTATATAAATAAAGTTGCAAATATAAATTTTAATTATTTTAAAGTGTTATTTAAATATACAAAATAAGCAATAATTATTATGCTATTAAATAAATGTCACTAATATTAATAATTTATATATTTATTAAATAAATGTAAATAAATAATATATTTATTTACTATAATATAATGAATAATTAATCTAAAATAATTTTATGAAAACATATTATAATCAACCAATTAGTAATTAAATATAAAATCTTTAGATATGCATAATAGAACAAATATATATGAAATTCAAAAAATTAGCAATAATTTAAATAATGATATGAATGAATTAAAAAATAAATTAAATACACTTAATAAAGAAAAATTTATTGGTAAAATTCCTAAAGATAAAATTTTAACAAATGATTTTGTTGATATTCAAACAAATATGAATAATTATAATTCAACTCTTATTCAAAATATAAAAGAACTTATAACAACAGCAAAAAACACTAATAAATTAAAAGAATCTTTTAAAATGAAAGAGATATTAAAAAAAGTAAATAAAGCAATTACTAGTAATCTTAAACTTCCTAGGTTTAAGTTAATTTGATTAAAAATTTCATAATTCATTATATTGTTTTAAAATTAATTTTTATTATCAAAATAGTTATTTATAATTTAATATAGTATTCATTTTAAATTTTATTTATTTTGAAAATAATCATCCATACTATAAAAACCTTTAGATTCTTTTTTTAATAGCCATTTTGCAATTTCAAGTGCTGCAGTTGCATATATGCTTCTATCTTTTGTTTTATGAATAAAAGATATTTCTTCAATTTCATTTGCAAAAGTAATTTGATGAGTTCCAATTTCGGTTCCAACTCTTTTGCTTTCATATGTTGGATTTTTAAATAAGTTACCTAATAACTTAGCAGTGCCAGAGGGAGAATCTTTTTTATGCATGTGATGAATATCTAAAATATTTGGTTGTATATTAGTATTAAACTCTAAATAATATTCTAATATTTTCTTTAATATGAAAATTCCTTTACTCATATTGCTAGAATAAAATACTTTATTTTGTTTGCTTAATTTTTGCAATTTATTAAAATATTCTTCTAAATTATTTGCTCCTGTAGTACCGCATACAATAACTTTATTTTTAAGATCTAATTTCAAAAAATAATCTATCGATTCAGGATGAGAAAAATCAATAATCACATCAGCATTATTAATCGCTGCATTATTTATTTTGAAGTTTCTATTAGTAGCTTGATTTATTTCTTCAGTTGAAATGTCAAATTTGGATGTAAAATTAAGTTTAGATTTATTTTCTAATGAGCTCCTACTTATATTAAAAAAGTCTTTACAGTCACTTGTTTCATTCAAAAAATCTTTATAGTTAATAACTTCAAAGCCATAATCTTTTGCGTGGTTATTTAATAACTGGCCAACCTTACCAGTGATACCTTGAATATATAGTGTATTTAATAATTTCTTAATTTTATTAGTGTTTTCTTTAACATATAAGATATTTTCCATAATTTATTTTGCTAATTTTATTAATACTTTAATATACTATATAATTAAAATTATGTTAAATAATTATGTTAAAATTTAATATTAAAAAAAAAGACAGTAACTATATTAAATTATGGCGTATATTGCCAAACATGGTCACATTATGTTCGCTAGGAATTGGTATTACTTCTATTTTATATTCGATGCAAAATATATGGCAAACAGCAATTATTATGATTTTAATTTCAGGAATTTTAGATGGAATAGATGGTAGGCTGGCTAGAATATTATCTGCCGATTCTGCATTTGGGGCAGAATTAGATTCACTATGTGATTTTGTAAATTTTGGTATTGCGCCAAGTTTATTAACTTATTTATGGATTTTAAATTATTATAGTATTGAACATTCTATTTTTGTATGGTCTGTAATTTTGCTATTTTGTATGTGTATGGCAATTAGATTAGCGAGGTTTAATACAACAAATAATCAGCTTGATTATTATAAAAAATTTTCTATAGGGGTGCCTGCGCCTTGTGGAGCAATGTTATTTTTATTTCCTATTATTCTAAGTTTTACTATTAATACATATGAGCAATTTAACTTTAGTTTAAATTTATATATATGTTATATTTTATTTGTTAGTTTTTTAAGTGTTAGTCGTATTCCTACTATTTCATTAAAAAATATATCAATTAAACATGAATATATAAAACCTATTTTTCTATTACTATTTATGCTAACAATTTGCATTATATTATTTTTATGGCATGTTATGATAAGTTTAATTATATTATATTTTTTAAGCATTCCAATTACTGCTTATTATGGACTAAAGATGCAAAATAAAATACAAAATTTTAATATAAATAACTAGAAAAATTAAATAATAAAATAGATATATAAAATATGATAGATATATAAAATATGAAAGAAAATATAAGATTTAAAATAAATTAAATAAATATATGAAATTAAATAAAAAAGAAACTATAAGATATAAAATAAATTAAATATATGCAACATACTAAAGAAGAAACTATAAGACCAAAATTATTAGATGAATTTATCGGTCAAACAAATTTAAAAACAAATTTACAAATTTTTATCGATGCAGCAAAAAATCGTCAAGAAAGTTTAGATCATATTTTATTTTATGGGCCACCAGGACTTGGTAAAACTACTTTATCTTTTATTATTGCAAAAGAAATGCAATCAAATATCAAAATTACTTCAGGCCCAGCGCTTTCAAAAGCGGCTGATGTTAATGCAATTTTAACTAATTTAAAAAAAGGAGACATATTATTTATTGATGAAATTCATAGGCTTCCTATAGCAGTAGAAGAAATTCTATATACAGCAATGGAAGATTTTGCATTAGATATTATGATAGGGGTAGGTTCAGGAGCTAAAACTGTACGTGTGCAATTGGCTAAATTTACATTAATAGGTGCCACAACTAGACTAGGGCTACTAAGCGCTCCATTACGTGATAGATTTGGTATTATGCATAGGCTAGAGATGTATAATATTCATGAATTAACTGATATATTAAAAAGGGCTGCTAATTTATTATTATTAAATGCAAAAGATGAAGCTTTAGCTGAAATTGCAATAAGATCACGTGGTACACCAAGAATTGCAATTAGAATTTTAAAAAGAGTAAGAGATTTTATAGAGATGGAAAATAATAAAATTTTAGAAAAAGATTTTACATTATTAGTGCTAGAAAAAATTAAAATAGATACATATGGACTTGATGATAATGATCATCGTTATTTAAATTTTATAATTAATAATTATTATAATCAAGCAGTAGGAATAGATACAATAGCAAGTGGTATATTGGAAAAGAAAGATACTATAGAAGACACAATAGAGCCTTATTTAATTCAAATAGGCTTTTTAAACAAAACTTCAAAAGGAAGAATATTGACTCAAAAAGCAATTAATCATATTTTAAAAGAAAATAATTAATATTAAATATTAAAACAAAAAAACAATCTTTAATTTATTTTAAAAAAATATTTAATTTTTTTAAAGTTTTTTACATTAAAATAAGTAATGTATTTGATAAATTACATTATTTAATAATTTTATTATTCAGCTAATTTATACTTATATATATTAATATAGCATGATATAATTAACAGTGGTAATGAATAATGATTATTATGAGCAAAGATATTAAAGATAAATATGAAAATTTAATAAAAGAAAATATTGATAAATTAGAAATATTAAAAAATAATTTTCAAACAATAGTAACAGCAACAAAAGAATTAAAGCAAATTGAGAATAATATTGATAATAAAAATATTAGAATAATTTTAGAATATCAAAATGATTTTAATAAATGTATTGATAATATAAAAAATATTAATAAAGATTATAATAATTTTATTCAGGAAAAATATCCAAATAATTATTATGAAATTATTTGCAGTGATGCTTTAATTGATCAAAAAGATCTTGAAAAAATTAACAATAATAAAAAAGAATACGATAAAATCATCGAAAATTTACTTGATAATACATCAAAAACAAAAATTAATTTTAATATAGTAGTAATTAAAATTAAAAAATTACTTAATAATATAATATCTACTTTAAAAGTAAAATTCAATTATAAAAATCAAGATAATAATCTAATTAAATAATAGTATAAAAATAATTTTAAAAATAAAATTAATTAAATAATAGTAATAATATGTCAAAACAAGAAAATAATCAAATAGATCATTTAAATATTAACAAATCAGAAATGATTAAATTACAAAATAAATATTTAAATGAATTAAAAAATAGTCAAATTAATATCTTAGAAGCTAAACAATATTTAGATGAAAATCGAAATGTTAATCCTAATTTAAAACCAATAGATAGTTATATTTCTTTTTTTAAATTGCAAAATGCAGATTTAACTAACCAATTAAAACCTGGATTAAAAAGTCTTCAAGAAATGATATTAAACTTACAAAATTATAAAAAAGATAATTTAGTAGAAGTAGATTATCTTAAAAAAATTGAAAATCAAGTATATGATATTAAAAATGCAATTCAAAATGCAATTCAACAAGAAAAAATAATTACTAATAATGAAACTAAAAAAATATTAGAAATAATTAATAATACAATATCAATATCAAAAAAGTTTATCGATATAAGTAAAAATATAAATAATATTGAGATATTAGAAGAAATTGAAAAAATTAAAAAAGATATAGAGCAACATACTAAAAAAGCAGTTAAAGAATTAGAAACATTTGATGAAATGTATTTTTTTAAAATAAAATCTCAGAGTACACAAACAGAAGCAAATATCGAAAAAGAGAAAAGAGAAATAGCAGATAAATTTCTAACTAAACTAAACAGTTTAAAAAAAGAATTAACAAATATTAAACTAAGTTCAAGTATAGAAAAAAATTTAGATGAATTTTTTAAAGAAAAAGAAAAACTTTTAAAAGATAATCGAGATACTAAAGGAGAATCAAAGGGATTATTAGGCAATTTATTGATATATATACTTCAATCAATCGGATTCTTAAAAGATGATTCTCAAAAAAATAGAGAACAACAAGAAAATAATATTAAAAAAATAGAAGAAAAAGCTGATATTATTTTAGAAAATATTAAAAAAATATTTCTACAAAAAAGTATTAACAATAAAGAATTACAAGAGCAAAATAATAAGTTACAAGAACAAAATAAAGAATTAGAAATTACAGAAGAACAAAATAATAAAATTATTAAAAATGAAGATAATGACACAGCTATGGAAGGTGATCAAATTAGTAATTTAGACATTTCAACAAATTATTCAATTAATAGTTCATTAGAAAATGATTTATTATCAAGAAATAGCTCATCAGAAAATGATTTATTATCTGATATTGCAACAACTAATAATGTTTCATTAACTTCTATAAAAAAACCCAATACCTCAAAAGAACTTAAAAAAATATCATTTGCATCAAGAGTAAGATCTAGCTCTCAAGACTCAGATTTCGAAAATAAAGCAAAATCGAAACTAAGCATAAAAGGGGAAAAAGAGCCAATATTATATAAAATAATTCTTGATAATAAAAATAAGGATAATAAAAAAGTATCATTTGCATCAAGAGTAAGATCTAGCTCTCAAGACTCAGATTTCGAAAATAAAGAAAAATCAGAATTAAGCACAAAAAGAAAGAAAGAGTCAATAATATCTAAGATAATGCATAATAAAAAGATGAAAAATAAAAAAATATCACATAAAGAAAAAATAATAGAATCAAAAAATAAAATAATACAATCTGAAGATAAAAATTTATAATTAATTAAATTGAATTTTTGGTATTAAAAAAAATCTAAAATATTATAAAAATATTAAAATTACTAATATAAATTTTAATGTATATTCATACAACAATTTACAATGATAACTATTATTTTTATATATACTATAATACAAATATAAATAAAATTAATTACAAATATTATAATTAATTCATTAAAATATAAAATAAATAAAATTATAATTTTAAAATTATAAATATAAATCTAAAAAATAATTTTATTATTAAATTTAATTAATAAAAAAAGAAATATTATAAAAATACTATAAACTAGTATTCATATCTAATCTTTTAATAATTTTCATTCTACCTGGAAGTTTACTAGAAGCAAGTTGTAATGCATTATATGCAATTTCTTCTGTAATTCCTTCTAATTCTATTAAAATTCTACCAGGAGAAACTCTAAAACAATAATATTCTACAGAACCTTTACCTTTACCCATTCTAACCTCTGCCGGTTTTTTAGAAACTGGAATATCTGGAAAAATTCTAATCCATATTTTACCTTCTCTTTTCATACATCTTGCCATTGCTTTTCTAGCAGATTCTAATTGATTTGGAGTTGCTCTAAAGCCATCTAAAGATTTTAATCCATAACTACCAAATGAAAGATAATCGCCTCCTTTTGTTAAATTAGTACGAACTCTACCTTTAAATTGCTTACGATATTTTGTTTGACTTGGTCCCATAAAAGAAATAATTTTTTATTTATAAAATTTGTTTTGAATTAAAATAACTATAAATAATTATTTTAATTCAATTTTAGCACCCGCTTCTTCTAATTTTGCTTTTAAAGAATTAGCATCTGCTTTATTTAAATCTTCTTTTACAATACCATCAGCTTTTTCAGATAAATCTTTCGCCTCTTTTAATCCAAGACCAGTTACTTCTCTGATAACCTTAATAACATTAATCTTATTTGCTCCTGCATCTTTAATAATTACATTAAAAGAAGTTTGCTCTTCAGCTGCAGCTGCAGTCGCTACTGGAGCCGCACTCATCATTACAGCGCCACTGGAAGCTTTTACACCCCATTTATCTTCTAAAGCTTTTTTTAATTCTATAATTTGTAAAACTGTTAATCCACTTAACTCATCAGTAATTTTAGATATTGACATAATTTTAAAAAAATTAAATTGTATAAAAAATATTATACATTAAATAAATTAAAAGTAAACATATTTATAATAAAATTTTATAAAAATTAAAAATATATGTATTTAAATATATTGTTAAATTTATATTTTTTAATTAAGCTTAATGAAAAAATATCTAAAATAAATAAAAAAATAATTAAATAAACTTTATTTATATAAAAAATTATGATATGATTTAATAGATATTTAATTTATATAAAAAAATTTAACAATGCAAGAAAATCAAAATAAACCTGATCAAGCTGATAAAAAAACATCTAATTTTTCATCAACTAAGCCTGCATATTCAAAAAATATAGACACTATAGATACTACTAATAAAGCACTAGATACTACTAATAAAGCATTAAAAAATAATTTTAAAACTAATAGCTTTGTAAAAAGAGATGAAGTTAAAAATAATGATAATACAAATACAAATAATGTAAAAAAAGTTTTTAAACCGAAGTCTTCTTTTGTAACGAATAAAGATTCTGATAAAAAACCTTTTAAAAATTTTAATAAAACAGATAATAAATTTAATTCTAATTTTCAAAATAAAAAAGAATTTAGTACAAATAATAAATTTACTAAGCCAGAATTTGCAAAAAAATCTTTTGTTAAAAAAATTGTACCTAAGGCTAATGTTGAAAAAATTAAAATCAAATTAGATTCAGCTATTCATGGTTTTTATGGGACAGGGAGAAGAAAAAATTCTATTGCAAAAGTAAGAATCTATAAATCTGAAGCAAATAATGGTAATTTTATTATTAATAATAAAACAGTTTCAGAATATTTTACAAGAATTACAAATCAAGTAAAATTATTAAAAATATTAGATTTATTAAATATTCATGGAAAATTTAATATTAAATGTACAGTTTTAGGAGGAGGTTTAACGGGTCAAGTTGGAGCAATTCAATTAGGTTTAGCAAGAGCATTATGCGAATATAATCTTGATTATCGTCCAACTTTAAAAGCAAATAATATGCTAACTAGAGATTCTAGAATGGTTCTTTCTAAGAAAATTGATCACGTTAAAAGTCGTAAACGTAGAGCGTTTGTTAAACGTTAATTTTTTTATACTAATAATTTTATTTATTTTTTAAATAAATTAATTTATTTATTTAGATATTGATTTTAAATAAAATTTGTTTATTAATATATATACAATTTATTTTAAAAATATTTAAATTTATAAAAAAGTAAAAATTTATAGTAATGATAAATTTTTATATGCTATAATTTAACATAATTTTTTTGCTTTCATAAATTTTATATATGAAAAGTTTTGATCTTGGCAGTTTTATTGTAATTGTGATAATGTGCGCAATTGCTAAATTTATAGAAGATATTTATTTTCCTATGGCGCTAGATATTGTATATGATTTTAATATTACAAAACAATATATGCAAAAAGCAGCTTCTATTTATTTTATGGGCTTTGTAATAGGCGTTATTATATTTGGTTTTTTATCTGATATAATTGGAAGGAAAATTTGTACTTTAATAGGTTTTTGTATTTTAATTTTAGGAATTTTAATTTTAAGCAATTCACATGAGTTTGAATATTTTTTAATTGGAAAATGTCTGCAAGGTATTGGCGCAAGTATTAGTAGTATATTAACGCAAAGTATTTCTCGAGATGTATTGAGTGGAAAAGATTTAAGCAAAATGTATGCAGATACAGCAAAGGGTATGGTGCCAATATATTGTTTAGGACCAATTTTAGGTGGTCAATTTGCAAGTCTTATAGGCTGGAGAGATACAAGTTATTTTATAATAGTATTTTTATTAATTTCAATGCTAGTTGCAAAATATTTATTACCAGAAACTTTAAATGTAAATAATATAAATTTAAATGAAAACGAAATCATACTACATAATAAATTAAGAAATTCTTTAAAATATAACTTATCACGCTTAACAAAAAATCAATTTATAGAAAAATTAAAAATATTTTATATAAGCGCAACTAACATGCTAAAAGATCCAAATATTCTATTAAGGGGCTTAATTATTGGTCTTTGCGGTAGTACAACTTTTGGCATAATGTACGAGTCCCCGTTTTTTTATATGAATATTTTAAAATTAAAACCAGATCAATATAGTATTTTATATGTCTTAAATGGTTTAAGCTTTTTAATTAGTGGTACAGTAACTGCAAATATGTTAAAAAAACATGACGCAATGCAAATTATAAAAATTATAGTCAAAATAGAATTATTATTAGCGGCAATATTTTGCTTTGGTTTATTTTATCTAAAAAATATAGAATTTTTATCTATTAATTTAATTATTGTTTTTGCTGTACTGATGCAATTTACAATTACTTCTTGCGCTACTATTATTTCAAATAATACCATGTCTTCTGCTTTTACAACAAAAGATAATATAGGCATTTCTACATCTATTTTAGTTATATATTATTATTCTATAATATCATTTATAATTTATTTAATTAGCAATTATTCTATTTTAAATATTATGAGTATGCCAATTATAGTGCTTATTTTAGTTACTAGTAAATTTTTTGTTTTTAATATTAGCTTTAATAAAGGAAAAATTAAATAAAAAAATAATTCTAAGAAAAAATTAAATAAAAAAATAATTATAATTATTGCAATATTAAAAAAATATAGTATAATATTTATTGTACTTAAGTGCGGTTAGCTCAGCTGGATAGAGCAACAGCCTTCTAAGCTGTGGGTCAGGGGTTCGAATCCCTTACTGCATGTATATAATATATAATTTTATGCAAGTAATACTTTTAAGCAATAATAATAATAAATTAGGTAAAATTGGTGACATTGTAACTGTTAAAAATGGTTATGCTAGAAATTGTTTATTTCCTAGATCAATAGCATTACCTGCGACTAAAGATAATAAAGAAAAATTTGATCAAATCAAAAAAGAAATAGAATCTAAAAAATTAATTTCTTCTTCTATTTTTAATAAAGTTGCAAATCATCTTACTGATAATATATTTAAATTTATTGAAAAATCTTCTGATGAAGGTAAGCTTTTTGGTTCCGTAACACCTAAAATGATTGCAAAAGCATTATCTGATAAAATTACTGCAGAACTTAAAATACAAAATTTTAAAATTAATCATTTTAATTTATTTATTCCAAATGCAATTAAAGAATGTGGATTATTTCATGTTTTTTATGGCCCTGAAGAAGAAAGATTTAGATTTTTTGTAAGTGTAGGTAGTACTCAGGCAGAAGCAGATAAAAATGCAATTTTAACAAAAGAAAATGATATTATTTCAGCTGTAGATGATGTTTCCGCTGTAAATGATAACTCTAATGTTTCTAATAATTAGTAAATAATATAATTATAGATAATATTTTTGTTTAATAATTTATTAAATTAATACTATTATATTATATAAAATTTTATAATATTATTAATATTTTTTAAATATATTTAATTTATAATATTTTAAAATATATATAAATATTAATTTAGATTATAATACTTTTTTTTTAAATAAAAAGTGTATTGTTATATAAAATAAACTAATATATAGTATTAAAATTAGCTCATTATATTTATATTGAGTATAGATTGTACGCTTAAAAGTTTTAGGTAATAATCCAATTGTATTATTTTTTTTACCAAGATCTAAAGAGGCTATTATTTGTCCATTCGGCGCTATTATGGCAGATATTCCTGTTTTTGCAGCTCTAATTACTGGTATTCCAAATTCTATAGCGCGAAAGATACAATTTTGTAAATGTTGATATGGTCCTGATGAATATCTGTACCAAGAATCATTAGTTGCATTTATAATTGCATGAAAATTTTTTAAATTATGATTATTAAGTTTTTTAAAGTCACTATTTTGGTTGGCAAGTCTATGTTTTTGGATATAATACATCCAATTCTGATATGCTTTCTTCATTTCATGGCTAAAGATAATCTCATAACATATTGAGGGAAAGAATAATAGTTTTTGTTTATTAAATTCAAAATGAATTGCATCTTGATTTAATTCTCCAGGAGTATAAAAACCAGCAAATGGAGTAATAATTTCGCTTATAATTGATAAATATTTTGAATTTAAAAATTCAGGAAAATACTCACCAAATGGAACAAGATGCACCTTATCATAACCGATTATATATTCAAATTTTTTTGTTTCTAAATTTAAAGATAATAAATTTAATTGGTTAGTAACACTTTGCATTCCTACATCTCCACAAGAAAATACTATTACATCATTATTATTTGCATTTAAACTACTCTTTAAGTTTATATTATTAATTTTTTTATTATTATTTACACTTGAATTATCTATCGAATTTATATTATTATTTTTATCTTCTTCTGTAGTCAAATTTTTTGTAATTATACTTATATTTGTATTATTTTCTGAATCTAAGTTATTTTGCAATTGATTATACTTTAATTTATTTTGCGAATTATCATAAATTAAATTATCTATATCGTGAAAAAAATTTATATCCTCTCCAAATACATTAATTGCTCCTATTTGAATTTTGTTTACTAATTTAGTTTTAATTTTAATATGTTCACTATCAACTATATTAGATAAATTAATATATTTTTTCCACTCTATAGATTTATATTGGTCTTCAGTATATTTATTTGATATATTTTGAAATTCATCTGTTTTAATGTAATTATTTACATCTTTTTTAAGTTTTTCAATTATATCATGATCATTTAATGACATTTGTATTAAGTTAATTTTTATATCAGTAAATTCAATTGAGTTACTTTTTATTCTAAAATATCCAAATATATATAAACTAGCAATTATTATTACTGCAATAAATAAATTGAATATTTTTTCTATTTTGTTTATTGATTGCAAGGCTTTTATAAATAAACAAATAACAAAACATAATATAAAAGATAAGCCTAATTCACCAATTATACTAATAATTTGTAATATTTCTAATGAAAACCAACAACTATAAGAAATTAATCCCCAAGGAAATCCACCAAATGGGATAAATGTTCTTAAATATTCAATAAATACCCAGCTTATTGCAAAAATTAAAGGATCTAAATTTAAATTTGTTAATTTATTTAATGCTTTTTTAAAGAGTAAATAAATATATGCAAATATTATAAAAAATACAGATAAAATAAGCGCTAAACCAATTGTAATTAATATATATAATAAATAAAAATAATCTTCAAATTTTACAGCTATCCCAACCCAATATAATAAACATAAATAATATCCAAGCCCATAAACATAACCAAAAAGTAAAGATTTTAAATTATTTTCTTTATTTAATATAAAAAATAAAAATCCAACACCGATTATTGGGCCTAAAAAAAAATATAAAGGAGCGAAACTTAAAGAGGAAATGATTCCAGCAAAGAAAGTCAAAAATATTTTATTTCTATTTATATTTAAATTAAGCATAAAACAATTAAATTAATTAATTAATTTAAGATATTGCTTAAGTATACAATATATTACTTATACAGTAGATTATTTAAGCATCAAAGTAAGGCAAAATTATTATTTAAAAAATTATTTATGCATTAAAAATAAATAAATAAATAAATAAATAATATATGGATTTTACATTAAATGTTAACTCCAAATATATTTAACTCTATTTTGAATATTAGATAATAAATTCCAAACATGAGTTTTTAATGTTTTAGCAACATAAACAATATTTAATTTATTTTGATTAATTAGGTATGCTTTATCTCCTATAGAAATTTTATTTTTAGTTTTTGTAATGTCTATTGTAATAATATCCATGCTAATTGAGCCTATAATTGGAAAATTTTGTTCATTTATACAAACAAATCCTTTATTTATTATAAATTTATAACCATCACCATATCCTATACCTATTGAAGCTACTATGATATCTTTTTTTGCAATATATTTATGATTATATCCAATACCTTCTCCTTTTTTAACATTTTGTATACTTATAACATATGATCCTAATTCTGTTAAAACAGGTTTTAAATTTAATTGGGCAAGATCTTTTTTAATTATAATATTTTTATTATCTTTATTTTTTTTAATATTTAAAGATGTAGGATCAACCCCATACAACATAATGCCTGGTCTAACATAGTCAAAATGCATATTATCAAAATTAATAACTCCACCTGAATTGCAAAAGCTTTTATAACAATCTTTATTTTGTGTGAATTCTAAAAATTTATTTATTTGTTTTTGATTAGATTCTGCTAATTTATTATCGGATGCTGCAAAATGAGACATAACAATAATTTTATTTTTTTTAGATTTAGCGTAATTTAAAATTCTTTCTAAAATTTGAAATGCCTCTTGTGCATTATTATTTTGCATTAAATTATTATCGATATAATTTAATAAGTCTACTAAATTATTAGCGTTAATATTTTTTTTATCAAATAAACTATTATTATTTGTTTTATCAATATTTAAAGTATCATTACTTTCTTGATTTAAAATCTGAAAACCTAATCTATTCATTCCGGTATTAATTTTAAACCATATTTGTAAATTATCAATATTGAGATTGTCATAGAAAATTAATTCTATTAACCATTTAATTTGCTCAAAATGATGAAATACAATGCTAAAATTATTCTTAATTCCAGTTAATAAATCCTCTTTAGATAAAAGTCCTTGCATTAATAAGATTTCAGATTTAATATTAATACTTTTCAAAATTAATGCCTCTTCTAATGAAGATACTCCAAATCCATCTATTAATTTAGTGTTTTTTAAATTAATTATTGCAAATTCTTCATCTAAAATTTTACTAACAGATCTAATACCGTGTCCATATGCATTTGATTTAACTGCAATTATTACTTTTGAGTTTAAAGCTAATTTGCGAATGATTTTTGCATTATGAATTAAGTTTGCAGAACTTAAATAAGCAAAAGAACGATGCATCATAATATTTATTAATACTATCAAATTATATCAAAAAATATAGTTTAGGTTAAGTAATATGAACTACTTTAGTAAGTATATTTAAGTTTTTAAATATATTGAATTTATATCATTAATTAATTTAATATATTTTTTGTTCTCTAATTTTTTTATGTTATTTTTTTTAAACTATTAAATCTTAAAATGTATATAACTTTATAATTACTTTATTGCAATTAAAAAGTATATTTAGGAATCGCATCAAAATTTATAACTTAAAAATTATTTTTTTCTTTATTAGTAATTATTTAATTATTTTATTAATTACTTTACTTTGATTCCGAACTGGACTCCGAAGTGTATTGAATATATTATTTTATTAATTACTTTACTTTGATTCCGAACTAGACTCTGAAGTATATTGAAATTTATAACCCTGAGAACTATTTTTTTTATCTTGAGAATTATCTGATTTGCTTATTTTGTTATTAAAAAATGAAATTGTCCCAGTTCCAGCTGCATCTCTTATATTAAAAACTGCATTAATTTTATCTTTAGATTTTTCTAATTCTTTAATGCTTGCATTCAAATCATCTAAATTTTTAATATCTTTTTTATTAATAGCAGTTACTATATATCCTTCCTTTAATAAGTTTCCAGGAAACGTAGAAGGCACTTCAATAACTATAATACCTTTTAAATTATTATCATTTTTATTATTAAATTTATATTTATTTAATAAATTAGTTGTAATATTTGCAAATTTAATTCCTTTATATTCTACATAATTATTTATACTAACAGCAGGAATTTCACTTTTAAGTGTAACTACTTTATCTTGTCGCATAACTTCTAAAGTAATAACATCATTTGCTTTTGCATTATGCGTTAAAAAATTAAAGATTTTAGTATTGTAAACTGGCTTATTATTATAGAATAATATTCTATCATTTTGTAATAAACCAATTTTTTCTGCTATGCTACCTTTTTCAATATTTTTAATTATAATACCAAAAGGATTATCTTTAATATTATTTAACTCTATATTAGAATTTGCTTTTTTATTTAAAGTAAAATCTTCATATTCTATACCAAAATCTAAACCATTCCAAGAGCAAGAATCAATAAAATAATTTAAGCTAGAAGTAGGTATTCCAAGACCAATTCCAGTTTCTATATTATTAAAAGCAAATATTCCGCTGAGTATTCCAATTAATTTTCCATTATAATTAAAAATTGGCCCACCTGAATTGCCATGATTAATTAATGAATCAATTTGCAAATATTTAATTTGATGATCTTCAATACTAGTATTATCAATATTAGTATTGTTATTAGAATTAATAGCATTATTATTAAAATTAATATTTGCAGAGCTATTAATAACTCGATCTTTATAAGAAATAATACCTTTTGCAATTGTAAAATCTAATCCAAAAGGACTACCAAGCAATAATATATCCTGCCCTGTATCTTTTGCTAAATCAAATTCAATAGTTGATAATTTAGCATCATGTTCAAATTCTAATAAACTTAAATCTAATTGCTTATTAAATGTTAAAATATTTGCTTTTAAGTTAAGATTTGGATTTTTATATAATTGTAAAAAAATATTAGATGAATTTTCTACAATATGGTAATTTGTTAAAAGATATTGTTTTTTATTATTAATATTTTGATTTTCTAATTGGGCGTAAAAATTATTCAAAAATTCTTGATTAGTAATTGTATTAGCTTCAAAAAAATTTGCATATAGTTTTTTTTCTAAATCGATAAAAACACCAGACCCCATTACTAAACTATCTTGATTAAACAAATCATTATCTAATAACTTACTTTTTAAAAAATTATTAAAAAATTTCACTTCATTTACTTTGAAATAATTTTCTTGTTTATAAGCTTTAATAGATGCGCTTACTTGTAATAGCTTATCAGATAATTCTTGAGTTGTAAAATTATTTAAATTATCTTTATTGCATAAAGAAGCATTTTTTTTATAGTTTTTTATTACATTGTCTTCTATTGTTAAGTTATTGATTATATTAGAAGAATTTAAATTTAAAGTATTAGCATCTTGATTATTATCAATATTTTTATTATTAAGATTTTCATTTTGTATAACTTTGTCAATATTAGTATTTATAGGGTTACTATAAATATTTGTATTATTAATAAAAACTATCAAATTTAAATAAGATAAAATATATAGTTTAAATTTAAAAAATTTTGATAATTTCATATTTTCTAATTATTAGTATATATATTAATTATAATATATTGTTTTAAAAAAATCTATAATTTAATAGATATTATCTTTTATAGATATTTAATTTGTATTAAAATATTTAATTTATGATAAATAAAATACATTTTTTAGTATATACTATTTTTAATTTTTCTTTAATATTTTAATATAGATTTTTATATCAAATAAAATAATTAATATTTAGAAATAGTATTAATGCATTTAAAAAATATATTCATATTTGCAAAATTTTCTTTTGTCATGCATATACTAACTACATTTGTTGTAAGTGCATATTGTTTTATAATAATTCTTTCTAAATAATCTATTATTCCTAACTGATATAGTTTTGATAAAATTAATAAAACTAGAGGCAAACTTAAAGTTATCAATAAATATCTAAATTTATATTCTAAAAGTTTTAATGAAATTCTGCTAACTTTTACTGGTTTTTTTACTTTTTCAAACACTTCTTTATTTGTTTTATTAAAATCAAAATTAGGATCTATGCCCATATTTTATATTTATAATTTAATATTTGTTACTCCAAATTTATTAATACTACTATTTAAAATTAATAATCTCATATTTATATTATTTATACTTATTTCTTTTGCGATTGGTTCATTTTTCTTTTTAATTTTATTTTTTCTATCAGACTATTATCTAAAATATCAATAGGTTTTTATTATAATTTAAAGTAATATCTTTTAATAATATATTATTAATTTTACTTTTACTAGATAAATTACTACTTTGAATTGTTTTATTATTATTAGATGTTTTTTTGCGTATTTTATTAAAAGTATTTTTTATTTTTTTGTATATTAATTTTATTTTGCTTCATATAATGTAAATTTTTTATTTAAGATTTAAAAAATTTTATTAAAAATATTAATTATTAAAAAAGTATTTTTAACAATTAAGTTCTTAATTATTTTTGAATATATAATAATTAAATTATATATATATTAATATATCATAATTTTTATCAACTACAATGGATAATATAGCACAGTGTTTAATTAATTAAAATTCGATGCAAATTTGCTACTAATATTTTTTAATTTTATTATATAATTAAAAATATATTAAAATAATTAATTTTTATGAAAAAAATTGCAGATATAAATAAAATATTACAAGGTAGCGCTAAAAATTTTGTTCAAATTGCTAATAAAAAAGATTTTGTAGAATTAAAAAATTTTTATAATAAAATTAATTTTATTTTTTTAAAACCAGGTATACCAAAATTTTTACTTAATAAAATTTTAAATTTAGATAGTTTTTTACAATTGTCCGATATAAATAAAAATATAGTAAAAATATTAATTGATAAGAAATGTTTTCATTTAATTCAAAAATTATATAATTTAATTGAAAATTTAATTAGTCAAAAAATTATTATTTATTATACAAAACAATTTAATTTATTAGACTTTGAATTAATACAAAATCAAATTGACGATTATAATACAAATTTCAATAAAAATTCTAATTCAGATAAAAATAAAATATTAAATGAAATTGCAAATGAAGATTTATTAGAAAATGATTATAATTTAAATTTCAATAAAAAACCTTATAAAATATCATATGAATTAGAACAATTAATAAATTATTTAAAAAATAAACAAATTAATAAACCAATTAAATTACAATTTGAATTAGATGAAAATTTAATTAAAGGTATTAAAATTAAGATTAATGATCAAGTTTTTGAAAATTCAGTTGCTAGAAATATAAAAGAGTTAAAAAATTCTAAATTTTTATTATAATTAAAAATATAATTTTATATAGTTAATTAAATTGAATTTTAAAATACTAAAATATTTATATAAGCTTATTAAGTTATTAATCAAATTTTAATCTATTTATTTTAGATTAGCTTAAAAATTTTAACTTAATATATTATTAATATTATTATTATTATTATTGAATATCTAATAAAAAGTTTTTCATAAAGATATGCATACTTTCTAATTGATCTTTATCTAATTTTTTACCTGATAATATTTTTTCATAAAAATTAGGGTAAGTTTCACAATATTCAAAATATTGAAATAATTTTGATTGTATTTTATCTATTTCATTTTCTGTATATTTATCTAAATATTTTTGAATCGCAAGGAATAAAATTAATATTTGATATTCTGCTTTAATAGGTGAATTTTGTTTTTGGCATATACTATAAACAATTTTTCTACCATTATTTAACAAGTTTTGAGTTTGCTCATCTAAGTCTGATCCAAATTGAGCAAATTGAGCAATTTCATAATATTGCGCTAAGCTTACTTTAACACTGCCAGCAATTTGAGCCATAGTTTTAGTTTGAGCGCTAGATCCTACACGACTAACAGATAGGCCAATATTAATAGCGGGTTTAATACCTTTATTAAATAAATCCATATCCAAAATTATCTGACCATCAGTAATTGAAATAACATTAGTTGAAATATATCCTGAAACATCCCCGCCTTTTGTTTCAATAATTGGCAACGCTGTTAATGATCCTCCTCCCATTTTATCTGATAATTTTGCTGCTCTTTCTAGCAGTTTAGAATGAATATAAAAAACATCACCAGGATATGCTTCGCGTCCTGGAGGTCTTTTTAATAATAATGAAATTTCTCTATAACTTGCAGCGTGTTTACTTAAATCGTCATAAATAATTAATGCATCATCGCCATTATACATAAAATACTCTCCTATTGCAGTTCCAACATAAGGGGCTAAAAATTGCGACATTGCAGATTCGGAAGAAGAAGCGGAAATGATAGTAGTATATGCCATACTACCGCTCTCTATTAATTTTGCATGTAATCTTTTCACTTCATCTTGACGCTGACCTATAAAAACATAAATACAATATACTGGTTTATTTTTATTATTTTTCTGATTTAAAACTGTATCTATTGCAATTGTTGATTTACCAGTTTGTCTATCGCCTATTATTAATTCTCTTTGACCTTTACCTATAGGAATTAAAGCATCGATAATTTTAATACCAGTATAAAGTGGTTCGCATACACTTTGTCTATCAATTATACCTGCTGCATTTTGCTCGATATTAGTATCTATTAATTCACCTTTAATTTCTCCTAAGCCATCAATTGGGTCGCCTTGTCCATTTAAAACTCTACCTAAAATACCTTTACCAATTTTAACTGTAAATTTCTTATTTGTTTTAATTGCATAATCCCCTTCTTCTGCTTTTCCATTTATTAATACAATACTAACGCTAGCTTCATCAAGATTCATAACTATCCCAATTGCAATAACATTTGTTCTATCTTTGTTTGCAATTATTTCAATTTTTTCACCAATAAATGCATTTTGTAAACCAAATACTAATACAATTCCATCAACAGAACTAGTCACAATTCCTTCTTCATAATAACTAAAATTTAAAATTTTATTATCTTTATCTAAAATTTGATTATTATTATTTTTATTGCTTTTAGAGATAGTTTTTTGTTGTTCAGTTTTTTTACTATTTTTAGCTAATATTTTATCATCTATACTCATAAAATATATTTTTATATATTATTTAATTTTTATTTAATAATTATTTTATCTTTTTTTTATTTTTTTTTGATATCAATATAATATATAGTATTATATTTTTTACATAATTCTAAAAAATATAATTAGTATGATACTATCTGACAAAACAATCAAGAAATATTGTCAAGATTTCAATATGATTGAAGACTTTGTAGAAAAGCAAGTTTCAGAACATAATAATAAAAAAGTAATTTCTTATGGTTTAGGATCTTATGGTTATGATGCAAGATTATCAGAAAATTTTACACAATACAAACCAAGTAATAAATCATCTTTTAATGGTCAAGATATTATCGATCCTAAAATACCAAATGATCAAATTATAGATACTTTTAAAACAGATAAACCTATTATTTTGCAACCTCAAGGCTTCTTACTTGGTTTAACTAAAGAAAGATTTAATATTCCACGTGATGTTTCTGTTATTTGCATTGGTAAATCTACTTATGCAAGATGCGGGATTATTATAAATGTTACCCCTGTAGAAGCAGGATGTTCTGGTCATATTGTAATTGAAATTTCAAATACAGCAGAATTGCCAGTATATATTTATCCTAATGAAGGTATTTGTCAATTTTTATTTTTTAAAGGCGATCAGCCATGCGAAATATCTTATGCAGATAAACGTGGTAAATATTTGAATCAAAAACATATTGTAATGCCATTTACCATATAATTTTCCATACAATATTATATAGTTATAATTAAAAATGCAATAATTAATTTAATTATTAATTTTTTGCATCAATGTTAAACTTAATTGAAAAAAATTTATATTTAGTACAAAATAAAATTTTAGAGTATTCAAATTCTAGTTTACCAATACTTAATAAAATTATTACATATTCAATTAAAGATGCTAAATATAATAGAGCAAAATTATTTTTTTTATTAATAGGACTTAAAAATTTTTCTAATGTTAATGATAAAGATCAGATTATTATTTTATGCTTTCAAGATATATTTATAAAATTTAGCTCAGCTATAGAAATAATTCACACTGCAACTTTATTGCATGATGATGTAATTGATGAAGCAATTACACGAAGATATAAAAAAACTACTCACATACAATTTACAAATAAAAAAAGTATTTTAACTGGCGACTTTTTATTAGCAAAAGCATTAAGTATTATTAGCGAATATCAAAGCTCTAAAATATTAGGAATTGTTTGTGATAGTATGTCTAAAATTATAACTGGAGAAATTATGCAAGCTCAATATAATAGTTTGGAACTTGAACTAGATGAATATTATGAAATAATTAAAAGCAAAACAGCAGAATTATTTAAAATGACGGCAATTTGTGCATATGAACTTGAATTTAATAATTCACATAAATTTAATATTAAAAATAAATTATTTGATATAGAATTGTTTAAATTTATCGGAACTGAAATAGGCATTATTTTTCAATTGGTTGACGATATTCTTGATTATTTTGGTAATGCAAATAATATAGGAAAGGATATTTTTAATGATTTTTTTACACAAAAATTTACTTTACCTTTGATATTATTGGCAAAAGAAAAGGAAGCTAATTTATATATAAAACAAATTTTCTCTAACAAAGAAGATAATATTTATAATAAAAATGAAATTATAAAAAATATTTTATTTTTTATGAATAAATATAGTATAAAACAAAAAATTCAACTAGAGTTAGAGAATAAGTTTAATAGTTTTCAATATAAATTATTCACTTACAATAACGTAAATAATATTTACATTACGAGTATTATAGATTTATATAAAAGTATTATTAAGAAAATTCATTAGTTATGTAAGCGTATATATATCCTAATATATATGTGTATGTGGATATATACTTTTATAATATAAAAATAATGTAAAAAATATTGTAAAGATTATAGAATATAAAAAATAATAAAAAATATTATAAAAATTATGCATATAAATCAATTTTATAATGAAATTAATATCAATTGTATAAAACAAAAACTATCAAAGTTTTATCTGAATTTAAAACAAAATTATGCACTAGAAATATTAATTGATTTATTTAATATGCAAAATATTAAAATACAAATTGGGTTTGAAGTTGAGTTTTATATAAAAACAATATAATTCTGAATTAATTATTTTTAATTTTAAATTATTTCTTTTAACAAAAAAATATATTAATGAAGTTCAATTAAAAAATTTGAATATTAAATTAGTAAAAGAAAGAGGGCAAACTAAAAGATATTTACAATATGAAATAATATTAGGTCCTTTTGATAATATAATTTTGGGTATTGCAATTTTAAATGCATTAAAAATTTTTCTAAAAAAACAAAAATTTAAATTGAAACCAAAGCCTTTTGCTTCTCAATATGGTAATTCTTTACATATTAATTTAAGCTTTAATAATTTACTTTTAGAAAATATTGCAACACAGAATACTTTACAGGCCGCAAGTGCAATTTTATGCCATAATATAGAAAAAATATTATTAATTTTTTTAAATAATAAACAAAGTTGTAAAAGGTTAAGTAATAAGTTCTTATCTCCAACGCATATTTGCTTTGGAGTTGACAATCGTTTTAGTTTAATTAGAATTTTATATTCTCCAATTATGCGCTTAGAGTATAGATTAGCCGATAATAATACTAATATATATTTAGCAATTTATTCAATTTTATTTTTATTATATCAACATAAGTACATTTTAATTCCAACATTTAATAATAAATATTATCTAAGTAATATTTTAGAAACATATTATAAAAAAAGTTATTTATTAAAACATATAAAAATCTATTATAAAAAGATCATTAATTATGAATTAACATTTTTAAATTTTTATTTAAAAATTTTATATATTATAATTATTATATTAACAATAATTATATACTAATTTTTAGTAATTTATCTGAATTTAATGTGATAAATAAGTTTATATTTAATTATTTTTTTTATAAAATAAATGTTTTAAAATATTAAATTTGATTAATTTATATTTAAACTATGGAAACCCTATAAGTGAAATTTTTAAAAATAAATTTAAAAAAATATCAGTTTGCTTAAATCATATCAATTTAAAATTTAATCCTCAAGAACTATATTTATAAATATTAAAATTTTCTTCTATAATAAAATGCAAAATACTTGCTTTTTACTTATAAACAAATAAGCATTATTTATTTATTTAAAATATATATATAATTAATATAAATATATATTTATATTATGTTAAATTATTTTTCATCTTTTATATTTGCAATATTTTTTATTTTTTTCTATACCTATAGTTAATTGTTTATATTATGAAAATTCTTTTATATATGCAGATAAAAAAAATATCAACACTTCAAATAATAACGATTCTAATATTAGCATTAAAGTAAAAAATGCTAATATAAAACAAGAAAATAATAAAATTCTTTCCAATATATCTAAAGATAATAATAACAATATATCTAAAGATAATAATAACAATATATCTAAAGATAATAATAACAATATATCTAAAGATAATAATAACAATATTAAAGCAAGAAATGTTAATACAAAACAATTAACTAGCAAAAAAATTAATATCAATAATAATTTAAAAATTCAAGAAAATAATATACAAACAGAACAAGAAACTAAAAATAAAACAAAAACTGAAGATTTAATTTTAGAAAGAGTGCAAAATTATTTAAAAAATCTACCTGATTTTATTATTGATTTTAAACAAATATCTAATATTAATAGCAATATAAGTGCTGGCACGTTAATTGTAAGCAAAAAATATGGTCTTAGATGTAATTATTTCGAGCCTCATCCACTTTTAATTATTTTAAATAATTCTAATATTGCAGTTTATGATTATAAATTAAACTCTTTAATTAAAGATTCTATACAATTTGACTTATGGAATTTTTTATTAACTGGCTCTTTTGGTAAAAGTTCAGAAATTATTGAAATTACATCAGCAGATAATCAAGACCATATAGTTATGCAATATGAAAATTCATTTGTAGCAAAATTAACATTTAGTAATAAAAAAATATTAAATAATCAAAAAAAAGAAGAATTTATTATTACATCAATTGCATCAATTGAAATTATTGAAAATGAAACAGATTCAATTATATTAGAATTTAGCGATTTACGATTTATTATAGATATTGATAAAAATTTATTTATATTGCGTGATCCTAATATATTTGGCAAGCCAAAAAGGTTAAATAAAAAAGATTTGTCAAAAATGTATCAATTAAAAAAATAATATAATTATTATTTTTCAATTAGAGCTTGAAAAAATTAATAATATTATTACTTATTAATTGAAATTATCAATTCTAAATTGAATTTATTATATATATAAAATATATATACTAAAAATATTTCTATTTTTATAATAGTAATGATATAAATAATATAAATATGTTTTATTTGTATTGATGAAAATATATGCAATATTCAATAGATGATTTTAAGAGAGTTAAAGAAAGCGGTAAAATTGTTGCAAAAGTTTTAAATTATATTGAAGAATTTATTAAGCCTGGAGTTTCTACTAAAGAATTAGATGATTTATGTCATCAATTTATTATTAAACATGGTGGTAGACCTGCTTGTTTAAATTATAAAGGCTTTCCTAAATCAATCTGTACTTCTATTAATGATGTAATATGTCATGGCATTCCTAATAAAAAAGATATTTTAAAAGAAGGAGATATTATTAATATTGATTTGGTAGTAGAAAAGGATGGCATGCATGCTGATGCTTGCAGAATGTTTAAAGTAGGAAAAATATCAGAACAAGCTCAAAAATTAATAGATGTATGCAGACAAGCGCTATATTTGGGCATCGATGCAGCTAAATATGGAAATAAATTAGGAGATATTGGTTTTGCAATTCAAAATTTTGTTGAAGCAAATGGATTTTCAGTTGTGCGAGATTATTGTGGCCACGGAATAGGTAAATCTATGCATGAAGAGCCTCAAATACTGCATTTCGGAAAACCAAATACAGGTATGTCTATTTTACCAGGAATGATATTTACAATTGAGCCGATGATAAATATAGGCGCACCAGAAACAAAACTTATGCAAGATAAATGGACCGTTAAAACAAAAGATGGTTCTTTATCTGCGCAATTTGAGCATACAATTGGAATAAATGAAGAAGGAAAAGCGGAAATTTTAACTAAATTTATAGAATAAATTTTTCAACCTAAGATTTAAAAGTAGATGGAAATTATTAGATTTTTTAGAAAAACAAAGACTCAAAAAGATGCGCAAATACATCATCTTGAGCGGCAAAATATAAATTATTAACACAAAATTGTATTTTAGCAACTTATAATTAAATTTATAATAAATAAAATTAAATTTGATACAACTTTAACGATAAAAATATAAAATAAAATTTGAAAATTAAAAAATATATGATAAAAAATTTTAATAAAAATAATATTGAAATACTAGTCGTAGACGATAGTCTAGAGACAAGACAAGTATTACAAACTATTTTAAAACAAGCAGGATTTAATGTAAAACTTGCAAAAAATAGTACAGAGGCTATTGATAGTATTAATAGAAAGCCTTCTGATCTTGTTTTGCTAGATAATTGGTTAAAAGGTAGTCATATGGATGGTATAAGTGTTTTAGAAACTATAAAGCATCAATATAATATACCAGTTATTATGATGACCAATTCAAATAGTCTTGAAAATGCAATTATAGCAACACAAATAGGTGCATATGACTATTTAGAAAAACCATTTATTCCTGAAAAAGTATTACTATTAGTTCAAAGAGCTTTAGAAAATTCAAATCTTACAAAAGAAAATAAAATATTAAAATCTAAAATTGTAGAAGAGCATGAAATTATAGGTACATCAAAAGTTATTGATAAATTAAGATTAGAAATTGATAAAATTGCACCTTCATATGGTCGTATTTTAATTTCTGGTCATGCTGGTAGTTGTAAAGAATTAGTTGCAAAAATTATACATAACAAATCAAAATTTGCAAATAGTGGATCTTTTATATATTTTAATCCATCCGAGATGACAAAGGAGCAAATTAATCAAGAATTATTTAGCGAATTTAGTATGGATCATTTAAATAAACTAAGAAGAGAAAGTTTATTTGAAAAAGCATATAGAGGAACTTTATATATTCATAATATTGATAGCTTGCCACTTGAATGTCAATCTAAATTAAATAAAATTTTACAAGAACAAATTATAATTAATTATACAAATAATCATGAAATTAAGCTTGATTTTAGATTTATTTGTAGCACATCAAAAAATTTAGAAGATTTAGTAATTCAAGGCAAGTTTAAGCAAGAATTATTAAACAGAATAAATATATTACCAATTCGTATACCTGCTCTTGAAGATAGAAAAGAAGATATTACTTTATTGGTTGAACATTTTGCAAAACAAATTAGCATTATATCTGGCTTAAAACAAAAAAAGTTCTCAAGAAATATTATCAATATTTTAGAATCATATGACTGGCCAGGAGATGTAATGCAACTTAAAAATATAGTAGAATGGGCTTTAATTATGGATCAATCGCAAAATGATATAATTCAAATTAATTCATTACCTAAAGAAATATTAAATGATAATACTGCTATTGTTTCAAGTAATACAAATATTGATATTTATAAACTATCTTTATCTGAAGCAACAAAATTTTTCCAATTAAAATTTATTAGCAAACAATTACAAGACAATGGATTTAATGTTACAAAAACAGCAGAAAAATTATCTATGGAAAGATCAGCATTGCATCGTAAAATGAAAAACTTAACAGATAGTATAAATTTTTGTATTTCTAAAGATCCAGAATTAATTATTGAAAATATACCGCTTTTACGAAATGATTTTAAAACTTTAAGAGATATACATAAAATGAAAAAATTTAGTGGTTATATGCCATCTAATTTAACTAAGAATTTTAATAATCCTAATTATGAACAAGTTAATTTAGATATATTAGTAAATAATCAAGAAAGTAAATAATTTATTATAATTGCTTTTAATTATTATTTATCTTTATTAGATTATAATAATCTAATTTATACTTAATTAAGAGTTAGTAATAATATTTAAGACTATTCATCTTTATTCAAAGACATCAGAATTAAGTTTACCTAAAAGATCTTCTTCAGAGGCCATCAAATCATCATCAGATTCGACAAATACTTTTTTATTTTCAGTATTATCTTTTAAAGCTTTAGTATCATCTTCTGGCTCTTGATTTTCATCTTCAGTATCATCTTCTAGAGCTTCAGTATCATTTTCTGACTCTTGATTTTCATCTTCAGTATCATCTTCTGGCTCTTGATTTTCAACTTCAGTA
The DNA here is from genome assembly GCA_046348705.1 of Rickettsiales bacterium. GTDB lineage: Bacteria > Pseudomonadota > Alphaproteobacteria > Rickettsiales > Rickettsiaceae > JAXMDS01. The sequence continues at coordinate 12,704 of JAXMDS010000004.1, read as the reverse complement.
TTATCTTTTAAAGCTGGGTTTTTATCTTGAATATGATTGTTTAAATTTAAATTTGGTATATGTTTATTAGTTTCTTTTATGCAAAACAATATTTTTTTGTATAAAAATGCTTTCTTGAAAGAAAATATTATTTTTCTTTGTAATAAGTGCAATAAACTTAATTCTTCAATAAAACATTCAAAAAATTCCTTAATAACTTCTTTTTCTTTACATTTGTTAAAAATATTTTCTAATTTTGTTTTATATTCATTTTTTATATGTTCAAAAACTTTTTTATGAATATTTAATTTGTTAGAGTATGTTTGTTCAATTTTTTTAAAATAATTTCTACTAATAAAATAATTATTCGATAATTTTAAATCTCTTTCAATATCTATTTTGTCAATTATTTTAAATATTTGTTTTTCAAATTCTTTGAAGAACAATTCTTTATATTCATTTAAAATTTCTTCAGTGTTTTTTAGATTACTTAAAATTTTTTCATTTAAAGGTTGATAAAATTCTTTTAAAGTTCTTACTTCTTTTGAATAAATAGTCTTAAATTCTTTTTTTTCTGCTTGAGTTAATATATTACTATTACTATTAAATTCTTTTGAATTATTAATAATATGAACTATATTAACTAAAAATCTTAAATATTTTATACAGAAAATATCTTTCTGTACATTAAATACACGTAAATTTTGATCGTATTTAATCTTTTGTGAATTACATAGATTATTATCCTCATTATCATTTTTATAAAACATTTCGCCTGATTGCAAGTTATATAAATTATTTATCATTGGTCTATCTTGCAATAATATATTATGCATTTTTTTTAAATAAGCAGTTTTAATTTCTTGTTTTGATATATAAAAAGATTCAATTTTATCGCTATTTTTTTTAAGTCTTAATTCATATTCTGTTTCTGTTAATGATTCTTTTAGATGTGTTATAAAAAACTCACTAGATTTAGTATTTTTTAATCTATATTGCTTATTATTTAATGTATCAATATCTTCTGGATCATTTTTTTTTTCTGAATTGATTATTAACTTTAATTCATCATATATAAATTCTATTTCAATATATTTACTTAAGGAGAGATTAGTTTTGTCTTTTCTATATTGTTTAATTTTAGCTTGAAATGTATCAATAAAATTTTTTTTAATTGCTTCTATATTTATTTTCTGATAAGTATCATTTAATCCAAAGAAATAATATTTACTTAATCCTAAGAAATAATGTTTACTTAATTCATTAGGTAAATTTTTTTTTACATCACTGTTAAAATATTCTTCTGCTTTTATTATAATTTTTTTACATTGTTCTTTTCGTTTATTGTAAGCTTTTATTAATACTTTTTTAGTATTTAGGCTTTGTTGAGTTTTTGTTTGTTGTTTAGTTAATAAATATTGATCTATATTATTAGATGTTAAAATAATTAATTTTTCTAATTCTAATTTTTCTTTAGTATTTTTTATTTTTTGAGCTTTTTTAATTTTTTGAGTTTTTATTTGTAATTGAGGTTTAGGTATTTGTAATTGAGGATTAGGTATTTGTAATTGAGATTCAGATTTTATTGCTTCTGAGGCTAGATCTGTATAATCTGAAGCACTTGATTCTTTATCTAATTCAATTGGTTTATTACTATCTCTTGAATCTTCTTTTTCTTTTAAATTAAATTTTTGCTTTGATTTTAATGAGTTACGAAGATTATATTGACGACCAAAATAATCTGATTTTGTTTTTTTTATATTTTTTTGTGTTATATCATAATCAGAATCATGATCACTTGATTCTACTTTTTCTGTATGCAACTTTGCTTGTATATTTACTTTTAGATTAGATTCTTGTATTAGCTTAATTTCTTTTATTACTTTTTTCTTTTTTAATAACTTTTGTTTATTATATTCCTTATTATGCGTTTGCTGAGTCTTAATTTTTATGTCTTGATGCATTTGCTGAGGCTCAATTTTTTTGTCTTGGTGCATTTGCTGAGGCTCAATTTCTTTATGTTGGCGCATTTTCTGAAGCTCAATTTCTTTATGTTGGAGCATTTGCTGAGTCTTAATTTTTATGTCTTGATACCTTTGCTGAGGTTCAATTTTTATGTTTTGACGCATTTGCTGAAGGTCAATTTCGCTGTTTTGAGACATTTGCTGAGGCTCAATTTTTATGTTTTGAGGCATTTGCTGAGGCTCAATTTTTATGTTTTGACGCATTTGCTGAAGCTCAGCTTCTCTGGGTTGTTTTACTTTTTCTAAAATATCTTCATGTGTTTTTTTTGTATTATAATTAAAATGAAAATCATCTAAATAAGTATCTTGTTTTCTTTTTTGAATCTGTTTATTAAGCTCAATACCTAATTTTTTTTTTTTTGAATAGCTCTTATAAATATCAGCTTCAAAACTATTATTAATTAAACTATCTTTAGTAAGATTATCATTAAGTGCATTAAAATCTAGAGATTTAGCATATTTATTTGTTTTTAATATTTTATAGGGCTTATCAGTGTACAGATTATCATTATTATTTAGGTTTCTTTTTCCTAAAATGTTATTAGTAACACTATTTTTATTTTTATTTTTTTTATTTTGAGTTTTTTCTCTCATAATTAAAAATTACAATAATAATTGTAATTATATCATATTTAATAGTAAATAAACAATAGTAAATATAATATAATATTAAATTATACTAATTTTACTATTAATAATAATGATTTTAATTTTAAATAATGTGATATTTTTATACAATAATTTCTTTATATTCAATTTTTAAAATTTCATAATTTTTATTATTAGTGCTTACCTCTATAATATCACCTTTTTTAGACCCTATTAAACTTTGTGCCATAGGAGAAGTATAAGAAATTAATTTTTTACTTAAATCAGACTCATATTCACTGACAATTGAATATGTAATTATTTTATCTCCATTTTCAAGATCTAGCAGAGTAACAGTTGCGGAAAATTGCACTATTAAATTAGGATCAGAATCAGATGAAGCTGGTTTTATATTATAAATTTCAACTGAAGTTAATAAGTTTTCTAAAAATAAAATACGACTTTCAATTGAAGATTGCTTTTCTTTTGCGGCTGAATAATCTGCGTTTTCTGATAAATCACCAAATTCACGAGCAATTTGAATTGCTTTTGTAATTTCTGGTCTTTCTATGTTTTTATAATGTTTTAGTTCATTTTGAAGTTTTATATATCCATTTTGTGTTATAAAATTTTTTGACATAATATTTAATTACGCAATATACTAATTTATTATTATAGCAGATTTTAATTTGATATATAAATATTATATTTTATATCAAAATATCTAATTATTAATTTATATTTTAAATAAATTTCTTATAATTCTCTCCCTTTTGAATTGCTTTTATTTCGAGTTTCAAGTAATCTATCTTGATGAGAAATTTTATTTTGTTTTTCTCTATTATGATCTTTTGATTTTTGTTCATTTGTTAAATCTTCTGTATCCATATTCATGATATTTAATAATGAAGCTGATAATTCATTTGTAATATTTTGAATACTTTTTTCAGAAAAATCTTGTTCTTTATTTTTATTATATGGTTCTTGACCAAATGCAATAAAAGATTCATCAATTGAAACAATACTTTTAATTGAATCTTTGTATCTTTCAAACTCTTCCATATCATTTAAATTTAATTTTTTCAATGGAATATCTTTAAGTAAATGTGATAAATTATTTTGCTTTGCATGTTCATAAATTTCAAATAAAGGCTCCATTTTATCATTTATATATGATAAATATATAAATCTCTCATATATTGCTTCTAAATCAGCATTTAATGAGTTTGCTTTTTTTATCAATGAATCTTTAGATGTTGTCAATTTCTTAAATATTCCAATTGTTGAATCTTTAAAAGAGGAAATATTTTTTTTAAACGAAGATATAATTTTAGTATCATCATGTTTTAAGTCGATTTTTTTTCTTTCATTCATAAAAATATATGAGTATGAAATTTTTTCGTAAAAAGATTGTATTAACTTTATTTTTTGGTTAATATTTATTAATTGTTCAAAAAGGTCTGAATTTGATTGATGTTTACTTCCAATATAATTGTTAATATTATATATTAATGAATTTATTTCTGGTGCTTTATCTTTAAAATCTGTTCTAATTTTTGCTCCAAAACTATTTAAAAAATCTTCTGCTATTTCTTTTCCATTTTGTTTTAGATCAAAATAATATATATCTGTATGATTATGCTTATTATCTCTTGATTTTAAATAATTACTATTTTTATTTAATAAATAACTGATATTTAACATAAAAGGAATTCTTTCTAATGATTCAGCATGAAACCTATTCATTTCAAGACGCTCAAAATCATACAGTATTCTGTTATCTTCATCTTTATTTAATGATTCAGCATAAAACCTATCCATTTCAAAACGCTCAGAAGCATATATTATTCTTTGATTTTCATTTTTATTTTTTATATTATCTTGATTTTTTAATATTTTTTCTTGTGCATCATTATATTGAATTAATAATTTTATATCATTAAGATTAGGATTTTTTGTTTCTGCTACTCTATTTATAACTTCAAGTATTTTTTCATCTAAAGATAAGTTTTTATCTAGAGCTAGATCTTGATCATCATTTTTCATATTAATTTTTATTTAAATTATTTAAGTTACATATTAATTATATAATACATAACTTTTTATATGAAGGATATTTATTAATATAAATTAATAATTAATTAGTCGTTATATTAATGTAACTATCTCTATTTAAAATTAATTCCTATTGCACTTTTGCACTTAATAAGGATAATATAAATGTTAAATTAGTTTTATCTTTAAATAACAAACTCATTTCTTTTAGTTTTATTAAGCTTTTTACAATTAAATATGCAGCATATTCTACTTCTTCTTTCGTTGTATCGACTCCAAAAGAAATTCTAATTGAAGTATGCGCTAAAGCATAATCAATTCCCATGCAAGTAATAATTATAATAGTAAACCTGTACTATTTTTTTCTATTTTGTTGAGTCTTTATATGCTTATTTCATGGTTTTTGCTATTATTTCTTCTTTTTTTTTCATTATCTTGATGTTTATTATTTTCTACATTAGATGATGAATGTGGAAAAGAACTTCTTGGCGAATTTATTGATGAACTTAGGTCTGTTAATGAATGTGGAAAAGAACTTCTTGGCAAACTTATTGATGAACTTAGGTCTGTTTTTTCATCTTTTGATTCATTATTTTTTAATAGCTTAAATTGATCTTTTAATGCATTATTTTTTGATAGCTTAAATTTTGATACGATTTCTTTAAATGATTGATAAAATTCTTTAATTCTTTGAGTAAAAGATTTTTTTGAATTAACAGATTTTGAATCATTTGAATTATCTAAATCTAAATCTTTTATAGAAGAAGATTTTTTATCATTTATTTCTATATTATTATCATATGCATTACTTGTTTCTATATTATTGTCATATATATTAGTAATGTTTTCTGTAATTTTTTGTAATTCTTGTAATGTTTTTTCAATATTGTCTAATATTATAGTTTTAATATCAATATTTCTTAAAGATTGATTTATGAAATAATCTTTTTTAACTTCGTTTGTTATTTTATTTAAATTTTCTTCCGTACTTTTTATATTATTTTTTACATCTTCTAATAATTTTATAATTTTTATATTAGGATCTTCATTTTGATTCATTATATCAAAATTATTTGATTGCTCAATAATATTATTTTTTAAATCTTGTATTGCTTTAACAGTAGTTTTTATACTGTCTACAGATTGATAAATTTGCAAAATATTTTCATAATACTTAATTTTTTCATCTTCAGGTATCCATTCTTGTTGACTTCTTGCATTTAAAAAATTTCCTTTATAATAACTAGAATCATATAAAATCCTCATGAATAATTGTTTTTTATCATCAGAATCAATATTAATAGTAGGAGATATTTTTTTTAATGTATCTTTTTTGTTCCAATCGGAATGAATAAGATTTATGCCGTGCAATGGATTAAAATAATAATAATATTGAGTATAATAATGCAAAGTTACAATATAAAATTTAATTTTAGCAATATCTAAGTTTTTTTGTGTATATTTTTGTTTTTCTATTTCATATTGCAATACTTTTAAATATATATCATTAGTTGTAATATTTTTATTATCTTTTGATAATTCAAAATCTGTTTTAAAAATTCCAAACTTAGAATCATGATTTTCAAAATTTTTTATTATATCATCATAATATATTTTTATTTTTTTATCAAATTCTGTTATTGGTTGAAATTTTAAGGATATTAATTCATTAATTCTATCTTCAGATTTAAAAAAATTTTCATTTAAAGTATTTGCATTAGCTGATTTATATTCTTCTTCTGTATTAAATTTTTCACCTCCCACTTCAAGTTTTTGTTTTTGATAAAAATCTTTATAATTATTAATATCTGACTTATTATTATTTTTATTATTTTCTAAATATTCTTGTGCTTTTTTTATATGATCATCAATTACATCTTCTAATAATTTTTTATCTTTTAAAAAAAAATCAATATTTCCATATTTTTTAGGTTGTTTAAAATATTCTGATATTTTATTTGCAATTCTATCATCTAAAGATAAGTTTTTATCTAGAGCTAGATCTTGATCATCATTTTTCATATTAATTTTTATTTAAATTATTTAAGTTATATATTAATTATATAATACACAACTTTTTATATGAAGGATATTTATTAATATAAGTTAATAATTAATTAATAGTTGCAATATTATAGCTACTTCTATTTAAACTGTACTCAATGATACTAATATCAATATCAAACTTAGTTTTATCTTAAAATAACAGACTCATTTCTTTTAGTTTGATTATTATTATCACAAAGTTAAATATGCATCATACTTTACTGATATATCAATATTATTTGAAATATATCTTCAATTTTTATCTAAACTTAATGTCAACTCCATTCAATTGAGTGAATATCTATCTCTAACTTAGTTTCGTCTCCCAATAGAAAACTTATTTCTCTTAATTTAATTGCTACTATTCAACAATTAAATATGTTACATATTCTATTTTTGTTTAATGCTCACTCCATTTTATTGAATTAATGTCTATTCCTTCTTGCTTCATCTCCCAAAGAGGGCTCATTTCTCTTAGCTTCATTACGCTTTTTACAATTAAATATGCTGCATACTCTACTTCTTCTTTTGTTGTATCAACTCCAAAAGAAATTCTAATTGAGGTATGCGCTAAACCTTCATCAATTCCCATGCTTTTTAATACATAAGAAGGCTCTAACGAGGCAGAAGTACAAGCAGAACCAGAAGAGACTGCTAAATCTTTAATTGCTAAAATAAGCGACTCGCCCTCAACATATGCGAAACTTATATTAACATTACCAGGATAGCCACTTTCTTTATCACCATTAAGATAAATTTCATCTAAATTTTTAAATATAATATCTAAAAAAATATTTTTTAAATATCTTAAATGCTCTAAATTTTTCTCCATATTAAATTTTGCAATTTTTGCAGCAGCTCCAAATCCTACTATTAAAGGTGTAGCATTAGTGCCAGATCGCATACCTCTTTCTTGTCCGCCGCCATCAAAAATAGACTGCAATCTTACTCTTGGTTTTTTTCTAACATATAAAGCGCCTATTCCTTTTGGGCCATATATTTTATGTGCAGTAAAACTTGCTAGATCTAAATTTAAATCATCAACATCAATAGGAATTTTACCAAAACTTTGTGCAATATCAGAATGAAAAAAAATTCCCGCTTGCCTACATATTTCACCAATTTGTTTCATAGGATGAATAACTCCTACTTCATTGTTAATCATCATAACAGATGCAAGAATTGTGCTTTCTTTGATGCTGGCTTTAAATTTTTCAATATCTAGACTTCCATCTTTTTCGACCTGTAAATAAGTTACTTCAAATCCTTCTTCTTCTAATTTTCTGCAAGTATTAATTATACATTTATGTTCTGTTGCAACTGTTATAATATGATTTTTTTCATTTGTTTTATAAAACCTAGCAACTCCTTTTAAAGCTAAGTTATTAGACTCTGTTGCGCCTGATGTAAAAATAATTTCTTTTTTATTGCAATTAATACATTTTGCTATATGCTCTCTTGCGTCTTCTATTGCAGATTCTGCTTCCCATCCATATGAGTGCGTCCTTGAATGTGGATTGCCAAAATGATGAGTAAAATATGGCATCATAGACTCTAAAACTTCTTTATTTACTGGGGTTGTAGATTGATAATCTAAATATATAGGAAATCTTATACCTTTATCTAACAATTCTTTTTTTCTTTTTTGAACAATTTCAATTATTTGGTTAAAATTTTCCATATTAAAAATAATATCTAAATATAATATAATTATATATTATATTTAATTAATATGATTTATAATAATAAAAAAATATTAAAATATTGTGCATATTAAAATAGGGGTTGAAAATAATAATTTATCTAAGGTGCAAGCTCAAACCTTAATTGAATTATTAAAATCTAAATATCCTTTTATTAAATATAAAATTATTACTATTACTAAACAAAGTAATTTAAATTATCAAGTTTATAAAAATATATATATTAAAGATCTTGAGTATTTATTGCTACAAAATAAAATTGATATTATAATAGAATTTGCAAAAGATGTTCATTATAATATGCATCATAGATTAAAAATAGGATGTATTATAAAATTACCAAGTAGAGAATATGCTCTTATATCAAATTATAGTAAAAATATTAAAGAATTTTTACCAAATTCTAAAATTATTGTTTACTCTAAAAAAGTTAAAGCACAATTATTAGTAATAAGGCAAGATCTAGAAATAATATATAAAAAAGAAAATATATTCAATGATATAGAAAATTTAAATATAGGAAAAGTACATGGAATTATTCATGATAAAGCAACTTTAGAGCTACTAAATATTAGCAATAATGTATATTCAATTTCAATAAATGATATTTTACCAGAAATAGGGCAAGGTATTTTATGTACAAAAATAAGGAAAAATATTAATAATAATTATCATGATGCAGCAGTTGAGCAAATAATATTGCAACTTATGCAAAAAGATACTTTAAATTTATTATTAGCAGAAAAAGGATTTTATGAATATTTAAAAGCTAATAAAAATACTTTAATTGCTGGGCATGCAAAGTTTATAAATAATAATTTGATTGATTGTGAATTTTTATATTCAGGTCATAACATTATTAATTATAAAAAATTTAACGATACTATTAGTTTTAAATATATATTTAAATATAATATTCAAGGTTTATATAAAAATGCTTATGAAATAGGAATTAATGCCGCAAAGCATTTACAATTTAAGATAGATGAATATTTTAAACAAAATAATAATTTATTAAATAATATACATAACACACAAGATCAAGGAATTAAAATAATTCAAATATTATAATATTAAAAATATAAATTTTATAGTACAATAAAATTAAAAAAATAATAATATATACATGATTCGATTATTTAGTAAAAATAAATCTCCCTGGGGTGATGATGTAAATGAAAATTCAAATAAAAACAATAAAGAAGATAATAATTTTATTAATTTTGATGATATTTTTAATAAATTTGCAAATAAAAAAAATTTCTCTAAAAAAGATTTTAACTTTAACTCTAACAATAATTTTTTTTCAAAAACAACATTAATATTTATTATATTAATTATTTTAATATTAACTTTATTTTCGGGAATATATCAAATTAAAGAAGGAGAACAATCTATTATTATGAGGTTTGGTAAAATTGTAAGAACTGGTAATTCTGGCTTAAACTTTGCAATACCAGGTATAGAAACTGTAATTATTGCTCAAGTTGATAAAGTTCGTCGTATTGAAATTGGATATCGCTCAGAAGAAAAAGATAATAGTAAATATTATTTAGAATATACAATGGTAACAGGAGATGAAAATATTGTAATAGTCACAGCTGATGTTATATATCATATTGATAATTTAGAAGATTATGTTATGAATGTAGTAAGCCCTGAAAGTACTATTAAATCGGTCGTAGAAAGCTCAATTCGAGAAGCTACTTCTAAAATAAATACTCAAGCAATATTATCAGATGGTAAATATCAAATTATGCAAGAAACAAAAAAAATAGCACAAGAAATATTAGATTCATATAAATCTGGTGTTAGAATTGATATGATACAATTGCTAAGTGCCGAGCCACCTTCTGAAGTAATAGATGCATATAGAGAAGTTCAAATCGCAAAAGCAGATAAAGAGCGAATAATCAATGATGCGTTAGCTTATCGTAATCAAAAATTACCAGAGGCACAAGGTGTTGCTCAAAAAATAATTTTAGACGCTGAAGGATTTAAAGAAAAAAGAATTCTAGATACTAAAGGAAAAGTTGCTAGATATAAAGTAATATTAGATGCATACTTGCAGCTTGATAATAATGCAAAAAATGCATTAAAAACAGAAATTATCACAGAAGCAAGAGAGCATTTAATGGAAAATACAAAAAGCTTTATAATTAATAATAGCAATAGTTTTTCTCATTTTAATTTATTAGAAAAACAAGAAAATAATTCACAAAATAAATAATAAATAACTTTTTTATGCAAAATAATAAAATTTATATCAATATTATACTTAGTATAATAGCTTTTTTAACATTATTAGATAGTATTTTTGTATTAGAACAAAGAAAATATGGCGTAATTTTTCAATTTGGTGAAGCAATAAGAACAATTAGCGAACCAGGACTTCATATTAAAATTCCATTTGTAAATGATGTTATTTTCTTTGAGAAAAGATTATCAAATATCGATTCAGTATCTAAAGAATTAACAACAAAAGATGGAAAAAGAATTATTGTAGATGCATTTAGTAAATTTAAAATTAAAGATCCGGTATTGTTTTATAAAAAAATGAACAATAAAAGCAATGGGGAAAGATTGTTAGAGTCGGCTATGAGGCAAGTAATAGGAACAATAGAATTAGTAGATTTATTTTCTTTAAAAAGGCCCCAAATTATGATGCAAATTAAAGACTTAATGAATCATGATGCAGAAAATTTTGGCATTAATATTGTTGATGTAAGAATAGTGCATTCCGATTTTCCCGAGCAAAATAGTAAGTCAATTTATAAAAGAATGGAAACCGAAAGAGTAAAAGAGTCGATGCAAATTAGAGCAGAAGGATCTAAACTTGCAACTGAGATTAGATCAAAAACAGATAAAGAAATTTTAATTTTATTATCCGAAAGCTATAAACGTGCAGAAGAAATTAAAGCAGAAGGAGATAAAGAATCAATTAAGCTTTACTCTGAAATATACTCAAAAGATTATGAATTTTTTAAATTATATAGAACTTTAGAAAGCTATCGTAAAATTCAAAATAGTAAAATTGTTGTTAGTCCTAAAAGTGAATTTTTAGAGTATTTACATTTGCATAGTAGATAAAATAAAATAGTAAGGTTATTATTAATGCTATTCAAATATTAATTATTTAATATAAAATTAAAATAATTTTGAAATAATTTTTATAATTAATATTCCAACTGAGATATAAATTTAATAATAAAAAAATTAATCTGATTTAATGAAAAAATTAATCTAGATATTAAATAATAATTATATTATTATTTAATATAAGGTAGAATAAAAAAATTATTATTAGTCTTTAAAAATAAATTTTTAGAAATATTAATAAAAAGTATTGTTATTTGCAATATAATATGATATTATATACATAAATATAATTTTAATTATGAAACAAAAAATAATTTTAGAAGTATTAAATATTATAAATGAAGCATCTACTCCTCGTGATGCAAATAGACAAATAAAATCTAAATTTAAAAAGTATAATTTATCTTTAGAAGATATAAAAGAAGTACTTAATAGTGCAGAAGAACAATTATCAAATAATAAAAAATTATCAAATGATTTAGATTACTATGGCGGTTCTAGTATTATGCATAGTTTATTATCAGATTATGGATTTGAACCTATTCCTTATTCTTATTTAAAGTTGCAAGATAAATTTTTCAGAAAAAATAAGGATGATAAATATTCTAGTTCTGAACAAAATGGTAAAACTAATTTACTTAGTAAATTACCTCTTACTAAAATATCAGAACAAGATGCTGATGAGATAATTTCTTATACTCAAGGATCAAAATCGTCAAAACAAAATTCTAATAAAACATTTTCTTTTGCTCAAAAATCAAATTCTGTCTTGAATGATGGTTTTTTTGAAATGCCAGAACAAGATTCAAAAAGTAATTTATCTACTGAATTTTTGCTTAATAAAATGTTAGAACAAGATGCTAAAAGCAATATTTCTGGTAAACCTTCTTTTGTTGAAGTAGGGGAAGATGCTAAAAGCGATATTTCTGATTAACCTTCTTTTGTTAAAGTAGGGGAAGATGCTAAAAGCAATATTTCTGGTCAATCTGCTTTTGAAGTGTTAGGAGACTTTTCATAAAGAATTTTAGTCAATATTATTTTCGATTAACATTTGTACTAAAATAGTATTAATATAAATATTAATAAAAATAAAACTTTAAATTCATTTCTAATTAAAACAAGAAATATAATAAAAACAAATAATAAATTTAATTATATTTAATTATTTTTGATGTATACTATTAGCAATTTTTTTAATTCTCAAATTATT
>JAXMDS010000003.1:0-85679 GCA_046348705.1 Rickettsiales bacterium | reverse complement strand
ATTATTTATTATTTATATTTTTTTTTCTTATATTTGTTTTTATTTAAAAAATAGTAAAAATATTTTTGTTAAAAAATTGGCATATTTATTTTTAGATAATATTGACAATATTTTTATATTAAATTATATTTTAATATTTACATTTCATCAAAAGCTAATATTAAAATTTATGTTTGCTATTATATGTAGTTATGGATTGTTTTTCTTATTTGAATATTTAAGTAATTTTAAGCGATCTAATAATATCAATCTAGATGTTACAAAAAATAATTTAAATACTGATAATTTATTGAAAGAGCAAAATTTAAATGAATTAGATCAAGAGGGCAATTTAAACGAATTAGATCAAAATACTAAAGAAATTAATAAAGAACAAATACAAACCTTAGAAGAAGAGACTCTATCAAGGCCATATAATATGATTTGGAATATATTAGTTTATTTAAGTTTTTTTATTGCTTTAAATATTTTAGCAAAAATAACAATTTAATTATTTTAAATATTCTAGAATAGATATTTATTATGTTTTTAATTAATATTAAATATATAATTTAATAATTAAACATAAAAAATAGTGTTAATTAAAAATATTGCCTTTCCTATTCTTGCAATTGATTATGGAACTAAAAATACCGGTTTTGCAATTGCTACTGATCATACTTGTGCTTTATATATTCAGGAATCTACAACTGGAGACAAGCAAGATATATTAGATATTATTGCAAAATATAAACCTGCTACCTTACTATTTGGTCTTCCAATTAATACTCAAAATAAAAAGCAATCAGATAAAGTAAAGTCTTTAGCTGGATACATTAAATCAAAAACTAATTTGCCAGTTTTATTTCAAGATGAAAGATTTTCTTCTCAAATAGCAGATTCAATTTTATCAAATATTTCATTTGCATCTACTATAAGCAATAAACATAATCTTAATAAACCAAGTCAAAAAGAACGAAATAATGATAACGATCAAGTTGCTGCTTTTGTTATACTTGATATTTTTTTGCAAACTCATTTTAAATAAAATTATTTATTAATTTAGATAATATTAAATATTAATTTAAATAATTATCTTTAAGAATTGAGATATTTTTTGCAAACTAATTTTAAATAAAAGCTAAAAAATATTTTAATATTGTATTAATTGAAATAATATATTATTCTAATTAATATACACAAAAGTACTAATGGCTAATTTTTCAATTGATATCTTTATAGTAATAGCATATTTTTTTTTATTATTTATAGTTGGAATTTTAAATAATTCAGATCGTTTTTCATTTAAATATACTAAAAAAAATATTACAGAATATACTGGAATTATATTAATTGGCACTATTTTTACTTCTTCAGTAGGTGGCGGTACTACAATTGGACTGATGCAAAATATTTTTAATTACGATTTATCTTATGTATATGGAATTTTATTTGCAGTACCATTTGATATTATAATAGGATTAATCTTATTACCTAAAATTACACAATATTTTGGCAAAATTAGTGTAGGAGATATTTTATATGCTCATTATGGAAAATATGGAAGTATTGTTTCTGGTTTTTGTGCTATTATAATTTCTGTTGGTTATATTGCTGCCCAAATTAGCGTTAGTAGTTATATTTTTGAATATTTGCTTGGAATTAATAAATTTTATGGCATTATTTTAAGCTATACGATCATTATTACTTATGCGTCATTTGGGGGCTTGAAAGCAATTTTATATACTAATTTAATGCAATTTTTTGGTATTATAATTGGTGTACCATTAATTGGAATTATTCTCTTTAAAACTAATGACCTTAATATTATTCAATATAACGAAAAATATAACATAATTGAACATAGTAATTTATTTTGGGGCTCTATTTATATTATGATTAATTTTAGTTTTGCATTATTAACTCCTAATTTTATTCAAAGAGGATTATTGATGGAAAGTCCTAAATTATTGCAAAAAGCTTTAATTACAAAATCAATTATTTATGCTATATTTATTATAATAATTGCATTTAATGGTTTACTATTATATGCAAAATATCATTCATTAAATTTAACTGGATATTCAATAGAAGAATTTAACTTATTATTTGAAAATTTTTTTATAGGTGCAAAAGGTATTATCGCAGTTGGATTATTAGCTTCTGCAACATCTACTGCGGATTCTGATTTAAATATAATCTCTATTAGTCTTTATAATGATATATATAAAAAATTAACTGATGCAAAACATGAATATGAAAGAATATTATTTAAAATCATTACTGCATTAATAGGATTTTGCAGTATCTTAATTGCTCTTGCATATAAAAATATTATAGAAATTATTATGTTTGGAGCAAGTTTTTGGGGGCCAATTATATTTGTGCCATTATGCGGAGTATTTTATAATATTAAAATTAATAAAAAACAATTTTTATTTTTATCTTGTATTACTTTAATTTTTTGTATATTATGGGATATATTCAGCAAAAGTCAAATTAAAGCAATGTTTATAGGTATATTATTTAATTTTATAATATTTAATATATTTTTATGGATAAATAAAATTAAAAAATATTAATTATTTTTAATTAAAAAATTTTTTGTTAATATTTATATATATAATATTTTATTGATTTTATACAAAATGTTAAAAATACTTAAAAACAATAAAGTATTAATTTATTTTTTAAATTTTTTTGTAAATTTATCTTGAAATTGTTGAGATCTATTAGATAATTGAACAGTATTAGTAATAGCATTTGACCAAGCTGGATGATTACGAAAATCAATCTCCATTAATAAATTACCAATATTTTTAGCGCTTTTAGTATTAATTTGGGTATTACCAATTTCTACAACTAAATCATAAATTTTCGGCTGAATAGAAGCTTGCATATTATTTTTTTGTAAATATAATTAATTATACTATAAATATTCAATAATTGTCAATAAATCAAACTGGTTAATAATTATAAACAATTATTTTTTAAATTATTGTATGTACTTCTTTATTAAATTTGGATATAATATAAAATTATAATATAATATTTTATTATATACAATTAATTTTATGTATAAGTTAAAAACTAAATCAGCAATTAAAAAAAGATTTAAAATTACAAAAAATGGCCTTGTAGTTGCAAAGCATGCTTATAAAAATCACTTTATGAGACATAAAACAACAAAACAATCAAGACAATTAAAGGGTACAACTTTAATATTAGGAAGACAAGGATATAATATTAAAAAACATTTTGCACCATATGGTATTGCATAATTTTTAATGTTTATTATATAGAAAAATTATGTTAAATATTTTTTTAATAGTTCAAGTTATTGTTTCAGTATTACTAATATTAGTTATATTATTGCAAAAAACAAGTTCTGATGGTGTTAGTACATTAAGTGGTAGCAATATGGGTTTAGTTGGAATTAATACTGCAAATCAATTTCTTGTAAAAACTACTATTATATTAGCTATTGTATTTGCTATTAATTTATTATTAACTGCAAATTATTTTTCAAATTTAAATAAAAAAAATAATTTATTAGAAACTCCTCCGGCAGTTAAGATGGAGCAATAATTTAATAGTTATTATTATATAATATTTGAATAAATTTTAATAAATTAAATTAAAATTTTTTATATAAAAAGTTTTAAATCAATATAAAATACAAAGTAGGATTTGTATTGATAATTTTAATATTTTATTTATTTATTTATTTGTTTGTTAAATATTAATTTAATTTACTATAAAATATAATTTTTAAATAATTTAAAAAATTAAATTAAAATAATGTATTATTGTTTAAAAAATTTAATTTATTATGATATTTAATCAAGATAAAATTAATAATATATTTTCAGATATTGCGCCATCATATGATAAGATGAATAATTTTATGAGTTTAGGTTTGCATATTAGATGGAAAAACAAATTTATTAATTTAGTTTCTAGTAAAATAAATTTATTATTATACAATGAATATTTTCTTAATAAGATGCATAATAAAGATCTTGTTAATAATATATACAATGAAGATTGTATTGATAATAATCTTATAGAACAGCAAGATTTATTATTTCAAAACATTAAACTGAAAGATAAATTATCACTATTTGATTGTGCATCTGGTAGCTGTGATATTCCAATTTTACTTAATAATAAATTAAATATAAGGAATAATTTAGAAATTACTTGTTCTGATATTAATGCAAAAATGCTAAAGTATGGCAAACAAAAATTAGATCAATCTTATAATGCAAATATAGTAAAAATTTTAGTAGCAGATGCGACTAAGTTGCCTATACCTGATAAGAGCTTTAATTTTTATACTATAGTTTTTGGAATTCGTAATATAGCTGAAAAAGAAATAGCATTACAAGAAGCTTTTCGTATATTAAAACCAGGAGGATATTTTTTTTGCATGGAGTTTAATAAGCCAAATTATCCTTTCAGTAAATTTTATAATTTATATGCTAAATTATTACCAAAATTAGGACAAATAATTGCAAATAATAGCTACGCATATCAATACTTATCTGATAGTATTGTTAAGTTTCCTGCTCCTTTTGAGTTTAATAAAATGATAGAAGATGTAGGTTTTACAGAAGTTGAAGTGCATAACATCTATTTTGGACTAGTTAATATATTTGTCGCCAAGAAAGTTTAACTTTATATAAATAAAAAATTTTATATTAGCTTATAGTCAGTTATAATTATTAATATAATCAATAAAATATAGAATATTTTAATTAAAATTAATCTGAAATATAGTTAATCAATTGAAAATATAGTTAATTAAATTAAAATTTATATATTAAATATAAATAAAATTAATATTTTTAATATTGATAATATGTCTTAAAAATTTTTTAATCAAATACTTTAGAATGCTTAATTTAATAATGATTTAGATTTATAAAATTTCAAATGACGATGAGTCACAACTATCATCTAGGTCATTACTGTGACGATGAGTCACAACTATCATCTAGGTCATTACTGTGACGATGAGTCCCAACTATCATTTCTAGGTCATTACTGTTAGGAATGGTATATCCGATTAAATCAAGAGCATTAGTATTTCCATTAAAATTATTCTGTCTAAATAAATCATCATAATTCAATAAAGATGCATCTAATTTTAAAAAAGGGTTCTTTTTATCATCAAAAACACAATGATTACCATTATTAAATTCTAAATTATTATTAAATTTAAGGTCATCTTTTTGAAATTTAGGCAAATTATTTTCTATTTTTTCTATAGAATATATAATATATTCTAATTTAAAATTTAAATTATTTATATATTTTAAAAAATCATTTACTCTATTTTCTAATTTATTTTCTGAAAAACTTGTTTCATTTTGCGAATAATTTATATTAGGTATTTTTTCATTAATTTTATCTTTTATGATATTTTCAATTTTTAAAATATCATTTTCATATTTTACTATATCATTAATTTTATCAATATAAATTTTTAAATTATCTTCTTTAATATCGATTCTATAATATTTAGATATATAATATATATAATATTTATTATTATACATATAATATTTATTAACATTAGAATTTATTTCTTTAGAATATATTTTTTCGAGTGTTAATTTTAAATTGTTTAATGACTTACTTAATTCAAGAATTTTTTTCAATGCAAATTTTTCTTGTAAATTTCCCTCTAAACTTTCTTCTTTATAAATTTTTCTAAAAAAATTTTTAATAATATCAGGTATTTTAGATATATTTTCAAAAGCATGAAATATTTCTTCTTTTATATTTTTAATTTGTTCATTTTCTTCTTTTATTTTATTAAATAGGTTTTTTTTAAAACATTTTTTATCTTCTTTTATTTTATCTTCTTTTAATTTAGATCTTGCTATTTCATGTATTGCAATTTTTTTTAAAATAAAAATTGGCATTACATATGCTTGCTCGTGAGAAATTATTTCTATATAATGCTTTTTATCATCTATTAAAAACTTTATATTTTTTAGTTCTTTATGATTAATACCTTTATATACTTCATCCTTTAATTCTAGTGATTGTAAAATTATATTTTTGTTAAATTTTATATATTGTAAAAGTGTTTCATTATATAAATTTATTAAATTTTGTTCTTTTATAGTTTTGTTATTATCTTCAATAGGGGATTTATATTGAGTAAAATTAATTTTTTTTGAATTATCATTTGCTAAAAAAGTATTAACAATATTTAATAATTGATTCTCTTTGATTTTCTTATAATCTGTTAAATCATTTAAACTATTTAAATAAATTAAATAGTTTATATATAAAAATTTTACCAAATTTTCAATATTGTTTTTATTATCTTTTTGTTCTTTTTTCAGTTCATTATATGTTTTTTTATTGTGTTGTAATTTTATTATAAATGTCGATAAATCTTTTTTTATATCTTGTAATAATGAATTATTTTCTTCAATTTTTAATCTATATTTTTTTTCTTCTAATTCGTGTTCTTTAATTTTTTCTTCATATTGTTTTAATTTATACTCTTTTTTTTTAAATTGATCTTGTTTAATTTTCTCTTTATACTGTCGTGGTGTTAATTCTAATATTTCAATTATTGATGATTGGTATTTTTTTATTTTTAATTTTAATTCTTTAATTAAAATTAATTCTTGTTCTGACTGTTTTGGTTCTAATTTGAAATTATTAATTATTAATTTGTATTTTGATATTGTTAATGCGTATTCTTGAATTGCTTTGTCTTGAGTTTGTTGTTGATTAATGTATATTTGATTAAGGTTTAATTTCTTCTTTTTTTCTTCATAATATTTTATCAAGTTTAATGTATCATATAATTTCATATGTAATAAATTTATGTTTACTATTTTATTATTTGATGCCTTAAATAAGTTATATATTTCTACGTAACTTACGTCATTTAGATGACTAAACGATATTCCTTCTATAGGTTTTATATTTTCAATATCAAAAAAATTAGATTCAGAACTTACCTCTTTAGAAATATTACCTTGATTATTAAATTTTGATGTATTTTTATCATAGTGCATAAAATTTTATTTTAAAAATATTAATATATATATTAATATTACAACATATAATAAATAAAAACAATATATAAAAGTAAATAAATAAAAATTTTTATTTACTAAAAACTAATATTTTTTTAATAGTTAGTTAAAATTTGTTTTTTTAATATATTAAATTAATTTTAATATAATTTTAAATAACAAATTACCAATTAAGCTTTTGATTCTGTATTTTTATCAGATTCAAGTGCTACCATTTTTCTATTAATACCAAATACGCATCCAATCCATAATAAGCATATTAACACACTTAAAGGACCCAAAATCCAAGTAAGAGATGCAAGTGTTACATTTCCACCAATACCAGCAAGTAAAGAAGAATTAATGAAAGCACCGCCGCTTTTACCTAATCTTCCACCTATTACTTCTACCGCACCTTGACCTTTTGTTTTAGTTTCGTCATCAAGAGGCATATATGCCATTTGTTTTGTTGGATCAAATAATGCATATTTAGTTCCTTTTGCTGAAATATTTTGAACCATACCAACATAAACAGCAATTAAAACAGTACTTAATCCCATAAATGCAGTTTCAGGAGTTGCAATTTGACCAAGTGCAGCAGCATTATTATCGCTCCAAATTAATAAGAAAAATAAAGCTGAAGTTACTAAAATTAAAATAGGAGTAATTAAAGCAGCAATTAACCAGCCCATTCTTCTTAAAATATTTGTACCTACAATCATAAGAACCATAGTTACAATACCTGTATATTGAGTAAAAATACCCATAAAATTATTATAATCATTTTTATCTGGGAAAGCTAACTTAATTTGACCCTTCCAAACACCTTCAACCATAACAATAACTGTTCCATATGCAATTATAATACCAGCAATTAACATTAAGTATGGATTAGTTAATATATACTTAAAGCTTTCTAAAACTGACATTTTTTCTTTTTTCTTTTTGACTGTAATTTCTTCTGGATTATATAAAGTAGGATCAGTTAAAACATTTTTTTGCATCCAATAATAAATATAAATAATTCCAAAACCAGCTAATGCAATAAACATAGTTAACATTTTGATATTTTCTCTAAAAGTATCTATCTCCATTCCATTTTCCATCATTCCGGCATTACTTTTTGCATAGGCAGCAGCAATTTGAATTAAAGCACCAGCTGCAACTAATCCAAGATTACCAAAAAAACCATACATACCATAAAATCTTTTTGCTTCATTTGGTTTAGTAGTTTGGTTTGCAAATTGCCAAAACAACATACCAATCATAACGCTTCCCCAAAGTTCAGAAAATATATAGAACAAGCTAAAAGTCCAATTTCCTATTACTGGAATAAACCAATGGAAAGAAGGATAAGCAGCTTGCCAATTTTGTATACTTTCTAGACTCATATGAAAAAATTCAATATTTGGATAAATAATAAATCCAAAAAGAGTAAAGAATCCTATAAAAAAAGTAACAATTCCATAGAATATTGTTTCTTTTTTAAATATATTAACTAATTTAATAAAAATTACCATAAATAAAATTGCAGCAGGCGTTACAGCAGAAAGCTTTAAAAAGCCAATTGATTCAGCGCCTGCTCCTGGTGCATTAACTACTAATGTATCTTTTGTATCTCTTAAAACATTATAATTGAACAAAATACACATCATCATAAAACACATTGGTAAAAACTTCTTTAATTCGAAGTTATGTATTGGTAAAAAAATTCCTCTAAACCATCCAAAATTACTTTTAGAAGGATCGCTATTTTTAGCGGCGTCATTATTTGACATAAAAAATTTTATAAAACAATTAAAAAATATTGCTTTTTAATTTTAACATATATTTTTTTATTTACAAAATATTTATTTTTTAATAAATAAATAAGATTTTATTGATATATATTAAAAAATTATTTATTATATAATTTAATATATTTAATTATTTTTTTATGGAAAAAGTTGCTGCAAATTCAGTTAGAAAGGATATGATCCTAATTATTAGTGATGCATTATGGAAAGTTGCAAAAGCGCCAGAACATGTAAAGCCAGGTAAAGGACCAGCTTATATACAATTAGAATTAAAAAATATTTTAACTGGAACTAAAAAAAATGAAAGATTTAGCTCATCTGATGTATTTGATAAAGCATTTATAGAATTCAAGGTTGTAGAATTTTTATATGCAGATGATGAATTTTTAGTAGTTATGGATCCTGATACATTTGAACAAATGTCTATTGAAAAAACAGAAATGGATGCAACTTCTTTAAAGTTATTAGAAGATTCTATGAAGCTTGATATTCAATTATATGAAAATAAAATTATTAATATTAAGTTACAGGATCAAATTATCAAAGAAGTTATTATGGCTGATCCGCATATTAAAAATTCAACAGTAACTAACTCTTTAAAAAATGCAACTTTAAAAGGTGATGTTATTATTCGTGTTCCTGGTTTTGTAGAAATTGGAGATAAAGTTCTAATTAAAGTAGAAACCTTAGAGTTTGTTAAAATTGTAAGAGAATAATTTAATATTATTCTTATTCACCTATTACAATATTATTAATGTGATATTATTATATTAAGTGTAAATTAATTTTTACTGTTAAAATTAATAAGCTTTTTAAACTAATAAAAAATTAATTTAAATTAAATAAAATATGTTAAATACTGAATTTTTAATTAAAAATATTAATAAATGCTTTAAAAATGTTCCAAGAGATATTTTACAAGCAGTAAAATTACGTCAAGCTAAAGAATTTAATTTTGATAACTTTATTTTACAATTAAAGAATAAAGTTAAATCTAATTTTGAATTTTATTTTAAAGATATTTGCAAAGTATATTTTGATGAAGTTCCAAACATACTTGATCATGAATATATTGCTATTTCTTTATCTGAATCTGATTTAAAAAATTTAGAAAATGGATTAGATTTATTTGGTTTTGTAATTTTATATCGTAATTTTAATTATAAACTTAGCATTATTTACATTCCAAGTAATCAAGAAAAAATTATAATTAAAAATGAAAATTTTTATAAAGAAGATATTTCTGAAAATTTACATATAATTAAAATTAATAAACGTAATAGAAAAACTTTAGCAGTTGATACTTTTTCTGACAAAATTAAAATATTAATAGAAAAATTAGCAATAAATCAGGAAGATGTTTTAATTTTACGCTCGCAAATATATAGTTTATTTTTATTAATGCAAGGTAAAATTGATATTGTTTATTTTAATACAAACAATAGTATTATTCATGCGTTTTTAGAGCATATGTTACAAAATCTTGTAAATAAAGTTAATAATCTAGATATTGCATTAATTAAACAAAGCAAATCAGAACAAGATTGGATTTCTGCCTATGAAAATGGCGATTATATAATTAATTTTAGTAATAATTAATTTTAAATATTTTTTATACTAATTATATATATTTAAAAAGATAATAAGTATTATTATCTTTTTAATAAAAATGCAATAATTCAAATGAAAGTATTAATAGAAAAAACAAAATTAATACAAGTATTAATAGTTTCTAAACTAATTTATATTTTGATCGTCACTAGGTGTTAGTTATAAAAGATAATATTTAAAAGCAAATAGCATAAAAAGCAAAAACTAATAAAATTAAATCAAATTAATATATAAATTAAAATTTGCAAAAAAATAATTAAATTAAATTTTAATAAGATTAATTTTAAAATTATGGGCCAAAACTAATTAATGATATATCTAATTTATTACTTAATTTTAATTAATAATATTATGTTATATTGTTAATATAATTTTATTTTTAAATTTTCCTTTTTTAGATGCTTTTAATTTTTTTACATTTAATATATCTTCTTGTTTAAAGTTGTAATAATTATTAATTGCATCCAAAACTTCTAAGATATCAGCTAATTCTTCTATATTTTTATCTTTTTTAAATTCTAAAATTTCTTCTTGTAGTTTTTCATGTAAAAAATTTTCATATTCATCATTAGTAGCAATTCTGTAATTTGGAATTTGATTGCCCTTTTTTATAATATTAGGAATTAAATCGCGTACTAATTTTTCTTTGACATTTATATTTACTTGTTCTGAATTATTATTAAAATTTTTATCCATATTTTTAATAAATTATTTATTAATTAACATATTAATATTTTATCTAATTTTATCAATTTAATTAATTTTAATTAAAAAATAAATTCATTAAAATTATTAAAATTTATTTTTTTTATTAAATTCTTACTTTCATCAAAAATATTATTATTTTTATAATGTTGCCAATTTGAACGATTTAATAAATTTAATTTATTACAAATTAATCCTCTAATAAAAGAAGAAGGGGTTATTGTATCGCCCTCTATATAAAATTTTTT
This sequence comes from Rickettsiales bacterium, assembly GCA_046348705.1. Taxonomy (GTDB): domain Bacteria; phylum Pseudomonadota; class Alphaproteobacteria; order Rickettsiales; family Rickettsiaceae; genus JAXMDS01. The sequence goes on along the minus strand of JAXMDS010000003.1, from coordinate 74,291 downwards.
TTCTTGTTTATGATTTTCAAAAAATAAATAATTGCCATTTTCATTGTAATATTTATATATTTCTTTTAAACTTTTTAATTCTAAAAAATTATAATAATATTCTAATTCATTATGAATACATATATCAAGAGGCAAGCAATGTAAATGAAAATGTTCGCATTTACTATCTAATAAAATTGCACAATTACCTGTTTTGCCATGCTCATAAAAGCACATATTATTAAATTTACTTTTAATAAATGATTTAATTAAAATTAATTCTTCAATATTATCAATATTATCAATTTCTCCTAAACAACTGTCGTGTTGTTTACTGATAATTAATATATGCAAAGGAATTATTGGAAATTTATCTAAAATAATTAAAAAATTTTTAGTTTCAAAAATTTTATAAAAATCTTTAATAGATTCGCAAAAAATACAATTTTTCATAATTTATTATTTTTAATTAAATTTAAATTAATTTTTAAATATAAATTTAAGCTATCTATTAAATATATTATTTTAATAAAATTGCGAAAGCAGGATTTGAACCTACGACCTTCAGGTTATGAGCCTGACGAGCTACCGAGCTGCTCCATCTCGCATTTTATATTTAAATTATATCATTATTATAATTATAATGTCAAGTAAAAAATTATTTTTTATTTAAAAGTATGAAAGTATATTTTTTTGCTAAATCTTTCATATAATCATATCTACCAGAGCTATTAAAGTGACCCTGATTCATATTTATATTAAATATTACAATATTATTAGGATTGGTATTCATTTTAGCTTTTTGAGTTCTAATTTTTGCAACCCATTTTGCAGGCTCATGATAGGAAACCCTTGGATCATTAAGACCTGTTGTAATAAATAAAGGAGGATATTTATCCCCTTTTGCATTTAAATAAGGATCATAAGATAACATATATTCAAATTCCCTTTTATTATTAGGATTTCCCCACTCTAAATATTCATTTTCAGTTAATGGCGCTTTATCATCTAGCATAGTATTAATTAAATCGACAAATGGAGCATTTGCAACCGCACATGATAAATGATGCGATATGCTATTTAAAGCATTGCCAATTAATAATCCACCAGCACTTGCGCTATCAATTGCAACACCACCTGAAGATGTATATTTATTTTCTATTAGATATTCTATACAAGCATGAAAGTCATTAAAAGTATTTTTTTTGTTCAATAATTTTCCATTTAAATGCCAATTTTCATTAATTTCGCTTCCGCCTCTTATATGCGTTATTGCATATATATATCCTCTATCTACTAGTGGAAAGATATTGTTATTAAAAGCAGGCTTCATTTGAATTCCATATGCTCCATATCCTATAACAAAAGCATTATTGCTGCCATCTTTTTTAAATAAACTTTTTTTATACAATAAAGTCATTGGAATTTTATCTGGCCCCACAAAAACTCTTTCAACTTCATAATCATTTGGATTATAAGGTACTGGAATTTCTTTCTCTTTCACTTTAGTTGATTTATTTAAATTAAAATCATATCTATATAAGCTTTGAGGCATTTTAGGTGAAGAATAAACATATAAAATATCATTATCAAAATAATTTGCATGATATAAAGATGCAGTATAAGCTTTATCTTCAAAGTTAATTGTTTTCTTTTGACTATTTATGGTTTGTATTATATCTATTTTATCTAGCCCCTCTTCTTTATAGTTAATTATTAAATAATCTTTTGTCGCTGATATACTTTGCAAATAGTATTTTTGATCATGATCTATATATATTGTTTTTTCTTTAGTATTAAGATTAACTTGAAAAATTTTATTATTTGGACAATTATCTTCATTAGTTAAGATATATAAAATATCTTTTTGTATTGTAATATCATAATCTACATGCTCTTTTGGTTCAATTGTATAAATCGCTTGCGAATCGAGATCGTTATTAAAATTAACATCATTTTGCTTAAATATTCTAATTTTTTCACTACCGCCATTGCTAGAAATTAAATAAAAAAAATCTTCATTTGCAAACTTACCTACATTAACTGAAAAATTTTTCATTTTCTCTTCATATATTTTAGTATGCTGATTTTTCTCAATATTATAATGCATTATAACTTTACTAATCCAAACATCACTAACAGGAGTATATAAAAATTCATTTTCATTAAGCCATACTATGCTATGTAAAGTTTTTTCTATATTAACATCAAGATTTTTGTTTGTATTTAAATCTTTTACTTGTATTGTAAAATTTTCCCCTCCATCATAATTAACGCCATATGCTAGTAAATTATGCTTTGGAGATATTGCAGAAAAAGATAAATCAAAATAATCTTTTCCTTTTGCTAATAAGTTTGCATCTAAAATTACTTCTTCTTTTTGAGTATTCAAATTTTTTCTTTTTTGTATTGCATAATTTAAACCCGATTTTGTTTCGCTAAAATATGCAAAAGGCTGGTCATCATATTGCAAAGGATAAGAAATATCATCTTCTTTTGTTCTTGCTTTAATTTCTTCAAATAAGGAATTAGTTAACCAATTGCTAAATTTAAAATATTTATTTGCATATTCACTTTCTGACTCTAAATATTTTGGAATATTAAGATTAGTAAACTTTTTTTCATTGAACCAATTTTCTTGTTTTAACCAAGCAAAATTATCTTCAATTTTTATGCCGTGTATAGTAAATTCATGCTTAATTTCTTCAGCTTTTGGTACAATTTCTGTTTTTGCAAAATTTTCTATTTCTTTTTTAGTATATAAAATTTGTTTTTCAATATCGGAATTTTTCATATGATTTTTTTTATAATTTAAATTATTATAATTGTATAAAATTATCAATACAATACTAAGAACTAAAATTATTTTAATTTTATTTATTTGCATTATTTATATTTATTATTTTGTTTATTATATAAAATTATTTTTATATTTTTTAGTTTAAAAGAATATTTTTTTTGTTGTATAAATTGATACATAATTTACAATTTTTAATTTAAATATAATATAATATTACTAATAATTGATAATAAATATGCACACTTCTGTTTTATTAGCTGAAATTATGATGGAATTAAAAAATAATTTTTTTAATAAAAGTAATAATTTAGATAATACTACATTTAATTTAACACATATAAATAATATTTTTATCGATTGTACTTTTGGTTTTGGAGGATATTCTTTTGCAATTTTAAATACTTTTCCTAATGCAAAAGTTATTGCTTTTGAAATAGATTCAGATTCATTGCAATATGCAAATAAAATAAAAGAGCAATTTCCTGATAGGTTTACAATTATAAATTCAAATTTTGCCAATATTACAAAAGAATTATTAAAATTAAATATTACTAAAGTTTCAGCTATTATAGCTGACTTAGGAATATCTTCAATGCAAATTGATTCAAAAGATAGAGGTTTTTCATTTACGCATGATGCTAAACTTGATATGCGAATGAATAATAAAGATGGTATAGATGCATATACTGTTATTAATAATTATGATGAAAAAAAATTAGCAGATATTATATATTATTTTGGTGAAGAAAAATTTGCAAAACGTATTGCAAAAAATATTATTAATTATAGAAAATTAAATTCAATAGAAACAACAACTCAATTAGCAAAAATAATATCAGAAGTAATTCCTTATAAATATTCTAAAACGCATCCAGCGACAAAAACTTTTCAAGCAATTCGCATATTTGTTAATCAAGAACTAGAGAATTTAAAAAGTTTATTATCTCAAACTAGCAATTTATTAATTCCTAATGGAATGTTAGCTGTTGTTAGTTTTCATTCGCTAGAAGATAAAATTGTAAAAGATTACATTAAAGCAAATGCTACTATAAAAATACAACAATCAAAATACAAAAATAGGAATGAATTAATTATACAAAATAAAACAGATCAAGGTATTAATCAAGATATAAACATAAAATTAGATGAAAATATAAATAAAGATATTAATAATGAATTATTAATGAAAAATGTTAATAATCAAGCTTTAATTAATAAATCATTAAATCATCATATAATAAAAAATGAAAATATAACTAATTTATTATTAAATAAAAATTCAGATAATAAATTAACAAACAATAATCTTTTTGATATTTATACTCATAAATTAATAGTACCAACACAAGCAGAAATATCTTCTAATAATAGAGCAAGATCTGCAAAATTAAGAATAATTAAAAAAAAATAAATTATGTACAAATTTTTATCAGCACTTAGAATTTTAAATGTTTTGTTATTTTTAACATTTATTACTTTTATATATTTTTTACTTTATATAAATAGTAAAGTTGATGAAATTAACTATCAAATTGTTGAAGTTGATTATTTACTTTCGGAACAATATTTAAAAATTAAAAATCTTAATACTGTTTTAACTTTATTGTCTTCGCATAAAAATATTTTAAATTTTGCTAACATGCAAAATAATTATGGATATAAAAAAGCTAGTTTTACAAGTAATTATAATGATCAATTATTAAAATTAAATCTTATAAATAATAATAAATTTAATAAAAATAATAATTATGATAATGATGATATTTTTGCAAGTTTAGAAGATTCTACTATTAATAGTAAACAAAATATAACTAAAAATTCTAATAAAAAAAATAATAATTCAAAAACAAATGCTAAAAAAATACAATGGTCTTATAAAACTTTTAAAGGAATTAAAAAATAATCAATAAATTAATATATTTAAATTAATTATCAAAATTGTGAATTAGTTATTTTTTTGTTTATTTCATTAAGTTAATCTTAAATAATTTCATCAGATTGTTTCTAGTTTTTAGTCAATATTATATACTATAGTAATTATTTGAGTCGTTGCATCAAATTGCAATTTACTAAGTTTATCAGATTATTTGTAGTTTTTATTCAATATCTTCTATTTGACCTATTATATCAAATTGTTTACTCGATTCATCAGATTGCGATTCAAATATTTGGCCAGATTGAGGTTGAAGCACTTCGTTAAATTCTGGTTGAATTGGTGGCATTGCATCTTTACATTCTTTAATATAATTATCAATAAACTCTTTAAGAGATATATTTTTATTGCTATATTCAATAAGAAAATCATCACAATAATCATTATTATTTTTTAATTTTTTTAATATATTTTCTAATTTATTTTGTATTTCTTCTGGTTGAGAAGAATATTGTTGTTTTATTTCAGTATTAAAATCTTGAATTGTTTTAGATGTATCTTGAATTTTTTCATTTAAATTTAATATTTCTTTTTCTAATTTTTCTTTTTCTTTTATTTTACTTTGTAATAATAAATCTAAATCTTTTTTATCTTGAAATGTTTTTAAAAAGGTGTTTAATATTATTTTAAGATTTTGATCATTAAAATTTTTAAAATTATCATTAAATTCTTTCAAAGCTATATCGAAATCAATAATACATTTAATAGCTTTTTGAAGTTTACCACTAAACTCATTATTAATTAATGTAAAGTTTTGTTTTAAAAAATTTAAATCAATAGTAGAAATTGAATCTTGCATCTTTTTTATTTCTGCCTCTAATTCTTTTATTTTTAATTCAATTTTTTGCTTTTCTTCCTGAAGCTCTTTTATAAATTTATCTCTTTCTAATAATTCATATTTTATAACATGAATTGATTTTGTAATATCAATTTTTAATTTATAATCATTTAAAATGTTCCAATTATAATTTTCTAAATTCTCTACAAGTTGCTTTTTAATTTCTTGAATCTCTTGACTATTAAAATTTTTTTTTATTTTTTCTATTTTATGTAAAGATAATAATTTACCTTCTAAATTTTGATCTTTTATATATAAAAAAATTTTTTCTTTTTGTAGTAATTGAATTTTATATTCAATTTCTGATATTTCTTTTTCTATATCTTGAATCTTTTCATTATTAGTATTTATACTTTTTTCATTTTCTATTAGCTTTGAGTTTAGTTTTGTTAATTTATTTATTTTTTTGTTTTGATCTATTTTATGATCTAAATTTAATTGTAATAAGTAATTTTTATTTTCTAATTCTTTTGTTAATTTAAGTATTTCTGTAAAATTTTCTTTTATTATCATTTTTTTATTTATTTCTTCAATTTCAGCATGAAGATTTTTTTCTTCAATTTCTAAGTTTTCTAATTCTTTATCAAAATCAAAATTATTTTTTAATTCTATTAATATTGTATTTTGTTGATTTTGATATAATTCTTTTTCCGCGCGGCAGTTTAATAAAATTTGTTTTTTATTTTTTAAATCAGTTAAAAGATTACCATATTTATAATCTATAAATATTTCATTTGAAAGATGTAAGTATTTTTCATTAACATATGAATCTTTTATATTTGTGACGTAACTCTTATTAACTTTATAAGTTGTTAATAATTTATTTTCTAATTTTAATTCAATTTTAGATGTAAAATTTGCTTTAATGCTAGAATTAATTTTTTCTTCATTAGAAAAATAATTATTAAAATTCAAACTATCATTATTTTTTTTAATTAAAAAAATTTCATTATAAATTGAATATTTTTTGGATTTATAGTTATCTTGAATAAAATTATTATTTTTAAAATAATCTATTAAATCAGAATTTGTTGAGCTTAAGACTATTATATAATTGATTTAAATCTAATGAATTAATAAATGATAAAGTGTCATCAATTAATTTTGTATTATCTATTAATTGATAATTTATATCAAATAGTTGATTTGTCATAATATTAAAATATACTTTTTTTATTATAAATTAAAGTTAATAAAAAGTCAATATTACTAATATAATTTTTTATTTTAAATATAAATAATCACAAATATTAAAATATATTAAATATTATAAGTCAAGTCCAAATCCAATTTGCAATTGAATTGTTTTTTCTGGGCCTGTTTTTGTAAAGTTTAAGCCTATATCTGCAAATGTAGATTGATCAAAATATTTAGTTACTTGTAAAGTTGCACTAAGTTTTAATCTGCCTAATCTTTGATCTGTAAATTTAAGAGGCTTAGGTATATTTGTTAAATCATCTACTAATTTTACTCCATTTTTATCTACTAAATATGCTATTTTTTCTTTTGGCGCTTCTGTAATATTATAATTTGCACCTATATCTAAAGAATAAAGCATACTTTTCTTTTCAATATTAGTACGTAAGCCTATGTATCCAGATAAATTTCCAATATCTCTTTTATTAAATTCTAAATTAATAATCCCTTTTTCTAGTGTTTTATCAAAGAACATATGCTTATAAGAAACACCTATTTGAGGCAAGATACTAATTGATTTATTAACTTTAACTCTTAAAGATGCAAGTAAGTCGAGATCAATTCCAGTATATTCAAAAGTTGCTGTTGCTTTTTTAGGTATTGTTTGATCTTTTAATATTACATCTTCTGAAATAATATTTCTATTATAGTCTCCATATCCTTTTGAAATTGTAGTTGAAAATATTGCATAGAAATTATCATTAGGCAAATAAGTAATTGAAGCAAGACCAGATAAATGTTTTAAAGATGCAGTATCATTTTTCTTTAAGCCATTTTTATAGTCAGTTTTTATATATGCAAAATAACCGCCAACTGATCCATATACATTTTTATACATTTGATGAGTATAAAATATAGTACCACCATAGAAAATTTTTTCATCTTCTGAAATATTCACATCTTTACTTGTATATCCTTTACCTATAAAAGCTTGGAATAATAAATTTTTTCTAACTCTATCTTTCTGCTCTAGTGGATTATCGCTACTACTAGAAACTGTAGAGCTATTTGTTGTGTAATCTGCTGAATTATCTATTTTCTGATTTATTGCTTCTTCTTTTATTTCTTTAATTGATTGAATTCTTTTTTGATCTTGAATATTATTATTTGAATTAAAGTTTTGACTAATTGAATCTGAAAACACACTCATATTTACATCAGGTAAACTATTTTCAGAAATAGCAGCACTATCAGATTCGCTACTAGAAGTTGATACTGTACCTTCTGATGTATTAGCAAAACCAATTATATTAGTATAGTTAATATTTCCATCGGTAGCTACTAATGCTTTTAATAATGCATTAAAAGTTTCAGAATTGCCTTGAATTACTTGTATATTTTCAATTGTTTGATTAACAGCAGAAACACTTATTGGAATATCTATTGTTGTAGGATTTTGTGATAATTGTACTGGCAATTGAATTATAAAATCATTATCCCCAATAGAAGGAGGCGTTACAACTGGAGGAGTAACACCGCCATCTCCACCACCTGTGCCACCACCTGTGCCACCACCTGTACCGCCGCCTGTGCCACCACCTGTGCCACCGCCTGTACCGCCGCCTGTACCACCACCTGTACCGCCGCCTGTGCCGCCACCTGTACCGCCGCCTGTGCCGCCACCTGTACCGCCACCTGTGCCACCACCTGTATCAGGGTCATCTACAATAGTTGCATTAATTAATTCTCTATATACTGCTTTTGCAACATTTGGCACAAATGCTATATAGTGCTTACCATTTGTTCCATCAATTTGATGATATACTTCATATATAAAAAAACCACCATCAGATGCAGTAATATTGACATTACTAAATAAAGTCGTATAATTATCTTTTGTTATACCGGTTGTTTTATCATCTATACTATTTGCAAGCAAATATCTTTGGTTACGAGTATCAGGAGTTAACCCAATTGCATTTTCTAGTGGAGACATTGATTGAATTATTAAATTTAATGTTTTACCATTAGTAATTACATTACCAAGCCTTGCTTTTGTTGGATCTGTACTCAAAAGAGGATCTGTAATCAATGGATCAGGCGTATTTGGGTCTGTATGAGGTTTAAATACACGATCAAACATGATATTTATATTCGCTTGTGCGTTTTCTTCATTTAGAATTGTAAAATTTGTTATATATGATAATTGATCTAAAAAATTAGTAGTAGAAGTAGAATTAATATTTAAATTTTCTATATTAGAATGTATAGCATTAAAAGATGCTGCTTTGGTTAAATTTAAAGTTGTTACATTTGCTCCTCCTATTCCTACTCTAGCAGCATTAGTTGCGTTAATTGTATCAATATTGGTCGTAATAATTTGATCGACTTGAAAATTAGGACTATTGAGATTTACTAATGATTCATTATTTGCGTTAATCGTAGTAACTGTAGAATCTGAAATATTTATAGATGATGAATTATTCGCATTAGCTGTTGTAACAGTAGAATTATCTAGAAATACTGTACTTTGATCATTTGCTATTATATTATTAACAATCCCATAATTTAAACTTAAAGAACTATTAGAACTTAAATTAGATGTAGTAGCTAGATTAACAAATTCTAATGAAGCAGTAGAATTTTTACCTAAAGTAACTGAATTAATTTTAGTATAATTTTCTTTTGGTTTAGATTCTGCTGAATCACTAAAATTTAAAATATGTGTATATTCAGTAACTGCACCTGTTATTGGATCCGTATAAGAGCTTCCTTCTAGGCTTATATTAATTTCAGCATTTGCATCTTGTGTAATATCACTAAGAACAATATAAGAGTTCAAATTATTTGGTAAACCTTCAATTGTTAAATTATGGTTTATTGCTGTGCTAGTAAGGCTAGTTAAATTTGCATTAAAAATTTTTGTTGCATTATTTAAAATTAAATTATCAACTAATATACTAGTTCCAAGAGTAAGATTTTCAATTGTGCCAATATTAGAGTTGCCAGATATAGTGCTTTGCGTTGCTGGAGCTGCTGGTGCTACTATTTCTAATGTATTTGCAAGTATCGAATAATGCGATTTAACATCACTAGTTGTAATACTTTTCCATTTAAGCTCTGTGCTATCTACTGTTCCGCCTAAGTTTACAATAGCAAGAGATTTTCCATCCACGTCAACATTAGTAGAAACAAAACCAGGCATACCATTTTCTATTACTAAATGATACATATCATTTTCAAGTGGCATTACATTATTAACATGATAGTCGCTTGTAGATGTAAAGGTCACAGTTGGCTCCGTTGGATGTCCATCTAAGTTGGAATTATTTTGGTTAGATAATAATGTAGGAGTAGGAGGAAGAATATTAAATTTAAAATTTAAAGTATCTATCTTTCCACCAGAATTAGTACTAGAATTATATTTAATAGAATTGCTTAAATTTATTTGCCTTGCTTTTGCTAGATCAAAGGTTAAAGATCTTATTGGAATAATACTACCATTATTGCCGTCAATATTACAATTATTTTGCGTTATATCAATTTGATCTACATTATCTTTTATATTTAATTTTAAATTTGTATTATCATTTATATAAGTAAACTTTAACATAGGAGAATTTAATGCTCCAAGTGTTGTGTCATTCATAGTATAACTAATATTAACATTTCCACCTACTCGTATTGAATAAAATAAATCATAATACAAATGCCCAATAGTAATGCTATTTGCTGCATCTGCAGTTAAAGTTAATTGTGCATCAGTTGGGTTATTCAATTTAGTAACAGTTGATGATCCGCCGCTATTTACAACATAATTGACATTTTTAGTAAAGTGCAAATTATCAATTATTACATCTTGGTTTGTTGCTTGAATTGTAGCATCTTTAACTCCAACAAATCTTAACAATCCTTTTGCATTTATTGTAGTTGTAGTAATTTCATTATATAAATCGGTTTCAGTATAAGTTTTATCTCTTACATCAATATCTTGCAGTGTAAAATTTTGTTTAATATTATATGTTTGATTAATATATTTAATATCCCAAGGACCATAAAGGTTCATATCTTTTAATAAAATAGATTTACCTAATCCTCTATTTTGAAAACTAATGCTAGATATATTTATGACATCAATAACTGCCGCAGTTATTGAAGAATCAAATTTCGCAAGATCAGTATCAAACATAGAATTTAATGTTAATTTATTATTTGCATTTGCTCCAGCTAAAATTTCAATATTATTTGCTTCACTATTTTGATTGATCTCGATTCTTTTTGAAGAAACTGAGTTACCGCCTTTAAATTGCAAAATACTATTAGTATTATTACTATTAATAGCAATATAATTATTAGAAAGAATGCTACTTCCAGCTAAAGTATTTTGATTTGCAGAAATACTAATATAATCTTTTGCTTTTATATCTCCTGTTGCAGTATTTTGTGAATTAGTACCTACTCCATAAATGTCAATATAATCATCTGTTGAATTAACTCCAGATAAAGTATTTTTATTTGCTTCAATATAAATATAACCTTTTGCTTTTATATCTCCTGTTGCAGTATTTTCTGAATTAAGACCTGTTCCATAAATGCCAATATAACTATCTGTTGAATTAACTCCAGCTAAAGTATTTTTTCCATAAACACTAATATAACTTTTTGCTTTTATATCTCCTGTTACAATATTTTGTGGATTAGTACCTGCTCCATAAATGCCAATATAACTATCTGTTGAATTAACTTCAGCTAAAGTATTTTTATTTCCATAAACACTAATATAATCTTTTGCTTGTATATCTCCTGATATATTATTATTTAAAGTTGTATTATCTCCAATCTCAATAAAATATTGAGTTGATGTTATATTTCCAATTAAAATATTTGATATTCCATCAATCTTAATATAACTTTTTGCTTTTATATCTCCTGTTACAGTATTTTGTGAATCAATATCTAATCCATGAATATAAATAAAATTTTCAGTTGACTCAACTCCAAATAAAGTATTTTTATTTGCTTCAATATAAATATCATATTTTGCTTTTATATTTCCTGAGACAGTTAAATATTTAGGTGTTAAATTTATAAATCCATTAGTTGCAGTAACATCTCCAAGAACATCAATAAATTGTATTGTTGCTATGGGAGGGGCATTGAAAGCAAAAATACCACCTTGTTCTGCTATAATATTACCATAAGTCGTAATAGATCCACTTGCATCTTTAACGCCAGTAATTAAGTTTTCATTTATTAAAATTGCATTTTCACTTGACAATGCCGCAGATGCAGTTATGCCTCCTTTTACATAATTAATTCCTATATTGCCAGTTGTTGCACCGCTTGATTTGAATGTCACTGCAGCTTCGCTGTCATTTCCTAATATATTAGTCATTCTTGAAGTAATTTTACCAAAGCTTTTTACAATAGCAGATGTACCATCTAATTTAGTAGTATCTATATCATTACGATTTTTAATTTCTGTTATTGTATTATTTGCTACTAAATTTGAAATTAAAGTAATATCAGGGGTTATACGCATCATTTCTATATCAAATGTAGGTGAAGTAGGAGTCACAGGTTCTGGTCCTTGCACTAAAATATCTACATCTTTATAGTTAACTTCATTATTATGTTTAAATGCCCCAATTTTAATTGGATTGGATGAAAAATTACTTACTGTGCCATTAAAAATAATTTTATTTGTTAAATTACCTTTGTATTCTACTTTACCATTTGTATCTGGAGAGTAAAATGTATAAAAATGCCCCCCAGTAGTTGCGCCTGTTATTTCAATTTTATTTGTTACATCTTTATTAAAAATTATTGTTCCTGCTCGATCAATATATTGAGCATAAATTTTTGGTATATTGTTTAAAGTTGTTTGATTGACTGAACCAATAGTTATATTGTTTGTTACAACTGCATTATTTATATTATTTAAAGCAGGATTATAAAAATTGCTATATATTATTCCATTTTGTAAAGTACCTATATTAATGTTATTAGTTAGTGTATCTTTATAGATATCACAATCAGTACCTTTTATTGTACCGCCTGACATCATGTCTGATACATTAATAGTATTAGTTATTGGTTTATCAAATATATTAAAATAACCTGATATGCTAGCGTTATTACTAATATTTTTTATAGTAATTGTATTATTTACTGTATTATAAAAAAAAGCTCTATCATTTACCCATATATGTCCATTTGACATATCATTTAATACAATAATATTATTTATTACTTTATTATAATAAAAGCCTAAGTAATTTGCATAAATATCTCCACCTAACATTGTTCCACCAGTTATATTGCCACCGCCATTATCTTTACCTATTGTAATATTAGTGGTTATTGTTTTATCATTTGCAGGATCTGTAGCGGGAGATACGCCATATGTTCCTTTAACATTTCCGGCTATGTATCCTACTAACATATTTCCTTCTATTTTAATATCATTAGTAATATTGCCTTTATATGTAGTTCCACCAGAATAGTCATTGCTCCAAGATATTGCATTCATATTGCCAGTTATATTACCACCGGTAATATCATTTTTTATTGTAGTATTATTTTCTATATCTGCATTAAATTGACCACCGCTATTTGGATTATAATTGCTAAAAATATTTAGATTTGAATTATTAAGAGTTGGCAAAGTTATATTATTTTGAATTAAACCTGCATTTATTATTATATTATTAAAAATTGTACTTCCTGTTGGATTTGCTGGAATTTTGATTCCTATAGTATCAGCATTTATTGAGGCTGTATTAGTGATAGTATTAATAATATTACCATTTGGATTAGTAATTGTTTCATCTGGATTAACTGTTCCAGTGCCTACTGCTGTTAAACTTTTTTCAATTTGTAAACCAATTAAACCAATTGATGTAGCAGCTGGGATAGTAGTGTTAATACTTTTTACAATATTTACGTCATCAGGCACATTTGTCGTAGGTAATTTAAAATATATACCTTTTAGATCAATAATATTATTATATGTATTATTTGTTAAATCTACTTCTAATTCTGCATTTGGTATATTCATTCGATCGTTAAATGTTATTAAATCAGTTACTGTAAAACCAGTTCCTTGATAATTATCAACAAGAAGTTTAATTTTGGTACCTTCTGATGTATCTTGATCTACTTTTTTGTTAAAAGTTATTCCAGTTGCTTTTATTGTATTTTCACTATTAGCAAGAGTATGACCAAAAATAGTAACATTATTGCTAAATTGAAGATTATATAAACTAAGTTGATTATAAGTAGGTAAAGAATTGTTATTATTAGGTTTTATATAATATTTAATTTGAGCTCCAGTATCATAGATTATAAAAGAAACTGGCGGTGTATCATTTATAAGTTTTCTTTTGTTTTTAATAAATAGTGAGGGATTAAAAAATGCTACATAATGATTGCCAGTTAATCCAATTAAATGAGCCACTCCTAAATTATATACAGAATGAATCTTAAAAATATTATCAAATTGACTTGTATCAGTAGGATTAGTAATACCATTAATTTTATTTGCAAGTAAATATTTAGTGCCACTAAAATTCATAGAATCATCATTTACTTCTGTAGTATCATTATTTATTAATGGCTTTTTAAAATTATCTGCATATATGCTAAACCATAATAAATTACCATTAGTAGTTACATCTCCTAGTCTTGATCTAGATGAATCTATAGTTGAATCAAAATATATAGTTCCGATAAGATTATTAACTGTTATGTTTGTATTTGTAGTATCATTATAGTAAGTAGGTCCTAACTGAAAATTTGAACTATATATTACACCAATTATGTTATTCATTATACTCGCATTAAGAGTTACAGCAACTGGAGTACTTAAAAGCATTATTTTACTTAGCAATGCAAGTTTTCTTAAAGTATTTAATGTTTTTTGTTTTAGTAGAGATATTTTATTTTGTATTTTATTTGATTGATTTACTATTTTAGTATTATTTTGTGCTGCTGCTTTAGTATGTTGCTTGAATTGATTTGTAACGCTAATATTATTTTGCGCTACTTGACTTTTTGATAAGATATTGTCATTATATTGCCTAAGAGAGTGATTATTATTTTTAATTTGTTTAAGCAAATTATTATTATTAATCAAATTATTTTTTTGCATATTTATCTTTTAAATTAACTTAAAATTGCATTTTGATAATCTTAAACTTGAAATTATTTAATCAAAAGTTAAAATTAATAAAATATTATATTTAAAATAAACTTTTGTATATTTGACTCATTTTTAGCTTTATTTTATTTAAATATAGATAATTAACATCATAAAAAATAAATTTTTGTATATAAAATAATTAAAGTAGCAATATACAAAAATAAAAATTACTACAAAATAAAGTTAAATATTAAAAATAATTATATTAATTTTATTAATTAGTACTATTTATTTTTATAAGTTTTGTTTAATTTTAATTGAATATTAATTCATATATTTTTATATTTAATTAATAATAATATTATCTTAAAATTGCACTAACAATACTAATGCTAGCAATAGCAGCAATTTCCGATTTTAATATAGTTGAAAAAGTTAAATAAGTTGGAAAAATTTTTGCAATTAATTCATGTTCATTATTAGTAAATCCTCCTTCTGGTCCTACAATAATTATAATTTCTTTTGCTTTATCTAATTGATTAATTTTTGCATAAATGTTATTTGAATTAATACTATTTAAGTTTATATTAGAATTTATATTATTACTAATATCATTAAAATTTGCATTATTATTAATATAATCAAAATTTGTATTACTATTTTTCATGCCATTAAAATTGTTAATATGCATATTATTGAATTCACAATTTTCTAAATCTTTATAGTAAAAAGCTTCATCACAACATATTATATTTGCATTATCTATTTTTAATAAATCTGTCAATTTAATTACATTTGATATTTCAATTAAATTCATTTTTTCTGATTGTTCAATGCTTGACTGTATTATTGAATTATACTTATTATAATTAAATTCTCTTACTTGAGTGCGTTCTGTAATTAATGGATAAATTTTAAAAATATCAAATTGCGCAATAGCTGAAATTGCATCATGCATTGCATTTTGCTTTAAAATTGATATAGCAATACTAATTTTTACATTAGTTCTTACTTCATTAGTTCTAATTAACTGAATAGGAATTAATTTATTGTCTTGCAAAATACATAAAAATTCTTGTTTTTCATTAAATATTCTAATTTTTTCTTGATTTTTAAGTCTAATAACATTTTTTATATAATGCATATCCTGCTGAATTGAATCGCCTAAATTAATATCTTGCTTTATGTATATTCTTCTTGTTTTAATAAATAAATTTTTATCCATACTTTTTTAAAAGTCAAATATTTTGCGTTCTGTTTCTATAATTTTTCTAATATTATCATTTTTATTATTTGAATTATCATTTTTATTATTTAATTGAGAAAATTCTTCTAAATTATTATTTTTTTTATATATTTTAGTTTGCAAATTTTCTTCATTTGATTTTAATTTTTCGCTTTGTGATCTTTTATTAATTTCCTTAAATTCTGATATTAAATTAGCATTATTTAAATCATTAATAGATGAAGAATTAATATTATTATTTTCTATTTCATTATTATATTTATTTTTAATTTCGTTATAATTATTAATTTTTGCATTTATTTCTTCCTCTAAAGTAGAATTTACAGATGGTTCGTACCATAATCCAATATGTCTTTTTATTGTTTGAGGTTTTTTAGTTATTGCTTCTTGATTCTCTTTTTTATGTAAAATTTGTATATTATTTTCATTTATATTATCATTTTTATTTTTTTCTAATTCATTCAAAGTACTATCTTTATTTATAGCAAAATTATCTTTATTTACAAATATAGATATATCTGTATCAATATTTTCAATAATATTATTTATTTCCTCTTTATCATTTTTTTTAAAATTAATTTTTTTATTTTGATTATTATTTTTAAATTTTTCATTATTATTTTTATTAATTTGATTATCAGTTTCTTTTTGATTATTGCATTCTAATTTGTATTCAAGGCTTATTTTTTCAATTGACTCAAAATTATTTAAATTATCTTGTTGGTTATTAATTATTTGTTGTTTATTTTCAATATTATTTTCTTTACTAACAATATTACAATTTATATTATTAATATTATCTTTTTGTATTAAATTGCAATCTAAGTTAATATTTTGATTATCAATTACATTATTAGTAGTATTATTATTTTTTTCTTTTTTGCATTCTGTATTAATTTGCTCAAAATCATTTAAAGTTATTTGTTTAGTATGATTTAGATCTATTAACTCTGAGATAATTGGCTCTGGATTATTATTTTTTTGCTGTTCAAGTGTTATCTGATTTAAAGTATTATTATTTTGATTTTGAGATATTATTTGTTCTGGATTATTATTTTTTTGATAGAATACATTTTTATTAAATTGAGATTGAGTATTACGCAATTCTTTTTTATTTTGCATTTCTAAAATTAATTTTTCTATATAATCATAAGCTGCTTCAGTTTGTATTTTTGCTCCTTGAATGATTAATATATTATTTTTTGTAATATCAATTTTAATATTGAATTCTTTAATAATCTCTTTAATATTTCTTCCGCCTTGGCCTATAATTTCTTTTACATGTTCTGGTTGCAATATAATTTTTTTTAAAATAGGTACATTTTGATTAACTTCTTTATTATGAATTGGTATTATATTATGCATTTCTTCTAAAATTTTTTTTAAACTTAAATCAGCTTGTTTAAATGCTTTTTTTAATATTAAAATATCAACATCCAACATTTTAACATCAAGCTGAATAGCCGTAATACCTAAAGATGTGCTTGCAATTTTCAAATCCATTAATCCATGATAATCTTCATTTGCATTTATATCGGATAATACTTGATAATCAATTTTAGATTTATCTTCGCTTATTTCGTTAATAGCAAGACCCATAGCAATTCCAGCTATATGACGTTTAATTGGCACTCCTGCATCCATAAGAGCCAAACTTGCCGCACAAACACTAGCCATTGAAGAAGATCCATCAGAGCTTAAAATCATAGAATTAATTGCAATATTATAAGAAAAATCTTCTAATTTAATAATTAAAGGTTTTAAAGCTTTAAAGCATAAATTAGAATGACCTATTTCTCTTCTAGTTGTATTTCTTATTTGTATATCTCCAGTTGCAAAACTTGGAAATTCATAATTAAAGATAAAATTTTTTGCATTTGTATAGTTTTCATCTTCAAAAGTAGGTGCAAGAAGAATTGTACTTAATGAAGTAGTTTTTCCTCGTGTAAAAATACTAGAGCCATGAGTATAAGGTAAAGTGTTAATTCTCATGCTTAAAGGCCTAACTATATTATAATTTCTATTATCTAATCTTATCTTATTTTGATATATCCTATTTTGAGCAGTAAAAATTTCAGATTGTTTTTTAATATATTTCAATATATTATCTGCATAATTTCTATCTTGATCTATTTGGTTTAAAAATTTATCAAAATTATTATTATTATTGTTTTTTAAGGCATTTCCTTTATTAGATGATTCTTTTAATTTTTTACATATTGTATAAATATTGTCAAGAGTAAATTTATTAATATTTTGTTTTAAATTGCATTCTATTTTTGTAATATCATTGATAATATTTTGTATTAATTTATCATAAAAGATAGATTGTATTTTTGATTGATTATTAGCAATTAATTTTATATTAATTGGATTTTCTATTTCTTCTTCATAATATTTATTAATTTGATTAATTAATATTTGCGATACTTTTTTACCAACTTCTATTGCTTGTATTATACTGGCATAATTAATCTCTTTTGCTTCACAATCTAGCATAAAAATTGAATTTTTATTAGATACAATTAAGATATTTAATAATGGATTTTCTATTTTATCTTTTTGATTATTTTTATCTTTTTGAGTTTCTAATTTTGTAACAGATTTAAAGTCGGAATTATTTTTATTTTGTATAATTCTAGTTGGAGCAATAGTTGTTTGCAATGGAATGCTAGATCCTTTCAGTAAACACATTACTGCAATGATACTTAATAGATCCATCATAATAGTATTATCATTATACATTACATTTACTGTAATTTGAATTCCAAAAAAATAATTTTTTGCAATAATTGGTCTAATTGATCTATCAATTAATCTTGCAATTAAAGTTTCTGTATCTTGTTGTTTATAATTTCTAATATTATTTTGATTATTAAAAAATTTATCTTGAGATAAAAATAATTCTTTATAATTCACTTGTAGCAAATTATTTGAAGTAAAATCCTCTTCTTTACTTTTGCATAATATACAATGCAAAATAGTATTATTATATTTAACTTCTATTGCATAATCTGCAAATTGCATTAATTCTAATTCATTAATAATAATTTTATTTTGATTTATTAATAATTCTAAACTATTTTTAGTCTGATTATTATGATTTTTCATATTTTATGTTTAAATTTATTAAATTAATTATTTATTTTTTAAGTTACATTTATGTTTATTAATTATATTTAAAACTAATAAAAATATAACTTATAATTCAAAGCGTTACTACTATATAAAAATATATATAATAAGAATAGTATATCAAATAAAAAGTCAATATTGATTATATTTTTTTTAGATAGTATTATTAATCTATAAAAGATAAAAATTTATTTATGGAATTTATGGATGCTTCTTTTGCCAATATTAAACATAAAAATCATATTATTTGTGATGAGTCTATTTCTCTTCAAGAATCAGATATGCAAATTAAAAATAGTACTGAAACTAATATAAAAAATAAAAATAGTTTAATTCTTAATAAAAATATTAAAATTAATAAAGTTTCTCAAAGAAATAATTTATTATCAGATTTTGCAGCTGCAACTCTTAAAGATAGATATCTCTTGCCAGATGAAGACTTTCAAGATATGTTTATAAGGGTTAGTTCTGCTTTTGCTGATTCCGAAGAACATGCTCAACGATTATATGATTATATGAGCCAATTTTGGTTTATGCCAGCAACTCCAATTTTAAGTAATGGAGGCATAAAACAAAAAACAGGTAAAGAAAGAGGTATGCCAATTTCTTGCTTTTTAAATGAATGCCAAGATAGTTTAGATAGCATAATAGAATTATTTAGTGAAAATAGCATCTTAGCAGCAAAAGGCGGTGGAATTGGTTCTTATTTTGGAAATGTAAGGTCTATAGGAGAAAATGTAGGAGTGCATGGTACTACTTCAGGAGTAATACCATTTTTAAAGATTATCGATTCAATTACTTTAGGAATTTCTCAAGGAGGCTTAAGAAGAGGCAGTGCCGCTGTATACTTACCAATACATCATCCTGAAATTCATGAATTTTGCGAAATTAGAAAAGCCTCAGGGGGAGACTTAAATAGAAGATGCTTAAATTTAAATCATGGAGTTTTAATTACAGATAAATTTATGCAAGCAGTAGAAGAAGATGGCGACTTTGAATTAATTAGTCCAAAAGATGGCAGCGTAAGAGAAGTAATTAATGCAAGAGAATTATGGTCAAAATTATTAATTGCTAGAATGGAAACAGGCGAGCCATATATTATTTTTATTGATACTGTAAATAATGCAAGACCATTGCATCATAAAAAATTAGGCTTAAATATTAAAATGTCTAATCTTTGTTCTGAAATTACCCTTAATACCGGTATTGATCATTTAGGGGGCGATAGAACAGCTGTATGTTGCTTATCTTCTTTAAACTTAGAACATTTTGAAACTTGGTCAAAAAATCCTTTATTTATTGAAGATATTATGCGCTTTTTAGATAATGTTTTACAATATTTTATCGATAATGCTCCAGATGAAATGAAGCGAGCAAAATATTCAGCATATAGAGAGCGTAGTGTTGGTTTAGGCGTTATGGGTTTTCATAGTTTTTTACAATCAAAAAATATACCATTTTCTAGTTTACTTGCAACTAGTTGGAATAATCGTATTTTTGAACATATAGATAAATATACAGCTAAAGCATCAAAAGATTTAGCAATAGAAAAGGGATCTTGCCCTGATGCAATAGATGCAGGCATGATTATGAGATTTTCAAACACAACTGCAATTGCGCCTACTGCTTCTATTTCTATTATAGCAGGATGTTCACCTAGTATTGAGCCAATTTTTTCAAATATATTTACACATAAAACTTTAAGTGGATCTTTTGCTGTTAAAAATCCTTATCTTGATGCATTAATTAAAAGTAAAAATGTTAATTATAATAGCATTTGGCAAGATATTGCTTCTAATGAAGGATCTATACAAAATATTTCAATTTTTACAGATGATGAAAAAGAAGTATTTAAAACTGCTTTTGAAATCGATCAGATGCAATTAATTAAACTTGCAGGCAATAGATCAAAATATATCACGCAAGCACAATCATTAAATATATTCTTGCCACATGATGTTACAAAAACACATCTTAATATGATACATTATCAAGCATGGAAAAGGGGAGTTAAAAGTTTATATTATTTAAGATCAACAGCAGCAAGAAGACCAGATAATATATCATCTAATACTCATAAAAAATTAATATCACAGCAATCTGAAAGTTTCGATTTAAATAATATATCAAATAATAATGTTAATACTTATCAAGAATGTGAATCTTGTCAGTAATAATTTAGATTATTATTTTATTAGTAAAAATTTTTATATTAAAAAATATCAAATCTTTCAATAAATAATTGAATTATATAGTAAAAAAAACAATATAGTTAATAATTTAATATTTTAATTATCCAATTATCAACATAATTATTTTTTTATTTATTAATAAATACAAATTTTTTAAATTTTAAAAAAATTCACTATAATAATATTTAAATAAAATTTACAAAACAAATTATAATAATAAAAAACCATCTAAAAAATTTAATATATTTAAAAAATACATTTAGGTATCTTAACGTTTTAGTATGCTTTAATTTATAGTTTTAATGTATAAAATATTTAATAAATTTATGATACAAAAAATTAATAGTATAAATACAATTCCTGTGATTGCATTGAAAACTGCAATACCTTATCCAAATACTATAATGTCTTTTTTAATACAAAGGCCAACATCAATTCGTGGATTAATAACATTAGATAAAAATAAAGGAAATAATACAATTTGTTTAATTGCTCAAAAATCAGAGGATGATATTAATTATTTATATAATATTGGTGTTTTAGCAAATGTAATTGATATTCAATATTTTAATAAAAATATTAAAAAACAATTTAACGATTCTTCCAAAATAGAATTGGATGAAGATAAAGATTGTAGCGCAAAAGAAAATAAATCTGATAATAATAAAGAATCAGAAGAAGAGATTTTTTTAAAAAATAATCCTGATTTTGGTAATGTAATTGTTCGTATTATTGTTTCTTGCAAAGATAAAGTTTTGGTTAAGAAAATTGAAAATACTAAAGGATATCAAGAATTATGTCAATTTGAAATTTGCGAAACAATAATAGAGGATGAAGAAAAATTAAATATAGCAATTTTAAATTTGCAAAATCAATTTACAAAATATGCTCATACACTTGAAAATAAATTACCACATCAAAAAAGAATTATAGATACAACTTTAAAAACAGTTATTAATCAACATAATTTAGAACATAAAGTTAATTATATTGCATCTTATTTATACACTATTGATCATAATAGCTTAGAAGAAAAAGATAACGATCAGGATAAAAAAAGTTTGATTAAAGGACAAATTATATTAGAAGAACCTTCTTTAATTAAAAAAATAGAAATGATAATAGAAGATATCAAAGAAAAAATTAATACTATTAATATAAAAACAGAAATAGAGCTATCTACAGAAGCAGAACTTAAACAAGATTATAAAAAAGCAATATTACGTAAACAATTAGATGTAATTCGTAAAATGTTAGGCGATCAAAAAGATCAAGTTTATAATAGATTTAAATTGAATTTAAAATTCATAGATAAAAAAGAAAATCCAGAAGCATATAATATGATTGAAGCTGCTGTAGAAAAATTTGCCAATATACAATCTTATGCTCAAGAATATAGCTCTTCTATTGAATGGATAGAATTAGCATTTAAAGCTGTATTTATTGAAAAAAAACAATACTCTGTATCAAATATTCAAAAAATTCAAGAATCATTAGATGCAAATCATTTTGGAATGCAAGAAGTAAAAAAAGCAATTATCAGTTTTTTAGTATCAAGGAGCCATATTAATAAAGATGCAGATAATTTAGATAGTGCACCTATTTTATGTCTTGCTGGCGCACCTGGAACAGGTAAAACATCTATAGCTAAATGTATTGCAGAAGCATTAAATTTACCTTATTATAGCATTGCAATGGGCGGCGTTAGAGATGAAGCAGTTATAAGAGGACATAGAAAAACTTATCTTGGCGCGATGGCTGGCAAAATAGTAACTGGCGCTACTCAGATGAATTCGGACATTGGTCTTTTTATATTAGATGAAATTGATAAAATTGCACCAAATAATAATGGTGGCGTAGGTGGTAGCGTTGCTGATGCTTTACTTGAAACTTTAGATCCTAAGCAAAATAAAAGTTTTGTTGATCATTATTTAGGTTTTCCTATTAGATTAGATAAAAATATGTTTATAGTTACTGCAAATTATTTAGATTCAATACCTCCAGCATTGAGAGATAGATTGGAAATTATTAATTTACCAGGATATACAACAGAAGAAAAAATTAATATAGTAAAGAAACATACAATTAAAAATTTAAATAAGAAATATAACTTTAATTTTTCTAATAAAGATAAAATTTTATCTGATAATTCAGATGGCAAAACAAAATTAAATAATACATCAAAAACAAATGAAAGTAATTTTAATTCAGAAAGCAATAATGCAGGATTAATATTTACAGATGAAATTATTAGATATGTTATTGAAAATTATACAAGAGAAGCAGGGGTTAGATCATTAACAAGAAAATTTGAGCAAATTTATCGTTTTGCAATTTTAGAACAAGAATTAATTTTAGCAAATAAAGCAAAAGAAAATATTTTATATGAATTAACTGAATTAGTTATTACTAAAGATCTTATTAGAGAATATTTAGGAACTGAAAGATCATATGATGATCTAGTTAATCAAGAACCAGAAATTGGAGTTGTAAATGGACTTGCATATTCATCTGTTGGAGGTAGTGTTTTACAAATAGAATGTGTAAAAATTCATGGATCTGGTCAAATTACAATTACCGGAAATCAAGGAAATGTAATGAAAGAATCAGCTCAAGTTGCAAAAACAGTTGCTATTAATTTATTAGAAAAATATAAATATAATACTTCTAATTTAAAAGAATTAGATATACATATACATGTACCAGATGGATCAACACCTAAAGATGGCCCATCTGCTGGTATTACTATGCTTACCGCAATATTTTCATGTTTATCTAATATTCCAGTAAAAGCAAAAATTGGCATGACAGGAGAAATAACTCTAACAGGTAAAGTTACTGCAATTGGAGGATTAAAAGAAAAAATATTAGCAGGAATTAGACAGGGTATAAAAATTTTTATTTTATCTGAACAAAATAGAAAAGATTTTATTAATTTAATTAAAAATGAAGAAAAATCTTTATTAATAGAAAATAATGAACTAAATCAAAATCAAACAAATAGTATAACGCATTCTAATATATCAGAAAAAACTGAAGTAATGAATACAGCAAAAAAAATTGAAATAATATATGCAGGGGAAAAAATTGAAGTAATATATGCAGAAAATGCAAAAGCAGTATTAGATAATGCTTTAGTTAAAACTCTTGAAATGTTTAGTATAGAAAATGATTCTTTAAATAATACTAAACTAAATCAAGACACAAAAAAAGTAATAAAACCAAAAAAATCATCTAAAGAATAAAACTTTAATAAAACGATAAATTGAATAAAATTAATAAATAATTTAAAAAATAGATTTAATCTATAATTGAATAATAAAAATTTTTAAAATAATTAAATTCAAAAAAAATTTATTATATATTAAATAAAAAATATTAAATAAAAAATTTTAAATGTTATTTATTGCAAGAAATAATTTAGTTTTCAATATATTAAAAGTTGATATTGATAAGGTAGTAATACCAATACTTTTTAAATAATTAATACTATTTAATGATTGTGCATGTTCTCCGCATATGCTAAATTCCATATTTGGTTTTATTTTTTTTGCTAATTGAATTGCTAATTTAATTAATTTTCCAACGCACTTTTGATCTATCTCTTTAAATGGATCAAATTGCCAAAAATTATAATATTTGCTTGAAATTTTATGTATATCATCTCTTGATATACTTAATGCAAATTGAGTTAAGTCATTAGTTCCAAAACTAAAATAATCAGCATGTTTAGCAATTTCATCTGCAATATAACAGCTTCTAGGGGTTTCTATCATAGTCCCTATTTTAAAGTTTTGCAATTTTAATAAAATTATTTCAATTTCATCTTGTGCAATATTTTGTAAATTTATTTTTTTTTCAAAAAAATCATTAAAATTTAAGTTTTCTCGAGCCGCAATATTCTCTTCATTATAAAAATCATTTTCAAAGAATATTTTTCTAATATTTTCAACTGTAAAACAAGATTTAATTAAATCTTTAATATAAATAAATTCTTCTAGATCATTAATAAAAGGAACTGTAATATTAATATTAAAATTATTAGTTAAATAGCAAGCAATAATTAAAGCTTCAACTTGACTTTTATACAACTCAAGAAGGCTGACGCCTAGCCTTGCGCCTCTATTACCTAACATCGGATTAACTTCTACTATATTATTTATAAACGATTGAACAATATCTTTTTCTAAGTTTAAAGAATTTGCAATTTTATGAACTGAACTTTCATTTAAAGTAAAAAATTCATGTAAAGGTGGGTCAAATAATCTAACGCAAGTGATCAATTTATATTTTAGTATTGAAGATAATTTTTTAACTTGCAAATTACGAAATTTAACTAAAATTAAATTTTTATTTGATAAGTTTAAAATATAACTAATTATAAACTCTCTAAAACAATTTAATATAATAGGATCAGAAAGCATATGTTCAGTGCGTAGTAGTCCAATTTTTTTTATATTAAATTTTTTACTATAATTTATTTCTTCTTCTGAGTCTGCATTTATAGCAATTTGAATTGGATTACAATTTTTTTTTAATAATGATTTATTTTTAATATTTGATATTAATATATTATCATTATTTAATATTGATTTATTACTTGCATTTGTATTATTAATTTTGTCAATTAAATCAATTAAATTTTTTATTATCTCTTCTTGATTATATTTATTATCTTGAATAGCAACATTTGATAAAAATACAATACCATTGTTTCCGTCTATTATAATATCGTCTCCTTCTTTTAAAATAATATTATTGCATTTTATATAATCTTTATATATTTCTAATTCATTAATTCCACATATTGCTGCTTTATTTAAAGTTCTAGCAATGATAGATGCATGCGAAGTGGCTCCACCTATTTGCGTTAAAATTGCTTTACATTTTGTAATTTCTTCATAATCTTCTACTGATGTATATTTACGAACTAAACATAAATTTTCTTTTGTATTATTATTTATATATGTATCTGATATTGCAATTTTACATTTTACAACTCCTCCATTTGCTGAAATACCTTTTGCTAAAATATCGTTTTGATTAAAATGTTCAATAGTATTTGAAAACAATTGATCAATATTGATATTTTTTAAAATATTAAGGCATCTTTCATGGGTCATATATTTTAAATATCCATCTAATGCTATTTTAATTTCTGCGGCTATATTCATTTTTGCATCTCTGGTTTGCATAATAAATAATTCTTCATTCTGAATTGTAAATTCAATATCTTGAGGATAATGCATAAAATCTTCAATTAATTGAGCTTGAGATTCAATTTTCTTAAATATATTGTTGCCAAAGCTTCTGCATGAAATTTCATCAAGTGCTATAGGCGTCATAGTTCCGGATACTAAATTGTCACCTTGAGCATTTTGTATTATTTCTCCATATATTTTATTTTCTCCTGTAATTGGATTTTTTGAAAAACAAACACCAGTTCCTCCATTAATATTTCCATATACCATTTTTTGCACTATAATAGCAGTTAAAATGCTATTAATATTAGTATTTTTTGCATATAATTTAATATTTTTAGATTGGGTAGATAAAAAAACAATCTCAATAAAAAATAATATTTGATCTAGTGAATTATTTAAAAGATCATATTTTATATTGTAAAAATTACAAAGATACGTAATATCTTGCTCTAAAGCTAATTTAATGTCAAAAATTTCTTTACAATTTATTATTGTAGTAGCAGATTTTATATTTGAATTAAAATGTTGTAATTTGCTTTGTAATATTTCTATATTTGAATAGGTATTTTGTAGTGCTATATCATCTTTATTGTGGAATCTATTTAATATGCAAATTTTAGCATAGCAAAGTATTATTAGATAATATATTAAAAATATTATTTCAAAATTTTGCAATTCTAATGAATTATCTAAATTAATAAACATTTCTTTTGTTAAACCTACATTTAAAAAAGTCGACATCATACCTGGCATTGAAATTTCACCACTAGATCGAACTGAAACGCTCAAAGGTAAATTATATATAGAATAAGATGAAATATGTTTATTATTAAGTATTTGCTTTATTAAGTTTTGTTTTTTTAATTCTAAAATAAAATTATTAGGTATTTTATTTTTATTATTAAAAATTTTATTGAGTTGAGTATTAATAATAAAAAATTCAGGAATTTGAATATGATTTTTTAATTTATTAGAAAGTAATATTAAATTTAAGCCCTTATTGCCTGTTTTTTTTATTAATTTTTTTGTATTATTTAGGTTAACATCAAATTGAGGAAGGCAAAATTTGCTACTATTCATAAATTTTTTATTTTTTTAATATAATGATTAATTTTTATATTTTTTGCTAATTTTATCTAAAACAGAATTTACAAATTTAATTTCTTGATCAATTAATAAACTATTAGCAATATTTGTAAATTCATTAATTACTATTTTAAAATCTAGATCAGAGTGAACAATTTCACATGTTCCAGCAATTAAAATAGACATTAGCAAAGGATGTGGAATTTGCAAAGTGGTAATATTATCCTTTTTAATATTATCAAATACAATATTTTTTAATGATTCAAAATTATTATGAATATTTGCCAATAATAGTTTATGATGCTTTGTATCGATATTTACTGTTTGATCTAATATTTCAGTTGTAGTATTGTAAAAATTTAATATATCAAAATTATAATTATATAAATTCTTAGAAAAATAATTGTTAATATGATTAACTTTTGCTAGTAAATTAATTTTTTTATTATGCTGCTCTAATTCGATATTTTCAGTTTGTATTTTTTTATTTAAATTATTGATTTTATTATTTTGCTTAAGACCATCAGAATCTTCATCGCGATTATAATCTTCATTATAATTAGAATTTTCATTATAATTTTTAATAAAATTATCAGCATTTCTTGTTAAAATTTGTTTTTCTTGATATATTTTGTCTAATATTATTAAATTATCATTAACTTCATAATTATATGTATCTAAATTAGATAATGCAAGTATATCTTGATTAATGTTATAATTTGAATTTAAAATACAATTTTTAAAATGTATTTGCATTAAATAATTGTATAATGTTTGTACAATTGCTAATCTACCAAGAGTTTTTAAATTATACTTAAATTTTGTTTTATATTGCTCCAATTGCTCTTGTTTCATAATATGCGTAAATAATATATTATACCTTATTTTAAAGCAACAAAAAAATTTTTTTTAATAGTTTTGTATTTAAAAAGTATTAATTTAATTACTTATTTAGTAGCTAAATTTTTAACAAATTCATTTAATAATCTTACACCAAAAGAAGTAGCTCCCTTTGTATGAGTTGTAAGATAATTGCAATTAGAGGAAATAGTTGCAATATCAATATGAGCATGCTTAATTTCATCTTTATTAACAAAATTACTTAAAAAAGCATATGCAGTACAAGAACCTGCATGCCCAGGATTTTTAGTTGCAATATTCGCAATATCAGCATGAGTAGACTGCATTTGTTCTAAATAATATTTATTACTCGGCATTGGCCAAATTTTTTCATCAGTTTCTTTACTTGCATCTAATAATGCATTTTGTAAAGCATCATTATTTGTAAATAATCCGGCATAAGTGGAGCCAAGCGCAACTCCGATTGCACCTGTAAGGGTCGCTAAATTAATCATATATTGTGGTTTTATATGTTTAGCGACATATTCGAATAAATCAATTAAAACTAATCTACCTTCTGCATCTGTATTTAAAATTTCAACAGTTTTACCAGACATACTTTTTACAATATCTCCTGGGCGTTGAGCATTTCCATCTGGCATGTTTTCTACTAAACCAACTAAAGTTGCAATATTAATATTTGCTTTTGTAGTAGCGGCCGCATAAGTAGCGCCAATTACAGCACTAGACCCACACATATCATACTTCATTTGATCCATATTACCAGATGGTTTTAATGAAATACCGCCTGAATCAAAGCATACACCTTTACCAACTAAACTTAATTTAAAATCATTACTTGTTTTATCTCCTTTATATTTAATAATTACAGTTTGTGAAGTTCTAGCTGAGCCTTGTCCAACACCCAATAAACAATTCATTCCTAATGCTTTCATTTTATCTTCATCTAATATTTCTACTGTTACATTTTCTATATTTGTAAATAAATGTTTTATATAATTTGCATAACTTTCTGGATATAAATCATTTGGTGGACAATTTCCTAAGTCTCTACTAATTTGCATACTTTGCATTAAACATCTTGTCTTATTTTCAAATAAAGTTCTAACTTTTTCTTTATTATGAACTTGGATATTAAAAACTATAGGTTTATTATTTATAGAACAAGATTTTTTGCTTAAATACATATCAAATTTATAAGCATCATAATTTATCCCTAGTAAAATATTATTTATTGCATCTAAATCTGATTTAAAATTAGAAAAGCATATAATAGGATTTTTTGCTTTTAAATTATTAATAATTTGATTAATTTTTCTACCTAATTCAAAAATTTGAGTTGTTGATATATTTTCAATATTATCTATTCCTATAAATGCAATGTTTATTAATTTATCATGAAATTTAAAAATATTATTTGCAGTTTCTAACATTTTACCTTTAAAATTCTTATACTTTAAGAATTGATTAATTTCATTAGAATTTGCATCATCTAATTTAGATAAATTATCGCACAATTTAAAATTATCATTATATTTTTGCACAAGAAATACTTGTAAATCGTAATTTACTTGATCTTGATTATCAACCTTAGCGTCAATTAAATTAATATTAATTAATCTATTTTCTTGCATTGAAAATGCAAATAATTCATTTTTTTTTATATTATTAAAAATTTCCATATTATTGTAAATATTTTTATTTTAAAATTGCATTTTTATTATAACATTTTATTTGTTAATCAAAGATTTGTTTTAATTTAAATTAAATTTATTTTTTAAAATGAAATAAAGTATAACAAATTACTATACAATATTTTAAAATATTAATTAAATTATATTTTAATATGAATTATGATCATATATCATCTTTAGAAATAGAAGAAAAAAATTTAATAAATCAATTTACTAAACAATTTAATTTGAATTATGTTAGCATATTTAGCTTAGCTCAGGATGCTTCTTTGCGTTATTACAAAAGAGTATATTTTACTAAAAATACAAAAATATCACAAGATGAAAATATTCAATTAAATAATACTAAGTTATTTGAATTGGTGCGTCCAATTTATAATGAATTATTGCATAATAGTCAATCATATATTTTAATGAACTCAACAAAAGATTTAAATAGTTTAGAAAATCTATCATACATTTTAATGAACTCAACAAAAGATTTAAATAGTTTAGAAAATCTATCATACATTTTAATGAACTCAACAAAAGATTTAAATAGTTTAGAAAAATTTGTTAAAATTACAAATTTATTGCAAAATATAGGAATAAAAGTACCTAAGATTTATAGTATAAAAAACGGTTGCGCAATATTGCAATATCTTGGCAACAATAATCTTAAGATGCATTTAGCAAATAATAATCATCAAGAACTATTTTATTATAAAAATATAGTTGATATATTGTTTCAAATATATATAGGAACACAAAAAAATAATATTAAGTTACTTTTAAATGAAATAGAAAAATATAATAATCAAACTTTAATTAATGAGCTAAATATTTTTAAAATATATTTAGAATATATAAAAATAGATTTTAATACTAATCAATGGGATGAATTTATTGCTTTATTCAAGTTGAATCTAAATAATTTACAAATAAATCAAAGCACATTAGTATTACGCGATTTGCATGCGGAAAATATAATGCTATTAAATTCTTGCGCTTTACAATCAAATAATAGCAATAATAATAGAAATAATAATAAAAATAATGATAATAATTTTAATAGTAACTATTCAAAAAATTTAATATCAAACATTAAAGAATCAGACATTAAAGAATCAGATATTAAATTATATGCAGAACAATATTTAATAGACTATCAAGATGCTCAAATAGGAAGTGTAGTATACGATCTAGTATCATTGCTTCAAGATGCAAGAAGAGATTTAAACATAAAAAATATATCTTTAATACTTAAATATTTTACAGAAAAATTTGAATTATCTTATCAAATTTGTGAAAATGATTATCATATTTTAGGTTTGCAGCGTAATTTAAGAATATTAGGAGTATTTGCAAGACAATATTTAAGGTGTAATAATGATAATTATTTGCAATATATTCCTCGTGTTTTAAGGTATATTAATGACAATTTAAATCATTCAGCAAACAAAAAAATAAAAAAATTTTTACAACAATATAATTGGATAAATTATAATTAATATCTTTTTAAAGATAAAAAAATAAATATAAAATTTTAATCAATTAATCTCTTCTATCCCCTAAGAATCTTAACAAATATAAAAATAAATTAATAAAATTAAGATATAATGTAAATGCAGCTTGAATTGCATATTTACTTGCAATGTAAGAATTAGGAGCAGCATAATAAATTGCTTTAATTCTTTGAGTATCAAATGCAATAAACCCCATAAATACTATTATACCAATTAAAGAAGTTGCAAATTCTAAAGCAGAACTCTTTAAAAAAATATTAATAACAGAAGCAATAATTATACCTATTAATCCCATAAAAAATAAAGAATAATATTGGGATAGATCTTGCTTTGAAGTATAGCCATATAAACTCATACCAGCAAATGCAGAAGCAGTTACTAAAAATGTTCTAGCAATTGAGTGTCCAGTATATATTAACCCTAAAGAACATAGCGCAATACCCATAGTTATAGAATAAACCCAAAATAAAGTCTTAGCTTTTTCTAGTGTCATTGATCCAAATTTAAATTGAAAATATAAACCTATTGCAAGTGGAACAAAGCTAAATAACATACCAAGACCGCTAATTCCTGTAATCATATTACCTTCAACACTAAACATTAATCTTGTAAAGAAAGGAATATTAAGCATTAAAAAAGCTGCTAAACCAGTAGCAAGTAAACCAGCAGCTACATAAGCATAAATCATAACAAAATATGATTTTAAACCTTGATCAAAACTTTTAGAATATGCTTTATCATATTCTTTTGTAAATTTAAACATAATATTAATATAATTAATTATTAATATATTATATATTAGTTTTGCTAAAATTTCAAGTTAATAAATTACAATAACATCAATAAAGACTTATATTGTTTAAAATATAATTGAAATATTACTATTTGATAAATTGAACAAATATTCAAATTGAATAAATACTTTAAAATAAATTTTTTATATATAAATTTTAATAAAAAAATAAACAATTTTTAAATTTATAATAAATATTTATATTTTAATACTAATAAATAGTAGCATTATATATGTTATTAATTATATATCCTATTAATTATTTGTTAAAATGATTATTTTGCTTTAAAAATATAGTTGCAATACCAGCTATAAAAATTACTAATGTTTCAATTAAAGTATCAAACCCACGATAATTTGCTAAAATTGCAGCTACTTCTGATTTAATATTAATATCTTTAATTGTATTATTTAAGTAATATAGATTCAATTTTGAAGTATTAATATTTGATATTTCCATATCGAATATTAATTTATTATCAATATCTAAATAAAATAATAAAATAGCAAATATGATTATATTTAAATTATTAAATATAAATAAATAAATATTCTTAATGTAGTAATTTTTTTTATATATATTTGAAAAACAATTCAAATAGAGTATTTTATTATCAATTTTAATAAATTTTAGCATAAAACTACTAGATATAAATACTCCTAAAGCTGCTTCGGTTATTGCTAAATCAAAAGCATTAAAATATAAATATAATAATACTATTATAAGACTATAAATAGCTAGAATAAAAAATAACATTTCTATTTTTGCATACTGAATTAATAATGTTAAAAAAATTAAAAATATAATAAAAATCATATGTTATATAACTTTATTTTAAAATTAATTATATATCTTTTAATAAAAAAGATATTTTAAAAAATATAGATATTTGTATTTTGAGTATATTTTAAGATATAATTCTTATTTTTCAAAAGAAGATATTTGTATTTTAACTACACTTAAGTTATAATTAATATATATATTTAATGAATTTTCTATATTCATTTTTAATAAAATTTTACTAAAAAATAAATACAAATAAATACTATGATAAATTATATAAATCATAATAATAATATTACTTTACAAAATATATGTAATTTAAATTCTAATATTACAAATGATACTAATAATATAAACAATAATGAAAATTTAACATCTAATAATAATTTTAATAGTAATAATAATATTTCTTCATTAGATGCAATTAATGATGAAAGAAATAATCAGATTAATAAAAATATAAATAATCAAGTAAATTTAAATAATGAAAATATAGTATCTGATGCATCTGATATATTAGAAAATATTAATAATAATATTAATAATATAAATACTGTTAATAATAATGAAAATAATAATATTAATAATATAAATACTGTTAATAATGATATGAATAATGATATTAATACATCAAATGCTTCAAATAATAACAAAATTAATTCAAATAATAATGCAAATAATTTAAATAATAATTCTTCTAACTTACATAGTACCAATCATTTTGATGATAACAATATAATTTTAGAGCCAAGAATAGCAGTAATAGGTGTAGGCGGAGGAGGCTGCAATGCAATTAATACAATGAAAAAAGAATTAGATTCTTTAAGTGGCGTAATTTGTATTTCAGCAAATACAGATAGTCAAGTTTTAAGATATTCAAATTCTGAAATTATAATACAATTAGGTCCAAATTGCACAAGAGGTTTAGGAGCGGGCGCAAACCCTGAAGTAGGGAAGCAAGCTGCTTCAGAATCTGAAAATGAAATTAGAAAAGTACTACATAAAATAGATATGGTTTTTATAGCAGCGGGTATGGGCGGAGGCACAGGAACAGGTGCAGCTCCATTAATTGCAAAAATCGCAAAAGAAATGGGCATTTTAACTGTTGCAGTAGTAACAATGCCATTTAGTTTTGAAGGCGCAAGACGTGCAAAGGTAGCAAGTAAAGGAGCAGAAGAATTAATGCAAACAGCAGATTCAGTAGTAATTGTACCTAATGATAAATTATTAAATATAATTAACGACAGAACTCCTCTTAGCGATGCATTTAAAATGGCAGATGATGTACTTTGCAATGGTGTAAAATGTATTGTAGAACTTATTATGAAACCAGGATTAATTAATTTAGATTTTGCCGATATTAGAACAATTATGTCCAATATGCAAACTGCATTTTTGAGTATAGGTAGAGCATCTGGTGAAGATAGAGCAAATCAAGCTGCAGAAATTGCAATTAATAATCCATTATCTAATGTTTCTCTTAAAGGTGCAGAATCTTTATTAATAAATATAAGTGGAGGAAGCAATTTAACTTTGCATGAAATTAATACCGCTGTTGCAAAAATTTTAGCAGAAAGAGGCGATCATGATTTAGATGCAAATATTTTAGTTGGAGCAACTTATAATGAAAAATTAGAAAACGATATGTTAGTTTATATAATTGCAACCGGCATCAATGATGATTCTAAAAAACAAATAAATCAACAAAAAAATAATAACAATAGTATTAATTCTTTTTTTGAATCTGATAATCTTGCTAATATTAAAAATAATACCGTTAATAGTAATACTAATATTTCTGCTAATAATATCAATACAGAAAAAGATATTTTTAATAACAATTTAAATGCAAAAAAAAATAATATTTTTCATGAAAAAAAACTAGATAAAAACAATTCTTATTCTAATAATGATAAAGATAATAATTCTAATTTGGATCAAATTTTAAATACAAGATCTTCATTTATATCTCAAAAAAATAATATTACTGATAGATACAATAATCAAGAAACAAATAATTATAGTGAAAATTCTTATAACAAAGAAGATAATTTTAAATATGAAAATAATCTTAATAAATTTAATCAAGTAGAAGAAAGACCTTCTTTTTTTAAATTTAGAAATAATAATAACAATAATAAAATTAATTAATTATTTTGATAAAGGAATTAATTTCATATATAAAATATTTCCTAAAAATTTTGGTTCATGGTCTATTTTTGCAATATCTTGAACATCTTCTATTATTTTAGAAAATATTTTTCTACTATTTTCTTTATGTATTATTTCTCGACCTTTATGAATAATGCTTACTTTTACATGATTACCATCTAATATAAAATTTTGCAAACTTTTAATTTTAGTATTTAAATCATTAATTGCAATAGATGGTCTAATTTTTATTTCTTTAATTTCTAAAGTTTTTTGCTTTTTTTTCATTTCTAATGCCTTTTTCTTTTCTTCATATTTAAATTTAGTAAAATCCATTATTTTACATACAGGGGGATTTGCAGCAGGAGATATTTCTACTAAATCTAAAGAAGCTTCAAAAGCAAAACGTAATGCTTCTTGAATAGAAACAATTCCTATCATTTCGCCATTTTCATTTATAAGCCTAACTTGATCTGCTATTATTTGCTTATTAATTTTTAAAATCTTGCTAATAATTTACCTCATTATTAATTTATATTATAATTATAAATAAAATCTCTTAAATTGTAAAGAGATATTATTATTTTCTCTTCTGAATCTCTTTTTCTAATTGCAATTTGTTCATTTTCACACTCAGATTGGCCAATTATAATTATTATTGGCACTTTTCTTTTAATTGTTTCTTTAATTTTTTTATTAATTGTTCCACTGCCTTTATATGTTTCTACTCTCGCTAAATTTTCTGCTTCAGACTTAACTAGTTGCTCATATTCATTAAGCTTTTCATTTTCATCTGAAATTTTTAAAATTACAATTTGCACAGGAGATAACCAGAAAGGCATTTTGCCTTCATAATGCTCTATTAATATTCCAATGAATCGCTCAAAAGAGCCAAGAATTGCTCTATGAATCATAACACAATGTTTTTTTTCGCCATCTCTATCTATATAAAATGCACCAAGACGCTCAGGAAGCACCATATCAATTTGCGCTGTACCACATTGCCATTCCCTTTTAAGGGCATCTACTAATGTAAATTCTATTTTAGGACCATAAAATGCACCTTCGCCTTTATTAACAGAATATTCTAGCTTACTTGCATTTAATGCATCAATTAATGCATTTTCTGCCAAGTTCCAAGTTTCATCAGAACCCGCGCGCACAAGTGGCCTATCGGAAAACTTGACCTTTACTTCAGTAAAGCCAAATTTTTTATAAACTTCATATAAAGATGCAATAAATTTTAAAATTTCATTTGTAATTTGATCCAAAGTACAAAATATATGACCATCATCTTGTCTAAAACTTCTAACTCTCATAAGACCAAAAAGAGCGCCTGTTGGTTCATTTCTATGGCAAACTCCAAACTCTGATATTCGCAATGGTAATTCTTTATAAGATCTAATTTCTTGATTAAAAATTTGCACATGTGCAGGGCAATTCATTGGTTTTACCGCAACATCTCGATGGCCATCATTAAACGCAAACATATTATCGTGAAATTTTTCCCAATGACCCGATTTTTCCCAAAAAGTTCTATCATA
The DNA here is from genome assembly GCA_046348705.1 of Rickettsiales bacterium. Taxonomy (GTDB): domain Bacteria; phylum Pseudomonadota; class Alphaproteobacteria; order Rickettsiales; family Rickettsiaceae; genus JAXMDS01. The sequence continues at coordinate 37,266 of JAXMDS010000003.1, read as the reverse complement.
TATAATTGGTGTTTTAACTTCTTGATAGCCATCTCGTTTTGCAATTGATCTAATATATTCTTCAATAATAATATTTAATTGCCAGCCATTAGCATGCCAAAATGGCATACCTTGTGATTCTTCTTGCATATGAAAAAAATGCAATTGTTTACCTAATTTTCTATGATCTCTTTTTTCAGCTTCTTCTAGCATTTTAAGATGCTGATATAATTCATCTTTTGTAAAAAATGCAGTTCCATAAATTCTTTGTAGCATTTTATTTTTAGCATTGCCTCTCCAATATGCTCCGGCAATTGATTGTAATTTAAAATGTTTAACATATTTTGTATTTTCAAAATGAGGCCCTTTGCATAAGTCAATAAAATCTCCATGTTTATAAACAAATAATTCCGCCTCTGGGTCCTTTGCTATAATATCTTTAATAATCTCAACTTTATAATGCTCATGTATAGATGTAAAATAATCTATTGCTTGTTTATGAGTCCATTTCTCGCAGATAAAAGGTAAATTTTGAGATGCTATTTTTTTCATCTCACTTTCTATTACTGGAAAATCTTCAGGTGTTATACTAAAATTTGCATCTATATCATAATAAAAACCATTTTTAATTGCTGGCCCTATTGTGATTTGTATTTGATCTTTATAAAGTTTTTTTAAAGCACTTGCTAAGATATGAGCAGTATCATGAAGTAAAATTTCATGTTTTTGCTCATATATTAATTCATCTTTTAAAATATCATTTACTATCATTTTATTAATATATTATTTAAGTATATATAAAAATAATAACATTAAATTGAATATTTTCTTAATTTTCTCAGATTTTAAATAGATATTTAAAAATATACATTATTTAAATTTAATTTAATAAGAAAATAATTTTTGTATTTTATTTTTCAAATCTAATAATTCTTGTTGCTTTATATAATTTACAGTTGCTTACTAAATTAAATTATTATTAGCATAAATTGTATAAGTTCCAGGTGTTAAATTTATATAAATACTTATTATTATAATTTCATAATTTTTAAATTATTAGAATCAATATATAAAATTTTTGTTTTTATTTTTCTTTACTTAATAATTGTTTTATATTAAATTTTAAAAAAATAATATATGAATTATATATATCTACTAATAATTCAATTAAGTATTTTAAGATAGAAACAATAATAAAAATATTTTACAAATAACATAACTATAAAAAATTATAATCAATAAATAATTGTAAGATATTTTATTGACATTAAATATAATTTTAATTATACATTATATGAAATATAATCTTGATCATAAAAATACAAATAAAATATATAAATAATTTATTTAAAAAATATAAATTTCAATAAATGTAAACAATACAAAAAGTCTATAAATTAATATAAACTATAAAATTAATTAATTTTATTTATCAATTAAATCATCTAAAGCTTTTATTATATCTTTTTCCTCTTCGTAAGGTATTCCATTAATTATTAATGCTGGCGTTGCTAAGATGCTATATTTTTTACTAATGGCTCTATTTAGAACTAATAACTCATGATTAATATTTTGATCATTTATACATTCTTCATATTCTTCTTTTGTAATTCCTAAATTATTTCCAATTCCAGTTAACATTTTTTTAAATTCTTTTGTAGTTGCCCATAAATTTTGTTTTTGAAAAATTACTTCTTTTATTTTTAAATATAAGTTATCACCTCCTTTTCTTTTTGCGCATCTTAATAATATATTTGCATAAAAATCTTGCACATTATGATATTCTTCAACAACTACATATTTAATTTTATTTGTATCTATATAATTTTTTTTTAATTTATTAAAGAAATTTTTGTAAAATATTTTACATCCAAAACAACTAGGAGAAACAAATTCTTCTACAATAATTTTAGAATTTGTATTACCTAAAATTACAGTAGTTTTAGAGTCTTCATATTTAAAACTATCTTTTATAACTTTTTCTTGCAAATTATCTAAAAAATTTACTTCATTTTTTTTATTATCTTTTTTAATAGAAAAGAAATTTACGATAGTATTAAAGTCGGAAATTATATTTGAATAAAAACTAGCATTAACTAAAACTAATATTACAAAAAGATATTTCATAAATTGACAAATATATATTTATATATTTCTAAATAATAACTAAAATTATTCATTTAAGTGCAACTAAAATTTAAATAAATAGTAAAAAATAAAATTATTGTAAAAAAATACATACTTACTTAGTTGTTATTTTTTATTTTATATATTTTAAAGATGTTATTGTTAATTTTTATACATTTGTTATAAATTTGTAAATTTAATTTTAAAATATACATATTGTCAAAAAATAATTTTGTTTTTATAAAAAATTAAGTTAAAATATAATAAAAAAATATAAAAATGTATGTTAGAATTTTTACATATTTAATATTAATCTTTAGTTTATTTTGTAATATTTATGCGGTTCAAACTATTCAAATTAATAAAGGAAATATTAAACCTATTCCTATTGCAATAAATAACCCTGAAGCGAGAATTGCTAATGAAGTAAAAATTGCAAATCAACTGCTAAATATTGTTAAAAATGATTTGTCTGGCTGTGGTTTATTTAAGATATTACCAAAAGAATCTATTATAGATAATCAAGTAGGCGTTTCACATATGCCTAATTTTACAGCATGGAAAATTTTAAATATATCTGCGCTTTTAAATACATCCGTTAAAATGCTAAATAATAAAATTATCATAGATTTTATTTTATGGGATAATATTACTGGAAAAGAAATTTATTCTGGTGAATTACAGGGTTCATATATTAATATTCGCAAATTAGCACATACTTTATCTAATATTATTTATCAGAAAATTCTTGGCGAGAAGGGTTATTTTAATAGTCAAATTGCATATGTAGATATTTCTTATGTAAATAATAAAAAAATATCAAGAATTGCGATTATGGATTATGATGGTGAAAATAATAGATTTTTAACTAATGGTAAAAATTCAGTATCAACACCAAGATTTTCTAAAGATGGAACAATGCTTACATATGTAATGCATACTAAAAATATGCCTAGAATTTATGTGCGTAATTTAATAACAAATAAAGAAATAGTAATAAATAGCATAAAAGCTATGACAACTGCGCCAAGATTTTCTTATGATGGTACAAAATTACTTCTATCAGTATCGGAAGATGGAAAAACAAATATTGTAGAAATGGACATTGCAACACAAAAATATCGTCAATTAACTAATAATCAGTATATTAATACTTCTGCAAATTATTCTTATGATGAATCTTTAATTTATTTTAGCTCTGATTCTCAATCAAAAAATAATATTTATGCAATGAATACAAATGGTTTATTAATTAAATCTTTAGGTAATTCTATGGGGGTCTATTTTAGACCTGCTATTTCTCCTACAGGAGAATATATTGCTGCTACTAAACAAGAAAATGGTCAATTTGCAATTTCTATAATTAATTTACATGATGGCAGTGAACGTAAATTAACAGAAGGATATGTTGTTGATGGAGCTTCTTTTTCTCCAAATGGTAGATTTATTGCTTTTTCTAAAACAGAAATGAGCAAAATAATTACCATAAAAAATAATAAAAAAATAAAAATTCTACCTGAATATATTTATGTAGTAGATATAACTGGAAATTATTCTTATAGAATTAATACACCAAATTATGCTGCGTCTCCAGACTGGTCTTTTAATTTAGATTAATTAGAATAATTTTTTTATATAAAAACAAAATTTTATTATTTGATTAAATTTATTTAGATAAATTAATATAATTTATCTAAATAATCCTTAATTAAAATGATTAAATTATTTTCTTAATTATATTAACAAGTATTGACATTATATTAATAATATGTTATATTAAATTTAAATAATTAAAAATTTAATTGTATGGATGATATAAGTTACATTAGTAAAGATGGTATTATGTCAAATGACAATACCCCTGAAACTGCTAGTGAAATTAGTAGAGCAATTGTTCTATATACAGAATCAAATTTTATAGATATTCAATTAGCTAATGCAATGATTAATAAAGAAAGCAATCTAACGCCGCAAAATAATGGCCCAAATGTATTGATGCAAGCAGTAAGGAATACGAATCAAATAGAGGTTATAATGTCAGTTTTTAAAAATATAAAAAAATATTTTAATAAAAACTAAAATTGATATAAATTTAATTAAAATTAATGTTATATAACAATAAAATTTAATAAGCATTATTATTAAAGAATAATTTTTATTTTTTTAGTTTAAAAAATTAAAGAAATATATTTATAATAGCAAAATCTAATAAGAAGTATTTTTAAGAAAAATTTTTGCTCTTTCCGACTTAGGTGAGTCAAAAAAAATATTACTTTTTTCATCTTCTAAAATATAACCTTGATCCATAAAAACTATTCTATCGCTAATTGATTTAGCAAATTGCACATCATGCGTTACAGAGATAATTTTAATATTATTTTCTTGTAAACTTTTAATAATTTGTATAAATTCATGAATTGACTCTACATCTAAAGCGCTTGTTGGCTCATCGAACAATATAATTTTGGGGCTCATCATTAAGGCTCTACAAATTGCAATTCTTTGCTTTTGTCCGCCTGATAATTCGCTATTGATACTATTTGCTTTATGATGTATATTAAATTTTTTTAATAATTCAAATGCTTTTTGTTTTGCATCCTTTAAGCTCATGTTTAGCACTTTCATAGGGGCAAATGTTAAATTTTCTAAAACATTCATATTACTAAACAAATTAAACGATTGAAAAACAATTCCAATTTCTTTAAAAATAATATTTTTTAAATTATTAATATTTTGATTGTTATATAAAATTTCACCTTTTGTTGGTTTTTCTAAACCATTAATAAGTCTTAATAAGGTTGTTTTGCCAGATCCTGAAGGTCCTAGTATAGTTGCGCTATTTGATATTTCAAGATTAATATCTTTTAAGCCAAAAAATCCATTATCAAATTTTTTTGTTACATTAGAAAAAGTAATCATAATTTTTTATATTATTTTTTTGTTATTTTATTTATAATTTGCTCAAGACAAATAATTATTATATAGTACCAAATTCCTGCAAATATAAGAGGAATCATATACTCATATTTTTGTGCAGATATCATTTGCGCTTGTCTCATTATATCTTCACCGCCAAAAATTGAAATTATTGCAGTTTCTTTAATTAAATTAATCAATTCTCCTATTAATGCTGGAAGAGAATTTTTAATACTTTGTGGCAATACAATATAAAATAAAATATTCTTATTCGAAATGCCAAGTGCAGTTGCTGCTTCTATTTCTCCTTTATTAACTGAATTAATACCAGAACGTATAATTTCATATAAATAAGCAGAAGAATTAATTGCAAAACTTATTACTCCAGCAAAAAATAAATTAACTTTAATATTGAGTACACTAGGTAAGCCTAGATATATAATGCTCATTTGTAAAATAAGTGGCGTACCCCTTATTAAGGATACATATCCTTTTGTAAATAAATTAATTATTTTATTTTGACTATAATTGATAATAGTTAAAATAATTGCAATTATTAATCCAATTAATATAGAAGAAATACCATACTTCAAAGTAACAATAGTTCCGCTACCTATAAACCAAAACCATTGTATTAAGGTTTGCAATATTGATTGCGTTTGATGAATTGTAATTTCAATCATAATTTTATATTATTAAAAATAATTATAATAAAAAATTAATAAATTTAATATATAAAATTGTAATTTAATAGTAAAATATAATAAATTATTGTTTAATTTATGTCTTATAAAGACTTAAGAGATCAAGATAATATAAAAATTAAATTACCAAATTCATTAAAACATATTTCAATTATAATGGATGGAAACGCTCGTTGGGCAGAATTAAATAATAAACCATCATATTATGGTCATTTAGTTGGATCTGAAGTTACAAAAAATATTATTGAAATTTGTTCAAAAATTAATCTACAACATTTAAGTTTATATTTATTTAGTATAGAAAATTGGAATAGGCCAATTCAAGAAATTAATAATATATTTAAAATATATTTAAATTATTTAACTTCTGAAGATGAAATAACAAAATTACAAAAACAAAATATTAAAGTATTATTTTTGGGTTCTCAAGTTAATTTAGATTCAGAGTTAATAGAGAAAATGGCGAATATGCAAAATTTAACTAAAAATAATACAGGGCTTAATTTGCATATTTTATTTAATTATAGTGGCAAAAAAGAATTAGTTGATGCTACAAAAAAAATTGCATTTTATTTTGCAAATAAAGCAATAGAAATATTTAAACAAGAAAAAAATATAGATTTATTAAAGTTTGAAAATATTATACAAACTGAAATTAATGAAAAATATTTAAAAGATAATCTTTATAGTCCAAATATGCCAGATGTTGATTTGCTAATTAGAACAGGTAATCGTAATAGAGTTAGTAATATTTTACCTTTTCATATTTCTTATACGGAAATAGCATTCTTAGAAACGCTATGGCCAAATTTTACAACTTTAGATTTAAAGAATTGTATTGAAAATTTTTACAATGAAAAAACAAGAACTTTCGGTTCAAGAATTAATGCTGAAAAAATTTAATTAATGTTTATATAAAAAATTATAACATATTAAAAGCTTTTTGATTTAAGCTTCAATTTCTAAACATTCATATAAAAAATTTCAATATATAAAAGCTTTTTGATTTGAACTTCAATTTTTACTGAAAGAATTTAATTAATATTTATATAACGCTACAACATATTGAAAGCTTTTTATTTTGATCTTCTTGACTAAGATCATTTAGTAAAAATAAATATGTTTAATTTAATCTTCTGAAATAAAATCATTTAATAAAAATTAAATATGAATATCAAACAAGTTATATAATTAAATTAATTATTTTAATTTAAAATATGCACAGAAAATATGATATTTGCATTTTGGGTAAAGGTTTATGTGGTCTTGTATCGTCATTAAGTTTTTATAATGCATTTAAGCATCATAATAATTTCAGAATTGCAATTTTATCTGAAGTAAATTTAGAGCAATCAAATGATATTAGAAATATTTGCTTAACAGAAGAAACTAAAGTTTTTTTTGAAGACATAAATATCTGGCATTTAATTGAAAAATTTACAACTAAAATAGAAGATGTATATATCATAGATAATCAAGAAGAGGAAATAATACATTTAAAATCAAAAAGTGATAATATTTCTAATAATTCTGATCAAGATTCATTTGATGATTCAGAATATCATGATATTTTAAACGATTCTGAATATCAAGATATAGATAATCATGAATATGATGATATTTTAAACGATTCTGAATACAAAAATGCAAATAAACATGAATATGAATATGAATATGAATATGATGATATTCTAAATAACTATAAGCATCAAGATAAATTTAATAATTATAGCAATAATAATAATTTAAAATCTATATTTTTAAAAGCAAAAGCAAAAATTTCATTTATAGAAAAAAATAATTTAAAATATATTTTGCAATTTGGTAATAAACATAAATTCACTAATAAATATAATAATTATTCTAATTTAGGAAGCTTATTGCTGCAAAATATTACAAATCAAAACTCTAATCTTGGTTATATGATAAATTATGCAAAATTATATAATGCTCTACTAGAAACTTGTAATAATATTAAAAATATCAAAATATATAATACAAAATATAATTTAATTAAATTAAATAGTTTTTACAAAATACAGGTAATAAACTATAGTATCGATACTAAAGATAATATTTTAAATAATGATGATAATGATTTTAATATTTTTAAAGACAATATAAATAATAACACTCAAAACAATAATACTAAAAGCGATATTAATAAAAATAATGCTACTCAAGATTACAATATTAAAAGTGATACTTCTAAAAACAATACCGATGTATCAAATAATTTAAATAATCCAAATAATATAAATAATGTAAATAATATAAATAATGCAAATAATGCACTTAAAGATAATCTAATTGAAGCAAATTTGATAATAGTAGCAGAAGGAGCAAATTCAAAAACCAGAGCTAAATATTTAAGTGAAAATTTATATTTTCAAGACCATCAACAAACTGCATTAGTTTTTAATATTTCACATGCTAATAGTCATAATAATTCAGCTATTGAGCATTTTACATCTTCTGGTACATTTGCTGTGTTGCCAGCTTCTAATTCAAAAGAATCAAGCATTGTTTGGTGCTTAAAAAATGATTTGCATAAATATTATACAAATAATGAAAAAATTTTAGAAGATATTTATGAAAAAATAGGCCTCTCTTATGGTAAAGTGCAAATTATTTCTCAAGTTTATAAATATTCAATTAAAACACAATTATATGCAAAGTATTATGATGCAAATTTAGTATTAATAGGAGATAGCGCTCATATTATGCATCCTCTTGCTGGTCTTGGTTTTAATCAAGGGGTTAAAGATATAAAATCTTTAATATATTTTACGCATGATATTTTATTTGATGATGAAATTTCTGCATCTCAATTAAATGAATATAAAAAATTAAGTATATATAAGAAATTAAATGAATATGAAAAAATACGTAAAAAAGACAATTTATCAGTTGCAATCACATTAAATTATATTGATAAAATATTTAATTCAAATAATTTAATATTGCAAAAAATTAGAAAGAAATCATATTATGTATTCAATATGATAAAAACATACTATTCTAGATTATTTATATAGACATTTATTTTTGTATTTTTTATTAACTTTAAATGAATTATTAGAGCAAGTCTTAATAAAGAAGATAATTTTATGTTATGATTTATATTGATGAAATTATTTATGTATGCTATCACTTAAATCTATTCCTAATTATCTAACATATTTACGTATTTTTGTTATTCCAATAATAATTGCAACTTTTTATTTTGAAAAAGATGCACTTATAAAAAAAATTGGAGCTATTTTATTTTTATTTGCTTGTTTAACTGATTTTTTAGATGGATGGCTTGCAAGAAAACTTAATTGCACTTCTAAACTTGGCGAATTGTTAGATCCAATTGCAGATAAAATTTTAGTTAGTACTATGTTACTTATGTTGGTTAAATATAGAGATGTAGATATTGTGCCATGTTTGTTAATTTTAGCAAGAGAAGTTGCAATCACAAATATACGTAATAAACTTTCTTCTATAGAAGTAAATTTGAAAGTTAGCAATATTGCAAAAATAAAAACTTTTATACAAATGTCTTCATTATTTTTGTTTTTATTAGGCGGTAGCGGCTATAGTTTGACATATATTGATACTATTGCTTTAATTTTACTTTGGATTGCAGCAATTTTAACAGTATATACTGGATATTTATACTGGACACAACATATAAAGCAATATATTTCTTAATATATTTTAAAATATATTTAATTTAAATAGTAACAATTTTAATATTATATATATTTAATATTTATATTAACTAGAATAAGATAGTATATTTCAATAATATGAATCATCTTATAATATAAATAATATATCTCATAATTAAATTGCGACAATTTTAACAGTATATATAAGATATTTATTAAGTAAAATGTATAAAAGCAATATATCTCGTAAAAGTATGATATAGTCTTTATATAATAAGTTTTTTTCAACTATAAGTATGTTTAACAATTATTTAGAAATTTATAAAAAGTTTTCTGATAGTTATTTTGATAGTATAAAACAACAAAGTGAATATTTTAATAACTTAAAAATTAATAATTTAAATCAAAATATATCTAATTTAAATAATACAAATAATTCTAATTTTAATATAGATAAGCTTGCTAAGGAAAATTTTGAACATATGTTGAAATTTATGGTTTTTTCATTAAAGCAAGCAAAAGATGCAAATGATACTAATAATTATTTTTTATTAAATAATGATGCGCAAAGAAAAGCTTTAGATACAAATTATCAAAGCATTTATAATGGTATGAGAAATTTCTTAAAAGATATGCAAAATTCATCTCATAATGGTTTTTATTTAAAGCGAAAACATGATTCTTTTAAAATAGGAGAAAATATTGCAAAAACTCCCGGAGAAGTTATTTATAGAACCGAAGTGCTAGAATTAATTGCATATAATACAAAAAGTGATACCGCCTATAAAATACCTACTCTTTTTATTCCTGCAACTATTAATAAATATTATGTTTTAGATTTATCAGAAAATAATTCATTAATTAATTATATTGTGCAAAATGATTTACAGGCTTTTTGCATATCTTTTAATAATGATAAAAATCTTAAATATTCATTTGAAGATTGTGTTTATGAAATTATTAATGTAATTAATTTTTTATTAGATTTTTGCAATGTTAAAAAAGTAAATATACTTGGTTATTGTTTAGGTGGAGTACTTGCTTCGGTTACTAGTTATCTTATTAAAGATAAAATTAATTCTTTAACTTTTTTAAATACTGGCCTTGATTATGCTGAAAAAGCAGATTTTGAATTTTTTGTAAATAAATCATTATTACCAGTTTTAAAAGCAACAGGTAATTATAATTCTTATATGCATGGAATGTGGCTGCAGCAATTATTTAGTTTTTTAAGATCTAAAGATACTATTTGGAAATATATACAAAATAATTATTTGCATGGAAATGAACCATTTTTATCTGATGTAATGTATTGGAACGATGATTCAACTCATCAATCTAGCAATATGTTGCTATACTTTTTAGAACATATATACTTAGATAGTAAACTAACAAAAAAACAATTAGTTATTGCAAATAAAACAATTAATTTAGAAGAAATTGATGTACCAATTTTTTATGTTGGATGTTTACGCGATCATATAGTTACTAAAGAAGCAATTTTATCAAGTTATAAAAGCTTTGTGTCAAAAACTAGTAATCAAAACAATATATTATGTTTATCAGGCGGAGGACATGTTAATGGAATTTTAAATCCTCCTACAATTAACAAAGGGCACTTTTGGTTGCTAAATAAAAATAATTGCAATTTTGATACCTTTTGTTTAGATAAGCTTGATAACAAGGATAATAAAGATATTCAAAAGTTTAATGGTTCTTGGTGGAATAATTGGCTCGAATGGTTAATTAAATACTCTGGTAATAAAATTAATGTAAATGTAAATGAAAAACAGCAAAAAACAAGTTTATGCAAAGCCCCTGGTATTTATGTGCATAAAACTATATAATAATAAATTATATCAATAACAGTAAAAATTAAAGAATAAATTAAAGTCTTATAATATATAATATTATTATTATATATTAATTAAATAATGTTAAAAGGAAGATTATTAGCTTTAGATACAGAAACAACAGGATTAGATATTTTAGATAATACAAGTACAAAGTATCCTTATCACAGAATTACAGAAATAGGAGTTGTTGAAATTATTGATGGCGAAATTACAGGCAGAAAATTTCAAACTTATCTTAATCCTAAAAGAGAAGTTTCAATAGGTTCATATAAAATTACAGGAATTAGTACTGCATTTTTACAAGATAAGCCATATTTTGAACAAATAGTAGATGAATTTTTAGCATTTATACAAAATAGCAAATTAATAATACATAATGCTAAATTTGATATGAAGTTTTTAAATTTTGAATTATCTTTAGCTAATAAAAAAAGCCTAGATATGAATAATGTAATTGACACTTTACCAATGGCAAGACAAAAATATCCAGGTCAAAAAGCAAGCTTAGATGCGTTATGTAAGCGTTTTAATATTGATAATACTAGTAGAGTATTTCACGGAGCTTTAATGGATGCTCAATTACTTGCAAGAGTATATTTATATATGCAAGGATTTGCAAATCAATTAAACTTATTAGATCATAATACTAATTCTCAAGCTAATTTTAATATAGAAAATAATTCATCTCAATTTAATATCATCGAAACAAAAGAAAATAAACTTCATAATAAAATTGATTCTAATTTCAATAAAAAAATTATCTCAAATAATATAAATCAAAAAAATAATTATTATTTTACAAAATTTGACCTAAATAAATTAAAAATCATTAAGGCAAATATAGATGAAATTAATGCTCATAATATTATTATGCAACAAATAGAAAAATAGTTATTTTTTTGTATATATATTTATTATATAAATTAAATAATTAAATAATTTTTTAATTATTTATAGACCTGAATTAATATTATAAATATTATCTTGTGATAATTTTTCTAATTGATGCGATGTTTCATCTTGTAATGATGTTTCATTCAATTCTAATAATTTTAATAATCTTTCTTTTGGATCTTTACAATATTCTTGATTTTTTATCATATTATGATCTGCATTAATAATGCATGATTCTTCTACTTTTTTTGGTGAATTTAGTTTTGAATTTTTATCTCTTTGAATTATTTCATTATAAAATTTGATAGAATCTTCTAATTGCTTGGAGAACATTTCTAATTTTTCAGATTTTATTTTTATTTCTTTTTTATTATTGTTATTTTTTATCTTTTTGTTTTCTTTTTTATTGGAATCATCTCTTATATTTGATAAAAATTTTTCTTTAATTTTTATGTTAATATTTTGAATATATTGCAAATCATATAAATTTTTATTATATAACATATCTAAATTAATTTTAGAAGTATCTAAAATAATATTTAACATATTGATTAAAATATTGAACTCAGATTTTATATTAAAACAATCAAGAATCGATGAATTTTCTATAATATTTTTATTTAATTTTATATACTGTATAATTTTATTTTTCATAATTGGTTCATAGTATTTTATTTTAAAATCTTTTATATTAAATTCTTTGTCATTTTCATATTTATTATTTGTTTTCTTAAGATATATTAATAAATTATTTAAAGATAGCTTAAGTGTTGTAAAGGATTTTTCATCTGATTTATTTTTTTGTTTATTTTTATAAAATGCTTTATTTAAATCAAGAATTATTTCTTCTAGATTTAATGATAAAATATTCAATATATTAATAAAAGATTTATTTATATTTGAATTAAAACGTACTGTTTTTTTAAAATACATATTATTCTCTGCTATTTTAATAGGCATTTTACATTTTATTGGCATTTCAAAATTTTGATCACTTTGTTTGGATAAATTTTGTTGAACTTCATTTATTGTTGGATCAAATATTTCATTTTTTAAATCTTTATGAAAAGTGTTTATTATATTAAATGTATTTTTTGCTGGAGACAAAAGCGGACTTGGGGTGAGCGGACTTGGGGCGCATAGTAAAGAAAATAAATTATCTTTATCTATTTTACTGTTAAATAGTGCTTCTTCAACTTTATCCACAACTTCCTTAAAGCTTTGTTTTGGTTTTAATTTTTTTTGCGTTTTATCTTGTTCTACGTTAAAGTAATTATTATCACTTTGATTATAAGTTTCATTAGTAAATATTTTTCTTTTGTGTAAATTTTCTTCTTGTTCTTCTGTTTGTTTATTTATTTTTTTTTCTTGCTTATCAAGTACACAATCAAAAGGAGTAATTGATTTTTTTGTTGAGTTTAAATTTTTAGCTTCTAATATTTTTATATTAAGTGATGTTATAATTTTTCCAAGATTATATGTAACTTCTGCCTCTTCAAGAAAAAAATTCTTTAAATTTTCAGTAATATTTATTAATTTTTCTACTGACTCGATATTAAGATTTTTTGTATAAGAACTATTATCAAAATTAATCAATTTTTCAGTATCTAAATTTACAAAATCAGAAACTATATTAATTAATTGCTTATAATCTTCAATTATTATTTTCAAAGTATCATTTTTGATTTGTAATAATTGTAAAATTATTTTTTATATTTGTAATTTGTTTAGTTGTATTTTTATTAAAATTTAAATAATTATTAAAATTTTTAAATTCTTTTTTTAACTCTTCTGAATTATTTACCAATATATTAACAAATAAATCTCTATAATCATTATTATTTTTTATATCTTCTATTGATTTAGAAATTAATTTTTCTATATGATATTTAATTTCTTGATAATTGTTATAAGTGCTCATATTTATATATATATTTATTTATTTTATTATTTTAATAATATTATATATTACATATATCAAAATAAAATACTAATTATTGTTAAATAATTACAATATTAAATTTATAGTTTAATTTTTTCTAAACTAAAAGTTTGTTTATTTTTATAGTTATTTTGTATATTTTGTCTTAATCTTAATATATTTGTATTTTTTAAAAGTTTTATAATTTATTGAATATATTACAGCATATAATCTGATTCATTTCCTATATTTTCAGTGCATTCCTCTTCTTGAATAAATTCAGAATTATGAAAATCTAATACTTTATTAGAACTAAATCTATCATTATTATAATTCTTTAATTGTTCAATGCTTTGCTCCATAATAGCTTTTATATCTTGTGATAATGTTTTCGACATTTCTATTATACTGGACATTGCATTCTTTGCGATTTGTGTTATATTTTTTAATAATTCTTTTTGCTGTTTATTAGATATCTTGTCTTTGAGAATTGAATTTGTTTGTTTTATGGCAGTATATTTGTTTTTAGAGTTTTGAATATCTTGTTTTGTTATTTCAGTAACTTCGTTATTTAATTCATTTTTTTCTTTTGTTTTTTCTTTTCTTATTTTTTCTTTTTCGTATTTTTTCTTTTCTTTATCAGTATAATTATCAGATGATTCTTTGTATCTTTTTTTAAGCATAATATCATTATTTTTTTCTTTAGTTTCTTCTTTATGTCTTTTCTTTTCTTTTTCTTTACGTTTTTTATTTTCTTCTTCTTTTTCTCTTTCTTTTCTTCTTTTTTCTTTTGCTTTTTCTTCTTCTTTATGAGTCTCTTCTTCTTCTTTTTCTTTTTTAAAAGGATTATTTTTGTTATCATAAAGATATCTTGTAATTCCTTGAATACTTTGTTCTGCTAATTGTTTTCTTGCTTGGCTATTTTTATTAACTTTATCATCATTAGTACAAGGTAGGCTTTCATTAAATTGTTTTGATATGTTTATTTTTTTTTCTTCTTCTTTTTTAATTTTGTCTTCAAGTTCAATCTTAATTTTATCAATTAAATTTTTATCAGAATAACATAATTTGTTTTTTAAAAAATATTTTATTTTTAGAGTTAATTTAAAACTTTGTTTTAAAAATTCCATTGAATCTTGATTGTATAAAAATTCACCACAGCATTCATTAAAAGATCTAATAATACCTATTAATCTATCTAAACTATTTTGATATACTTTTAAATAATTAGAATATGAATGCTTATCGTGTTTTAAAATGTCATTAATTTCTGCAATATTTTCATTGACAAAATCAAGATTATAGTCTATTAATTTTTTTTGACTGCTATCTTGATTAATTTTAGTTAACATACTATATCTTTTAAGCAATAGATGTTCTATGTTTGTTAATTCTCTAATTATACTTCTATCATTTGTTGATCTATGTGAACAACTTTTTATTTCTGATATTACTGTCTCAATAATATTATATATAGTTGTTTTAATTTTAAATAAATAATTCTGCATATATATTAATTTTAAATTATTTAAATAATATCATAAAAATTATATATATGCAAATAAAATACTAATTATTGTTAAATAATTACAATATTAAATTTATAATTTAAAATTTCTAAATTAAAAGTTTGTTGATTTTGTAACTTATAGTTGTTTAATGTTAATTTTTCAAACTTTTGTATTAAGCATTGATTTGCAATATATTCATAATAATTATTCCAAGCATTTTCTATTATAGGGTCAATTTCTAAAATTCCAACATTAATATATGAATTAACATTTAAATTAAGCTCTTTTCTAATGTTTTGTAAAGCTCTTACTATTTCTCTTGCTATGCCTTCTTGTTTTAAATCTTCAGTGATATTTATATCTAATGCTATTAAAAATTCAGAATTACTAATTACATTTTCATAATTTGATTTATACGTAATTGTATATTCGTTTTGAAGCAAAGTAATATCTTCTATAGTTAAAGTATTATCTTCATTATTAATTTTCCATAATGCATTATTTTTTTGATAGCTAATTAATTTTTTTACATCTCCAGAAATGCGTTTACCTAAAATTGGGAAATGTAAAGTTAAAGTTTTAGTTGCAAATTCAGATAAATTATTAATTATTTCTATTTCTTTAACATTAATTTCATCTTTTATAATATTTTCAATTTTTTCTAAATTATAGCTTTCATTAATAAAACCTATTTTAATTTTTTGCAATGGTTGCTTAACTTTAATATTTAATTTATTACGCAATGAAAGTGTTAAAGAGCAAATTTCTATTGTTTTATCCATTAACGATATTAAATTATCTTCTTCTAATTGAGAGTTTAGAATATTTTCAGTAATAACGGGATAATTTTCTAAATGAATACTTTGTTTATTTGTTAATTGTAAAAATATATGCTCTGTTACAAAAGGCATAAGCGGCGCTCCTATATGGCAAAGATATATAATTACAGTATATAAAGTATTATATACTTCTTGTTTTGATTCATCTTTTTCAGATTGCCAAAATACATTTCTACTTCTTCTAATATACCAATTCGTTAATATATCCATAAACTTTGCAATATATTCAACCGCACTACTTGAGTCAAATTTTTGCAATGCTTCATCAACTGATTTAATTAAATTTTTTAATTTTATTAATATATATTGATTAAGAATATTTTTTGCTTTAAAGCTAATATTAAGCTCCATATTGTCAGCAGTTTGATATAGAGTTAAGAAATGAACTGCATTATATAGTGGTTTAATAATATTTTTAATTGATTCGGAAATCATTTCTCCTTTTGCGTCAATTTTCAATTCTTGTCCTTTTGAGACGCTAGATCCTACCATTGTTAATCTGACTGCATCTGAACCGTATTGTTCAAAAATTGCAATTGGATCTTGATAATTATTTAATCTTTTTGATAATTTTTGACCGCTTTGATCTAACACAACTCCATGAGCAATACAATTTTCAAATGGATGTTTATCAAAAATTGCTACAGAAAGTACCATAAGAGTATAAAACCATCCTCTAGTTTGAGCAGAGTATTCTACAATAAAGTCAGCTGGAAAATTATCAATAAAATCGCTTTTATTTGCAAAAGGATAATGTTTTTGAGCAAATGGCATAGATCCACTTTCAAACCAGCAATCAAAAACATCAGAACATCTAATCATTTTAGATTCTCCAGTAGGATCATTAGGATTTGGTCTGGTTAACTTATCTAAATGTTCTTTATGTAAATTGGTAATTTTTACATTGAAGTCACGTTCTAATTCTTCTATACTGCCATACACATCAATTCTTGGATATTCTGAACTATTTGATTTCCAAATAGGAATAGGCGTACCCCAGAATCTATTACGTGAAATTGCCCAATCTTTTGCGCCAGCTAACCATTTTCCAAATAAATTATCTTTAATATGAGAAGGAATCCAATTGATATTCTGATTTAATTCAACCATGCGATCTTTAAAACTAGTAACTTTTACATAAAAAGATGAAATAGCTCTATAAATAAGAGGGGTATCAGTTCTCCAGCAATGAGGATAATTGTGCTTATAGCTTTCTATTTTTATGCAATTTTGATTTAATTTAAGTTTTTCTATTATTGTATCTATAGTTTTAAAAACATTTATCCCTTCTAAATCATAAACTTCTTTAGTAAAATTTCCTCCATTATCAATTGGACATTTAATTGGAATATCAAATTTTTTACATAATTCAAAGTCTTCTTCACCAAAACCAGGAGCAAGATGCACGCAAGCAGTTCCACCTTCATTCGAAACAAAGTCTCCATGTAATATTGTAAAACAATTTTTATATTCAAGTTTTATATGTTTAAAATATTCCATTAGAGGTTTAAAATTAATACCTACTAATTTTTCACCTGTAAAAGTTGCAACGATTTCTTCTCCTATTGAGTCTTTATATTTTGATGCGGCATTTTCACCTAAAATATAACCTTTATTATTTTTAACAATTAAAACATAACTTAAGTTATTATTAACTGCTAAAGCTAAATTTGAAGGTAAAGTCCAAGGTGTAGTTGTCCAAGCTAAAATATTTACAGATTCTAAGCTTGAATATTCATTAAGACTTTTTGCATCTTCAAAAATTTTAGTAAATAAATGTTTAACATCTGCATTTTCAAATTCAAATGCAACTGTAACTGTTTTATCGGTCACTTCTCTATATGAATTATCAAGTCTTGTTTCAAAGTTTGAAAGAGGCGTTTGACATGCATAAGAATAAGGTAAAATTTTTACAGATTCATAAACATAACCTTTTTCATATAATTGCTTAAATCCCCATAGGACCGATTCCATAAAGCTAATATCCATTGTTTTATATGAATTTTTGAAATCTACCCATCTTCCTTGACGTAAAACATACTCTTCCCATTCGTTTACATATCTCATTACACTTGTTGCACAATGATTATTAAATTTTTCTACTCCGTACTCTTCAATTGCAAGTTTACCTGAAATTCCTAATTCTTTTTCAGATTGCATCTCTGCAGGCAAGCCATGACAATCCCACCCAAAACGACGCTCTACTGTTAAACCTTTCATGGTTTGATATCTGCAATATAAATCTTTTAAATATCCGGTTAATAAATGCCCATAATGTGGCAAACCATTTGCAAAAGGAGGCCCGTCATAAAAAGTAAATTGCTTACTATTGCTATTTTTTCTATTTGCAATTGACTTTTCAAATATTTGATTATTTTTCCAATATTCCAAAATTAATTTATCTATTTTCGCAAAATTTGGATTATTTAAATTATCTTTTGGTATGCTAGTTTGATTATTTATATTATTTTTAAAATAATTTAAGCTCATTTTTTAAATATAAAAAGTATTATTAATATCTAATTATAAATTAGATTTTTTAATTTTTTTAAAAAAAAATGAAATTAAATAAAAAATATATATTAAATATATTAAATTAATTTTGATATTATTAACAATTATTTTATTCTTCTTCTGTTAAAGCTGGAGTCATTGGAGGCATTTGTTGAGGAGCTATTT
Source organism: Rickettsiales bacterium (assembly GCA_046348705.1). Lineage (GTDB taxonomy): Bacteria > Pseudomonadota > Alphaproteobacteria > Rickettsiales > Rickettsiaceae > JAXMDS01. The sequence goes on along the minus strand of JAXMDS010000003.1, from coordinate 18,181 downwards.
GGTTTTCTCTTGCTGCTGCCTCTCTTTGAGCTCTTATTTGTTCTCTTCTTTCTGCTTCTTGTCTTTGAGCTTGTTTTCTTTCCTCTTCTTGTTGTTGCTCAATTTGTCTTTGTCTTTCTTGTCTTTGAGCTTCTTTAGCTCTTTCTCTTTCTAACATTTCAGCCTCTCTTCTTTCTGCTTCTTGTCTTTGAGCTTGTTTTCTTTCCTCTTCTTGTTGTTGCTCAATTTGTCTTTGTCTTTCTTGCCTTTGAGCTTCTTTAGCTCTTTCTCTTTCTAACATTTCAGCCTCTCTTCTTTGAGCTTCTTTGGCTCTTTCTTTTTCTAGCATTTGAGCTTCTCTTCTTTGAGCTTCTTTGGTCCTTTCTCTTTCTAATATTTCAGCTTCTCTTGCTACTGCTTCTCTTTGAGCTCTTATTTGTTCTCTTCTTTCTGCTTCTTGTCTTTGAGCTTCTTGTTGTTGTTCAATTTGTCTTTGTCTTTCTTGTCTTTGAGCTTCTTTAGCTCTTTCTCTTTCTAATATTTCAGCTTCTCTTCTTTGAGCTTCTTGTTGTTCTAATCTTTGTTGTTCAGCTTCTCTTGCTGCTGCTTCTCTTTGAGCTCTTATTTGTTCTCTTCTTTCTGCTTCTTGTCTTTGAGCTTGTTTTCTTTCTTCTTCTTGTTGTTGCTCAATTTGTCTTTGTCTTTCTTGTCTTTGAGCTTCTTTAGCTCTTTCTCTTTCTAATATTTCAGCTTCTCTTCTTTGAGCTTCTTGTTGTTGTTCAATTTGTTTTTGTTGTTCTAATCTTTGTTGCTCAATTTGTCTTTGTCTTTCTTGTCTTTGAGCTTCTTGTATTCTTTCTCTTTCTTTTATTTCAGCTTCTTGTTTTTGAATTTGTGCTCTTTTTTCTATTTCTTGTTTTTCTCTTTCTAATCTTTCAAGTTCTTTTTTTCTCTGAGCTATTCTTTCTCTTTCTAATTTTTCAAATTGCATTCTATCTCTTTCTTTTTGTTCATTTAATAATCTTTCAAATTCTTTTCTTTCTGCTTCTCTTTTTTTTTCAAGCTCTTTTCTTTGTTGTTCTCTTATTTCGCCTTTTAATTGCTCTAATGCTTTTTTATCATTTTCTATTTTTTGTCTTTCTAATCTTTCAAATTCTTTTCTTTCTGCTGCTCTTTTTCTTTCAAATTCTAATCTTTGATTTTCTGCATTTTCTTTTTGTAATTTTTCAAATATTCTTCTATCTTCTTGTAATTTTTCAAGTTCTCTTCTATTATTTGCTTCTCTTTCTTTTTCTAATCTTTCAAATTCTCTTAATTTAGCTTCTTTTTCTTCTTTTAAATAATCAACTTTAATATAAGTATTATTGTTATAGCTAGGTTTTTTTATAATTTTTACACACTGAAAGTTTGCAAAACTTTTACCATAAACTATATCTTTATTATGTAAATAAATTGCTTCTAAATTATATTGTTTACAATAATCTTGAGCTAAGTAAAAATATTGACTACTTTTAGTACAATTTGTTGTTTCAATTGTACCAGTAATACTAATAGGAGTTAAAGAATTAGAAGAAGTAATTTTGTTTACTTTTGTTATTTTTGGTTTGCACAAATAATTATCAGATCTTTCATGTTCCACTAATACAGCAGCACAACCATTTAAAACTGTCATTATTAAAAATGATGTTAATAATTTATTAAAATGCATAAATAGTATTAAATATTATTATGTCATTATAACATATTTATTAATAATATTGTTTTTTTTGTAATTTTTTTTTAATATTTTTTAAAATAAAAATTTTGCAACATATTTCAAATGTTAAAATCAATTTTTGCTTTTTGTTTATTAATTTTGATTTTTTTATTTATTAAAGTTAATTATTATTTTAATTAACTAGATAATATATATTAATAGTAATATTTAGTAATATATAATTTTTATTTAAATAAATTTTTTACTTAATTAATTACCAATATTTAATTAATTACTAATATTTAGTAATTAATTAAAAATAAATTTTTTATATTTTATTTATCTTTACCTTTCCCGTTGTTATCTTTTCCATTATCATCTTTCCCGTTATTATCTTTTCCATTGTTATCTTTTCCATTGTTATCTTTTCCATTATCATCTTTTCCACTAGAATTATCTGTGCTACCTGAATTTGTGTTAGAACCACTATTACTTCCATTACTATTACTATTTGGTGCGCTAATTCTAATATTAAGGTTACTTGGCTTATCAGTTATAATCATTGGTTGATCTGTTTCTACAATATTAAATTTACTAAAAGATTTTTTCTCACAATTAGATAAAAATCTCATTTCATCTTCTGTTAATTTTGAAAACATTAATAAATTAACAGTTGAAGTTTCGGTAATATTTTCACCACTAAAAGTTGCAACTCTATCTAAACCATTAATATCAGTATAACATTTAAAATCATTTGCTAATAATTTTTTAGATGCTGCTAATCCGTTGTTAAAATTACCATGTTTGGCAATAATTGCAATTATTTTACCTCTTAATAATAAAGGTACATTACTATCAGCTTTATCTGAAAATTTTATATATATACCTGTTTCATTAAACATAGCGCCTGTATTTTTTGATCCTTTAGGATTAACTAATCCAAATATATCAAAATCTGGTGAAGTGCTTTTTGCAGTAAAAACTTGATACTGTATAGCAGAGTCTTCAGAAGCTGAACCTCTTACAGTTATGAACATAGTATTAAACATTCCTCCTTCATGGTCAGCATTAAGTGCCATACTTTTTAATCTTATGCCGGCATCATTAACCAGACCTTTTGCTTGTTGTAATGAAGTATCATCTAGCATAGTACTGTTAGCAAAAACATTAGTTACACTAAAAATAGTAGTTAAAGCTATTAATTGCGATATTTTTAAAATTTTATTAATCATAATATTTATTATTTTTTAGTTAGTTTATATTTATTATTTTTTAGTTAGTTTTTAATTAGTTAATTATTTACTAATATTTTTATATTATTAATATATAACATTTTAATACTAATTAAATAATGTTAAATTAGTATTAATATATTTATTTATTAAAAAAATTATACCCCTGTAAAAGTAATTGGAATTAAATTATTTTGTTGTTCAATTGGTAAGTCTAATTTTTTTGGAGGACCAAAAAATGCAGGTACTGTCATTTTTACTCTTTTACATTTTTTAAGAAAATCTGCTCTATCGAGTCCAAATTCAGTAAATTTTGTTAAATCAACTGTTTTAGAATTGGTTACCGATTCTCCACTAAATGAAGCAATATTATATAATTGATCAAAATCTACATAACATTTCATATCTCTTACAGATATTCTAGTATGTATATTAATATTAGGTGTATTATTAATTCTTAAATGAGCATGTTCATGAAGTAAAAAAATTTTAAATCCTCTAAATATTATATTTTTAAATGTAGCAGTAGCTTCAAAATATATGCCAGAAGGAGTAAGAACAATAGTATTACCTATAGGTAAATTATCAATTGCATTAGGTATAGTTGGATTTGGATTAAATGCAATTACAGCATTTTGTTGAAATGCATTATATCCCATTCCAGATAGAAAGTTTGAAAGGGGTTCACTTGATCCTGGCCAAGTACCTCCTGGCCAAATAGGATTTGTTAAAAAAGCATTAGAATTTACATATTGTAAAGTTTTAAAATGACGTTCTTGAAATCCATTTTCTATCATTTGCTCTAATTGTTTACCTAAGTCTCTTACATCAGAAGCTAATTCTTCTTTTTGATCATCGCTTAAAGACAACTCTTCAGCAGAGATACTATTAAAAGATAGTATACTTAAGCTAAGAGCAAATATTTGCGATATTTTTATAAATTTATCAATCATATTAACTTTTATTAAATTAAAATGTATATTTATATATACGCTTTAATTATATCATTCGCAAATTAAAGATTAAATAAAATTACTTATACTTTTATTAATTAATTTTAAATGTAATCAAAATAATTACAATTACAAATTAAAATTAGTTAAAATTAATAAAATAACAACAAATATAGGTAAATAATATTTTTAAAAAGAAATTTTTTATATATAAAAAATTTTAAAAAGTTTAAAATAAAATTTTATTTTCATGTAAAATAATTTTTTTTTAAAAATTATTAATTATATGTAAAAAAATTATTTCTATATAAAAAACATAAAAATTTTAAATAAAAATTAAGTAAAAATGTTGTTTTTTGTAAAATAAATTTTTTTTCTTTATCAAAAATGTAATTTATTTGTTATAATTTTTTTGAAATTAAAAAATTACTTTAAATATGTTAAAAAAATTTTTCACTTTAACTACATTGTTGTCTGTTTTATTATCTACTAATGTATATGCCGCTATTACTTTAACAAATTATAAATTTCCAGATGGAACAGATTGTAAAGTAAGTGTTACTGGATCATTTGATATTGGTATTGTAAAAGTTAGTCCTACTGTTCAAAATTCTTTTACATCAGAAGCAAATAGAACAGAAAAAGATATATTGCCATTTAGCTTAGCTGATCTTGGTATTACTGCTGATTTTGATAATGAAATAATACAATATGGTGTAACACTTGGAATTATGCCAACTTCATTTGCTTCAAGGTCAATAAATAGTTCTGCTTATTTAAAAACTAATGGATTTGAAGTCAATATAGGAAACATTCATGCTGCTGCTGCAAAATTAACAATTTCTAATTTTACAGGGGGACCTATTGGTTCACCTTGTATGGCAATGTTTTATAGTAAAGATATACAAGAGTCAAGCTGTACAATTAGAGATGGTTTAAGTTATTTAAGCGTTAGAAAGCAACCAGGACATGATAGAGCAAGAAGTATAACTTTTGGTTATAATGCAGATTTAGGTGCAAATACTAATTTTAAAATAGCGGCATCTTTTATTCCAACAGATGGTGCAGTAGGAAGTGTTTCTCATAGCGAATTAGAATTTAGAAATCATCCTTATATTGAAAATTTATTTATTGAAAATCAAAATGCTTTCTCATTTGGTGGAAAATTAAGTCATACAATGAACTCAGCAACTTTTGCTATTTCTGTTGCACATGAGTTTGCTTCAGAAACAGTATTTTACAGAAAAACAAAAGATGGAATGGTTTCTATTGGATCAAATAGTAAAGATTTAAATATTAAAAATTATAAAGCAACTTCTATTGGTGCATCTTTAAAATTTGAAAATTTTGAAATTATAGCTGGCGGTAGTTATTTATATGATAGTTTTAGCTCTAAAGCTTTAACTGCTGATAATTATAAAACTTATGCAGATGTAACAAATATTAATTCAGAATTAGCACAAAAAGATCAAAAAGCAGAAGAAGCAAGAGTAAAAGCAATTAAAGAGTATAAATTCGATTCAAAAGCTTTATATGGCTTTATTGGCGGATCTATAAATATTAACGATTTTTCTATTGGTGCAAAATATGGTATGTCAAAAAATTTATTTGGTAATGAGTTTGGATGCTGGTCTATTATGGGTCAATATCAAATTACAGGATTCAAATTTTATGTAAATGTTGATATTTGTCAATATGATAGAAAAAATTATGCTAGTGTACTTAAAATTGAAGATAAATCAATTAGTGATTTAGCAAAAGATTTTGGGATTAATACAGAAAAAGATGGTAAAGATGTAAATACTCAAGCAAAAGAAAAATTATTTGAATTTGCTTCATATAATCAAACGGGCACAGATGGAAATATGATAGATCCAACAGCAAATCAAATTCAATATAAAGGTGGATATAAAAATAAAACTGTAGTTTTTGCAGCTGGTATGAAATTTTCCTTTTAATAAAAAGGAATTAATTAAATTTTTTTTAATTTAGTGATTTTTTTTGCATATTAAAATATTTATTTTTGTACAATATATACAAATATATTTTTATTTAAATGCAAATTTTTAGAACAATAGCTATTTTTTTAGGCTTAAGTATAGAATATTATGATTATATGATTTATATGTTGATGTCAACATATTTAGTGCAAATATTTTTTCCTTCAGAAATTTTAAATCAAGGTTTAATATACTTTTTCTATGGCGCAATGGCTGCATCATTTGCAAAAATTTTAGGCAGTATTTTTCTTGGATATTTATGTGATAAGATAGGGATAAAATTTGGTTTATCTTATAGCATTATAATCATGGGGCTTTCTTCTTTAGCAATTGGCCTTTTACCAACCGATCAAGAAAGCATATTTTTTTCCGCAAGTATATTAGTTTTAATAAGATTCTTACAAGGCGCAGTATATTCTGTTGAAATTCCAAGCTCTCTTACATATATTCAAGCAAAAAAAAATAATACTTTATATGGCGCTTTATTTAGTAGCTTAAGTATTGGATATGTTATGGCTAGTTTTGCTATGGCTTTAATGAGTAATTATTATACAAATTCAGAAATTCTTGAGTTTGCATGGAGAATACCATTTTTATTTGGTAGTATTGCATGTTTATTTGGTTTTATTTTACGCTATATAGTAACTATTGATTTCAATCAAGAAAATAAAATTGACCATAAAAAAAGAATTTCTGATTTATTGCAAAGTAAATATTTCATAGTTTGTTTTAAAATTATTCCTTTATTTTCTTTACCTGCTTTAATTATGATTCATGGAATTTCATGTATGTCAATATTAAATAAAACTTTTAATATTTCTTTATCTAGTATATATACAGTTAATACTTACTCTGTAATATTTTCTATTATTATTGCACCTTTAATTGGTAAATATTTATTTAACTTAAGAAAAAAATTTATTCAACTTAGTATATTTTTTGCTTGTATATATTGGTTTATATATTATACATTTACAATAGGAATAGAGCCTTATAAAGTATTTTTATTCTTTTTTGGATATCAATTAGTATTATCTTTTTATTATGTTCATATTATTGAAAAAATTACAAAAATTGTTTCTAAGTTTGAGCATAAAACTACATTAATTGCAATTTCTCAAAGTTTAACATTTATTGTTATGCATCAGTTTCATATACAATTATTAAAACTTTCATTTTCAATTAATTATATTATTGCTGCTTTTATTATTATTTATAGTATATTAACATTAATTTTTAAAGAAAAAGAAATTGATACTATTAATTTAAATACTATAAAAGATAATAATGAAAATTTTTTATCTTAATTATTGAATGGAGCTATTTTTTAATAGAATTTTTGCAAAAAAACAATAATTAATATTTTTTTCCATCAGGCGCGAGCCCTAAAAAATAAGAATTAAGTAAACATTTCAAAAGCGAGCGCAAATAAAAAAGACAAAATCAAATTAAAATTTTAGAACTCAAATACTTAAATCTAAAAAATAAAAAAAATTAATGTTTTAAAGTTTCATTCATATAAATTATGAATTTTTGTTTATTAAATTCTTTTTTATTAAAGAAATTTAATTAAAATAAAAAATTTATCTTATTAATTACTAATAATAAACTATACTGTTTTATCGTTTTTAATTTTATATTTATTTTCTTTATTAATAGAATTATTTTCTTGTTTATCTTGCATATGATAATTTTCTTTATTAATACTTTCGGATGATTTAGATCCTGTAATAATTGCATTACGCATTTGATCAAATAATCCTTCTAAGCCCGATGGAGAATGAGGAATCAAAATTGTATTTTGATTACTATGTGTACCTAAATCTTTTATCATATCAAAATATTGAGACATCATAATAAGCATCATAGCATCTTTTCTATTGTTGCCAACAACTTCTTTTTGTAAAGAGTCTAGTGATTCTTTTAGTCCATCCATAATTGCTTTACGTTGACCAGCTATACCTTTACCTTGCAATATTTTACTTTCAGCTTCTGCTTCTGCTTGTTTAACTTTCAATATTTTTTCCGCTTCTCCTCTCTCATTTGCGGCTACTCTAAGACGTTGAGCTTCATTAATTTCATTCATTGCAGTTTTAACTCGCTTATCGGGATTGATATCAGTAACTAAAGCTTTAATAATATCATAACCAAAATTAGTCATTATTTCTCCTAATTCTTCTTTTACAGAAATTGCAATTTCATCTTTTTTTGAAAAAACATCATCCAAATTGATCATTGGAACTTTTGCTCTAATGACATCAAATACAAATGCTTGAATTTGCTTTTCTGCATTATCTAATACATAAAAAGCCTCATAAATTTTATTTGGTAATACACGAAATTGCACTAAAGCAACAATATCAATAAATACATTATCAAGTGTTTTTGTTTCAACTGCTACATTAAGTTGCTTAATTCGTAAACTTGGTCTAGCTACAACTTTTTCTATAATTGGAATATGAAAATTTAAACCAGATTCTAAAATTCTATCAAATTTACCAAATCGCTCTACAATTGCAGTTGTTTGCTGATCAACTGTAGTTATTCCCATTAATGTAATTAATATAATTACAATTATAAATCCTATAAACATTTCCATAATATTTTTTATATAATTTTCTTCTTTAATTATATATAATATATTAATTATTCAATGATATCTAAACAGTAAAAAATTAAAAATATAAATTTTCATAATTTATGTAGTAAATATTTTATTTATTAAAATTATCATTTATTTAATTAAATTACTATTAATTATTAAATTACTATTAAGTATTAGTATATATTTATATTATTAAATTAAAGTTTTGGCATATATTTATATTGCTTATTTTTTTAATTAAATAAATAAATTTATTTAAATTTTTATCTATATATATAATTAAATTATTACATGTTTAATGATTAAACTAATTTTTATATTAAAATAAAATTCTTAATATAATTTTAAGTTCATTTGCTTACTATTTCTGCAAGTCTTAATGCAAATTCTATTACTGTTGCTTCATCATCTTGATGTATATCTTTGGTTTGCTTGCATACTTGAGTAGTAAGGCCAGAATATGATCCTGCTTTATTAATGCAAATTTTTTCTCCTTTTTCATTTATAATAGATCTAGTTTTGACACCAGTACTAATCCATTGCATACTATGTTGACAAGCAAAAATAAACAATTGAAATATAGTATTAAGCTGATCGCCCGCTTGCGAACTGCCATTTGTAAACCCTGCTGCTAACTTATCTTTCCATTTTTGCTCAGACCATTTGCCTGAACTAGCTTCTTGAAATTTTTTCATATGACTTGAAGCGCTACCCATATAAGTAGGGCTACCAAATACTATCATATTGGCATTATCAAATTCATCAATATTATAGTTTTCAGTTAAATCAATTAATTTTGCTTTAATTTTGTTATTTTTGCTAAATGCTGAATTATTAATTGTATTATGAATTAAATTTGCAACTTTTGCAGTTTGGCCATCTTTATTCATACTTGCGTACGCTATGTAAATTAATTTAATATTTTCCATAATTTAAATTTTATTAAATTAATATATTAGCATTTTTATTGATCTATATATAAAATTTTATAAGATAAAGATTATAATATTTATATATAGTATAAATAAATTCACATATTTATTTATAAATAATTTTTTTAAATAAATTATTATTATTTTTTTAGCATTAAAATAACAAATATGAAAAAAAATATATTTTTAAATATTATATTTATTGTTATATTAATTTTTATTGGTTTTTTAATATTAAAAGATAATTTTTTAAATAATTTTCTAGTAAAAAATGGATTTAAATTAGAAAATTTTGCAATACAAAATAGAAAAATACTTTCTCAGAAAAAAATTTTTGAAATTGCAATACAAAATATTGTAGATATTGAAAATATTTCTATTTTTGATATCAATTTAAATAAAGTATATCAAAATTTAATAAATTCTAATTTATTTGATTTTGTAATTGTAAAAAGAATTTTTCCTAATACTATACAAATTTATATAGAAGAAAAAGAACCTTTTGCATTTTTGCATAAAGAAAATGATAATTCAATTTATTTAATAGATAAAAATGGAACAGAAATTGATAAATTTTTAAATATCAATAATTTACGAGTAAAAAACTTAGTGCACTTATTTGGTATAAATGCAAATATTTATATTAAAAAATTTATAGAAAAATTAGAAGATTTTAAAAAAGTTAATCATATAATTTATTTGCAAATACAAGATAAAATAATAGGTTTAATCTATATTGAAAATAGAAGATGGGATTTAATTTTTGAAAATGGATTAATTGTTAAAATGCCAGAAGAAATTACAAATCAGACTTTGGAATTATTAGAAAATTTTTTAATTAAAAATGAAAATAATCTAATTAAGTCTTTAGATTTACGAGATAAAAAAAAAATATATATTCAATATAATGAAAATTAATTTTATATTTAAAATATTTGGATATTTAAAAAATATTAGATATAATAATTTATATATATAATGTTTTTTAATTATTTTTAAAATAATTTAATTAAGAAATATAAATAAAAAAATATGGAAAGATGGCCGAGTGGCTTAAGGCGCACGCTTGGAAAGCGTGTATATTGAATAAATATCATGGGTTCGAATCCCATTCTTTCTGTCAAAATTAATTCAATAATATAAAAATGTTAACAAATCAAAATATAAATATTTGCAATGTAAATGCGAATTTATTTTCTATTGATATACATGATAATAATACAAATACTGAATCTTTAGAAGTAAATAACAGCTTATCTAATAATTCTACCGATACAAATAATGATATTCATTTAGATGATAATTTAAATATAAAATCAATTTCAACAGATAAATTTAAAAATAATAATACAGATAATATATTAGAAAAAAATAATTTAAATACATCAATAAAAAGAAAAAATTCTGCTGCTAATATAGTTTATTTAAATTTAAATGACGGAAAAATAGAAATAGATAATTTTTTAGAAGAAAAATTAAAAAACGGTATTAGTTTTTTTGCATTAGGCGGAGTAAATCAAATAGGATTAAATATGAATATGTATCACTATAAAGGTACATGGATTATTGTTGATTGTGGCAGCGGTTTTACAAATAAACCAGGAATTGATATTTTAGTACCTAGTACTGAATTTATTATTAGAAATAATATTAAAATTTCTGCAATGTTTATTACTCATTTACATGAAGATCATATAGGTGGACTTATATATTTTTTTAGAACAACTGGATCAAATTGCATTGTATATACTACTAAATTAACATATCATTTTTTAAAAATTAAGTTAGAAAAAGCACAATTAGAACATAAAATTCAGGTAGAATTTATTGAAGGTTTAGATAGTAATAATACCAGCCAAGATAATGGCCCTAAAAATTTTATTTCTGTAGATAATTTTATTGTTAAACCTGTTGAGCTTACTCATTCTACTCCTGGTATGAATGCATATTTAATTAGCGCAAAAGATGCTCCTATTAATATTTTTCATACTGGAGATTGGAAATTTGATGCAAAACCAATAATAGGCGAACCAGCAAATGAATTTTTATTAAAGAAAATAGGTGAAAATGGTGTTAATGCAATAATTTGCGATTCAACAAATGTATTTAATCCTAATGCAACTTCATATGAGGGGGACTTGGCTATTAATTTAAAAAAAATAATTGCAAGAGCTACAGGTACGGTATTTGTAACTACTTTTGGCTCTAATTATGGTAGAGTAATTTCAATTCAAAAGGCCGCTATTAGCGCTGGTAAAAAAGTATTAATTCTAGGGAAAAGCATGGAAAATATAATAAAAGCAGCTCAAAGAGCAGGTATACATAACGAAATTATACTAAGAGAACATACAGCGGCCCAAAATTCTACAGATGCAATTATTGCTTCAAATATTATTAGCCCTGACAATACTTCAGAAATTCAAAAATGTATTAATGAAAATAAATTGTTAGTTATTGCAACTGGTTGTCAGGGTGAATATTTAGCAGCTATGAGTAAAATTGCAAGAGAAGAAATGGTAATTGGTACAGGCTTTAAAATTAAATTAAGAAAAAATGATACTGTAATTTTTTCTTCTAAAAGAATACCTGGCAATGAGGATAAATTAGAGAAATTATATAATTTAATTTATCAGTTTGAAGCAAAAATTATTACTGAAAATGATCATTTTGTTCATGCATCTGGTCATTGCTCGCAACCTGAAATGCTAAAGATGTATCAACTTATGACAAAAAATGATAAATCTAACTTTAATTCTTATATTATTCCTGTACATGGTAGTTTAATTAATACTCATAAACATTGCGATTTAATAGAAGAATGGAATAAAACTAAGCAATTATCTAATGTTAAGTCTTTAAGAATAAGAGATGGTAGTGTTGTTAATATAGGAATTCATGAGAGTAAAGTTATTGATCGTGTTAGAACTGAATCAATTTGCGTTAATGGAAATCAATATATAGCAGAAGATTCTGCTCTTATGAAAACTAGGGAACAAATGCAAAATGGTATAGTAATAGTAAGTATTTATTTATATAGAGATAGAGTTTCTAATTTTAAATTAGCTTGCCCTGGTTATTTAGATGCAGAAGATAGCAAAATTTTAATTGAAGAAATTGAAAATAAAATAGAAAAAATTCTTTTAAGAATAAATAATTTACGTCATATTAAGTCTCGTGAGATTATAGAAAAAGATATTAAGTTTATTATAGAATCAATTTCTTATAATGTAATTAGGGCCCATGGTAAAATTCCTCATATTGAATTTGTTTATATTAACGCATCTGAAAAGATAGGTTTAGATAATCATTTAAATAATGAAGATAAAATATCTAATGGCAATTATTTAAATAATGAAGATAAAATATATAATGGCAATTCAAGTAAAGATATTAAAAATCAAGATAAAAAATATTTTAATAACCAAAATAAAGAATATAATAATAATATAATTAAAGATAATACAAAATCTGTAGATTTTACTTTTGATCAATTTGGTACTAAAATAATAAAAAATATTGAAAATTTAACTAATATAAAGCAGCAAGATCCTGCAATAGGAGGAATTATAGGTGGTAATTTAAAAAATAATAATTATAAATCTTCTTTTAATAATCATAGAAATTTTGATAAATCAAAAAATTTTACTAAATCTAATGATAGAAATTTTATATCAAAATTTAATGATAAAAATATTAATAATAAATTTGATAATGAAAAAAAATACAATAAAGATGCGTAAGATAAAAATAAATAAAATTATTTGTAATAAATGAATTTATTCTTTATATTTAAGAAAATATTTTTTATATTGATTATATTTATTAAGAATTTTTTTAATTATAGAAATATTTTTTTACTTTTAAAGTAATTTTTATTTTTTATATTATAGTTTATAAATTATTTAAGTATGATTATTATTTACGTAAACTATTAATATCAAAATATATTTTATATATATAAAATAAAATTATGTTTATAATAATATTAACTAAAATAGAATAATATACATATATAATTTGATATTTTTCTATTAAGAAGATAATAGAAAATATTATTAGTAATAAAATTAATCCACTAAATTTTCTTATGTTTTCATTATATATAAAGGATAAACCATAAAAATTATTTTTAGCTTTTATATAAATTAGATATATTATTAGATATATAATAGTTGATATAATTATTAATATTTTATTTAGATTAAAAAAAATCATATATACTATAGTTAAAGTTAAAATTTTTATAAAATGAATATTTTTTGTAATAATATATGATTCATAAGTATATGAGTATATATATTCACTGCAAAAAAATAATTAAAAAAACTAGTTATGAAAAATAGAAAAATAGTAAAAAATATCGACATTTAAATTTAAATTAATTGATAGTTATGATATTAACCATTATAAATATTTTAATTAATAAAAAAATTTTTAATATGAAAATATTAATTTATTTCAAATTTTTATCTAAAATGAAGCTTTAAAATTTTTACTTAAAATAAATCTTTAAAATATAAAAATAAAAATTTACTTAAAATATTTATCTAAAATGAATCTTTAAAAATTCTATTTAATACAAATTAAGTAATGCTTTTTTTTACCAACTGATAGTTTAAAATAAGTTAAATCATCATCTTTAATAAAATCTATTATACTTAATATTCTTTTAATATCTGAAACTTTTTCATCATTTATTAAAATTGCATTTGAAATTATTAAGTCCTTTGCGGCTCCTTTCGATTTACAAATTTCAAATTCAACCAAAATATCAGTTAGCATAATTTGATTGTTTATTTTGTCATTTGATATATAAAAACGCATAAGAGAAGCTAAATTATTAGAAGAATTTAATGCGTTATTATTAAATATATTTTTTGCTGTTTCTAAAGCTTCAGTTGCTTTATCTATTCCATGGCATAATTTAGTCAATTCAAATGCAAGTGCCTCTTTTGCTTTGTTGATATTTGTGGCAATTAATTCTTTTAATTCTTCAGTTTTTATGGTATCTAGCTCGGCATAAAGATTTGCAATTTTTAGTATATCTGCATCGTGAATATTGCGCCAATATTGAAAATATTCAAAAGGATTTAGCATATCTTCATCTAGCCAGACTGCTCCATTGACTGTTTTTCCCATTTTTTCTCCATTTGCAGCAATTAATAAAGAAGTTGTCAACCCAATTGCTTTATCTTTAATTAAGTCTACCCCTGTTATTATGTTGCTCCACTGGTCACTTCCGCCTATTTGCAAAATGCAATTATAATTTTTATTCAAATAATAAAAATCAAATCCTTGGCATACCATATAATTCATTTCCAATAATGAAAGACTTTGATTTTGTTCTAATCTATTTTTTATTGCGTCTCTTTTTAATAGTTCATTTACTGAAATTTGCGATCCAAAGTCTCTTAAAAATTCTATATATTTAAGTTGCGATAACCAAATGTCATTATTTAAAATAACAGCATCAGAATTATTTTCAATAAAATTATTATCAGAAGCAAAATTAATAAATTTAGAAAGGGCCTTTTTAATACCTTTCATATTTTCTTCTATTTGCTCATCTGAAAGCATTTTTCGCATTTTATCTTTACCAGTAGGATCGCCTATTTTAGTTGTACCTGCTCCTATTAATACTATTGGTTTATGGCCATATTTTTGTAATAATCTTAATACCATTATTTGCATTAAGTTTCCAATATGTAATGATTTAGCAGTTGCATCAAAACCAATATATGCTACTATTTTTTTATTGTTTTCTATTAATGTTTCAAGCAATTTTAAGTTAGTGCATTGATGCATATAACCCCTTGCAATAAATTCATCTAAAAAAGACTTAAAATGCATTATATTAACATAATGTTAGATTATAATTAAATAATATCAATTTAATTATAAAAATGCAATTTTCCATAAGTTTATTAAAGCAATACCTAGATACAAGTAAAACAGATGAGCAAATCATTGCTAAATTTAACGATTTAGGTTTAGAAGTTGAAAAAGTATTAAATTATAAAGAGTTATTTAAAAATATTGTTATTGCTGAAATTATTGAAGTAAAGCAACACCTAAATGCTGCAAATTTATCAATTTGCCAAGTAAATGATGGCGCAGAAATATTGCAAATTATATGTGGATGCAGCAGCGTTAAAGCGGGAATGCAAGTAATACTTGCAAAAATTGGAGCATTTATACCAAGAGATGAATTTTATATCAAAAAAAGCAAAATTAGAGGAGAGTATAGCAATGGGATGCTTTGCTCTTTATCTGAACTTGGATTAGAAGAAAATTCTGAATTTATATTCAATGTATCTCAGTATGCATCTCAAAAGACAAGTAAAGATAAAAACAATATAAATCAAAATGAAAATAAGATATTTAATCATGAAAATAATAATGAAAATAATGATTATAATGTGCATACAATACCTCTAAACGGGACTGAAATTGCATCTTATTTAGAGCTAGATACAATCATAGAGCTTTCTATTACTCCAAATAGAGGTGATCTTATGAGCGTGTATGGCATAGCAAGAGAGCTAGAAGTTGCAGGTTATGGAAAATTATTGCCTATAAAAAATAATTTTTTAATTAAAGATACAAATTTATTCGAATTAAATTCAAAAGATAATATTGCCAAAACATTAATTCAAAAACATAACAATCAATACTATGATATTTGTTATTTTGTAAAAATTAATAATGTTGATAACACTAAAGCATATTCAACATTTAGCAAACATTTAAAAAATCTTGGTTTAAAAGTTATTTCTCCTTTAGTAGATATAACAAATTATATAGCAAATATGTTAGGTAACCCGACTCATGTATATTCTGCCAATAGCATAAATGGAAACTTAAGAGTTGATCAGATAAATGATGAAAATCAACAAAAATTTAAAGGATTAGATGATAATGAATATGAGTTAAAATCAGGCGATATTGTAATTATGGATAATGCAAATCAAGTAGTAGGCTTAGCAGGTATTATGGGTGGACAAAATAGTATGATGCATATTAACGATTCTGAAATTATTTTTGAGCTTGGAATATTTAATTCAACTCAAATTACAAAAACAGGCCAAAGACTAAATTTATTTTCAAATGCGAGACAAAAGTTTGAAAGAGGAGTTTCTTCTTGTAATGTGGATGCAATTTTAGAAAATGCAATTAATATGATATTAAATTTATGCGGCGGTAAGGTTGAATCGATTATTTGTTATAAAAATAATCAAATTATAGAGTCTAGCAGTATTGAAATTAAACTATCACAAATCAATAATTATATTGGAACTAAACTAGATGCAGACAAAGTAGAAGAAATACTTAATAATTTAAAATGTCAAATATTAAATATTAGACATTTAGAAAGTAATATTGCTAAAGAACAAACATTAAGTAATCAAATAAGTAATCAAAATCTAGAAAATAATACCACTAAAGAACAAATATTAAATAACAACAATCTTAAAGTAACTAATGAAAATATTACAGTCTTTGATAATGCTATATTTACAATAAAATTACCCAATTATAGGTTTGATCTTGCAACACAACAAGATATTATTGGTGAAATTGCTAGAATTTATGGATACAGTAATATTATCCCAATTAAACCAAATATACAAAATAGTATTGTTTCACAAAATGAATATGATTACTATTTAGCCTTAAGCACATTAGGATTTGATCAAATTATTGGTTGGTCATTTATTTCAAAAGAAAAATACAATAAATATATAAATTACAATGATAAATTAGAAATTCAAAATCCTATTTCTAATAATATGAACTTCTTAAGACCTAGTGCAATTTTTAGTTTATTAAGTACAATACAGGAAAATATTAGTAAAAATTTATCTAATAATTTAGCTTTTTTTGAAGTTGGTCCTGTATTTAGCGTTCCATTAGATAACAAATTGCAAATACAAAAAAATAGTAAATCCAATCAAAACATACAAAATCTTGAAATACTCGAAGAAACTAAATTATCAGGAATTAAGCAATTAAATTCAAATTTATATAATCAAAATATTACAATACATGATGTATTAGCTGATCTTATTGCAATAGTCCCAGGTATTCATTTTGAGCAAATTTTAGACGATAAAGCTCCTTTATACTTTAATCCTATGAGCGTTGCTAAAATTTTATTTGGTAAAAAAGAATTAGGCTTTGTGGGTCGTATTAAATCTGACTTATTAGAAATATTTGATCTCAAAGATGAATTTTGCTATTTTGAACTTGATTATGCAAAGTTAAAAACATCACAAATAAAATATGAAAATATCAAAGATCATCCAATTATTATAAGAAATTTTTCATTTAAAGTAGAAAATAATTTTTCTATTCAAAGCAAAATACAATTTGAAAATGAAGTTAGAAATTTTGAAATGATTGATAAAGACAAAAAAATTAAAATTGTAAAAGATATACAAATATTTGACTTATTTAAAGATAAAGAAGGTAAATATTTAGCATTTAAAATTTGGTTACAACATAGCGAAAAAACATTAAATGATGCAGAAATTCACTCTTTTCAAGACTTTGTAATACAAAAAGCTAAAATATTTAATATAATATTAAAGAGAGATTTATAATAAATAATAAAATATGAAAAAAGCTGATAATACTAAAGCAAGTATATTAAATGTTGCTTCAAATTTACTTAAGGATAAGAAAAATGGATTTAAACTATTAAAAAAGTTTACATCAGATAATCAGATTACATTAGACGATATATTTGATGAATTAATATCAAATACAAACAATTTAATTAAT
>JAXMDS010000002.1:0-125524 GCA_046348705.1 Rickettsiales bacterium | reverse complement strand
AACTTTAAAAAATAAAAAGCAAACAATTGATAAATGTAATCCAGATACGCATAAAATATGCGAAACACCAGTGCTTCTAGCAGCATTTATAACATTTGAATCTATTTTTCCTGTTTCTCCTAATATTAATGCCGCAACAAAATGTCCATTGCTACCTATATTATTAACTAATGTATCGTATATTTTTTTTCTAATTTTATATATAAAACCTAAAAAACCTAAAGTTTTTTCTTCAATTAAATATAAATTTAACATTTTACCACTACCACTTATTCCATTAATAAGATATTGCAAATTATTTCTGTTTTGATTCAAAAACCAATTATATTCAAAATTTTTTAACTTAGCAGAAAAAATAATATTTGTACCTATCATAAAATTATTTGTTATTTTTGCATCTGTACTAACTAAAATTTTATTTATAGGCTTTGATGAAAAAGTATTAATAAAATCTACTTCTACTGTTAATACCATTTCCCCTTGTCTTGGCTTAATTTCAAGCACTCGACCTTTAATTAAATATTCTCCATTTAAAGGTGCTGTTTGATTTTTATATATTTTAAACGTAGTAGCAAATACACCGCATAAAAAACCAATAAAAATAATATTTAAAAAATAAATTTTAATATTCTCTGTTAAACTATTTCTTTTATAATTTATGCAAAAAAAAATTAAATAAAATGCGATTAAAAATGTAATAATATATAGGTCTTTATATGCAAAAATAGCAAAACTAATTCCAAATACTTGAGCAATTAAAAATAATAAAATTAATTGTTGATAATTATGAGATAAAATTTGCATCGCAAAATTATCTATATTTAGAAAAATATTTTTAATCTTAAGCAAATTATATTTATATATTGTAAATGTATTATAATAATACAATAATATTGCATTAATATGATTATTGTTAAGAATCTTTGTAAATCATTTGGTAGTAAAATTATATTACAAGATATTAATTTAGAAATTCCAGAAAAAAAAGCTCTTGTTATTCTAGGGCAATCTGGCACTGGAAAATCGATTTTAATAAAAAGTATTATTGGTATTATAGAAATAGATAGTGGATTTGTAAAAATAGATGATAATATAATTTCGAATAAAAATTTGAAACAAAGACTTAAATTAATGAGTAATTTCGGGTTTTTATTTCAATATGGAGCTTTATTCGATTCTATGAATATTTTGGATAATATTACTTTTTTTGCAAATGCAAATTCAAATATTAGTATTGATGAAAAAATTAAAATTACTAAAGAATTATTAGATAGCGTAGAATTAAGTTCTAATATTATGTACATGCTGCCTTCAGAATTATCAGGAGGTATGCAAAAAAGAGTCGCATTAGCAAGGGCAATAGCGGCAAAGCCAAGATATGTTTTTTTAGATGAGCCAACAACAGGGTTAGACCCTGTAACTTCACATGCAATTAATAAGTTAATAGTAAAATTAATTCAAGAATATAATTTAACAACTGTTACAATCACGCATAGTATTTCAAGCGCTAAAATGATAGGTGACAATATAATTTATTTGCAAAATCAAGGAATAAAATGGCAAGGAACAAAAGAAGAATTTATAAATACAGAAGATCAATCTATTTTAGAATTCATTAAATATGATTATTAGTATTAAAATTAACTAAATATATTTGAGCATATTCGCTATTATTCTTCAATTTCAAATAAATTAAGTCCTTTAAAATAAAATAAAGCAATTAAAAGTAATATACAGATAAAAATAATATACAAACCAGGTGCAAAGTTATATTTAGTTAAATATATTAACCAAGCGCTAATCATAGGAGTAGTACCACCAAAAATTGCAACGCCAGTATTATAGGCAAAACTTACTATAAAAAATCTTTTCTTCTGAGGAAATAGTCTTATGCAAAATAAATAACTTGCTGTTGCAATTAAGCCAGTCATGCAAGCATATAAAATTAACCCAATATATTCAACTATAATATTTGAATTATTAATCATAGACATAATTGGTATTATAGCAATAATAATTCCAATAGTATATTTAGATAATCGTATAGCATTTATTGAATTATTAATCCATCCAAAAATTGGCATACAAGCCATAATCATTAAAGATATAATTAAAGTATATTGAGAACCAATTTCAAAACTATTATATTTTTCTGCAAATATAATATTCATATAACTTTTTGCAATATAAATAATACTACTAGCTAAGCCAGATAAAAAAATAACAACTAAAATTTGCTTATAATAATTAGAAAAACCATCATATATTATATTAAAAAAATTAGCTGAGGGTTTAGTATTATTGGCATTATTATTAATATTATTATTTAAAGAATTATTTGTTATATTAGCTATTTTTGCAGAATTATTTAATGCATCTAATGAAGTATTTGCTATATTATCTGCTGATACGTTAGCTATAGATAAATTATTAAATTGAGAATTAATAGGAATATTTTTAGAAAGATTAACTAAATTATTAGTATTAGCTACAGAATTAAATGTTATTGAATTTATTGTATTACTATTTTGATATGATCTAATTCGCAATATCATACTAATTAAAGATAATGTGCCACCAAAAATAAAAGCACATCTCCATAAATTTTCAAAAGTAATTTTAATTATGATTAAATCAAACAATTCAGTTGTTTTACTTATTGCATTTTCTTGCGCATCAAAAATAATTATACCTGCGATTGCAGCTAAAACAGTTCCAGCAATATTAGAAGCATGCGAAACTCCTGTAATTAAACCTTTAGAACAATTTTTAATATGCTCAAGTATATATATTGCAACTGAAGCGCCCTCTCCTCCAACGCAAATTCCCTGCAGCATACGAAATGTTACCAACCAATAAGCACTAGCAATTCCAATATCATTATAATCAGGCATTAATCCTATACCAAATGTTGCAAATGCCATCATAGCAGAAGAAATAATTAGAGATATTTTTTTACTAAATTTTGTGCCGACATAACCAAATATTATGCCACCAATAGGCCTTGTAAAAAAACCTACTGCAAATATAGAAAAAGATAATAATAATTGAGCATCACTTGAATATTCTGGAAAAAATGCAATACCAATAGCAACTGCAAACATAGAATATACCGTAAAATCAAAATATTCCATCATATTACCAAGCAATGCACCAATTAACACTATAATATTTTTTTTATTTGTCACTTGAAATTAGTTAATTTATATAAAATAGAATATACCATATTGTATAAGTTTTTGTGCTATTAATTTTTTATAGATATGTATATTTTCTAGTTTTATGTGCATATATTGTAATTTGTTAGTGTTAGATGAAGCTAATAAATAAAATAAGCTTATAATTATCTATATAAAAAAATAATTACTATTATTATTAATAGATAATAAAATTAAATTTAGGAATAATTAAAAGATTATTATAATCTTTTTTTGGGACTGTATATTGTTTTACATATATATAAATGATATGATATAAATATTAATTAAAAATTTATAATTTATGAGAAATAATAACATAAGAGAAAATGAAGAAAGAGCAGAATTAGAAAGAGCAAGAGAGGACTTACTAGAACAAACAATAGAACTAGAAAGAACAAGGCTAGATTTGCTAGGACAAACAGTAGAATTACAAAGAGCAAGAGAGGTTTTATTAGCAGAAAGAGCAGAGATGCAAAGAGATTTAGAAGAATTCAGAGCAATGAGGACAATATCAGTATCTCCAGCATTGTCTTCAGTAATGTCATTCACATCAGAAGGAGAGTCAGTAAATGCGTCAATAGATTCTTCATTTGAATCGTTATCAGAAATGTTGACGAATAATTTTCCTCCAATTACAGATGAAGCATCAATGGATCATTTTATAAAAGAAACTTCTTGTGAAAATAAAGTAGAAGATTTTTTTAGAAAAATGAAAAATAACAATATTATTTCGATAAAAAATTTACTTAATTTTGTTCCATATCAAATACCATATCATCAGTTAAATATTTTCAGTGAGTATATGAATAAATATACGACTAAAATTATTGATCAATATATAAAAGAAGATAAAGATGACACGCTAAAACAGATAAATATACAAGATCTAAATAATCAATTTATTGCAAGTTTTATTTATATCAACATAGAATTTAATCTTAAAATTATTGAAGAAATTTTTTATTTCAGATCAAAATTACAAACAATATCAAGAAAAATAGCTAATACTAAAATACTACAAAAAGTAAAAAAAATATTAGAAGATACAGATAAATTTTTTATAGATTTAAAAAAGTATCAAATATTACTGCAAGATTTATTTAAGATATATTATAAGATTATGCTTAAACCACTATCTATTCAAACAGATGATATAAAAACAGGAATATATGATATAAGCTCATTACTTATAAAAATAAAAAAGATACAAGAATTATTATTTTCAGAATTATATCAAAATACTTTAAATTTACTAAATAATGCAGATGTATATTTTGATCAATTAAATAAAAAATATTTAGATACAAATAGCACAAATAACAATGAAGAAGATACTATTATTATTAAAACAATACTAAATAATTCACAAATTATTGATCCTAAAATAAATATTTCGAATTTAATTTCACATATTGAAGCTTTAAAAAAATTAGGTACTTTTTTAGATACAGAAACAAAAACAGAATTAGATACAGAAGAAGAAAATAAAATTATCGAAAAAAAGAACATTAACAATATTATTATACTTAGTTTGAAAAATCTTATATGCAATTTTGAACTAAATAAACAAAAAGCAATTTTCTTATTATCGCGCTTAGCAGAAAAGGATTCAGATAAATTAATTGAATATATTTCCAAAACAGAATTAGATACAGAAGAAGAAAATAAAATTATCGAAAAAAAGAACATTAACAATATTATTATACTTAGTTTGAAAAATCTTATATGCAATTTTGAACTAAATAAACAAAAAGCAATTTTCTTATTATCGCGCTTAGCAGAAAAGGATTCAGATAAATTAATTGAATATATTTCCAATTCTTCATATAAAAATGAAATTCTTAAAACTATTTATTATTTTATAAATAAATTGATTATTTCTAATATTCCAATTAAGGATATAAAATTTGATAATAATTTAAAATTTATAAATCAATTTGAAAAAGATTTATTAGAAGATAAAGCATTATTTGAATATTATAAACATAGTGCGAAAGCAATTCAATTATACGGGAAAATGAATAAACATGATACTTTAAAAAAATATAATGAAGCGAGTAGAGCAGTTTCTGAATTAAATCATAATCAATTTCAAGTAACAATAAATCAAATAGAACAACAACTAGAAGTAGAAAGGTTACAGAATTTAGAAGTAGCAAGATTAAGAGTAGAAGAATTAGAATTAGAAAAATTAAGAGTAGAAGAATTAGAATCAGAAAGATTAGAGAATTTAGAAGTAGCAAGATTAGAGTTAGAACAAAGTCAAGCAAGACATGATGAAATGTTAAAAAAAAGCAACTATTCACTCTCAAATATGGGATGGGTTTTTTATTTTATAGATAAAACAATTTCATTTAATAAATATAATAAAATTCAACAAGAAGTTATTAAAAATGTATATAAATTATATGAAAGATTAATAGAAGAAAAAATATTAGTAATAGAAGATATTAGTCAAGATAATTTACAAAATGATTTAAATTGCACTCAAGATCTGCTTTTTAAAAAAATGCAAGATAAACATTTTAATAAATATGGATCTTTCGATGAGCAATTGGAATGGTTAGAATATTTCGTGCATATAGATAATAAATTTTTACAGGATAAAGAATCAGAAATGGAATTTAACGAATTAAATGGTATATTAGAAAATAATTAAATATTAATTTAGCTTTAATTATCTATAATTGAAAATTAATAAATCAATAAAAATCAATAAAAAATAATTAAAGATATTTTAAGTAATAAATAAATAAATAATTTATTTTTAAGTATTTATAATTAAAAAAATAAAGTAATAAAATATTTTAAGCAATCAATAAAATAATCAATCTTAAATAAGATATATTACTTTAAGATTTGATAATAACTTTAATATATATAAAAATTTTAATATATAAGGTATTTCAATGAATAAGTAAATTAATGCATATTTTCAAATATATTGCAAGAAAATTTTATATAATTTAACTAATTATATAAACAAAAAAATATGCAAATTATTGATTGCGTGAAAATTGCAAATAAAATTATTGCAAATTTAGAAGATGAAATTACAAAATTAAATGCAAAAAATAAAATAACATTAGTAATTTTATATACAAGTAATAACCCGGCTACCATGTTATATATTGGCAATAAACAAAAAATTGCAACAAAGCTTGGCATTAATGCTAAACTTGTTTACGTTGAAGAAGAAAATCTACCAACTCAAATTGAACTTTATAATTATGATAATACTTGCCACGGAATTATAGTGCAACTTCCTCTTTCTAAATCAAAACCAATAGAAATAGCTAAATTAATTGATCCCAAAAAAGATGTAGATGGATTTTGCCCTGAAAACGTAGGAAAACTTAGTTATAACGACATGGAAAATACTTTTGTTCCATGTACTGCGATGGGTTGTTTAGCCATTTTAAAGGAAATATATAAAGATTTAAGCGGTATAGAAATAGTAATAGTTGGAAGATCTAATATAGTTGGAAAGCCACTTGCATATTTGCTAACAAATTATAATGCTACTGTAACACTTGCTCACTCTAAAACAAAAAATTTAAAAGAAATTTGCAAAAGAGCAGAAGTTGTTATTACTGCTATTGGATCTGCTAAATTTTTTGATGTTAGTTATTTTAATAGTAATACAATAGTAATTGATGTAGGAATTAATTATATTGAAATAATTCAAGATATTAATAGTAGCAATCATAAAGATAATGTCAATAATATGAATTCTAATTCAATTTCTAATTTTCAAGTTGAGAAAATATTATGCGGCGATGTAAATTTTTCATCAGTAATTAATCACGTTAGGGCAATTACACCTGTTCCTAGAGGAGTTGGTCCATTAACTATTGCATACTTAATGTCAAATACTGTTTTGGCATATAAATTACTTAATAATATTAAAAATTAAATTAATTTTCAGTATCAATTAATTTAATTAAAATAAATTATATAGTACTTTAGATTAAATTTATTTATATTTAAAAAAGTAAACGATATATCCAATTAAATTATAGTTTTAAATATATTTAAAGAAAATCTTTAAATGTATTATATTTATCAATTTTTATTAGAACTAATTATTTAATCATAATTTTATGACTTAATTTATTATTGCATAATAAATTAAGAAATTAATAATCAATTTAGTTTATGATGTAATAATTTTCTTTTAATGAAAAAGATTATAGTAGTTTAACATTAAATAGAAATACGATATACATATAAATATACTCCATCATGAGCTAGTTTCATGATTTAATTGCGAGTTTCAACTTGAGACGAGCATAAGTATCAATTCTAGCCTTGTTAAAAGACAAGCATATTAATATCAATTTAACAATGAGCACTAATTTTTGATTTGTAGTCAAGCGCTAGCGCTAATGATTCACACCTCCTTAAAGCGCTAGTGCTAATGTTTAATCCCGCCGCCAGGCGCGAGCCCAAGAAGCATAAAAGTTAAAAAGCAAATACATCAAAAGCGAGCGCTAATAAAAAAAGGATAAATTTAATTGCAAATGCTAATACTCAGAATATCTTACTATTTTTCTAAGTATATCATGCTTATTGTATATAAATACAAAACTCGCTCTTATTGTATATAAATACAAAACTCGCTATGACTTAATTTATTATTGCATAATAAATTAAGAAATTAATAATTAATTTAATTTAATACATCAGTAAAGCAAAGCATAACTTATTTAAACTATATTTTAGACTTACAAAAATTTTTAAATTTTAAATTGCATATTATCAAATGCTGGAATAATATTATTTGGTAATTCTTTTACTAATTTATTATAATCAAATTGATGACTCATGTTAGTTAAAATTATTTTTTTTGGTTTAAATTCGATATTCCATTTTAATACAGTTTCTAAACCTATATGTATATTTGTATCTTTATAATTTTTGCAATCTAGCATTAAAATATCGAGATTATAAAAATATTTTAATGAATTTTCAGGTATAGAGCTTATATCGTTAGCATATATAAAATTATTTATTTTAATTCCAATATTATTAATATTTTGTTTTTGTGCATGATAAGTTAAGAAAGTATCTAATTTTAAATTTCCTATATCAAATTCATCATAATCTTCAATATTTTTTGTTATAATTGTTTGTTTATATTTATCAAATGAAAAAACATAAGAATAATAAAACATTAAATGTTCAATTACTTGTTTTCTAGCTATTAAAATAATATCTTTTGCACGTTTCATAGAACGTAATTCATTTAAACCTGAAACATGGTCATAATGTTGATGAGTTATAATTAAGTAATCAATTTTTTTAACATTTGCTTTTAACAATTGATGTTTTATATCTGGTCCAGAATCTATTAAAATATTTATACCTTGATATTGTACAAAAATAGCAGAACGAAAACGTTTATTTTTAATATCATCACTTTTGCATACATTACAATTACATCCTATAATTGGAACACCAGAAGAACAACCGCATCCAAGAATTGTAACTAAAACTTTACTATTAAAATCATTTTGCATATTTGCTTTTATACTAACTGTAATAGATTTTATCTTAAAATAATAATTTTAAAAATCAACAATAATTATTATTATTAAAAAATTATTATAACAATATAAAATATATCATAAAATATATTATAATATTAAAAAGTTAAATATGTTATAATATTTAATAATGATAAATAAATTTCATTTAACTTAAGTTCAATATTTAAAAATATTAAAAAGTGTAATATAAAGACAATAATTAATTTAATTTAATAAAATAAAAATTATTTTGAAAAGTTTTTAGGTATCATTTTACTAAAAGCATTTTGCATATCAAGTTCTGATTCTTTTTTAATTTTTGCTTGAATATCTTTAATAGAATTTATAATAAGATCCTGCAATAAGTCAACTTCTTCTTCATCTAAAATTGCATCTTTGATATTAATACTAATCATTTTACCATTTCCAGACATTGTCAAATTAATTAAATCGGTATTAGTATTTGCATAAAATTTAGTATTAATTTCATTTTCTATTTTATTTGTTTTTTCTTGATAATTATCCAAACTGCCATTTAGTAATTTATTTAATGAATTTATAATTTTATCTTCAGGATTAAATTGGTTTTCTGTTGTTTTAGTATTTTGATCAACAATTTCATGTGCATTATTAAAAGCATTAACTATCAAATTCTCTAATTCTATTTTATATTTATTGTTTAATAAATTCTTATCCAATAAAATAGAAATAGGATCAAACATACCATTTATTTTAACCTCAATACTAAAATGATTATTTTTTGCATTTCCAACAAAAAATTCTGATGCAAGTTTATTTGTAAGTTGATCATTTTTTTGCATCAAACTGCGCATTTCTTTCATTAATTTATTTATATTCATAAAATAAAAAATATTATTTAAATATATTATAAATATTTAATTTGTATTTCAAAAAAAAATTACATATATAAAAAATATTTAAATTAAAAATTGAAAATATTTTATTAAGATTATGAAAATTATTCTTCATATTTATTTTTTTTCTCTATTTGTTCTTGTGCGCTAATAGAAAATTTAGTATAAGGAACTGCTTTTAAGCGATTTATTCCAATTACTTCCCCAGTAATTTCACAATATCCATATTCACCACTATATATTTTTTTTAAAGCAATTTCAATATCATTAAGTATTTTAGTATTTAAATGAGTTGCACGTAATGTAATACTAGTTGAAACTTCACTGATAGCTCTATTGTAATAATCTGGATCATTTGATTCTTCATTTTTTAAAGTATCGGCAACTTCAATCGATTCTTGTTCAATTTGTTTTTTTAAACTTAATAATTGTTGTTCAAATTCTTTTAATACTTCAACAGAAAAATGTTCATTAGCTTTGGGTGTTTGAGTTGATAAATTATTTTGCATAATTATAAATAATATTTTTTTTATTTATAAAATATAACATAAAATTTTATATTTATTCAAACTTTTGAATATAATCATTTGATTAATTTAAAATATCATGATATAATTTATAAAAATAATTATAATTATAAAATTATTAAATGACAACTATTAATCAATTAATACGCAAACCAAGACGTCCAAAAATTAAAAAAGATGCAACTCCTGCACTTTGTGGTCAACCACAAAGAAAAGGAACTTGTATTAAAGTTACTACAGTTAAACCAAAAAAACCAAATTCAGCGTTAAGAAAAATTGCAATTGTAAGACTTCAAGGACCGGCAAAAGGAGCTCCTAATTTTAATAAATCTAAATTACAAACTATGACAGTTTCAGTTTCTATTAAGGGTGAAAGAGCAAAAAACAATTTAAAAGAGCATGATGTTATTACAATTCAAGGTGGCGGAGCAAAAGACTTACCAGGGTGTAACTTTAAGACCGTTCCAGGTAGATTAAGTGACCTTGGCGTTGTAGATAGAAAAAAATCAAGATCACGTTATGGTACGAAAAGACCAAAACCAGGAACAGCAAAAGTTATTGCAAAGAAAAAATAAGTAAAATATTTTATTAAATAAGTATATTTTAATTTAGATTTAAATATTTTTTAATTTTAATTAATGTAATAAAATGCATAAAAATAAACTTAAAAAGATATTTTTAATGTTATAATTAAAATTATTAATAATATATATGTAATTAAAATTAATATAAAAATTGGATAAAATATATTATAAAGAATAGTAGTTTAATATAAAATATATTAAAAATTATATAGAAAATATGAGTAATGAAAATTCAATTTTCAATTTTTTACAAAATAAAGATCAATATAATAATATTGATTTTTGTCAAAATAATAAACTATCTAATAGATTAAATTCAAAAACTACATATAGTATTCTTGAAAATAGCATTAAAGATAATTCTAAAAATATTAAAAAAATTAAATAATATAAAAATTATTAAAAATATACAAAATTACAAAAAAAAATTTTCTAATCAAATAGAAAATAATTATTATTTTGATCAATTTCCTTATATTAAGTATATTAATAAAAATGGTAAATCTTCTTATAAAATAATAAATATTAAACTAGAACATAAACAAAATATTGAAGTTACTAATTCAAAAACAGAAATAAATAATATAGGACTTTTTTCAAAATATTTTAAACAATTAAATCAATTAGAAAAAAAATTATATGAATTAGAAAATAAGAAAATAACCAATCATAAACAAAATACTAGTAAAAAAATAAAATATCTTGATTCAGTTAATCTTTTAATATCAAAAAATACAAAAGAATTTATTGAATCAAATGCTAAAATATATAAAATAGAATTAAGTCAAAATGAATCAGAAAATCAATTTGATAACAATTATATTATAAAAGAAAAAGAATCAGAAAATCAATTTGATAACAATTGTATTATAAAAGAAAATAAAATAAAAAATGAACCTTTACAATATGATGAATTAATTTTCTTTAGCAAATTATTATTTAAATTAATATATTAATTAAAATTAAAATAATTTTTCTTATTTAGTAAATATAATACTACTACTATAGTAAAAATTTTAATCTAATTTACTATATATTTTTAGTATATATTTATTATATATTCAAATATTCAGTAATATTTTCACAAGCTGATTTTGATAAAATTAAATTTTCATGATTTAAAATAGAATAAACATTAATTGCTTTTGCTGGTAAGCAATCAATTTTATATAAATTTGCACAAGCTTTTTTTAAATTAATAGAAATATCAGAATCAATTAATAAACAATTATTAATATTATGAGCTTTTAATTTTTGTAATATTTGTTTTGTTTTTGGTTCAACATTATTATAATTATCTACTAAAACTAAACTACCACTAATAACTTTATAAGATAAAACATGCTTTAATGCTAATTTTTTTTCTTTTTTAGTCATTTTAGGGTTATGTACTGTTGCTACATCATGGGCAACTGCGCCGCCTCTATGTTGAGGAGCTCTTTTCGTACCTGCTCTCGCTCTACCGGTACCTTTTTGTTTATGAGGCTTTGCACCTGTTCCAGAAACTTCAGAAAGACCTTTTACTGCTTTTGTACCTGCAATTCTATTTATACGTTGCCAATCTAAATAACGCTTTATAAGATCAAATCTAATTTCTTTAATACCAAAAATATTCTCAGAAATTTCTATTTCATTTGTATCGTCTGAAAAAATAGGAGTTTGTTTTAGTTTTATAATGCTATTTATTGAAGACATAAATTTTATATTATTTTCATTATATATATTATATTATATTTCTTATAATAATTTAAATATTTTTACATAAATTAAAAATATTTTTTTAATTATTAATTAAAACATTTTTGTTACATTTTTATTTTTTTTGCTACACTTTTATTTTTTTTATTTAATTAATAAATATTAAGATTAGTTATCTATTGAAAAATTATACAATTAGTATTAGTTAATAAATATTAAATTAATATTAGCTTTGTACATAAAAAAATAAATTTAAATTAATAATATGACAATAAAATTACAAATTCAAGATTTTACTAGTTTGAACTATTATGAAATATATATCGATAATATAAATGATATTAATTCATCAAATTATACTAATATAGATTTTCAATATGAAAATGATGAAGATATTTTATCATTAGAAAATCAAAATGATAGAGAAAATGAAAGCGACAATAATTCAAATCTAAATTCAGAAACAAATTCAAATAAGAAAGAAGAACAACAAGAAAATTTAATCGATGAAGAATCAGATAATTTTATAGATAAAGATATTAAAACACTCGAAAAAGGAATCGAAGAATATAAAAAACAAATTGAAAAATTAGAAGATGAAAAAACAATAATTATCAATAAAGTGCTTGATTTAGAAAAACAATTTACAAATTCAACTTCGACGCTAGATATCGCAAACTTAGAAAAACAAATTGAGAATTATGGGTCTGAATTACAAAATATACAAGTATCTCAAGAAACTAATATCGCACTATCAAAAACATTAAAAAGTATTAATTTAACAAATAGTAGTATTAAATATAATACTATTCAAAATAAAATAGAAGGATTGCATACTAATATTGATTCTATTAAATATAGAAATATTAAAGATAAAATAATAAAATTATCTACAATACTTAATAAAATTGAATATAATCAAATTAGTAGCAAAGAAGCTGATATTGTTGATATTGTTGAAATAAATCATAAATACAAAGAAAAAGAAAAGGAAAAAGAAGAAAAAGAAAAAGAAAAAGAAGAACTAACTATTGAAAATGAAAGAATACAAAAAGAATTAAATGATATACAATTCAATATATATCAAAACTTAACTTATGATGAACTTTATCAAGATATTAAAAGTGATTCAGCTTATAAAGATGATAATGAACAAATTAATGAATATAATAATCAAATTGATGTAAATATACATAAACAGAAACAATTAGAAAAAAGAAGAGAAGAATTAGAAAAAGATAATGATAGCTTAAGAGCAAATATTCAAAACATAGAAAAAGATATTATAGAAAAACAAAAAGAAAAACAAGATGCTACATTGAAAATTGACGAATCTAATGAGAAATTGCAAAATGATATTGAAAAGATTATTAATGCATTTAGAAATGAATTAAATAATCTTGACAGTAGTA
This sequence comes from Rickettsiales bacterium, assembly GCA_046348705.1. GTDB lineage: Bacteria > Pseudomonadota > Alphaproteobacteria > Rickettsiales > Rickettsiaceae > JAXMDS01. The sequence continues at coordinate 111,697 of JAXMDS010000002.1, read as the reverse complement.
GCAATAATTTGCAGAATGTTGATTCTTATTCCAAAACAAATAACCTTGATGATTCTTTTGAAAATAATTCTAATATTTATGAGTTTTATAATACTGTAATTGATGGATATGAAGAAAATAGGCTTACACTATTAAATAATAAAAATAAAGATGAAACTTTAGATAATTTAAATAAAATTTTTAATCTAAATAAAGAAATATTAAAAATATTAAGTGCTAATGATTCAGATAAAGTATTAGAAAATCTTAATAAGGAAATCCAATCATTAGAAAATCAAAAATTATTAACAAAAGAAATAGAATCAATAGATCAAAAAATAGAAGAATTGGTAAAAGAGAAAAATACAATAATAGATAATAATCTAACTATTGAATTGTTAGAAGAATGTAATAATCAAATTGAATTATTACAAAAACAGATAAAATTAGTAAAAGAAATAGATAAAGAAATAGAAGAATTAGAAAAAGGGGAAATTGAAGCTAAAAAAAATATATATAATGTTAAAGAAGGAAAAGAATATGAAATAATAGATGCAGAATTACAAGAAATTAATAAAAAAAATGAAGAACTTAAATTAAATATACAAGATTTACAAAAACAACAATTAGAAGCTTTTAAAGAGAAAAAAAATATAGAATTTCAAGAAAATATTAAACAAAAAAAAGAAGATTTAGAAAAAAATAAATCAAAAATAAATGAAAAAGATCAATTAATAATAGCCTTAACAAAAGAAATTTCATCTTTGGAGAAAAACTTAGAAGATAATTTGTTACGTGAAAATAAAATTAATGACCAGTCTACACAATTTGAAAAATTAAAATTAGAATTAATATCAGAATTAGAAAAAGAAAATATAAATAATGATGCAAGAATAACAAATCTTACAAATCATTTAAATGAACTTGTTAAATATAATGAAAAAATAAAATTTAATATAGAAGAAATAGAAAAAATAAAAAGAACAATAGAATTAAATAAATCAAAAATTCAGGAATTACAAGAGGAAAAAAAAGACCAAAGATCAGAAAACCAATTAGCATTTTTAGATCAATCAAACTTCGTAGGCTCATCATACTCAAATTCAAAACAAGACTCATTAAAATCAAAAGTATCTTCACCAAGAAATTCAACAGACTTATTAAACTCAGAAGAGTTGTTGCAAAGAAAATCATCAGACTTATCAAAATCAAACTTATCAGAATTACCAAGAAATTCAAAAGTATCTTCACCAAGAAATTCAACAGACTTATTAAACTCAGAAGAGTTGTTGCAAAGAAAATCATCAGACTTATCAGAATTAAAAGAACCTTCTGAAGAAAACTTATTATCAAAAAAACAATCTCAAGAAAAATCGTTACAATCAGAAATTCAATCAGAAAAAGCATTATCAGAAACAGCAGGATCAGAAATACAATTAGACAAAAAATCTGAATTATCAAAAGCAAAATCAGAAAAAGCATTATCAGAAACAGCAATATCAAAAGAAAAATCAATAATAAGGCCAAGATCGAAATCTTTGCCTAATTTAAATCAACAAGAATTAAAAACAACATCAGAAACAGCAGAATCAGAAATTCAATCAGAAAAATCTGAATTATTAGAAAAAGCAATATCAAAAGAAGAGCTACAAAAATTTAATGAGTCTAATTTAGAATCAGATAAAAAAGAGTCGCAAGAATTTAATGAGTTTAGTTTAAAATTAGATTTAGAAAACAGATCAGAAAAAGAATTTGAATCATCAGAAAAAGTAAAATCAGAAAAAGTAAAATCAGAAAAAGTAGAATCAGAACTACAATTAGCAAAAGAACTTGAATCATCAGAAAAAGCAACAACAATAAGATCAAGATCAGAATCTTCATCTAATTTAAGTCAAGAAAAAGTAAAAACAGAGACAGAATCTAAACAATTAGACACAGAATCTAAATTATCAGAAACAGTAATATCAAAAGAAAAATCAGTAATAAGACCAAGATCAGCATCTTTGCCTAATTTAAATGGATTAGAATTAAAAACAAAATCAACAATAAGACCAAGATCAGAATTTTCACCTAATAGAAATACAGATGAATTATATAATTTAACAAATAATTCAATAAATAATTCAAGAAGTAATTCAGATAGGCCAATATCGATTGCTAATCAAAGAAGTAATGATGCAGAAAATCAATATAATTTATTAAATTTTACAGGATTTGATGATATACAAGAATTAAATTACAAATCACTTAAAGAACAAGATGATGGAATATCTATAATAATTAATGATAAGTTTTCAGGTGCTAAAACTGATGATATGCAATTTAGTAAAGTTACAGATAAAAATGGAGAAATAGCAGTAATTATTGCAAAATATGGCAATTATAAAGGAATAATTATTGCAAAACCAGATATTGATATTAAATTAAAACTTAATAAAATTGATATAGAAATACAAAATGGAATGTTAAAAGTTGATTGGAATAATGTAAAAAGGGAAAATATTCCATTTGATGAAGAAACTATAAAAGTTATGAACATAGCGACAGAAGCAACAAAAAAATATGAAGAACTAAGAAATAAGGTAGAATTTAAAGATAATCAAATAAAATTTAAAAATAATGATAATGATAATATTAATATTAATAATGTTATTAGTAAATTAAATGATCTAGAAAAATTATCACAAGAAAGCACTAAAATTTTTATAGAACTTGCTAATAAAAAAGCAGTACCTAATAATACAGAACTTAATACAGAACTTAATGATAATAAATCTAAAGAAACATCAACAACTAAAAGCGATACTATTGTTAATGTAGATCCGTCTCAAAATTCAGGAAACTCTATAGAGCAACAAATAACAAATTATGATATATTTTCAAAAAATTCAGAATCAAAGCAAAATAGTATAGATAATACTAGTATTATATCTGAATTTTTGGATTCATCTAAAAGAAGACTTAATTTTCAACCTGTTACGTTAAATACAAATAAAAATTTATTTAAAAGAAGAAGACTTACTTTTCAACCTGTTACGTCAAATATAAGTACAAATTTATTTAAAAGAAGATTTACTGTTCAACCTATTACGTCAAATATAAGTACAAATTTATCAGCAATTAAAACTTTTAAGTCAAATACAAAGCCAAAAGAATCTAACTATAATCAATCTTATACAAAACCTAATATTACATCTACAAATGTGCTAAATGATTCTTATACAAAAGAGCTAAATGATTATTATTTAAAAGATAGCTCTTTAGATTCTAGTTTCTATTTAGGAGAAAAAATTAAAATAAACGAAAAAAAAGACAAAAATACGAGAAATGGTATTATAACAAATATTAATAACGAATTAGATAAATTAATTGAAAGTAATCCTAATAATAGAGTTTTAGAATGTTCAAAAAAACTTTTAAAAGAAGAAGAAGAATTAAATCAAAAAGAATTAAATTTCGATGATACAATTATACCTGATAAAGGATTTTATATTAATATACAATTGAATAACGAAGAAAATCAACAAAGATTAATAACACAAGCGTTTAGGGAAATAATAAAAGAAGATTTAAATAAAGAAATTTTAGAAGTAAATAAAAAATTAAATAAACCTGAATTTTTGTCTTATTTCAAATCTAAAAATAAGAAAGAAGAAATTAAAGATAGAGTTCAAGATGAATTATTAATATTAGAAAGAAAATTAGCTATACTACAAGAATTAAATGATGATACTTTATATGATAAAATATTAAATGATAATTATCAAACAGAAAAATTTACAGATTTTTTAAGTCAAGAAATAATTAAAGAAAAAGCATTACAAAAACTAAAAGATGAATTATATGAAAAGAATAAATTACAAGAAAATATTATAAAAAATAATTTAGATAAAAAAAATCAAGAAAACGAATTACAAGAAAATGTTATAAAAAATAATTTAGATAAAAAAAATCAAGAAATAAATATATTATTAACACAAATAGGTTTATTGATTGATAAAACTAATGATTATATTGATCTAAAAGATTTAAAGAAGAATAAAAAAAATATATATGATATTATTGTAGATAATACTTTATCTAAATTAAATAAAGCAGCAGAGTCTCTAATTCAAATACAAGATAAACAAAATCAAATTAAAGGATCAAATTGGTATCACAAAGAATTATCTAAATCTAATCAGTCTCAATCTTATAAATCTCAATCTTTTAAGAGATCTTTTAAACCTCAATCTTTTAAGAGATCTTTGTAATTCTGAAAGATTAAATTAATTTATTATAGTTAAATTTTAGTAAAGATATTTTATATATTAAGCATATTTAATAAAAATAAATAAAAATAGTATTAGCTTTAAAATATCAAAATAACTTAATTAATATAAAATATATTTTAAAAAATAGAAATAAATTTATTAATTTATGTTTCATTCCTCATTTTAATTGCAAAAGTAACAATATCTTCTAACGCTATTTCATTGCTATCATTTGAATCAGGTTGATTATTTTGTTTTATTTTGTGATCTTCTAGAATTTTAGAAACAAATTTTTCTGCTAAATTTTCATCAAATCCTAATTGTTGTAAAATTTCTATTGCTTCATAAAAAATTGCAGATTTAGAAGATTTTAATATCACTTTACCTTTAAGTTCTAGTAAAATTTTTGCTGCTAATTTTGGCCCTACGCCTGATATTTGTTTAAAAACATTTGCATCATTCGATGAAATAGCAGCTTGTAATCTATTCGCACCTAATTTATCTAAAATATTCATTGCATTTTTTGGGCCAATTCCATTAATTTGAATTAAAGTATTAAAAAATAAATAGTCTTCTTTTGCTAAAAATCCATATAAATCTAAACTATCTTCTTTTACAATTGTTTTAATTAAAATACTAATATTTTGATCTATATGTAATTTAGAAATAAAAAACATATAAACTAAATAACCTACTCCATTTACATTTAAAATGATATAATTACTATTAATTTCATCAACTATACCTGATAATTTTCCAATCATAAATCTTTAATATTAAAATTATTAATTTTTATTATATCTCCTTTTTGCATATTATTTAAATAATATTTACCATATTGTACCCTAATTAATCTATTAACTTCTAAATTAAAATACTGAAAAACTTTTCTAATTTCTCTATTTTTGCCTTCATATAATATTACTTCAAACCAATTATTTGTTTGTATTTGATTATTTAATTGTTTTATTTCAATAGGGCCATATTGAATATTATCAATTTCTATTCCTTGCAATAGTATTGTTTGCATTTTTTTTATATTAAAAAAACCATAGCTTCTTACATGATATACTCTTTTATATTGATTTTTAGGATTTTCAAAATGATTTGCAATTAATCCGGAATTTGTAATTAACATTAATCCTTCACTATTCAAATCTAATCTGCCTACTGAAATAATATGATTTATTTTGAGTTTTGCTTTTAATTCATCAAATATTGTTTTACGATATAATTCATCCTTATGCGAAACAATTAAGCCGCTTGGTTTATAATATAGCCAAAGCCGCGGACAGTTTAAAGAAATAATTTTATTATCTAGTAAAACAATATCTTTTTCATTTATTTTATATGATAAATTATTAATAATTGTATTATTAACTTGAACTCTATTTTCTAGCACAATAAGCTCTGATACTCGTCTAGATGCAATTCCACAACTTGCTAAATAATGAGCAATCCTCATGCTTTTAATTTTTAAATATATAAATATATTACTCTAAATTAAATAAATTTTTAAATATATAAATATATTACTCTAAATTAAATAAATTTTGAAAATTATCTAAATATTCAATTCTAATTAAACCTTTATTATTTCTAATTTGATTAGAAATTTTAAAATTAAAAATTTTATTTAGATCTTCATTTGAGTAAAAATTACTTAAAATTTCCCAATTTATATTTTTATTATATAAATCGTAGTAGAAAGATATTTTATTACCCGATTGAGAAGTAGTAGCAATAATATTATATCCATTAAATATTCCTTTATTTAAATCTATAAAACCAGATATATTATTTAAATTTCCATCATTAATATAAAGAGAGCTTTTTAGATTAATTTTATCTATTTTTGTATTATTTTTTTGATAATATCTTATATTAGATATTAAATTATCAATGTTAAATTTTTTAATATTAATTATATCTGATGAAAATTTAATAGAAGATTTTGCATTATATATTATTTCGTCTATAGTGTTGCCATAACTTGTAATTTTACCTTCTAAATTTAAGTTGCCATTTATTATAGAATCAAGATTAAAAAAATTAGGAGCATCAAAGTTATTAATATTATATTTTAAATTAATATTAATTGGATCTAATAATATATAACCTAAAATATTAGATTTAGTAAAATTATTCATAAAATTTAATTCTTTTATTAATAATTGATTTTTATCTGTTTTAGTGACTAAATTAATATTATTAAGTACTATATTATCTATAGTTAATTTAGATAAATTAGCTTGAATTGAAGTATTAAAAATTGCTATATTTTTAAATATATCAAATATTAGTGCTTTATTGCTATTTATAATACCTTTATTTATATTTATAAAAAGTTTTGGAGTTTGATTGTTTGGTATAAGTAATATATTTGCATCAAAAACATCATCATTATTTTTAAAGCTAAATTCATCAATAGTTAAATAATCATCATATGAATTAACATTTATTTTTATTTGATCAATAGAAATGTCTTTGTATTTTGTATTTTTTAATTCTATTTTATGATTAAATACATCTCTTGTAATTTTAATATCTTTAATTGTATTTTTTAAAAATTTTTTATCATTTAATTTTTCAAAAAAATTTATTAATTGCGGATATTTTTCTTTATTAAAATTAAAATTAGATGCTATAATGTTTGTTTCTAAAATACTAGTATCTCCTATCATTCTATAGCCAACAAAACCAGTTAAAATAGCTTTATCTAAATTTAATTTTAGATTTATTAAAGAAAGTCCAAATTGATCATAGTGAATATTACTATAAAAATTTAAGTTTATATTTTTATTTGTAAATGTGTTAAATATTAAATTTTCTTTTTCTATTTGATTATTATTGATATTTGCTATTATTTGATTATCATTAATATTTTCTATGATTTTAAAATTATTTTTAGCAGTTGCTATTAAATTAGCGCACCAATAATTATTGCTATCATAATATATTAAACCATTTATATTAAATAAAAAATTATCTTCAAATAAGTAACTATCAATATTAATAGCAATAGAATTATTAATAACTTTTCCAGTTAATTTAGCATCATTTAAAATAATATTATTATATTTTAATTTTTTTGTATTAATTTCAATATTTGCTCCATCTATTAAAATAAATTTTAAATAATCGTTATTTAAATTGCTTAATATTTTTTCTAAATCACAATATTCAAGATTAAATTTAATATATTTATTATCTTTAAAATCAATCTCTCCTTTTCCATTAATAAAATCAGATTGTAATTTTATATCATTCAAAGTGATAAATTTATTATCGAAATTTACATCAGATTTTATATTTAAAATATTACTTTGTATATTTTTTTTTAAGCAAGCTAGATGAAATTATATTACTTTGAGAAAAAGAATTAATATTATTATTTAATATATGTTCTATTTGTAATTCAAAATTATTATTAATTTGTTTTAATAAAATTATTTTATAAAAATTATTAATATTTATATTAATATTATCTTCTTCTAAAGTTATAGTAAAATATTCATCATCATTATAAATAAACTAATTTTATTATCAATTTTAATAAAATCTTTTAATATTATTTTTTGATCTTTTAAATTTAATACAAAATTATTAATTACTTTAATATTGTCAAATACGATTAAATTTTTAAAATATATTTTGCAAATTTTTATCATAAATCGTTAATTCTAAATCTGAAAAATTCTATATCAATAAATTCAGGTTTTAACATTAAAATAGATAAAATAGAAATTTTAACTTTTGCATTAGAGCTTTTTATACTATTAGAATTAATATTTATAATATTAAAGTTTGGATTAGGATATAAATTAAAAAGAATATTACCATATTCTATTTTATTATCTTTAATATTATTCATAAAATATGTTTGTAAAAATTTTAAATAATCCGTATGCAAAAAATGATAAATTACAAAACTTATATATATAATGCATAACATTAGAATATAAAATATATACTTTAAATAATTATTCATATAATAATATCTTTGTATTATTATAAAAATTTATAATAATAATATTTAAATATTTGTTTAAATAAATATTTAAATATTAAATGTTGTTTTTAAATAATTATATTAATTTTCTTTAGAAATACATTATAAAATATAAAATATACTGAGTAATATTTTAGTAAAATAAATTATAATATTTATCTATTTTTTTCTATTAAAAATTAATATTTTTAAAATATTAAAGCTTGTTTATTATATTCTAATGTAAAATAAAACATAATATTTTTATATTTTATTTTATAATAAATTAATAAAAAAATAATATTTTAATATCAATTCTCATAAGTAAAGTACAATGTTTGGTAATATTTTTTTGCTTTTTAATAAAAAAAATTCTTATTTTTACATACAGGTTTTCTAATTTTTATAGAATTATTAATATCCATATAATAATTTAAATAGCAACTATTGCAATGAAGTAATTTATCTTTTGAAGTTTTTTTATTATTATCAACTTCTGCTTCTATTTGTAAATGAGTTCCGGCAATAGCTTTAAATGCTTTTTCTATGATTGATCTTTTTTTAAATAGAATTAAATTTAAACCAAAAATTTCCATATTATTGCGCGTAAAAAGATGAATTTTACAATTTGATAAATAATATTTAATAAGTTTTTTTAAGAAAAAATTTAAGATTTATTATATTAATACCATAGCTATTATCATTAATTGTTATAATTTCTTTTCATTTCAGAAATTTTTAAATGCACATTAATAATACTTCGTTTTGTTTAATTGAATAATTTAATATTCTTTTCTAAACATATTAAAAAATAATAATAAATTGTAATATGTTTAGATTTAATTATATTAAAAGATATAGCTTCATCTAATAAATCAATATATTGAATATTATCATCTCGCATTAAAAATTATAATTAACATAATTATTAATATAATTATAAAAGTATTATTAAATAATTTAATTATTTTAAAATAATAAAGCTAATTTTTAAATTAATTAGATTTTTTATTTATAAAAAAATTAATTTTACAAAATATAATATAGTAATTTACTTTGAATTATATTTAATATAAAAAATAATAAATATAATTTAATATGTTTTTAAAATTTTATAATGGTATTACTTACTTTTTTAAATATATAAAAATATCAATTTAAATTTTTATATAAAAATATTCATAAATGAGATAAACATTTTTTATATAAATTTCTAAATAACTAACTAAATAATTAAAATACATATGAATTTTTATAATATTATTTACTAAATATAAACCTATTACTTCAAATATCGATTCGCAAATTGTAAATTTCACTGTATTATCTTCTTCTGATTGAATTTCAATTGCTTGAATTGAAAATTTATTAATATCAGTAATTTTAATATATTGAATTGAATTAAGCATTAAATCATCATGTAATATATCAATCATTAAATAAGGGTTTTGAAAATAATTATCTGTAAAATTTTGTAATTTAATATTCCAAATAAATGAATTTTCAAACTTAATTTTTGTAACATCATAACAAAAATATCTTGATTTTTATTTATACACGCAAAATAAGAAATACATAAAATAATTTGTAATAATAAAAGTATAATACAAGTTATATAATTTATATATTTAATTAAATTTTGTATTTTTAAATTTAATAAATTAATAAATTTATTAAAAATATTGCTTTTTGATATAATATTTTTAATATCTTCATCTTCATTGGTAAAATTATTAATAATAGATTTTTTACATATACTATTACAATTAATACATTTTAATATATAATTATTATTTGGTAAAATTTTAGGATATAAAAATTCACTGTAACAAGTTTTACATATTATTGTTTTTTTAAACATAATATTTGTGTTAAAATTTTAAGATGCAAAAATTTTAATTCTTCTAGTTATATCATCAACATATATTAAATAAATATTAATAATATTTTTCTTAAAATAAGTAATATCTAATTTATTTTCTGACCATTCAATAATAGAAATAGAATTACTTAAATTTTCATATAGATCTATAGAATTAATATCACCTTTATCTATTCTATATAAATCATAATGATTAATTATAACAGGAATTTGATTTAATTTTGCTTTATATTGTATTAAAATATTATAAGTTGGACTTTCAACTTCATTTTTTGAAATACCAAATTTTTCTAATAAATACTTAATAAAAGTAGTTTTACCAGAACCAATTTCACCATTTAATAATAAAATAGAATTTGAATTTATATATAAAAATAATAATTCAATAATTTCATTAATTTGATTTAAATTAAATTCTCTTTCTATTAAGAGCATAAAATTTATATATTTTTAAAAATATTTTTATTTTAAAACGCAATTTGTAGCTACAGCTTTCCAGCTCATAATAGCTCCATAGATATCTTTAATAATTTCACCATTACTTATATTTTCTGCGCCCATAAATGCGGTATTATATACAATTTTAGTTGGCTTTACTTCTTGACCTTGAAAAAAATATTTTTTAACAGCAACACGACTAGAGGGATTATTTTTTGATGCTGTTTTAGCTTGTTTCTTTGCCATAATATTATATTAATATTAATTTAATTATAATTAAATTATACATAATTTAATTATAATTATCAATATGCAAAATACAAATTTGCCTTATTTTATAAAATCTTGCAATAATATCAAACAAATACCCTATTCTGATCTTAAAAACATCTTAATTGCAGGCAGATCAAATGTTGGAAAGTCTAGCCTTATTAATGCTATTGCGAAAACAAAGTTAGCAAAAACATCTAAATCTCCTGGTTGCACTAAAAGCTTAAATTTTTTTAATTTTTATAATAAATTTATATTAATCGATATGCCTGGGTATGGATATGCAAAAGTTTCTTTAAGTTTACGAAATGAATGGAATGATTTTATTTATTCTTATTTAAGCTTATATAAAATTTCAATTACAATGGTTTTAGTTGATTCAAAAGTAGGATTTAAGCAAACCGATTTTCAAATGATTAATTTATTGAAAAGTCTAAATATTAAATATATAGTAATTTTTACAAAAGCTGATAAAGTGCATAAATTTAATGAAGAAATATTAAAAAGTTCTTTTGAGATTTTAAAAGAAAATTATGATTATATAATTACAAGTCAAAAAGATAATTTAGGTATCAATAAAGTATTAGGTATGATTAATACTATTGAAAAATAAATTTAATTATTTTTATTTATTAAATGCTAAAACTATAAGTATATTTATACTTTTCTAAGAAAATTTTTTATTATACTTGGTAATATTGCTATTAATAATGCCAATATTAATAGTAAAAAACTTTATTAATTAAAAATAAATATAATTAACTTTGCAATAATTCGTTAATTTCTTTATCACTTAATTGAGTATCAAAAACTATTGTTTTAAATTGTTCAATAGAAAGATGATTAAATTGCTCTTTTGTTAATATATCCGCAGATGCTAATTTAATACAACGTAATAATTCATCTACTTCTAAGGTTAATAAAATATCAAATAAATCTTGAGATAAGCCAAGTTCTTCTAATGCATTTATCGCATAAGCATATTTACTTTTTAATATTATATTATCCATCATAGCAGCTGAAATACCATCGATATTATATAAATCACTAATATTAGAATTAATAATATCAACAATATTATATAAACCATTAATTATCAAAATATTAGAAGTAATATCATCAATTTCTAAAGTGTTACATAATATAACTCTATTTTCTTCTAATTTTATTTTTGCTTCTTGAGCTTGACTTTCTGTCATAATATGAACTCTTTTATCATATAGCAAATTAGATAATAACTTAATATTGCTACCTTGAGTTCCAATTGCTTGCGCTATAATTTCTTCAGGGACAATAATTTCTACTAAATTATTAATAATATTAATATTAGAAGGTACAATAGGGGCCATAGCATTTTTAATAAATTCTTTTATATCGTCGCTCCATCTAAAAATATCTATTTTTTCTCCATTTAGCTCATTAATAATCTCTTTAACAATTGAGCCTTTTCGTCCTATACAAGCATATACTGGGTCTATTTTACCTAATCCAAATCTGCCTGAATCTAATGCTTTAACTGCAATTTTAGTCTTAAAGCCTGGAACCCTTGCTATTGCTGCTATTTCAATACTTTTTTCTTTAATTTCATATACATTTTTTTCTAATAATTTTGCTACAAAGTCTGCATTTGTTCTTGTAAAAACTAATTGATTTTGTTTTTCATTATGTTTTACATCCATCAAATATACAAAAATTTTAGTTTCCTTAGAAAAAGTTTCACCTGGAATCATGCCTGATTTTCTTAAAATAGCATCAGATTTTGAGTCTATAACGATTGTTACTTCTGGTTCGCCTCTATTATTTCTGCTAATTTGTTTTACTGTAACATAAAAAATTTCACCAACTTTATCGCTAAATTCTTCATATTGACGCTCATTTTGCATTATTCTAACTTGTGATAAAAATTCTTTTTTTACAATTGTTGCAAGTTCTCGATCATTTTTAATACTTGGCAAATTAAACAAAATTATTTCACCCGGCGCTATTTCTGTATACTTCGCTTTTAGTAAATTTGGATGATTTGTTTTAATATAATTTTCAACTATATCATATTCAATTTTATTAATTGAATTTAAATCACAATTAGCTTCACTAACTGCAGGAGAATCTAAACTATTATCTTTATTTAAATTATTTTCTTTATGTGTTGAATTAACTATTAATCTTTCATGATAGATTTCAATTTCACCAGTTTTTCTATTAATAATTGTTTTTAATTTTGCTGTATTGCCATATTTTTTTCTTGCAGCAATTAAAGATACATTTTCTAAAATTTTTATTAAATCTTCTTTTGAAATATAAGTATCTTTACTTAATTCTTCTAAAATACTGAAAATTTCTTGTCTCATTTTATTTTTTATATGTTAATTGATTAAATTCTACTTTAATATAATTGTATTATTTAATCTTTATTAAACATTGCAAAATATAAATAACATTAAAAAATATAAAATAGAATATTTAATTTAATTTTACACTAAAAATATATTAAAATCAAATTTTAATATTATATATAAAAATAATAAAATAATAAAATTATTTTATTATTTTCAAGTTAACTAATCGAACCTAAATTAATAAATGTTTGTATACCTATAATTCCATATTGTGTCAGCGCAGTTTTTTGAGAGTAACTAATATTTGCCTTTAAAGTTGTAGCATTAATTAATCCTCTTTTAACTTTATCTTCTCTTGCTATTTCTGCACCAGAAATACGTCCAGCAATTTTAATTTTAACCCCCATTGCTCCTGCTTTCATTACTATATCAGCCATTTTTTTAATATTTGCATTTCCTCTTTTCTTTTCTATTTCTTTAGATAATTCATGACAAACTATATTTGCATCTAAATTAACTTTTTTAATTTCATGCATATTAATTGTTGCTGTTTCTGTGCCATCAACTTTAATAATGCTAAGAATTTTTTTTCTCATAGCTTCAATACCAGATGCATTTTTACCAATTAAATTACCTACTTTTGCAGAAAAAACATCTACAATTACATTATTTTGTACAAAACTTACATAAATTTCTCCTATTCCATATTTTGCAAAATCATTTTTAATATAATCTTCAATTTTTATAGCATTATTTAATTTAGTTGAATATTCTCTCTTTGTTTTTGCAAAAAAATTATATTTTCTATAACCAAATTGAGTGCTGTTTAATTTACCTGAAATTGCTGGTAAAACTTTACCAACGCGTAATAATATTGGATGACATTTTTGTCCCATATAAATATTTTATAAATAAATACAATATATATTTTTTATTGTAGCATATTTAAAGTAAAAAACATAATACTTTTATTTTATTTTGTTATAATCAATAACATCATACTTTTAAATACTAAATTTAATTTAAATTTACAATGTTACATAATTCTCAATTTAATTTTCAAGCTAATAATAATGCTAATAATATTAATATAAATAAAACTTCCGAAGAAATAAAGAAAACTTTTTTAAATTATTTTAAACGACACAATCATAAAGAAATAAAAAGTAGTAGCTTAATAGGAGATTCTTCTCTTATGTTTACAAATGCTGGGATGGTACAATTTAAAGATTACTTTATAGGAAAAAAAAAACCGAATGATTTAAATATTACAACATCGCAAAATTGTGTTAGAGCCGGTGGAAAGCATAATGATCTAGAAAATGTTGGCCATACAAAAAGGCATCATACTTTTTTTGAAATGCTTGGCAATTTTTCTTTTGGTGGATATTTTAAAGAAGAAGCAATTAAATATGCATGGGATTTATTACGAGAATTTCAAATAGATAAAAATAAATTAATAATTACAGTTTATCATACAGATGATGAAAGCTATAAACTATGGCAAAAAATTGCAAATTTAACAACCGATCGCATTATAAAAATTAAAACAAATGATAATTTTTGGTCTATGGGAGACTTAGGTCCTTGTGGTCCTTGCTCTGAAATTTTTTATGATTATGGCCCAAGTGTTTCTGGTGGATTACCAGGCACCAAAGATCAAGATGGCGATAGATATGTTGAAATTTGGAATCTTGTTTTTATGCAGTATGAAAAAACAATTAATGGATTGATGGATTTACCAACAAAATGCATCGATACAGGAATGGGTCTAGAGCGACTATCTAGTGTAATTCAAGGCGTTACTGATAATTATGAAAACGATGTCTTTAAGTACTTAATTTCTGAAATAAAAACTAAAATTATAAGCAATAAAGATAAAGAATTATTTTACTGTTATAAAATAATAGCAGATCATATAAGGGCAATTATTTTTTTAATTTCAAGTGGAATTATGCCTTCAAATGAAGGAAGAGGTTATGTTTTACGCAGAATTATAAGAAGAATGACTTGGCACAGCAATTTACTTGGCAATAAAGTTGCAAGTGCACATAAATTGTTGCCTAGCTTATTAAATTTATATCCAACCCAAGAAATAATTAGCCAACAAAAATATATTGAACAAATTTTGTATGATGAAGAAGATAGATTTTTACATTTAATTAATAAAGGTAAAAATATTATAGGAAATATTTGCAAAGATATAAATAATAAACAATTCAGTCAAAATGAATTGGAAAATAATTTAATAATTACAACTAATACAAATTGTAATCTTGTTAATCATAATAAGCAAAATAGTTCAAATTTAGAACTACATCATAACTTTAAAGAAAATAAAAATCTAATTAAAAAACAAACTAAAATAGATCCTAAAATTAGTTTTATGCTATATGATACTTATGGCTTTCCAATTGATCTGATAAAAAATGTTTTATGCAATTACAATATTAAATTTGATGAAGATGAGTTTAATATTGAAATGCAAAAACAAAAAACTATGGGAAAAAATTCTTGGAATCAAGAAGATCAAAATAATGAAGATATCATAGTCAACTCTGATAAGTATGCAAATGCTAAAATATCAATTTCAAAAGAAATATTAGAGTATTTATCAGAA
This sequence comes from Rickettsiales bacterium, assembly GCA_046348705.1. GTDB lineage: Bacteria > Pseudomonadota > Alphaproteobacteria > Rickettsiales > Rickettsiaceae > JAXMDS01. Next base: position 95,928 of record JAXMDS010000002.1, on the reverse strand, counting down.
AATAATTTATTAAAAACAAATTTTATTGGATACGATCATAATAATTGTAGTTCATATATTACTGCAATTTTACATAAAAAAGAAGAATTTAAAAATATAAAATTATCTGAAGATAATTATGTTTGGTTAGCATTTGAATCTACTGTTTTTTATGGGGAAAGCGGTGGTCAAGCTGGTGATATTGGAAAAATTATTATCAATGAATTAGAAATTAATGTATTAGATACTAAAAAAATAGATGATTTACATCTTCACTTAATTTTATTGCCTAAAAATATAGAGCTTAAACTTGCAATAACTGCTTATTTAGAAATTAACTTTACATATAGGCAAAATTTAAAAAATCATCATACTGCTACCCATTTATTACATAGTACATTACAAAAAAATATAGGTACTCATGTTACTCAAAAAGGGTCTTTTGTTGGAAATGATATATTGCGTTTTGATTTTAATAATAATACTCCTTTAGATGCAAATACACTAAAAAAAATAGAAGCAGAAATTAATGAAATTATATTTGAAAAATGCAATGTGGTCGCAGAAATATATACAAAAGAATTAGCAAAAGAAGCAGGTGCCATGTCTTTATTTAGCGATAAATATAAAGATATAGTACGAGTGATTAAGGTATTAAAACATAATAATAAAAATTATTATCAAGATGATAATAATGTAAAATTAGATTCAAAAAATTTTCAATACCATTCAATTGAATTATGTGGTGGCACACATGTTGCGAATACATCAGAAATAGGTTTATTTAAAATTATTTCAGAACGCAGTGTTGCTTCAGGAATACGTAGAATTGAAGCTAAATGCGGTAAATATGCTTTTGAATATTTAAATAGCTTTTATGAAAAATTTAACGAAATACAAAGCTTATTAAATGCAAAACTAGATGCTGTATTAATATGTAAAGATTTAATTGAAAAAAATAAACAAAATACAAAAGAGATTGAAAGATTAAAATTATCAACAATGCAAATTGATAAAACAAAAATAATAAATATATCAGAAAATATTAATTTATATATTGAAAATATATTGGAAGATATGATATTTGCTAAAAAATTGTTAGAACATCATTTAAATAAAAATCAAAATATGATTATTTGTTATATCAATGATAGTAAATTTGTAATTGGAAAAACAAAGGATGTTAAGTTTTCAATTAAAAATTTAATGCAAAAATTCTTTGAATATAATAAAAAAGGCAAAGGTGGCGGAAATGATATTATGTTTCAAGGCGATTTTGAGCATAAAATTGATCAAGATATATTAAAAGTATTTTTTACAAATATGCTTAATAATAATTGATATAGAGTAAAATAAATTAAATTTGCTATATAAAAATTTTAGACTAATATTAAAAAATCAATTAATATTTTGTCATTAGTGACATTAGTGATTTTGTATTAATAACATTAATGATTTCTATAAGTTTTATAATATCTTAAGATTTTTTTTAATTTTTAAATATAAAATTAATTTATTATGTTTTTCTTAATATTATTAATTAAATATATTTAAATTTAGGTAGAATAAATTAATATTAGAGTTTATTGTTTATTTGTAATTAAATTAATTATTATTATAATACCATATAGATTAACAGAATGTTAGTATTAATATATTACTAGAATTATTAGTATTATCTATATAATAAAATACTAAAGATATGTATCATCATCTAATATTAATTTAATTTCTTGCATATCATCACTAAACTCTTGAATTTTCTTTTCACTAATATCTTCAAGATGATATTTGATGAAATATATTTCTTCTTTATTAAGACTCTTTATTATTTTTTGATAATTTTCTTCCTTTTTCTTTTCATCTTTATAAGATTCAACTATTTTAAAAAAACTATCAAAAATTTTCTTAAAAATTTCTATATCAATTAATATATTTCCAGAAATAATATTTGAAAATTTTATTATAATTTTAAAAATTTCTATTGCACTTTCATTTTTGTATATTTGATCTAATGTCTCTTTTAAAATTAATTCATTATCAATATAATATTCTTTAAATATTTTTTCTATAATTTCTTTGTTATTACTGGATGCTATTGCTTTAAATAATTTTATCTTTGGTTGTAAATAGTCACATCCATTAGAAAAATTAATATTATATATTTCATACCATTTAAGTACATTTTCTAGAATTGATATATTATTTGTTTCTATTGTTACATTCACTGCTTTTTCTAATACTTCTAATAAATGCTGATTGTATAAGCTATTGTACCAGGTATCGTATATCTTCTTGTTCCAGCGATCGTCCCATCTATTGCCATTGATTTCTCTAGTATTTTTATTTAAGTTTTTCTGTAATTCTTGAGTTATAGGACTTATAATTTCTGTATCTTTAGTTGATATTGCCATTGTTACTATTTTTAATTTATCAAATATAGAAATTTTTGAATGATCAATTACCTTAAGAATAGGCATCATAACATTACACAAAAAAGATTCAATAAGATTTGGCTCTATGTCTAATATAGAACTAATAATATGATCTGTAATTTTTTTAGAAGAATTAAAAACTATTAACTTAATAGTATTTAATAATGAAGACAATAAATCTTTATCATGAATATGTTTGTTAATTGTGTATATTAAGCATTTTGTTATTCTTAAAATACTATTTTCAGATTCTAATAAATGAAAATGATTTTTTCTAAATAAAAACTCCAAAATTTGTATATTAGATTTACTAATTGCTATATTAAATATACTTTGAATAAATTGTTTCAAATTAATATCTTCATTTATACAAAATACTTGAATTTCATCTATAAATAAATCAAAATTTAATATATTAAAAAAATGTTTTTCTGTTTTTAAATTGTATATAATTTTTAAATCATTTGTATTTAGATTTTTTAATTTAACTGGCTCAATCGACATATCATCCATAAATTCCGAAATTTCTTCTAAATTCATTAGATATTCAAAAATTTCAAAAGATTTATGTTTTAAAGCGGTATTTATTATATCTTTTACATAAGTAGAATGATTTAAAATTGTTTCTTTAACTTTTTTAGAACTTAATAAATCTTTAAATTTTTTAAAAGATTTATTTTCTATTATTGTAATTATTTTTTGAATTATTATTTCAGTTATGTTTGAATTATCTAATATTTTAAATAAATAAAAATTATTTTCTTTATTTGTAAATAATTCAGATAAAGGATCTATTTTTGATTCTAATTGTTCTTTTATATCAGATGATAAATAGTTTTTTATATTTGTAATATCATTATCATCTAAATTAATGTTATCCTTTATTAAGCATCTTAAAAAAGGATGTATTTTAAATATACATTTTAAACAATTTAATTGATTTTTTTGTTGAAAATTTTCTGAACTATCTTCTAGGTCGAATAATATTTTAATATTTTCTTTATTAATAAAATTACTATCAGATATTATATCAATAATATATTTAATATTATTTAATATTTTAACTTTAAAATATTCGTTATTAAATTTTGTTAAATAATTTTTAAAATCATCATTATCTAATGCAATAAGCTGTTTATTTATATTAATTAAAGGTAATAAATATTGTAATACAGTATACAAGTAAAATACTAATATTGATATTGGTGTAACATATGTATTTTTTTCAAAATAATCTTTTTCAGAATCAAGCTTATGCTCTAATTCATATATTTTATTAGTTAAAATTAACCCTAAAAAATACAATGACAAATATTGTATATCATTATTTTCTTCTTCTTGTTCTTGTTGAAAAATTATTTGTATCTCTTTCATTTTATAGTTAAATAATATAATTATTTATAGTAATTATACCATAAAAATAAAATTATTAATAAATATTAATATATTTAATAGATATATTTTAATAATTTATTAATTAAATAATCCAATATAAACTTATACTGTTTAAATAAGTTTAACTTAATATGTATAATTTATTAAAGTTACTAAAATGAATTATAATTAATTATTTTTTATATATTTTTATTAATTTTGCCTATTATATCAGATTCTTAAATAAAAGAGTTTTTGCCTATTGTATCGATTTTTGAGCTAATTCTTCTTCAGTATAAGAGTTTTTGCCTATTGTATCAGGTTCTTGAACTAATTCTTTAATATATTTGTATATATCTTCTTCTGATGCTAATTGTTCTATTGATTTTAAATTTTTATCATGTGTTTCTTTCAAATAATCAGATATTTCTCCTTTTTGCATACTGTCCTTTTTTACAGAACCTTTTAAATAACATGCTTTTAAAGATTCTTTTAAGCTATCTATATCAAAAGGATTAATATGATCTAGAGAGTCTATGTGTTCTTGCATTGTTTCATAAGACTCTTTTTAAAATTGTTTTATCTTTTAAATTATCTTTTGAGCTATCACTTTTCATTATTATATAAACAATATATTTATAAATATTACATCAATTAATTTGTATTATCTTTTTAATATTTATATATCTAAGCTTGCGCCATAAAGCTATTTTTCTCTATAAATTCACGCGCTTAGGTATAACGTTATCTCCCATTAACGATTGAAATACTTAAGTCCAGCAGAAATTAAATCTTGAATTGATATTCTATATAAAAGTCTTTATAAAAGTCTTTTATTGGGGCTATAGCAGTTGTATGTCAAAGTTGCTTCTTTCATTAATTTTACCTAAACCTTTAAATATCTTTGAATATATCTTACTTATATATCCAAATTTGCCATAAAGCTATTTTTCTCTATAAATTCACGTCTTGGTATAACGTTATCTCCCATTAACGATTGAAATACTTCATCCGCAGAAATTAAATCTTGAATTGATATTCTATACAAAAGTCTTTTATTGGGGCAAAGAGTTGTATGCCAAAGTTGCTCTGCATTCATCTCACCTAAACCTTTAAATCTTTGAATAGAAATAAATTCTTCAGCGTATTTAATTAATGCTTTAGTGATATCAGAAGCTGCATTAATATAATACTCTCTATTTTTAATTTGTAAAATAATATTAGAACGAGAAGATATAATATTACTTTCTGTTCTATATGGTATTCTTTGATAATTTGCAAAAATTTTAGTAATATTATCAAAAGATTTTAATTTAGAAGCGTTAATTTGCATATTCTGTTCAGAACCCCTTATTTTACCTTGTAAATTAAAAATAAGATTATCTTCTTCTTTTATTATAGTCCAATTAGTAAAATCTTCTATATGGTTTAGTATATTGATACATTTTTCTAAATTTGTTTCATTTTCATACGCTCTAGTTATTAAAAATATTTCAAATACTATAGGAATAATTGTTGTCGACTTAGTAGACTTAGAAATATACTCTTCTAATTGTTTATATTCCTCTAATATTGTTAAAAACTCTTTTGAAGTAATTAATTGTGTATTATTATTTTCATTTAATTCATTAATATCTGCGCCTTCGGAAGCGTTTTGATTATTTAAATTATTATTAAAAACATTATTAACATTAGTAATTTTTAGTATACAATCGTTAGAATACGATTCAATTAAATAGTTTTGCAATTCAGCATGATTTTTAATATATCTCTCATATGCTCCTTTTTTAATTTTATATAAAGGTGGCTGAGCTAAATATAAATAACCATGATGAATAATATCTTGCATGTATCTGTAGAAAAATGTTAATAACAATGTCGCAATGTGCGATCCATCTACATCTGCATCGGTCATAATTATAATTTTATGATATTTAACTTTTTTAATATCAAAATCATTTTTAATACCAGTACCCAATGCTGTAATTAAAGTTCCTATTTGTTCAGAATTAATAATTTTATCAAAACGAGTTTTTTCTGTATTAATAATTTTACCTCTTAGTGGCAATATTGCTTGATATTTTCTATCTCTTCCTTGCTTTGCGGTTCCTCCTGCTGAATCGCCTTCTACTATAAATAATTCGCATTTTTCTGGATTTTTTTCTTGACAACTTGCAAGCTTTCCTGGTAAATTTGCAATTTCTAGTGAAGATTGTTTTCTTGTTAATTCTCTTGCTTTTCTTGCTGCTTCTCTTGCTCTGGCGGACTCTATAATTTTATTAATAATAATTTTTGCATTATGAGGGTTTTCTTCAAACCAGCGTCCTAATTGACTAAAAATAATATTTTCAACTACTGTTCTTACTTCTGAACTTACCAGCTTATCTTTAGTTTGAGATGAAAATTTAGGATCAGGAACCTTAACAGATATAATAGCCGTCATACCCTCTCTTGAATCATCCCCTTGTACATCTTTTGCTTGCTTTTGAAAATTTTCCATTATATATGCGTTAATCACACGAGTGACGCCAGATTTAAATCCAGCTAAGTGCGTTCCACCATCTCTTTGTTTTATATTATTGGTAAAGCAAATAATATTACTATAATAAGAATCATTCCAATGCATAGAAACTTCTACTGTAATGCCAGTTTCTTCATTATAATTATGCATATAAATTGTTGGCACAAGAATGCTTTTATTTTTATCTAAAGTTTGCGCATAAGAAATTAATCCACCTGAATCTTTAAATTGCAATTCTTTTACTGAAATACCTCTTAAATCTTTCAAATAAATATTCAAACCTTTATTTAAGAAAGCAAGCTCTTTAAATTTTTCTTCTAATATTTGAAAACTAAATTCTGTAATTTTAAATATTTCATTTGATGGCATAAATGTAATTTCCGTGCCTGTTTTGTCTGCCTCATTAGGGCGTAGATCTCTTATTTTTTCTAAAGGTTTTTCAGCTACGCCATCTTGAAATTTAACATAGTATTCTGAAAAATTGCGTTTAATTTTTAATATCAACCAACTTGACAAAGCATTCACAACAGAAATTCCAACTCCATGCAAACCACCTGAAATTTTATAAGTATTTTGATCAAATTTACCACCAGAGTGTAACTGAGTCATGATAACTTCGGCAGCTGAAATGCCTTCTTCTTTATGAATATCAACTGGTATACCTCTGCCATTGTCTTTAATTGTAACTGAATTATCTTGATTAAGAATTATATCTATTCTATTACAATGCCCAGCTAACGATTCATCAACTGAATTATCAACTGCTTCAAAAATCATATGATGTAAACCAGTTCCATCATCAGTATCGCCAATATACATACCTGGTCTTTTTCTTACTGCATCAAGACCTTTTAGCACTTTAATGCTTTCAGCGTCATAACTTTTATTTTTATCATTATTTGCAATATTTTTTTTTACTACATCTTGATAATCTTCATCTTGATAATCCTCTATTGAACTATCTTCTTCTTGTGTATTTATATTGTTTATATCTTGTAAATTAATATTATTTATGCATTGTTGATTTATTTCTAAATTAGAGCTACTATCTATTCTATTTATCTCTTTAAAATTTTTATCCAATTTATTTATATCTTCAGAATTTTGCTCTTCTATATTTGTTTCTTCAGAAATATTTGTTAATTCATTCGTTTCTTCACAATTATCTTTTATTGTATCAATATTATCATAATTATTACTATAATCTTGTTTTGTATTAGAATTTATATCTACATCACATATATTATGATTATTTATACTAAAAGAATTATCTAAATTAAAATTTATTGTACTCAATATATTATCAAATCTATTACTCATTGCAAATATATAAAAATATTTTTATATTAAATTATATAGTATATTTTTACTATATCCTAAATATTTAAGTTTAATTTGTTTTGTTATTATCTGATAGATATAAATTAATGCAAAAAGCTATCATAATCATGGTATTAATAGTAACAGCGCCGCCATATGAAAAAAATGGCAAAGGTATTCCAACAACAGGCAAAATACTCATAACCATGCCAATATTAATAAATACATGAAAAAAAAATAATGATGCACATCCTGCTATTGTTATTTGATGTATTCTGTCTTTAACAGAAAAAGACATATGCCACAATATATATATGACAATTCCATATGCAATTATAATCACGCTAGATAAAAATAATCCAAATTCTTCAGCGAATGCTGAAAAAATAAAATCAGTATGATTTTCTGGTAAAAAACCAAATTGTGTTTGGCTTCCAAGTTTAAATCCTGTTCCAAATTTTCCTCCGGAAGCAATTGCAATTTGCGATTGATGCACATTATATCCAGAATTTAATTTATCATCATTTAAAAAGAAAATTAATACTCTTTTTTTTTGATATTCGTACATATTCAACCATATAAATGGAGATATACAAATTAAAGAAAAAATGCTACCAAAGATTAATCTCCATGATATATTAGCGCAAAATAGCATAATTACACAAGTAAATAACAATATTAATCCGGTTCCTAAATCGGGCTGTTTAACAATTAGTAAACTTGGAAAAAATATTATAAAAAAGGGCAAAATAATGCTTCTTAAAGTATCTAATTTAGATGAATTACTAAGTACACTTGCAAGGCCTAATATAGTAGTAAATTTTACTATTTCACTTGGTTGAAAACGAAAAGAAGCAAATTTTAACCATCTAGTTGCTCCCATTGAAGTATGACCAAATATTTCAACACATAGTAATAATATAAGACCAGATATATAAAAAATATATGCAAATTCAAAAATTATCTTTGAATTAATAATTAAAATAAAAAAACTAATTATTAATCCAATTAAAATATTATTTAATTGTTTTTTAAAAAATTCTATACCACCTGAAGAATAAAGCTCAAATAAACCGAGTGATAGAATAAATAATAAAGTAAAAATTAATAAAGTAATTAATATTAACTTATCTTTTCGATATTTTTTAATTGCAAAAAGTCGCATATATATTATATTTATATATATAAAATAATTTTATCTATATAAATAAAAAAATAATTATATTGTTTGTTCAAATTCCCCATTATAAGTTTTTTCTAAAAATCTAATAGAAATATTTGTTTTTGCAATTAATGATCGTAAATTAATATCGTCTAGAATTTGTTTAACCAAACTTAAATCAAATGGAAGTCTATATGCAAGATATGAAATTGTTTTTTCATCTACTTTAATACTTCTTACTCGAAAATAACGAATAATAATAATTCTTAACATTTCCAAATCAGGCTGCAAAATACTAACTTGTTTAATTGAATTTATTCTATCTTTTAAATCTTGCAATTTAATATCAAGTGGCCAAATATTAGCAGTTAAAACAAATTGCATATTACTATTTATCATCATATTAAGAATTGTAATTAAAGTTATTTCATCAATTGTTTCAATATCTTCTAAAATACAATTAGAATTTTCTATATAATATTTTGCATGTTCAAACAACATTTTATCACTTAATGATTTTAATTTTGTTTGAGATATATTTTTATTAGTATCAAAATTAATTTCAGAGTTAAAATTATTTTTATTATTTTCATTAATTTTATTATCTAAATTTATATTAGATGAATTAGTATTATTATATATATTTATATTTGCATTTAAATTAGCATTAGTTTTTTTTTCATTTATTTTATTTAAACTATTATAACTATTATTTAGTTTACTTAAATTATCATCATCATTTGCTTTAAAAATATTATTATTTTTATTAATATTTTCTTCATTAAAAGTATTAAATTCATTTTGATTATTTAAAGTATTATTTTTTAAAAAGATATCTCTAAACATATTATATTTTAAAGAATCAATATTATCTAAAAATAATTGATCTAAAAATTTAGCATTATATGTTTTTTGCCAAATATTCATAAGGTGAGTTTTGCCTGAAAATTTAGTACCACTAATAATTAATATATTAGAATAAGGCTTATAACCTATTTGAGTTTGAATAGCTAAAGCAACAAAAGCATCATGATTATACTTATTTAAAATAAATGAATCTGCTGAATAATCTTCAGAATATAAAATTTCCATTACAGTTTGCTGTTCTTTTGATATCATAAAATTAAGCAATTAAATAATTATTAAAGCTATTTTTTAATTATATTGAAATTATATTAAATTAATAAAATAATTATATTAGTAAAAAAATACTATTTAAAATTTATGATATTCAAATTATTTATATTGTAAAAATTCTTATACACTAAAGTATAATTAATATGTATTTTACTTACATATTTATGTATTTTTAATTTTTTATTTTTATATTTTTTACTAGTATATTTTTATATTTTTGATTTATTTAATTTAAATTTAAAAATATTTTTACTAATATATTTTTTATATTTTTGATTTATTTAATTTAAATTTAAAATATTTTTACTAATATATTTTTTATATTTTTGATTTATTTAATTATAAATTTAAAATAGCTTTTTATAATTTTGAATCAAAAAATTTTGTAATATTTTTATTTTATGATAATATTAAAGTATCTTAAAGTATACTAAATTAAAAAATATTTAATTTATAAAGTATATTTAAAGATATTTAATTTAAAATAATAAATATTTTTATGATAAAAAAAAGAAAATTTTTAAAATCAATTTTTTTATTAACAACTATTACAACTGTAATAGGCTTTTCTAATATTAATGCAGGTAATTCTGGAAGTAATCTTCAATTAGATGTTTCTACGAGTGAAAAAGAAGAAGATGAAGGTGTTACTGTTAATAGCCCTAATCAACTAATCCATTCTGAAAGAGCAATAGAACCAAAAATACAAGATAGAAATAATAATACAAAGCAATTTAATTCTCAAGAAAATGTAAATAAATTGAATTCTAAAAAAGTAATACAAAATACAGATAGTATTATAAAGGAATCTGATTCTGAAACAGATACAAATCAATTGGATCCTAAAACACAACAAACAATAGAAAGAGAATTATCTAAATTAATATTTAATTCGCCAATAGAACAACAAGATAGAAAAATTATTGATAATAAAAATAATTCAAAAAATTTACAATCAAACCTTGAAGTAAAAGAAAGCAAATCTGTAAAAGAAAGCAAATCTATTGAAGATTCAAATAATTCAAAAGATTCTCAAAATACAAAAATAGAAGTTGCTAGATTTTTATATACAACAGGTGATGATATAGGTACAACTTCAAGTATAAAATTTCAAGTACCACAAGATATTCCTGGCTTATCCACAACATCTAATGTATTAGTTGATAATTTTGTAAATACTAAAAATATTTCTGATACATTTTTTCCTGGAACAGGAACATATGAAGGTAAAAATGCTGAAATTACTTCTGAATTAGTTATACCTGGGTCAAAAGATCAAATTTTACAATTTTGGGCAATTTCAAATGTGAATTTCATAGATGAATCAAAAATTATTACTTTTAATCATCCTCAAAATATTACATTTAAAGAAGATCAAACTTTGTTTTTGAATGAATTTGATTGGGGCAGAAAAGATTTAAATAATTCTGTAATATTAGAAACAATTCAAGATGCTTTTTTAGAAACAAATCAGGAAGATTATCAATATTCAAAAGAAAGAAATAATACTAGAGATTTTTTAAAAAATATTAATAATTATACTAAAAAAGTACAATTTATAGTTCAAAACGATATTATTACAGATGATCAAAGAATACTTGGACTAATAAGCTTTACAGATATAATTAATAATTCAAATAATAGAAGTGCTAATTTCTTAAGAATAGATGAAATATTAAAACCTGTTACATATGATAATGATATAAAAGTTAAAACAGTTAAAAGTTTAGAGGCACTTGATTCATATCAAATAAACTTTCTTAGTAATTCTAATGATGAATTAGATCAACATTTAATTTTAGGTTCTAGAAATCTTATAAATCAAACTAGTCTATTAATAGGGGATGGATATAAGATTGATGGAAAATTATCAAATGGTGACTCAATACAAAGACAAGCATTTTCAGGTGAAGGTTATGTAGAGTTTGATTTTTATTCAGATAATGATAAAATACCTCAAAATAAAAAATTAATTCATATAGTAGCTGATGAAACTTATTATAATTTTGCATCAGTAGATCGAAATAATAATGTATTGCAGACAAATCAAGCGGACAAATCTGAGATAAATGTTGCTGGAAATAAAAATTTAATTAAATTAAGAAGTGTTTCTAATGACAATATAAACTATAATAATTTTAAAAATTATCAATATCCTGTAATTAATTTTTATGGTAATGCATCAGAAAGTGTTAATGATCAAAATATTGAGAAACAAGAATTAGAAATTGAATATAATACAGGTGAAAATATTATAGATCCTGATAATGGTATAATAATTCCATCTCAAAAATCACAGTCTATATTTCTTAATGAAAACCATGCTCAAGGAGCTATTAATTTTAAAGCAAATAATCAAACTGTAACTTTTACATTAAAAGGAGATAGACCAGAAGAAAGTGATAATGGATTTAATATTGATTTTGATTATATATCAAATTGTGATCCAGATAATTCAAATTATCGTAGTTTTGCATCATTAAGTTTCACTAAAAATCAAGATAATCATTTCAAAAATGGTAAATTGGTAGATAATGCAAAGCTTATAATTAATTCACAAATTAATTTAGTAGCACAAGAAAATATAAAAATTAGTCATCCGACAATTTTAACAAGATACGATTTTAATGAAGAATCAGATGATATTAAGCCTTATAATTTAACTGCAGATGATATAAATAAAGAAATAGAAGCACAAAATATGTTTAGAGCTAAATCAGCAAAATCTTCTAATTTTATATTTCATATTAATGCAAAAAATAATACAATTATACACTCTCCAATTTCAACAAATATCTTAAAACCAAAATCATTACCTTCAGAATTATTAATTAATGATAATTTAGGATATCTTCCTAATTTAGTTTGTGCTAATTATTATGATATAAAAATTAATGATAATAAAAGAGAATATATACCTTATTATTCAATTGCAGAATATCACATTGAAGGTAATTCTGCAATAACTACAAAAAATAAATTTATAAAGTATAATTCAAAATATTATGACGCACAGAATTTAGCTCATATTGTTTTATTTAAAGGGAATGCTGGAAATCCAAAATTTATTATTGATAGTGAAGTAAAAGATAGTAGTTTTAAATCTACGGTTATTAAGCCAGTTTTTGTAAATATAAATAATAAGACTCAAGAAACTGCAGGTATAGCTCAAAAATATAGAACTGAATATGATGGCTTTGGTACATTAGAGATTGGTAATAATATAGCAAGCATTGTATTTGATGCAGGTACTGTATTAGGAGAACAAGATAAAAGATTAAAAGAAATTATTGTTCAAGATGATAGAGATGATGATCCTATTGATATTCATTTTTTAACACAAAATTATGATGGTAATAAAAGTATGAATATTAATATAAAAGATATTAATATTTCAAAAGCATTATTAATTTTTTCACATGATGATTCTTATCAATCTACTCAATCTACAGGTGATTTTAATATTAGTATTGATAATCTTAAAATTAAAGAAATTTTAACTAATAAAAATGTTAATTTAAATTTTCAAGTTTCATTAAATTCTAAAGTAAATACAAACATTGATAATCCTAATATTAAATTTGAATTAGATAGTATTGCCAAAAACAATAATCAAGATAAACTTAAAATATACTTTAGTACACAAAATAGCATTGAAACAGAAAGCGATATTAAGAAGGGTATTGCTAATATTAAACTCACAAAAGATCTTAATATTGATACTATTGGAACTAGAAAAAATACTATACTTAACTTAATTAATAATGGAAACTTAATTAATAATGGAAATATTCATGTACAAGATATAATAGCTGAAAAAGATAGTGAAATTAACTTAGATGCTCAACGAGATATTTCTACAGATAATCTTATTGCTAAAGAAAATGCTAAAATTAGCTTTACTTCTCAAAAGAATGTTAATATTAAATCAATTATAGCCGAAAAAGACAGTGTAATTAATTTTATAGCTTTAACAAATAATAATGATGATACCACTAAACTTAATATTGAATTACTAGAAGATGTTAATTCAAAAGGAGAATTACATTTTAGTGAAGTAACAGATGTAAATCCAATTTATAATGTAATTTTTAAGAAAAATCTTGATTCTAATAATATTGTAGCTGGAAAAAACACTATAATTGATTTTAATGCCAACAATATTAATAATAAAAAAATTGTAGCTGCAGAATCTACAAAAATTACTTTTAATAAAAATAGTAATAGTGTTGATAAAAATATTTTAGAATTTTCTAATATTGATTCAAAAGGAGAAATTGAATTTATTTCAAGAAATGTAAAATTTAATCTTGATAAAGATTCTACTAATCCTATTAAAATTAAGAAATTTAAAAATACTAATAGTAATATAGCTTTTCTTTCTACTGATGAAAAACGTAGTGAGTTTATAATAGATAATATAGAAAATAATAATAGCTTTTTACTTGTTGCAAATGCTAAAATTACCTCTGATGAAGGATTTAAGACGCCTAATATAAAATTCATAGGAAATAATAATATAGCATTTTTATCGAATTCTTCTATTAATAATCCAATTGATTTTGATAAAGATGCAAAAGTTACTACTGTTTTCCACAATCTAAATCCTATAGATTTAACAAGTGGATTAAGTACAGATTTAATGAATAGTATTTCTTTAAATAATATAACTGACAATAATACTAATAAGCATTTAACATTAATTGTTTGTAAAGATTCTATTGCTCAAATTAAATTAGCTTCAGATCAAGATAAAAATTTAAATATAGATGTTATTCCAAATAACAATTCTGTAATTTTTATAGATGAGATTAATTCAATTAGATCAAAATTTAAATCTGATACAGTTATTACACAAGAGGCATTAGATAAAGAAATTGAAGTAAGAAATAGTAATACTGTTATTAATTTGATTTCACATAATATTATTGATATTACTAATGATACACATATAAGTTCATTAAAAAATGACTTAGTAAATATATTTAACGATTCAAACAATGAATATTTAAATAAAGCAAAAATAAATATTGATAAAGATATAGTATTTGACAAAATACAAGATGATAATACATTAAATATTAAAATTAGTTTAGATACTTTAAAAAAATTAGAATCGAATTCTAATTATGATGAAAAAGAAAAAGAAAAAGATATAGAGGTATTATCGAGTTTATTACAAGTAAAACAAGAAGTATTTACTTTGAAAAATACATTTAAAGATATAAAAAAAGTAAAATTTTCTATTGTATCTCCTATAGCAGATCCTGTAGTAGTTAGTTCTGTAAATAAAGAAGAAAATAAAAATCCAGTTTCAAATCAAGTTGTTTATGTAAATAATATTGATTCTATAAATAAATCTTTAAATCAAAAAGAAGAGATTATTGCTAATGCCGATATTGATGCTGATGCTAATAAGGTAGAAGATAATAAAGAATTAGTTAAAAACAATTCTGATGCTGATGCTAATAACTTAGAAAGCACTAAAAAATTAGCTAAAACCCATCCTACTGTTAATCCTAATGGAGAAAAAAATACTATAGAATTAGTTAAAAATGATTCTGATGCTAATAACTTAGTTAACAAAGATTCTATTACTAAGGATGTAAATAATAAATTAACTCAAGCGATTCCTACCATTGCACAAGAAGAAAATACTACAGAATTAAATCAAGTTATTTCTGCTAATAAAAATCTTAAGCAAGATAATAATGCTGAATTCGAAATAATTGTATCTAAAGAATTTGATTCAGTTAGAGATTCTCAAAATATTAAGTTAATATTTAATACAAATGCTAGCACAGAAAGCTTTACAACTCCAAGTGACAATATAGATAATATAGCAATAAGTGATATATTAATACTTCCTATTATAATCGACAATCAGAATAAAACTAGCCCAATATCATTAATAGGAAATAATACATTTACTATTAATGATGATAAGAAACTTAAAGATATTAATTTAATATCTAATAATCCTAAAACTAATCTTGCAATTAAGTTTATTGATAATAGTCAATATTCTAATAAAGTAAGTTTTAATGTTAAAAATGCTTTAGTTAAAAGTGTTCAAAATTTTAAAGAAGTAAAATATTTAGAAGATCAAGATAATTTAAGTTATGAAAATCATATTAGTAAAAATAATATTCATATAATTGAAAAAGATAAAACAATTAATATTAATGTTAATGGTAAATTTAGTAATCAAGGAACTTTTAAATTAAATCATAATGCAACTTTAAAATTTAAAGGTAAAACTTCAATTGATTCTTCTATTAAAAATATAACATTAGATGCTGTTCAGTCTGATGCTTCTACTGTTCAATTTGAAAATATATCTATATCAGATATATCATTAGTTAATAATAAGAAACTAGATTTATTATTTACTAATGCAATTCATACAATAGATGATTCTAATCTAACAAATGGTTCTTTTGATGTAAATATAAATAGAATTGTTTATAATAATTCTATATTAAATATAAAAGGAGACACTAATATTAAATATAATTCACAAAACGTAGAAGGTCATGTTAAATTTGATAATTCTACAATTAATTTAGCTAATGGTTTAAAATTTAATGATAATACAATAGTAGAAATTAGTAATAAATTAAATATAAATTATTCTAGCAATAAAATGATTGAATTTACATCTGATTTAGTCTTCTTAAATAATCCAACTGTTGAAATTAATATAGCTGAAAGTATTTTAAGTGGTAATCAAGTTATTAATTTAATCAAGCTTAATACATCACAAGATGCTGTTAAATTATTTAATATTTCTAAGTTAAAAAATACTTCAACTATAGATAAAATTTTACAATTAGAAAATAGCGAAGATATAATTAGAGTATTATTTAGAGCAAAAACTTCAGAAGAACGCGTAGCAGATAGAAAAGCTTATTTAGAAGTAAATAAATTAAACGGTTTCAATTTATCTGATAGTATCATTGATCAATTAATGCCTAAAGCTATTAATGCTGCTGAATTAGAAAGTATTAAAAATAATTTTACTACAACTGAATTACAGCAATCTAAAGCTTTTGATGGATCATCACAACTATCAAGTGCTGTTGATGCTATAGCTAGTTCAATAGGTGAATTTTTATCTAATTCTACAGCCTCAGTTGAAGTTGCTCAAAATGAATTTGAAGATAAAATTACTGCATCAAGCTCTGAGAATTCAAATTATACAAATTTAAGAATATTTGGTGGTATTTTTGGAGGATATCATTATTCTAAAACAACTGGTTATTTAAAAAATAATCAAGAAGTATCTCAAGAGAATAAATCGAATATGTTTAATGTTGGAGGTTTAATTGGTGTTAATATTAATCAAGATTTCAATTTAGGTGCATTTATTAATTATTCAAATGTTAAATCTACAGTTGGAACTTTAGAAGAAACAACTAATAAAATTACAACATTTGGTGCTTTAAGTAAATTTAATATATCTAAGAATAACAGTATTAATTTTTCTGTTGCATATTCTATGATTGATTTACCAATGAAAAATTCTGTAATTAGTGTAGATCCTACAAAAACAGATAATAGAATAGTTGTAACTGATAATGATGTTGCTGTTTCAATTCCTGGTGATTTATCATTCTCATTAGGTACAAAGCTTAAAATTATAGATAATTTATCATTAAAAGGCAATATTAATTATACTGTTAATAATGAATTAAAAACTACAACTAATGAATCTAATAAAGATATAATTAGTAAATATTCTTTAGAAAATAGAATGCCATATATATAGGTTTTTTTAGAATATAGCATGAATGTAGTAGTGGACTTGATTTTAATATGCTGGTACTAAGTTTGTTAATAATATTAATTTATACAAAAAGATAATATTGTTAATCTAAAGCTATTACAACATGAAAATCAAGGTAAATTTGCTGGAGTTGTTAAAAAAGTTGGTTTAAGTTATCAAATAGATAATATTATTAATGCAAATCATATATGGATCATCTGTCTCAAAAATACTACAAATGCTGGCGGTTCGTAGAATTTTTAGGATATTAAGATAATGCAATTTACTTTATATAAGCAATATTAATTTTAATATAACTAAATTAGTTATATTAAAGATATTTATTAATAAATATCCTTATTCTATAATTTTTAAAAAATTTATTTGATAATAATTAAATTGTGCAATTATTATTTATTAGTTTTGTATCTTTATTAGCGCTCGCTTTTTGTATTTATCTTTAATTCTTATATTTTTGCATTCGCGCCTAACGAGCTATTAATTGTATTAGATTAACATCCAAGCTCACTTCGACGATTATTAATTATTTCAGGTCGCACTTGTGACTATTAATTATTATTATTAGATTAACGCATGAGGAAACATATTAATAGTACAATAAAGATGTAAAAAAATTTACTAATATTTGATATTAGATTTTGAAAATGGCACTTTTTTATTATTAGCGCTCGCTTTTTTTGTGTTATCTTTAATTCTTATACTTTTAGGCTGCCCCCCTAACGGCTATTAATTATTTCGAAGTCCGCGCGCTTGACGATTATTAATTATTTCAGGTACTTGGCAACCGATTATTAATTATTTTTACCGGGTCCGCGCCTGACGACAGTAATTATTATTATTAGATTAACACATGAGAACATATTAATATTTTTAATAAAGATGCTTGAAAAATTTACTAATATTTGATAATTTTAGCGCTTTATTAAAGCGCTCTAACTTTTGTATTTTATCTTTAATTCTTATACTTTTGAAGGTTTGCAATTTTAATAATGTTTAAATATTATCGCTCAATTTATATTAAATTTCATAAATAAAAAATTACATTAAATTTCAATATATTAAAATTAAAGATAAAATTTGTTAAATTAATAATTTCAGATAGTATAATATATAATAAAAGTATGAACAATTTTAACAATATTAATGATGCTAATAATAGGTAATACAGTAAACAATCAACCAAGTTGGCAATAATTTAAAAATAAATAATCAAAGAAATAATTTCGATTCAGGTGAAATTATAAATATATAGAGAATGAAGCGTTCTTATCTTGATTATGCTATGAGTGTTGGCATTGTGCAAATTCATTATTCCTGATATTAGAGATAGGTTCAGTGCATAGAAGAATTTTATATTCAATATTATAATGATATTGGTATTATAATAGACCTCATAAAAGTACGCTAAATTCTTGGTGCTGTGGTAAATATCCACTCATAGGTGTCATTATGATGCATTTAATTTAGGTAATAAAGATTTTCTTTGAGGCCTGTTTAATAGATGGTCAAGAGTAACTTTGGTTCTGATAGTGATTCTCCAGCTGCAACAAAATTATGAAACTTGAACTTTCCAGCTAGCCATTATTATTAAACGATATAGATAAAGATACAATTAATTTTTGAACCTAATTATGATGGATCAGAAAAACAAGCCAGAAGTATTGCCGCAGTTTTTAAATTTGATAATTAACGGAAGCAATGGTATAGCTGGTAGTATGGCAACCAACATATGCCTTCTCATATAACAAGTTGCAAATGCATGTATTGCATATATTGAAAAATATTGATATTACAATCAGTATTGAGCTTATGGAACATATTCCAGGGCCAGATTTTTTCCAACCGCAGGAGTAATAACTGGAAAAATCAAATTAGACAAGCATATATTTTGGAAGATATTATAACTCTAAAAAGGAGTAATTAATATTGAAGGGATAAAGAAAGGCAAAATTTAATTATTACAGAAATACCATATGGAGCAAATAAGGCAAAAATGATGAAAAATTTGAACTAGGCATAAATAAAACAATAGAAGGTTCAGAAATTAGAGATGAATCTAATAAATCTGGCATTAGAGTTGTAATTGAGTTAAAAAGATGCATATACTGATATTTATTATTAATCCAGTTATTTTCTTTTCATTTACAGTGTAGTTTTGGTATTAATATGCGTATGCTAGCGATTAATAATAAAGTTCTAAATTATTTAATTTAAAAGAAATGATTGAAGCTTTGCACATTAAATTCGTGAAGATGTTATTCTGAAGAACTCAATGATATTTAGTAAAAAGATAGCATTAAAGCTCATGTTTTACTTGGTCTTTGTGTTGCTGTTTATAATATTGACGATATGATTAATTTAATTAAATTATCAGGAAATCTTTACAAGAAGCAAAAAGGATAAATTAAGCAATGAAGTGGAATACAAATGATGATATAAAAAATTTTATATTAATATTATTGATCATTTGAATTAAGAAAGAATTTAGAGAAAGAAAATGAAAAGTCGCCTTCTCATGAAGTAAAATTTGATGCATACGCATTATCAGAGGTAAATAAACAATTTTAGATATACGTTTTAAATAAATTAACTAATTTAGAAAAAAATAAAATTTTAGAAGAGTTGAAAAGCGAGATGATTTAGTTGAGAATATTAAAAATTTGATATTAAATTCTAAATTCTAAAAAAGGCTTATTACTAAGTTTAATTAAAGAAAAATGGAACATACAAAACAATTTTGCAATGGAAGACTTACTAAAATTCAAGAACAAAGAAGATGATACAGATCCATTTGGATTAGTGCCAAAGAAGATATGATTGTTACAGTTACTTTAAATGGATATATTAAAAGAACCCCATTAGATACTTACCAAAACTCAACATAGAGGGGTAAAAGCAAATTTGGCTTAGTTATGAATCCAGAAGATTCAATAATACAAATTTTTAATGATACTCGCTCTTGTATTATTCTTTTCAAATTTTGGCTATGTATATAGCTTATATAAATTATATTTAGGTTATGTAAGGCTAAATCTATTGTAAATTTACTCAATTTGAAGGAAATTACAAACATTATAGCACCAGAGAAAAATGATAACTTTGATAATTAAGCATATTATTTATTACAAAACTCGGAAAAATTAGAAGAAATAGTATAAAAGAATTTATTGAAAACAATTATTAGAACTGAAAAATTGCAATTAAAATAGATGATGAGAAAGAGTGCTTTAATGAATGTTCTCACACGATGACGATGATCATATTTTTTATTTTTAACTAAGCTTGTAAGCAATTGAATTCCCTGATATTTTAGGCGCGCTATGAAAAGTAGAACTTCAGATGGTGTAATTGCAATTAAATTACAAAAATTGATATTATTGTAGCTGCTTCAATATTAGAAAATTGTGAAACAAACGTTCCAATTAATAAATCTTATAGATATGAAGATAATTCTATGGAAGATATTAATATTGAAGATGAAATAATCAAGAAAGAAAGAAAATTTAAATTCAATAGAGCAATCATTAAATAAAATCAATATAACAAAATGAATGAAGATACAAATGAGATGAGATGAAGATCAATGAGGGGATAATACTAATGAAGCATCAGAAGAATTAAATAAAAAAAAGATTCTGAAGAATGCATACTTTCAACACTTCCTAAAGGATTTGGTAAAAAAAAAAAAAGCTTAGCATCAAACTCGAAGAACTACTAATAGAGGAGGGTAGGTGTAACCAATATTAATATTACACCTAAAACTGTTAAAAAAAATTGGTACCTTAATTACAGCATTAACAGTGCCATGAGATGAAGTATTGCTAATTACAGCTTACCAGTAAAATGCTTCATTTTAAAGTTAGTGATAATACTAGTAGAAATACTAGTGGAGTAGTATTGCAAGATTAAAGAAAAGATGATAATAGTTTCTGCTTCTGTTGTGATATCAATTAGTATAAACAAATGAAATAGAATAATATTTAATGTATTGGTTCTAGAAAAATATTTATAACATTTTATAACATAATAATATTAATTGGTTATAAATATGACAAGTATTTCATATTGAGATTAAAATATTAGAAATATTCTAATTATCAAAATCTATAATTTTTCCTATTGTTGCTTGATATTCTTCTATCGTCTTCTATTTATCACTATATTAATTATTTTCTCTCTCTATTAAGTCTTTGCCATATTCTTCTGTAGCTATTTCAAATGCTTTTTTCTACATCAAGATTTATCTTTTTCATATGATACTTCTATTGCTCACTATATTAATTATTTTTATGCGATGTGCCATATTCTTCTGTAGCTATTTCAAATGCTTTTTCTACATCAGATTTGCTGTCTTTTTCAATTTTTGCTTCTGTTTCTTTTGTTGGTACTTTAATTGCTTCTACTTGCCGTCAATGTTTGCATTTTTATATTATGATTTATATTTTTTTCTTCTTTATGTTGTTGTTGTTGTTGTTGTTGTTGTTGTTGTTGTTGTTGTTGTTGTTGTTGTTGTTGTTGTTGTTGTTGTTGTTGTTGTTGTTGTTGTGCTGATTCATTTCTTTGTTCTTCTTCTGATCGTATTTCTTGAATTACTCGTCCCGATTGTCCTGATTCATTTCTTTGTCCTTCTTTTGATCGTACTTCTTCAATTACTTGTTCTGATTGTCCCGATTGTTCTGATTCATTTCCTCGTCCTGATTCATTTTCTTGTCCTAATTGGCTTACTTGTTCTGATTGTCCTGATTGTGCTTCTTCATTTCCTCGTCCTAATTCATTTTTTGGTTCTGATTCTTCTAATACGCTTCCTTGTTCTGATCCACTTCCTCGTCCTAATTGTGATTGCGATTGTAATTGTAATTGTTTTGATTCTATTACTTGTTCTTCTTTTATTTTTGATCCGTTTTCTAGTTCTAATTCATCTCTTTGTCTTGGTTCACTTCCGTGTAATTGTAATTGTGCTTTGTCTAATTTTTTTAATTTCAATTGTACTTCTGTTGATTTTATTTCTTTTTGCGATATATTTAATAATGTTTCATTATCTGAACTTATATCGAATTCTAAAGAAGATAAATTATAACTAATCTCTGATAATGACTCACTAGATTGAGATACAATAACATTTATTGTATTATCTGATATTTTTGATATATTGACCCCTGTTAATACTTCTATATTTTCTGATATTCTTGAGTCGTTTAATTCTGATTTTATGGAACCTATTTCAAAGTTTTGATACTCTTTAGATTCAGATAAAGATTTTTTAGAAAATTCAACATAGCTATTATTAGATATTTTAGAAGGATTAGGTGAATTATCTTTAGAATCATTAGAATCATATGAAGCATCATAATTTGGATTATTATTTTCTAATTTTTTATGACTGCATAATTCGCTTAATATATTTTGTAATTTTTCTATTTTTCTTGACTCTGATTCTGCTTTTCCTTTTAAGTGGCTTTTGTTTATAGAATCTTTGATTAATCCTTGACTTAGATTTAGTTCATTTGTATAAATTGCTTTATAATAAGAACTATTTTTATTATCTTGATCCTTACTATCTAAATTTTCACTTTCTATACAAAATCCTTTATCTAATTTATCATCACTTAATTTGCTAGAGGAAACGCTTAATTTTTCTTCTTCTATTGTTAAATCGCTTAGCCCTTCTGCTTCTTCAGCCTTTTTTGCTTCTTCAGCCTTTTTTCTTTCGTTGTCCTTAAGAATAGATTCTCTTAGTTGTATTTTTGTTTGAGTTAGATCAGCTTCATTGCTTTCTTGTTCTAAATTAAAATCTAACGTATTACTTAATATATCTGATGCTTGATCCAATTTTTGCCCTTGGGATTGTAAATCAGATTTAATCTCTTTATAATTAAAAGATTTTACTGTTTTATGACCCAAATCATTATTTACTATTGATGATAATTTAACCGATTTTACTTTTGTAATTAGATTATATCTAATATTATCATTGAGTTCTTGTGCTAGTTTGACTTTATTTCTTTTTTCTTCTGTTGATCTATTAGTTATTTGAGGTGCTTTATTTAATGATATTGGATCAGGAAGATCTAATGGTAATTTTTGTGATTCATATTTCGATATCTTTGAAATATCATCAAGATCTTGCAAATCATATATTTGCTTTTCTTCTAACAAAACATTTGATATAATTAGATAATCATCATTAATCAATACTGTATTAAAATATTTATCTTTTTCTGATTTTTCTTCTAAAGAACTATTTGAAGTATGAAAAGATTCTGATCCTAAATAACTATCAGTAGATTTTAATTTTGTATAACTATTATCACCAGATAAAGAACTATTTGAAGTATCAAAAGATACTGATCCTAGATAACTATCAATAGATTTTAATTCTATATAAGTATTATCACCAGATAAAGAACTATTTGAAGTATAAAAAGATTCTGATCCTAGATAATTATCATTATAAGTATATGAAGAATTATTTAATTGTAATTCTTCTATATTTTTTTGTTTTTTTAGATCTGCTTCTTTTGATTGATTTTTTAGTTGTTTTAATTTATTGAAAACACATTTTTTATTTTCATTATTCAATTTAGTAGTAAATTTATTAATGATTTTTTTGATTGCTTTGTTTTTGTTTTGAAAGTTAATTTTTGGATCTTCTATCTCATTAAATGCAGGTTTTAATTCCAATGATGAAATACTTTCTAAAATTTCTTGATGTTGTAACTTCATTGTTTCTTTAGTTTGATCAATAATAAATTGAGGTATACATGTTAAATTATTTAATGCTTTATTTGATATTTTTGATTTTTCACTTTCAAATAATACTGTATCTGGTTTATTATCTCCTGATTTACTATCAAGTAGATCAAATTCTCCTGATGCGCCTGAAAGGTCGCTATAATAATTAGAAGTATTTAATTTATTTTGTATTAATAGTTCGCCTTTAGAGTGATTTAGTGATGATTTTGATTCTAAGTCATCTTGACTTTCAAAACTTAATTTTTGTTTTGTTTCTAATTCGCCTCCTTCTTTAACTGCATTTGATATATCTAAATTATCTTTAATTTCAGGTGACTTTTCAGGTAACTTTGGTACATCTTTTGAATCAATTATACTTGTTGTATTTTTAAGTGTAGATTTATTCATATTTTTTACATTTTGCATAAATTGCAATCCACTATCTATTTTTAATGGCGATGATTTTTCTGCTGTTATTTCTTTTAATACACCTTGTTTTTGAGAAGCAATTGATTTTTCTGGTTTATTTTCTTTAATTTTATTGAGTTTTAATTTATTAAAAGCATCTTTGATAGGTATTTTATCTATAATAGTAGCTATAGTAGTAGTTATTTTTTCAATTTCTTCTTTTTTTTGTTGAATTAAATGCAAATTATTAGATGTTATATTTAATTTAGATATGTCTTGTTGAATTATACTTTGTTCAATTTTCGATTCTTTACTTTTAAGCGATGTAGTACTTGATGTATCAGAGTTTCCAAAATCATATTTATTTTTATCTAGTTTAGATGTATTAGGTATAGTTGTTGCAAATTCATCTTTTAATTTACCTACAATTATTTCACATTCTTCTGAACTTAATTCTGATTCATCAAAACTGAATTCTATATTGCAAAAAGATTCTAATTTACTTTCTTGTTCTTCTGCTATTTCTGATGTGCTGCTTTGTTTTAATTCGCTTCCTTCTTTTGATTTTATTATTGGCGCTAATGCATTTCCTTGTACTGATTGTACTTCATTTGGTTGCAGTATACTTGATGATATTTCAGTATTTGGTAATAACTCTACAGATCTAGATAAAGATTTTGTACTATTACTATCAATTATTTGAGAATCAGATAGCAATATTTCATCTTCATCATTATATGAAACATTATATAATGAACTATATAATTGATTTACTTGATCTTTATCTGCATTTTCTTTTATCAAATATTCTATTGTATCATTAAATGTAGATTTTTCTTTTTCTTTGCTATCAATTAATTGATTTTCTAATGTTGATTCATCATATGAAGATGTTATATTTGAGGCTACTATTTCAGATTTTTGATTATGACTAGAATTAATATAGTTTTGATCGATTAAAGAATATATTTTTGATATTTCATTTGAATATTTTTCTAATATAGATTTTAGATCTTTTTTACATTTTTCTTTTAATATTAATATAGTTTGTAATGTTTCTGATGATTTCCCACTCAAACAAAGCTCAAGTTTATTTAGAAAATCTTTAATCTCATATAAAAACATATCAATATGATTTGAACTTTGAGTCTTGTGTAGTATTGTAGATTGTATAGAATCTTCTATTAAAAGCGAGGCTATTCTTTTATCTTGTGAAAAGTTATTATTTATTATATTCTTTTCGAATATTTTATATATTTCTTGTAATGTTGAATTTATATTATTTTTTACAAAATTTATTTCGTCTTCTTTTTTTATATTTTCTATATTTGTTATTCTTTCTGATTTCATATTTGTTATTTTGTCTAATATTACGTCCATTTCTTTTTTGACTTCATTATTTAATTCTAACATTTTGTCTATTTGTTTTTTGACTTGATTATTTAATGTAAGCAATATATTATCACTCTTAAGCTTATTTTTTTCAAGTATATCTTTTATTGATTCAAGAAATATATCAATGTTAAGATTATTTTCTAAATGATTTATTCCTTTTTGTATTGTAGTCAAACTAAATTTCATGCTTTTTATTTTCTTTTCTATTTCTTTTCTTTCTGTTTCTTTTTTTTGTATTTCTTTTTTTTGTATTTCTTTTTTTATTTTGCTTAATAAATTTTGATCCTCTTCAAATTTTATATTTTTTTTATAAATTTCTTCATCTAATTCGTTTATTTTTCTATATTGTTTTTCAATATTATTAAATATACCTTGAATTGTATTCTTTAATTCTTTTTTAGCTTTTATTGCGCTCTTTAATATTTTTGATTGTTTTTTTTCTATTGTTTTTATTTTTTCATCAATTTCTTTTATGGTTTTTGTTTTCTTTGAATCTGAGCTTTTTAAAAGTTTTTTAGTAATTTTTATATTTTTTTTAATTTGTTCTATATTTTCTTTAGTAGCTTTTATATTTTCTTTAGTAACTTCTTTATTTTTTTCTTTTTTCAAAAACTTTAAATGTGTTTCTAATAATTTTAATCCTTTTGAATTAGCATTTAATTCTGATTCTTGTTTTTTAAGATTCGATTCTAATTGTAAATTGTATTCATTACAGCTTATTTCATATTTTTCTTTTTCAACTTGTAAGTTTAATTTTTCTTCTGTTAAATTTATTATTAAATTAATCTCCTTAATATAAGATGCATATTTCTTATATTCGTTTGTTTTTATAAAAGCCTTTGTTTCTTCACTTTCTGTAGAAATGTCTTTTTCTTTAAGTTGTTTTTTTGAATCATTTTGTATTTCTTTAATTTCTTGTCTTAATTCATTTCTTTGGTCTGATTGTCTTTCTTGTCCTGATTGTATTTGATCAGTAACAAGAATGGATTTTAATTCTACATTAACTCTATCATTTCCTGATAATACAAATTTTAATTCTGGTTCTTGTTGAGGTTGAGGTGGATTACCTTTGTTTAGTGCTACTTTAAATATTTCTGATGATTTTATTAATAATTCTGTAATTGATTGATTATCTGCTTCAGTTACTTTTAATTGTTGTAAATTTGTAATATCTGTTTGAGTATTATTGTCTATTGATGTATTTTGTAAATCTTTTGATTCTTGATTTCTTTCTTCTATTAAAGACTTATTTAGTCCATCATTATTCATTAATGTGCTTTTTTCTAATTTTCTATCAGAGCTTATACCTTGATTTCCATCATCGAATTCTGAGACATTTGATTTAAATCCTTTTTTTTCTGTCATTCTGCTTTCAATATTCGTGCTTAATTTTGACAATCCTTTTTTTTGCGTTTTTATTGAATTGTATGAATCACCATTATTTGAATTTTGATCATTTACATATTGTTCAATTTTTTCTTTTATAGTGCTTGTAATTGCTAATTTTGAATCATCAAGCAAAACAAATGAATCACTCTCATTTGAATTTTGATCATCTACATATTGTTCAGTTTTTTCTTTTATAGTGCTTGTAATTGCTAATTTTGAATCATCAAGCAAAACAAATAAATCACTCTCATTTGAATTTTGATCATCTAATTTTGATTCTGAATCATCAAGCAAAGAAAGTAACTTACCCTTATTTAGACCTTGATCATTTAATTTTTGTTTATTTTCTTTTTGTTGTAAGTCATCTTGTAAATCATTTTTAGTTTCTTGTTTTAAATCATTAGATTTAGAACTATCTAATTCATTATCTTGTTGCAGATTTAAATTATTATTTAATAACAATACTCCATTATCAATTAATAATTGATCATTTTCATTTGCCTCTTCTAATACACGCAACAACTCAATTTGATTAGAATTCTCTTTTTCTTTAATTGCAAAATCCTTTAATTGATTAAAAGCATTTTGTATCATTTTTTTTGACATTATTTTGTTTAATATTATTATTTTTTTTCTTGTTAATTCTTCAATTTCTTTTTTTGAATTTAATTCATTTTCTGTTTCTGATTCTAAATTTTCTCTCACTAAGTATGAATTAATACCATTATCATCATAATTTTCTTCTTCTTCTTCTTCTTCTTCTTGATAATCTTGATTTGAATTATCTGAAGTTAATCTATTAGGTAATACTTCCATTATTCGATCATATTCTAGAGTACCTTTTTTAACTAATTTCTTTTCTGCCTGTTCTAGTTTTTGATTTTCTCTAAACTGCATTATTAATGGATTAGAATTAATTATTGATTTATCATAATTTTCTTCTTCTTCTTTTTCTTCTTGATTTTTTTGATCTAAAATTTCTTCTTTAGATTTTTGATTTGGATTATCTACATATAATATACTAGATAATGGATTTAAATTAACTATTGATTCATTATAATTTAATTGTTCTTCTTTTAATTTAATTATTTCTAAATTTAATTCTCTTATTATTGCTTCTAATGCTTTTTCTTCTTCTTGTGTTTCTAAATTAGATTTCAACTTCAATGCATTATGATATTTTTCTTCATAATGTTTTATATCTTCTGAAATAATTTCTGATGTTCTTTCTTGTTGTGGCGCATTTTTATCTACAGATTCTAAAGTATCTGATAATGTTCTTTCTTGTTGTGATTCATGTCCTATAGTATTTTTTAGATTAATTGGTGGTTGATTTTTAATTTGTCTATTGCTTACTGAATCAATTTTTGGTTTATTGCTTGATGGTGTATTTCCCATAAAATTAATTATTATTTATATAATAATATTACCACAAAAATAATAAAATTACAACTATTAATAATATAATTTGAAAATTAATAATCAAAATATTTATATTAAAATAATACTTAATTATTTTAGTAGATCTTTTTTATAAAAAATTAAATATTTTGTTTAAGTATGTTATTTTTTAAAATAATATTAAATTTTTTAAGTATTTAACTTAATTTTTCATTTTAAATACTTAAAGAAACTTAATTATCACTATAATTAAAATTATTATATCATTAAATATTTATATAACAAATTATTTAGAATAAAAATTTACTATATTTGGTAAAAATTAATTTTTTTTAAATATTCTAATCCTTCTTTTGCTGCATGTTTTTCTGCATCTTTTTTATTTTTTCCTATTGCTTTAATTTTTAAATTCATATCTTCTATATATAACTCTACTTCAAAAATATGTTCAAACTTATTAATTTGCACATTAACTAAAGTATATATAGGATACTTTTTATATTGTTTATAAATTAATTCTTGCAATTTACTTTTTGGATCAAATGATTTTCCTGCTATTTCTAAGTCTAAATTTTTAATATCTATATACTTACCCCAAAAATGTAAAACAAATTCTCTAGCTTTTTCTATGCTAGAATCTAAATATATAGCGCCAATTAACGCTTCTGTTGCATTTTCTAAAGCATTATCTTTCTTTTGACCATTAGTAATGCTTTCACCATAACTAATTTGCAAAAATTCAAAAAGATTTAATTCATTTGCAATTTGCACTAAAAATTCTTTAGAAATTAAATAAGATT
The DNA here is from genome assembly GCA_046348705.1 of Rickettsiales bacterium. Taxonomy (GTDB): domain Bacteria; phylum Pseudomonadota; class Alphaproteobacteria; order Rickettsiales; family Rickettsiaceae; genus JAXMDS01. The sequence goes on along the minus strand of JAXMDS010000002.1, from coordinate 66,086 downwards.
TAATTTTTGATAATATTCCTTCATGTGAATTTAAGCTAAATTTTTTTATAATTTCTGTTGTAATAATAAAATTTAATACAGAATCGCCTAAAAATTCTAATACTTCATAATTTACTCGACCCAAAGAAGGATGAGTCATTGCAAGCTGCAGTAAAGATTCATCTTTAAATTCATATTGTATTAATTTTTGTAATTTTGCAATATTTAAAATGTTATTTTGCATATTAATACATTTAAAACATTTAATTATATCTTTAAAATATATTTTTTTTATATCTTATATAAATTTTTATATTTATATTTTTTAATAGAGTTAAAATAGAATCTTAATTGTATTTAATTAATTGAAATATTTTTTGTTTCAGTATATTTATAATAAATCCAATACAGCGTCATAAAATTTAAAATCCATAAATAATACTGTATATAAATAGTATTATTAGTTATATTTAATAAATAACTTGCAATAATAGGCAAAGTTCCACCAAAAATAGCGGCACTTAAATTATAAGAAATTCCAATACATGTAAAGCGCACATTCGCAGGAAAAATCTCAACTAATACAGCAGGCACAGATGACATAAATGCTCCTAAACTTATGCAAATTAAACTTTCTGCAAATAATGTTAAAATTATATTATTTAAATCAAACAAATAAAATCCTATAGGACTAATAATGCTTAAACTAATTAAACCATATATAAGTATTTTCTTTCTTCCAATTTTATCTGCTAAAATACTAAATAAAGATAAACTAACACTTAAAGATATTAATCCAATTGAAATAATTTGTATTATTTGACTATATGTATATTGAAATAATTCCATTTGTAGCATGGACTGTATATAAATAGTAAACATATAAAAGTTTGTTGTAACGCTCATATAAATAATTGAACCTAGTACAATTTTATTTTTATGAAATTTTAATGCCTCATTAAGTGGTGCTTTGGAGAGGGTTGAATTTTGTTTCATTTTTTGATAAATAGGGCTTTCTGATAAGCTTTTTCTAATATAAAGACCTACAATTCCCATAAATATACCACTAATAAATGGAATACGCCAACCGAATTCAAAAATTTCTTCTTCCGAAAGATAATATGACATTAAAATAGAAGTAAAAATACCTAACAAAATACCAAAACACATACTAACAAAAGCAAAGCTACCTATAAATGCTCTTTTATTTTGAGGAGAATTTTCAATCATATATGTAATGCAAGAACTAAATTCGCCACCCATAGAAAAACCTTGAATACATCTAAAGATTAATAATAAAATAGGTGCAATAATGCCAATTTGCTCATAAGAAGGCAATAATCCGATTCCTAATGTTGGTAGCGACATTGCAATAATGCTAAAGCTTAAAATAGATTTTCTACCGAATTTATCTCCTATTGCGCCTAAAATTACACCGCCCATTGGTCTTGTTATAAATCCTGCTGCAAATATCAACCAAGTTAATATAATTGCTGAATTATTTTTTGGAAAAAAAGTTTGAGATATTATCAATGCAAATTGCCCATATAAGCAATACTCAAACCATTCTAGAGTATTTCCAATAATACTTGCAATTACTGTTTTTTTAAGCATATTTTTATCAGCATTTATTAATTTTGTATCAATATTATTAGAATCTATTATTGTATCTTTTAATTTTAAATCATTTAATATATTTTCATTTACAGTTGCGCTAGAAGAATTATTGTCAAAATTAAAATCATGCTGCATATTATAACAAAGTTTATTAATTTTTTTATTTGAAGTTTAACAAAAAATAATATTGTAAATATACAATTTACTATTAAAAATAGAAAAAATTCTTTTGTTATGCTATAAATATCACGTAGAAGTTGTATAATTATAAAATAAATATAACAATTAAATTTATGAACAACATTTTTGAATCTTTACTTGAAAGCATGAAGCAAAATCAAAATTATAATTATTTTAATCAAGATAATTATAAAAATATTAATAATATTAATTATCATCAATTTGTAGAATTTCTTCAAAAAAATATAATGTTAAATTTGTTAACAACTAAAACATTGCTAGATAATAATTTAGATTTATTAACAAAAAATTTTAATGAAATTTTGTTAAATATGCAAACTAATCAAGACCTATCTAGTCATAATAATAAAGTTGATTATGAGAAAATTGCAAAAAATATACAAAATAATTCTTTAGAATGTTTACAAAAAAACTATTCAACTATACATGAAAATATTTTGCATACAGTGAATATGAATTCTAATAATGAAAAAAGTTAAAATGTATTTATACGTTTTTTTTATTAGAAAAAATATTATATAATAATTTTATTATGAAAAATAATATATACTTATGATTAATAAAAAATTAATTATATCAGAGCATTCTGAAAATATTAAAAATACAGGTGATTCAAGCGTTCAAATTGCATTGTTTACTGCAAGAATTAATGTATTAAACGAGCATTTAAAAATTAATAAAAAAGACTTTGCAACAACAAGAGGATTATTAAAATTAGTAAGTAAAAGAAGAAGTTTGCTTGATTATATAAAAAGAAGAGATGAAAAAAAATATCAAGATTTAATTAAAAAATTAAATATTAGAAAATAAAATAATTAATTTTAAAAAAAATATGACAATTATACAACAGAATAATAATAAAAGCAATTTAGATGCTGCTAATAATTCATTTCATGATTTAATTGATGCCAATCAAAATTCTGATCAAATATCTTCAGAATTATTAAATAAAAATATAGGTTTCATTTATAAAGTAGCTGGTTCTGTTGTAGATGTCCAATTTCAAAATTATACTCCAGAAATTTATAATTTATTATTGTTGAAAGATGAAAAATTTGATGATAAATTATCTTTAGAAGTAGTTTCTCATCTTGGTGATAATATTGTAAGATGTATTGCTTTAAATAAAACTGATGGCTTAGCTAGAGGAATGAAAGTTTTAGATACAGGTGATAAAATTAAAATTCCTGCTGATAAGTCTGTATTGGGTAGAATTTTAAATGTAGTTGGTGATCCGATTGATAATAGAGGGGATATTAATGCAAAACATTATGTTTCTTTATATAATGAGCCACCTAAATTAACCGATAGATCAACTAAAATAGAAATTTTAGCAACTGGTATAAAAGTTATAGATTTATTAGCTCCGTATCCAAAAGGCGGTAAAATTGGTTTGTTTGGAGGCGCAGGAACTGGTAAAACAGTTATAATTATGGAATTAATTAATAATATTGCAAAACAACATGGTGGCTATACTGTGTTTACAGGTGTAGGTGAGCGAACTAGAGAAGGAAATGATTTATATCATGAAATGATAGAATCAAAATTGATAGATTTAGAAAATTTAGAAAATTCTAAATTATGCTTAGTATATGGTCAAATGAATGAACCTCCGGGAGCAAGGGCAAAAGTTGCTTTAACTGGCCTTTCAATTGCAGAATCTTTTAGAGACTTAGAAGGCGGTGGGAATAATGTTTTATTATTTATTGATAATATTTTTAGGTTTACTCAAGCAGGCGCTGAAGTTTCAACTGTTCTTGGTAGAACTCCTTCTGCTTTAGGTTATCAGCCAACACTAGAAAGTGAAATGGGTAAATTACAAGAACGTATTACTTCAACTACCAATGGATCAATTACCTCTATTCAAGCAGTGTATGTTCCAGCTGATGATTTAACTGACCCTGCTCCTGCTGCTACTTTTGCTCATTTAGATGCAACTATAGTTTTAAGTCGTTTATTGTCTTCTAAAGGTTTGTATCCAGCAATTGATCCTTTAAATAGTTATTCTAATTTACTTAAGTCAGAAATAGTAGGAGAAGATCATTATCAAGTTGCAATGCAAGTTAAACAAATTTTACAAAAATATCAAGATTTACAAGATGTAATTGCAATTTTAGGTATAGATGAATTAAGCGAAGAAGATAAAATTATAGTTTTTAGAGCAAGAAAAATAGAAAAATTCCTAACTCAACCCTTTAATGTGGCTGAAATTTTTACTAGTTTGCAAGGTAAATTGGTAAGTATAGAAGATACTATTTTAGGCTTTAAACGCATCTTATCAGGTGAGCTTGATTATATTCCTGAAAATTATTTTTATATGATGGGAAATATTGAAGATGTGTTAAAAAAATATAATGCAGATAAAATATAATTTTTTTTATAATAAATAATTTTTAGATATCGATAATTAAGTAAAGAAAATAAAATTTTAATTTTTAGAGTAAAAAGGTAGAAAAATTTTTAACTCAGTCTTTTAAAATATTTAGATGAAAATAAAAATATTGCAAAATAATAAATTTAATTAAATTAAATGATGTTATAATAACACTTTATTTCTTATTTCTTATTTCTTATTTCTTATTTTTTTGTTTATTTTAATTTATTATTAATATGAAAAAATTAATTAATATATAAATTATAATGAGAAATAATAATATAAATCATAATAATGCAAATAATTTTTATGAACAAAGATTTCAACAAGCTGAACAGGATAGATTTCAAGCAAGATTACAAGAGCAAATGCGTAATATGCAAGAACAAAACGAACAAAGAGCACAAGAACAAAGAGAACAAAGAGCGCAAGAACAAAGAGCAGTAATTGAACAAAGCAATAATTCTTTAAAGAATGGGTTAACAATTGTGTCAGTTGCAGGAGCAACAGGATATACAGGATATAAATTAGGGCAGAGATCTGGATACTATGAAGGTAGATATGACGAATCTAAAGATAAACCAGATGCTTATGAGCAAAAATCTTTAGGAGAAGAGAAAAGTACTTGTGATTTAATATAATTAAAATTAAATTTTTAATATAATATTAAATATGAATTAGATTATAATCGGAACTAAAAAAATATTTTAAAATAAAAATTAATTATTCTATTTTTATTTTATATTTTAAAATAAATTATTATTAAAACTATAATATACACAATATAACATATACACAATAATATATTTAAGTATTAATTTTTTTAATTAAAATTTTCAATTGAAATACTAATTTCTTGTTCTGGTATAAAACCAATTTTTTTATATGTTCTTCTAATAAATCGGAGCTTTTTTTATTATTTAAATAATTAATTTTATTTGTTAATTCTAATTCTTGTATTTTAAATTTTTTAAAAGCAATAAGTTTATTACTATATTGTTTTTTTAATTCTGTTTCTGTTGTAATATTTTTAGTACCATAAAATACATGCCAAGATACATAAGAAACTAAATATATTAAAATACCTAATATAAATAAATTAGCAATAATTTTTTTTTGCATAAAAATTTTTATTAATATAATTATATAATTTATTTTTAATAATTGCTAATTATTGCAAAATTTTATTATATAAATTTTGCTTCTTTAGTATGTAACTTCATATATTCAGATACATTAATTAATTGCTCTTGAGTGTTTGCATGTAAATATTTATGATAAGCATCAGTCTTAATGCCAAATATCTTTTCTTGATCAGAATTGCTATTAAATAATACTTCAATAATAGAAAAAGCATTAGTTTTATTAATATAGCTTTTTATTAAGTCAAGATTTATAATTTGTGCACCTGTATATGTTAAGTTGCGATTTATTCTTCTTAATATACCAATTGTTTCTTGATTTTTTAATAAATTATTTGTATCTGCTAAAGTTATTATTATATTGTTAATATCTATACTATTAGAATTATCATTAGTTTCTATTGAAAAATCATAAGCAACTTGACCAATAATATTGCTAGTTTCTGTACAATACATTAAACAATTCATCGTATCTTTTTGCCAATAATTATAAAGCAAATTTAAAACGTCGAGCCCAAATACAAAAGAATCTGCATTTAATGTAAAAATTGTATTAGAATTAAAATGCTTTAAAGCATTTTTTAACCCACCTCCTACTTCTAATTTTTCTTCTTCAATAGATAAAATAATATCAAATTTATATTCTTGTTTAATTGAGTATATATAATTAATTATTTTGTCTTTTAAATAAAAAACATTAATTACAACTTTTTCTATGTTAACTAATGAATTTGCAATGTTATCAAGAACATATTTAATAATAGGTTTTTCATTAATTAACAATAAAGGTTTTGGAGTATTTATTGTTGCATTAAGCATTCTACTACCATACCCTGCTGCAAATATCATAACTTCTTTAATATTATTGTTTTTTATATCTTGAATATTATTTTCCATAAATAAGCACATAACTATTTATTAATAATATAATATATAACCTTCATTTCTTATAGTTTGCAAAAATTTTGGTTTAGTCTCATCGCTTTCAATTTTTTTACGTAGTCTATTTATTTGCACATCAACCGATCTTGTATTTATTTTCAATATTTTTGCAATTTTATCTCTTGATATAACTTTATTTTCTTCCGCCAATAATTTCATCAAGTTAAATTCACTAGTTGCAAGATTAATAATTTGATTATCTTTTTTTAATATTTTGCGTTGTATATCAAATGTAAAATCTCCAAATTTAACAATATTAATATCTTTTTCATATAATTTATATAAATTAATAAAAAAATCTATTCTTAAAATTAATTCTCTTAAATCTTTTTGTTTTATTATGCAATCATCTGCTTTATTTTGTAAAATTGAAATACGATTCTCAGTATCATTAGACTCCATTATTGCAATAATTGGAATATTATATGGCAAGCTAGCTTTAATTTTTTCTATTAAATTTAAATTATGCTTATTAATATTTACTATTATTAATTCAAACTTAAAATAAACAAGCATGTCAATACTATTTTCATATAAAGGTACAAAATTGACTAAGTAATTATGTTGTTCTAAATTTGTAATTATATCTTTAGCAAATTCAACATCTTCATCTATTAATAATAAATGATTTTTATAACTCATAATACATATTTTTTGAAATAAAAAATTATTATATTGTATTAATGCTTAAGCGCTAATAACATAAAATTATATATTTTGTTATTTTTAAAAGTATTTATATTAACTAAATTTAGCATCTTGATTTATCATCTTGAATATTAAATATAATAAAGTTAATACCATTTATTAATTAGTAACTTATCAGATTTAGAAATGTTCAATGATAATAAAGTTAATATTATTTATAAACTAGCAACTTATTAAATTGAGATAAAATAATATGAACTAGTAACTTATTAAATTAAAATGAAATAACTTGAATTCTAATCTAAATCTAGTAACTTATTAAGTTTATATTTAGTATAATTTAATATTACTATATATTAATTATATGAATTTAGGTTTAATTTCAGCAATGCCAACTTTTTTTACGTTAAATAATGAAATTGATTATAAAAATATGCATAAAATGTGCGAAATGCAAATTAACGCAGGTATAAAATCAATTTTAATAGGTGGCTCAACTGGCGAGTTATTATCATTAAAAGAAGAAGAATACTTAAATTTATTGAAATATATTGTAGATAATTTCTCAAATAAAATAAACATTATTGGATGCGTGCCTCCTATATTTAGCAATTCAAATGAAGAAATTATAAAAAAAATTTTAGATATAGGAATTAATAAAGTATTATGCGCGACGCCTGCTTATTTAAAACCTAATCAAACTTGTATTTTTGAATATTTTTCTAAAATAGCAGAAAAAATCAAAGTTATTTTATATTCAGTGCCAAGTAGAACTGGGGCAGATATAAGTGTAGATAATATATGCAAATTAAGTCATAATAACAATATAGTAGGCTTTAAAGATGCAGGTTCAGATATAATAAGAGTAAGCAAAATAAAACAATATTTATTAAAACATAACCAAAAATTAGAATTATTTTCAGGCAATGATGTGAGCTACTTAGGATTTTGCGCGCAAGGCGGGGACGGCATTATTTCTGTAGTTTCTAATTTGCTACCAAAAATGATGGTAAAAATTCAAAAATCAATAGAGCAAAATAATTTTATATTAGCTGCTAAAGATTTTTTTGCTATTTTTGATGTAATGCAAGCGTTAGAATATGACACAAATCCAATAGCAATAAAATACTTAATGCATAAAATTTATATCGAACAGGATCTTAATCCAATGTGCAGACCTCCATTACAATATATTCAAAATGATATTAAAGAATATATAAAGCAAAATAATATATTAGATTTAGTGCATAAGTTTATTTAAATTATTTAAATATATTTATATAATTTAAATATAAATAAAGCTAAGTATTATATAAAACAAAATATCTTTAATGTAGAATTAAAAACATATAAATAAATTCTAATATAAAAGATAATTTATATAATTTATTTTTTGCTATGAAATTGATTTGTAAATTATTACAATTTATAATATAATATATATTATTAATTAATTTATAATTATTATGGCAACCAAAAAAGGTGGTGGTAGTACCGACAATGGCAGAGATTCCGCTGGTAGAAGGTTAGGTCTTAAAAGAAATCATAATCAAGCTGTAAGATCTGGTGAAATTTTGATAAGACAACGTGGAACAGTATATGGCTTAGGTAAAAATGTTTTCATGGGGAAGGATCATACAATACATGCAAAAATTGATGGCATTGTTTCATTTAAAAGAGGCAAAAATGATAAAGTTTTTGTTAATATTTTACCTCATGAATTACATGAAGATTTAAATGCAGTAAATGAAAATAACTAAAAATTTTTTAATATAAATATTTTTTTAAATATTTATATTACTATGTAAATTGAATTTTAAACTAAATATATTAGTTGTATTAATTAAATTAAATTCAATTTAAATAAATTTAGATTCATATATTGAATGATATTTTTAATTTTTTTATTAAAAATTATTTGAATTTTATTTTAAATATGTAATAATATTAATTATTAATAATATTAAACTGATATGAATAATGATGTTAAGAATTTTATAAGTAGTTTTGCAAATATATGGGCTAATGGTGTTATGGATAGTAATTCTAATTCTACAAAAAAACACTTCGGAATAAAAGCTGTAAGATTTATAACTAAAGGAATAAATATTTCTGAACAACAACAACAACAACAACAACAACAACAACAACAACAACAACAACAACAACAACAACAACAACAACAACAACAACAACAACAACAACAACAACAACAACAACCACAACCAGAACAGTTAAATCAACAACAACAACAACAGTTAAATCAATCAGAACAGTTAAATCAACAAATTAAATTTATTGAAAATATAAAAAGTAAAAATGATTTAAATAATTTACTAAAATGTGAAATAATAACAGATTATTTTAATCAATTAGATGATTCAGAAGCAAAAGCTACAATTATAGGATATTTATGTGAAAATCAAAATCAATTAAATGAAATAATATTAAATAAACTTTTGGGATAATAATTAATTAATAATACAAAAACTATAACTAAAATATTAAATCTAATAGATTAAAAAATATTAATTTTATTTAAAATATTCATCTTTATTATAGTTACTTTTAAAAAATTTATATTATTAAATATAATTAAGCAACTAAATATTAAAGTTATTTAATTTTTAGAGTTTATGATTGTTTTTATATATATTTTATATATATAATTATTTATATTAATTATAAATAAAAATGCTTTCATTAATAGTTGAAAAAAGTATTTTGAACGGCGCAATTAATATAAGTGGAGCAAAAAATGCTGCTTTACCTATTTTAATTGCTTCTTTGTTATTTGATAAGGTAGATTTAAGAAATATGCCAATTAAATTGCTTGATGTGCAAAGTATTTGCAATTTACTCGAGTTTCATGGTGCTAATATTTTTCTTCAGAAATCTTGTATTGATCTTGATAATACAAAGTTAGAATATAAAGATTGTCCTGTTAATTTAACAAAGCAAACAAGAAGCTCATTATGGATGCTAGCTCCTATGCTGGTTAGATTTGGCAGAGTAAAATTACCAACGCCGGGAGGATGCGTACTAAATGTTGGACAAAGATTATTCAATTTTCATATAGATCTATTAACTAAAATGGGGGCCGAAATAAACTTTAATGATAGTTTTATTGAAGGCAACTTAAGGCAAAATAAAAAATTATCTGGAATTGATTTTAAATTTAATAACATCTCAGTTGGCGCTACTATTACAGGTATTTTGGCTGCCGTTCTTGCTTCTGGTACTACAAATTTAGAAAATTGTGCAATAGAGCCAGAAATAATAGATTTATGTAATTTTTTAAGCAAAGGAGGCGCAAATATTATATGGACAGGTCAACGCTCCTTGCAAATTATAGGGGTTGAAAAATTAAATAATATTGAATACTCTATAATTTCAGATAGATTAGAAGCTTTAACTTATGCATTAGCAGTAGCTTCAACAGAAAATAGTGAGTTAATATTAAAAAATATACCTTTTAATTTAATTGAATATATAGTTCCAACTTTTAATGAAGCGGGAATTAGTATTAATATTATAGAAAATAATGCTTATCCTATAATTAAAAATAATTATAATAATATAGTAAGCATTAATGATATTGATGTCTGTGGCACAGAGCCAGAAATGACTGATTTTGAAGCTTTAGATATTACTAGAGATAATGATAAATTATCTAATAATAATAATTTATTAACTGAGGTTAATGATATAAAAATTTCAAAATCAGATAAAAAATTAATTGCAACTAATATTTCAACTTCGCCATATCCAGGATTTACAACAGATTTACAAGCTCCATTTATGGCTGCTATGACAATTGCGACTGGCACTTCAATTATAGAAGAAAATTTATTTGATAATAGACTTAGCCATGCAATTGAGTTAAAAAAAATGGGCGCTAAAATTAAAATTCAAAGCAATAATATCGCAATAGTTAAAGGTGTTAAAAACTTAAATGGCGCCGAAGTAGTAGGGTTAAATTTAAGCGCCACTTTTTGCTTTGTGTATTGCGGGCCTTAGTGCTAATGGAACAACAATTATTAGAGATGCAGAACATATATTACGTGGATATGAAGATATAGAGCAAAAATTATTAAATTGTAACGCAAAAATTAAATTAGTTTAATTTATCAACTTTATATTTTAATATATAAAAATATTAGATGAAAAAGATGAAACAATGTCTTAATATAAAATAGTAAAATTAATTAAAGATTATATTAGTAGTAATAATATAATCTACCAAGGAATAAACTGAATTTATAGTGCTATTTGATTTTTGCAAAATAACAAATTCAAATTATCCATTGCTTGATTTATAATTAATTACTTTTGATGTATGCGAAATTGATTTGAATATATTATAAGAAAAATTTTGTATTTATTAAAAATAAGTATAATTAATATATAAGATATTTTAATATTTAAAAAATATATTTTTAATTATATGAAAACTAAATCATCTGATACTAATGTATATAGATATATTGGAAATATAGATCGTCTTCAATTTAGACATATAAAATCATTAGAAAATAATAGAATATATAAATATATGATGGAATTAAGTTTATATTTCCAAAATGAAGAAAGTAATTATCAAAATGAAGAAAGTAATTATCAAAAAGATACAAATAAAGATATTCAAAATAATCTTTTAAAGATAGCAAATAATATTAATAATGATACTATTAATGATATTAGATTCAAAATAGAAAAATCTTTAAATAGTCTATCAAAAAATAGTAGTAGATCTGAAATAGAAAAATTTTTAAATGATTGGAAATCTTATAAATTAAATATTATTGAATTAATTCAAGAGCATATTAACGAAAATAATATATCAAAGCAAGAACAAACAGAATTTGTTGAGCAATTATGCAATAATTTTGATGTTTTTTCTGATTTAGAATTGTATGCTTTTAATGTATGTTGTGTTAATTTGGAATTAATTTCAGAATATATTGAATAAAAAATTATTTTTTTTTAAATCCATTTAGAAATTCCTTTATTGTCAGAATGCTTTTATTTTCTGCTTGTATTTTTTTTATTATTATATAGCCATTTTTTGCTTTTAATTTAAAGAGAAGCAATTTTTTATCAATCATACAATAATTATCAATATTCTCTAAAAAATTAGCAATTTTTTTAACATTACTAATATTAAAATTATTTTCCGAATAGTGATCTTCTAATTCTAAACTAACATTAGAAATATTGCAATTTTGCTCTAAAATATTTTTTCTTTCTTGATTTTTATTTTCATTATGTTTATTATCGATTATAATGCAATCTTTTAATTTTTGATTTGCAATCTCGTCATTAACATTATTACTGCTACTGCTAAAAGTATTATTATTATTATTATTATTTAAATTTATATTATTAATTTCTATTTCTAGATCTATAATTTTATACCTAACATTATCCATGTAAAAATATAGCCCAGGCCACTCTTTAAATGCTAAAAACCTTGCCTTTATATCGTAAACAGATAAATTATTAAGAATATTACTAGTTAATAATCCATCAAATTTTGTAATTTTGCGCGCATATGAAGCAGTTCCAATTTGCGCTTGCGGTACTATGCTATCTATATTATTAATTGTTTTGTTTAATAATTTTGCGCCTATATTAGAGCATAAATCGCTCAATTGAGTTATGTCGATATTTTCATCTATTGATATAGTTTCTTTTGCAAAAATGTCTCCATCGTCAATTCCAATTTCCATTTTAATTATGCAAATATCAATTTGCTTTGATTTATTTAATATTGTAAATTGCAAAGGTGAAGCGCCCCTAAACTGCGGCAAACTAGATGGATGAATATTAATACAACCATATTTTGCTAAATTTAAAATTTCTTTTGGTAATATAAATCCATAAGCTACCACTACTATTAAATCTGGCATAAAATTTTTTACTTTTTGCAATATATCATCAGACCTCATGGTCTTAACATTGATAATAGGAATATTAGACATGTTTTTTTCTGCATAATCATGTATTTCTGACTTAACTAAACTAAGCTTTCTTCCTTTTGGCTTTGGAAATGCAGTAAAAATAGCCTTAAGATTAAAAAAATTATATAATTCTTGTAATGCCGGTATGCCAAACTTAGCGCATCCCATAAATACTATGTTCATTTTATGTATTTAAATAAATTAATTTTAACAAATAAAGTTTTAATATTAAAGTTTATTAATTTAATAAAAATAATTTATTGTAAAATATTTTTATATATATTAAAAATATCAAATACAATATGATTAATTTAGTAAAAGGGACTAAAGATTTATTTGCTCAAGAATTAGAAAAACATAAAACTATTATTCAGGCTGCAACTAAAATTGCAAATCTTTTTAATTTTCAAGAATTGCAAACCCCAATTATAGAAAGAGCAGAAGTCTTTTTAAGAACTTTAGGTGATTGTTCTGATATAGTTAATAAAGAAATTTATACTTTTTTAGATAAAAATAATGAAAGCATAGCGCTAAGACCAGAATTTACTGCTGCTGTTATGCGTTATATTTTATCAATTGACCAGCGAATTTTAGCAAGGCAAAAACCATTTAAATTATTTTCCTATGGCCCTTTATTTAGATACGATAGACCTCAAGCTGGAAGGCAACGTCAGTTTTCGCAATTAAATTTTGAAATTTTTAATGCAAATTCAGTATTTTATGATGCTGAAATCATTCAAGCAGCTAAAACAATTTTAGATAATTTAAATATTAATAATTATAATATAGTTATTAATTCTCTTGGCAATTCTAATAGCAAAAAAATATATGAAGAAATGCTATTTAAGTATTTTAAAAAATATGAAAATGATTTATCTAGCGATAGTATTGCAAGATTGAATAAAAATCCATTACGAATATTAGACTCTAAAGATTTAAATGATCAAAAAATTGCTAAAAATGCTCCAAAAATCAGTCAAGCATGGGATTCTCAAGATAAAAAAGATTTTGATATACTGCAGAATTATTTAAATAATATAAATATTAATTATATTCATGATGAAAAATTAGTAAGAGGATTAGATTATTATAATGGTCCAATATTTGAATTTATCTCAAGTGATATAGGTGCCCAATCTAGCATTTTAGGAGGAGGCAGATATGATAGTTTATATAATAAAATGGGCGGAAAAGCTCATTTATCAGCAGTTGGATTTGGCGCAGGAATTGAAAGACTTGCAATTATATTGCCTAATTATAATCAAAAAGAAAAGATAAAAATTGCTATTTTGCCAATTTCAGAAAGTGAATATCTAGAAAGTTTTAAAATTGTAAATATATTAAGACAAAACAATATAATATGCGAAGTATTAGCATATGAAGCAAAAATTAGCAAAAAACTTGAATTAAGCAGTAACATTGGCGCTTCTTATGTTATTATAATAGGAGAAAATGAAATAATAAATAAAAAATATCAACTTAAAAAAATTAATCAAAATATTCAAGATACTACAGAAAATGCTAAAGCTTATTCATCTATTGAAGCTTATAATATTAATAAAGATACTAAACATATTACAGCAAATTTAGATAATCAATCTATTGATCAAATAATTAATATTATACTCGCAAAATATTAATTTAAAGTTATTATTAATATAATGAAGCAATTTTATATTAAAATTATAATAATTTATAATTGCATTTATAAAAATTATTATGTATAATTATATATATTATATGTAATTTAAAATATTTATGGCCAATACTAAATCGGCAAAAAAAGCTGCAAAACAAAATGAAAAAAGAAGATTAATTAATAATTCAAGAATGAGTGCTTGTAAGACATATTTAAAAAAATTAAAGCATTCAATGTCAGGTGCTGTTGAATTAGATAAAGAAAAATCTCTTGAATTATTAAAAATTTGTCAATCTAAATTAGGTATGGCTGTACGTACTGGTATTTTAAAGTTAAATACTGCATCTAGAAAGATATCTAAAATACATCATGTATTTAAGCAAAAATTTAATGAAACAAAATCTGCTTAATATTTACTTATTAAAAATATTATTAATAAAAATTATTTAAATATTAAATGAAATATCTATATTTATATATATAGTGATTATATAAGTATTAATTTAATTAAATATTAAAAAATAATTTTAATTTTAAATATAACTTTTAAAATGTTAACAAAATTAGATATTAAAAAAATATTTGAGTTATTAGAAAAAAATAATCCTAATCCTAAAATTGAATTATATTATACAAATAATTTTACTCTTTTAATTGCCGTTATTTTGTCGGCTAGAGCTACTGATGTTTCAGTCAATAAAGTTACAAAAGAATTGTTTAATATTATTAAAACACCATATGATCTTTTGCAGTTTGAATTTAAAAATTTTTTAAATGCAGTTAAAACAATTGGTTTATATATAACAAAAACAAATAATATATATAAAACAGCAAAAGTATTAATAGATGAATATAATGGCATTATACCAAATAGCTTTGAAGAATTAATTAAATTGCCAGGAGTTGGAAGAAAAAGTGCTAATGTAATTATGAGCGTTGCTTTTGGATATGATACAATAGCTGTAGATACACATGTTAACCGAGTAAGTAAAAGAATAGGCTTTACAAATAGTAAAAATTTATTACAAATTGAACAAGATTTAATGCAAATAGTTCCGAAAGAATATTTAAAAAATGCTCATCATTGGCTTGTTCTACATGGAAGATATATATGCAAAGCCATTAAACCAAAATGTAATGATTGCATATTAAATAAAATTTGCTTAAAAAGATTATAAAATTAATTATTAATTAAATAAACTTTACTTAAAGAATTTTTAATTTAAAATATTAGAAAAATAAAATTAATTACCTGAATTAGTAATTAATATTGCTCTTCTATTTTTTGCATGATCTTCTTCTGTTGTGCCCATAGAAATTAATTCATTTTTACCTTTTGATGAAGTTGTAATTTGCAAAGCTGAACCATTTTTAGCACATCCTTTATGCATCTTATGAATATGTTTTTTAACTGCATTTGCTCTTTTTTCACCTAATGCCATATTATATTCATCAGAACCTCTTACGTCACAATGACCTTCAACTAAAATAGAATTAGCATTTGTATGCTCTACAAATGTATCTATTACTTTTGCTCCATCATTAGTAATTTTATGTGAATCATAAGCAAAATAAACAGTATTAGCAGGCATATTTTGCATTGGTTGCTCTTGCTCTACTGTATTTACAATTTCATTTTCTTTAACTGCTTTACGTTTTGACGCACAAGAAGAAACTAAACTTGACATCAATATTAAAGATGCAAACAAAATAGTATTTAAATATTTATTTAACATATAGAATTTAAATTAAATTTAAATAATTTTAAACTATTTTAATAACAAAAAAAATAGTTTTTATTAAAAAAATATAAATTTTAAATTTAATATTTAATATGTTGTAAAATAAAAACATACAAAAAAGATTTAGTATAAAAATCAACAATAAACTTAATTGATTTAATAATAATTTTTTTTATAATTAATACCTTTAAAATAATATTAATTATTTTTTTCTTGTTTTTTAAGTGCTTTTCTAGCTAATTTAGCAATTAATATTTTGCCTTTATACATTCCATTGCTTGTCATATGATGAGAATAAATTGGTAAACTAGTATTAGTATTAACTAAACATAAATTCTTTAACCCATGATGAGCGGCTCTTTGTCTTGTTTTAGCATGTGAAGTTTTCTTTTTTGGTACTGCCATATAATTAAATATAAAATATATTCAATTATAACAAAATCTTTTAATAAATGCAAAAAGCTTGATTAAAAATCAGGCGCAAAATCTAAATTAAATTCTTTCCAAGTATCATATCTATCTTTATTTAATTCTATAAATGGACTTGCAGCTTCAACTGCACGTTTTGTTGCCTGTAATAGTGCTTCACAGTCTAAATTAGAAGGGCATGTTTTATTGAGTATTTCAAGTTCTAATAATTCTCCATTTTGATCTAATTTGATATGCAATAATGCTTTAAATTGTTTGATATTTTGATTTACGGAAGTTAAATTCCAATTTTCAGAAACTTTTTGCTTAATGAAATTAATCTCACTAATTGATAATTGCGCATCTGCATTAAAATCTTCATTTGAAAAAATATCAATATCATCACTTCCTTGTTTTATACTTTTTTTATTAGATCTCGCATTACTACCATCTGACTTTTCTTCAAAATTCTTTAACAGATCGTCGATTACATCTGGTTGTGATGTTTTTTGTTTTTTTGCGGGTTTTGATTTAGATTTAGAATACTCCACTTGCTTAGTTTTAGATTTTGTTTTTTGTTTATCATCTGGTTTAGTATTTGGTTTAACTTTAGGATTCAAATCTGATTTGGGCTTAGATTTTATCTCTGGTTTTAATTTTTGCTTTATTTCTGGCTCTGGTTTTATCTCTTGCTTTTTTTCCAAAGTAGAAATAGGCTCCGATTTAGGTTCAGGTTTTGTTTCTGGTTTTATTTCTGGTTCAGGTTTTGGTTCTAAAATAGGTTCTGGCTTTTGTTCAGGAGCAGCAGTAGGTTCTGGTTCCAATTTAGGTTCAGGTTTTACTTCTGGCTTTATTTCTGGTTCAGGCTTTGTTTCTAGTTCAATTTCCGCTTTAGGCAAATCTAGTTTTTCTACTTTTTTTTTAGTTGCATCTTTACGTTTAGAAATTTGAGAATCTTCATCAAATTCTTTTTTAAGTTTTTGTTTTTTAATTTGTTTTTTTATATTATTAACCTCTGCTATTGTTGCAATTGAAACTTTTATTGGCTCCTCCGATATATTGTTTGACTTAACGCTCATATCAATCTTAATAAAAAGCAAACTAAATAATAATGCATGCAAACATAAAGAAAAAACTAAACTCATATATTAAATTTTATTATTAAAATTATTAAAATTATTTATATAATCATTTTTATCAATTGCGCTAAGATTTTCCGATATAGCAGTAGTTAACAATGAAACGCGAGAAAAGCCAGCAGCATTAATAAAAGAAATAACTTGTACTATTTTACCATATTGAGCTTCTTTGTCACCTTTTACATAGATTGCTATATCTTTATTTTCTTTTAATAAAGATTTTAATTTTTGTAATAATTGTTCTTGAGTAAATTCTTCATCTGCTAAATAAATTTTTTCTGTTTTAGAAATTGTAATTATAATTGGCTCTTGTAGATTTTGATTTTCTGAAATAGAAGAAGCATTAGAAGTTTCAGGCAAATTAATTTCAATGCTACCAGTAAACATAGGCATTGAAATCATAAAAACTAATAATAGCACCAACATGACATCAACAAAAGGAGTAATATTAATTCCTATTCTACGTTTTGATTTTTTATTAAAATTGATATTTCCCATATTTTATTTAAATTTAATTGTTTAATTTTTTTAGTTATTAAATTATTTAGTTATATTTTTAAAAAAATCATTATATATTAAAATCAACTAAAAGGCATTAATTTTATTTATTAGGTTTTTTTAATAAATTTTTAATTAGTTTTATTTAATATAAATTTATCTATTAAAATTTGTTTCATCTATTGCTTCTGATAATAAATTATATATCTCTAATGTATTATTGTTTAAATCATTATTAATTTGCTCAAGCTTAGTTACTAACATTTCATACATAATCATACTAGGGATTGCTACTGCTAAACCAATTGCAGTTACTATAAATGCTTCTATTAAATTTGGCACTAATACAGTAATTGTAGCTTGTTTTGCAGCTGACATCTTATAAAAACCATTCACAACACTCCAAACCATTCCAAGTAATCCAATAAATGGCGCATTTGAACCTATAGTTCCAATAATTGCAAGACTTTCTTCTAATTTTTCACTATATTTGTTCTTAATAATTGTTATTGTTTGCAACATTCTATCTCTTGCTGATTGTTTCATTTCTGAATCTTTTAAATTTGCTCTACTAATCTCCGATAATCCCGCATTTAAAATTCTTAAACAAACATTTTCATTAATGCGTTTGCTTTTATCTATCATATGTTCAATTGATCTACTTGACATAAAGATATTATAAAATTCTTGATTTTTTTTTATTGCAATACCATATTCAAAATATTTTTTAAATATAATACTCCAAGACCAAATAGAAAAAATCAATAATACCAATATTATAAATTTCGCTATTAGATCGGCATCTAATAAAATTTGTATAATTGATAATTGATTTAACATAACTATTATTAAACTTTTAACTATATTATATACTACTTTTTAAAATATTTTATATATAGCACCTAATAATCAAAATAAAATATTTCATTCAAATATTGTTTTTTTGCAAATTTTTATATTAAAAATATTTTATAATTAATTTAAAAATTAAAAATATATTATGAGCTCGAATTTAATAGAAGAAGCTTTAAATTATAATGCAAATCCAACACCTGGGCAAATTTCAATGCAAATAAGTAAAAAATTAAATTTACATTTAGGGTATACTCCTGGTATTGCTTATCCATGCTTAGAGATTAAAAAAGATGTTAAAAACTTATATAAATATACTAATGTTAGAAACTCTGTTGCTGTAGTTTCAAATGGTACTGCAGTGTTAGGACTTGGCAACTTAGGGGCCGCATCTGCAATGCCAGTTATGGAGGGTAAATGTGTTTTGCTTAAGTATTATGCAAATATAGATGGATACCCTATTGTGCTAGATTCAAACTCAGATATAGAAATAATAAATATAGTTAAAGCATTAAAATATTCTTTTGGAGGAATTAATTTAGAAGATATTAAGGCTCCTGAATGCTTTACAATTGAAAATACATTAAGTAATGATTTAGATATTCCAATTTTTCACGATGATCAACATGGAACTGCAATTATTGTTTGTAGTGCAATATTAAATGCAACTCAAATAGCAAATAAAAATTTAAAAGATGTTAAAATAGTTATTAATGGCGCAGGAGCGGCAGGCATAGCGTGCGCTGAAATGCTAAAAGAATTAGGTGCAAATAATATTATTTTATGCGATACAAATGGAGCAATTTTTAAAGGTAGAGTAAATACTCATCCTTCAAAAGAAAAATTCGCACAAACAAAAGCTTTTATATTGAAGGATTTTTTAAATCAAATTAATATAGCTCAAGATAATATAAAACAAGATGAATTGAATTTAAATGATATAGCATTAGATGATTTAGATTCAAATTTCAATACTAGTTTAGTTGAAAATAATGAGCCAATTAACTTAGAGCAAACAATTTGTAATGCCGATATTTTTATTGGAGTTTCTGCAAAGAATATTTTAAGCTCTAAAATGATTCTTTCTATGGCTGAAAATCCAATTATTTTAGCACTTGCGAATCCTGACCCTGAAATTTTACCAGAAGTCGCCCATAAAATTAGACAAGATATTATTATAGGAACTGGTAGGTCTGATTTTAATAATCAAGTTAATAATGCTTTATGCTTTCCATACATGTTTAGGGCCGCTTTAGATACTGGCTCAAGTAAAATCAATATGAATATGAAACTTGCCGCGGCTTATGCTATTGCTCAAGTGCAAGCGCCAACTCGCGATATATTAATTCCTAAGCTAGTAAATCCTTTTTGTTCTAAAACTTATAATTGTAATAATCCTTTATTAGAAAAAATAGTTCCAGCAGTTGCAAAAGCAGCAATTAATTCGAACTTAAATAAAATTAATATTACAAATTTTGATCAGTATATAACTGACTTAAAACAAAAACAAACCGCTTTTTATAAGCAAATGCATCTTAATGGATTAATTTAATAATAATTATATTAATGCTTTAATTTATATTTAGAAAGCAGATAAAATATTTATTGAAACAAAAATATTTAAATAAAAAAATATTTGTAATAAAATTTTGCACTTATTAGATAAATTAATTTTATTAAATTGCAAATATTGTTGATTTAAATTTAATTTAAATGTATTTAATATTACATAAATCAAAGTCAAATAACAACAAAATTGGAACAATAAATTATATTTTATAGTAAATAGTACTATATAAATATATAAATATATTTAATAAAATGTATTAAATGCAAAAATTAATAATTTTTCATTACAGTAATTATAATATTTTTTTAATGAAAAAATTAACATAATTATTATTAAAAATAAATTTAAAATTAGATAAAATCTATTATCTGAAAAAATAAATAAACATATAAATAATGTTAAATAATTTATTAAATCTTTAATAATATTTTTTTTAGTATCTGAATAATATAATTTAATATAATTAAAAAATTTTTCCTTATCTATAATTGTAATAATAAAAATTATATGAAATATTTCATGATCTATTTTTAATATATTGTTAATTATAATAGATAATACTAGTATACTTAAAATTTCTAAATTAAAAATAAACTTAATTTTAAAAAAATATTTCAAGTAAGATATTGTAATTATAATATATAAAATTTCAATATAATTTAAGTATAAATTTTTAAATATATTGAAAGAAATTATATTATATGATGTAATATATAATTGAATGATAAGCAACGAAAAAGCAAATAATATAATATTAAATTTAATATTTTCATTTATTTGACCCTTCACAAAAAAATAAAATATATTATTTATTTATAATATATTATTTATATTAACTCGCAAAAAACTTCTATTCCACCTGATGGTTTAACATAAACTGGGTTTGGATGCATTCTATCGTATATTTCTGGCGCAGTCATGATACTATGAATTTCTTTCTCGTATTGAGTACATACTTGATTCGCAATATTACGAGAATTTGCTAATAAACCTGGATTTTGAGTTATAACACCTAATCCTGTAACGGCCCCGCCAACAACAATTTTGCATGCTAATTTTTGACTATCTGACATTTTATTATTATCTCCTGGCATAATTTTTTATATATTAATTAAATTATTTTTTCATATAGCAAAATAAAATCATTTAAGCGCGCTTTATATTAAGAAATTTAGAACATTACAATAATTTTAAATATTTAGATTTTTTTTAAATATTTAAATAAGAAAATTATTATGCTACTGGGTAAAATACAATACAAATATTCATTAATTAAGGATAAATGACAAATCAAAGCAAGCATGTAAACAAATGCAATAGAAAATATAAAATTTTCATTTATTAATAATTTATTTATTCTAATAAAATTTTGATATTCTGATGTTTCAAAAATTGCAATTTTATTTTGTGCGATTTGTTTTAATTCTCTACCTAGCAATAAATTTAATATCATCAATCTAAACAAAAAAATTATCATTAACCAATTAATAATAAAAGTTAATTGTGTTGCAATCAAAAATCTCATAAATGTAAAAAAAAATAAAGTACATATATTTATCCATATAGATATTAATCCAGTAATATAGATATTAGTTGAATATTTATTAAAGTAATTTATGATAAAATTAATGAATATATTTTTATTAGTATATTTTGATTATTTTCATCTATATCATTAAATATAAATAATGCAATTTTTATATATATTAAACAAATAAAAAATATAGTAATAAGTATATTACTAAAATTATTAATTACTTAAATAGTAATTTATTCCTAAAATATATAAATAGAAAATAATAACTGATAAGAATAATTATAAATCAATCGATTAATAATAGCGTTTAAAAATATAAAATATTGCAACTATCTCTGTAAATATTATCTATAAAAAAATTATAAATTAAAGTTTTATCTGAAATATTAATACTATCTTTCAAATAAAATTGATTATGATAAATTACAATAAAAAATAAATGCTAATAAAAATACTTCTAATTTTACTAATATTTTGTATAAAAATTATTTTTTAAATATTGAAGCATAAATAATTTTTATTTTAAATTATATATTGTAATAATATAAATTTTTAAATTAGTTCACAACTAATACTAACTCCGCCGCCACTATTACCAGCTATTTCAGAATAAGACATTGTTCCTTGAGAATAATGCGTATCATCTATTATAGCTTTACTTAAGGCATTGTTAAAACTAGATATATTTGAAGGTATATTTGTATTATTATAATGGCCTGCTAAAGGTGCAATAGGATCAAAATTTAAGTGAGGATTATTTCCATACTCTCTATAATTTTCTGCATCATCTTTTATACGTGCATTATGTAATTGGCCTATTGCTTCATGATGATTATACACAAATCCAGCTACAGTTGTAATTGCTCCTGCTACTGGATTTATTGCGCCAATTCCAAGTCCTAAAGCGCTTGTACCAATATCTTTCATCATTGCGGGTATTTTATTTTCACTATTATTTTCATTATCTCCTGGCATAATTTTTTAATATTAATTAGATTATTTTTTCATATAGCAAAATAAAATCATTTAAGCGCGCTTTATATTAAGAAATTTAGAACATTACAATAATTTTTATTTAAAATTATTATAAATTATTACTAAACTATTAATATATTAATTGATGTTAATTTACTATACAAAAACAAGTCTACGTTGGAATTAAAATTTACATAAGCAAAAAAAAAAAAAAAAAAAAAAAAAAAAAAAAAAAAAAAAATGATTCTATATTGTAAAAGAGCAACATTTTAATTTGTAGTCAATTTTTAATTTATGTTAAATTAAGTTATAGTAAATTAAATTGATGTTTAAGAATTAAAAAGCAAATACATAAAAAATGAGCACCAATAAAAAACTATAGTAATCTAAATTAATTAGGTTTAATTAAAAGTAAATAATAGCACTATAAAGTTATATAATATATTAGTTATATTTGATTTATTTTGCATATTATATTTAATTCAAACTTAATTATTTTGGTTATGTATTATTACTATAATTCTTTATTTAATAAATTCCATCATGATTTAATCATATAATGTTATTAATTTTATTAAAATAATCATAAATATTAATATTTATTATACTATAGATAATATATCAAGAGTTTTAGAATTAGTAAAATAAGTTTTAATAAACTTAATATTGTTTAAAGAATTTGCTTCTTCTAGTAAAGTAATCTTTAAATTTTTTTATATTTTCTTTAATAAAAAATTGAAAAGTAGCAAATTTATATGCAAATTATTTAAAGTAGTTTTCATTTTTTTTATTAAGATAAGATCATTATTACTAATATATATAGTTATTAATTTATCATTTATATTAATTGAACAATAATTTTCATTAAAAAATAATAAATTTCAAATTCAAAATCATTATTTAAAGATGTGATTAATTTACTTAATATGCTATTAGATAATAGATTCAATGAATTAATTAATTGAGATTTATTATTTATTTCATAATCATTTGTTTTTATGTTATTTAAATTAAATTTAAAATCATCTGAATTGTTTGTTTTAATATTATTTAGATTAGATTCTAAATTAACTTGATTTTTAATTTGCTTTTTAAAACTAAATTGCATTTGATCTTGAGAATTTATAATATTTTCTTCACAAATTAAATGTTTGCTATTTATAATATTTTCTTCATGAATTAAATTAATTTTATCTTTTAAAGGTATATTATTTTTTTTTATAGAATCATTATTTTCTTTTATAGAATTATTAATTTGGGTAAATTCAGATAATTTATTAATCTTTTTAATAATTAATAAATTTAACATTTGAAAATATGATAATTTATTTTCTATTGTCTTAATAATATCTAAATGTTTTGTTAATATTTTCCAGCAAGTTATAATTTGGTATAATTCGATGTTATTTATTAATTCTATTACTTTTTTTAATAAAAAATCATCTTCTAAATTAGTTATATTTTTAAGCTCTGTAATACTTAACTGATTTGTATGTAAAATTTTTACTTGTATTAAAGCACTCAGCATTTCAAGTAATTTTATTATTAATTGATATATATCAATATTACTATGTATGTTATTATAAATATAAAAAATATCATTTCCAAAAATTGCAAAAATAATATTAAATATTAAATTTTCTGAAATTATAGAAAATAAATTATTTAATATTTTATTACTTATTTGCACTTGATTATTTAATAATATAGAATTATTATTTGATTCAAAATATAAACTATTTATATAATTATTTGTTTGCTCTAAAAAAGAAAGAGCATCTCTTGCTGAGCCATTTGCAAGCTTAGCAATTGTATTTAAAGTTTTTTCTTCATATTGAATATTTTCTAATTTACAAATTTTAGTTAACAATTTTTCAATATCTTGTATATTAATTGGTTTGAGATCAAATCTTTGGCAACGAGATAAAATAGTTAAAGGAACTTTTTCAATTTCAGTTGTCGCTAGAATAAAAATAACTTTTGTTTTAGGCTCTTCTAAAGTTTTTAGAAAAGCATTAAAAGCATTTTTAGATAACATATGCACTTCATCTATAATAAACACTTTATATTTGCTCAGTGGAATATATGAACTAGATTCTATAATTTCTCTTATATTATCAACGCCAGTATTGCTTGCTGCATCTATTTCTATAATGTCAGAAGCTGCATTAGTTAAACAAGAAGAACATTTTTCACAATTTTTTACTAGATTTTTTAGTTGATTATTAATGTCAAAATTATCTTTATCTAATTCGCTACTAATATCAAGATTATTATTTTTTAATTTTTTAATATTTAAATTATTTTGTAAATCTTCTAATTTTTCATTAGTAGTTGAATGATTATTCAAAATAATATTTTCACAATTAATAGTTTTTGCAATAATTCTTGCTAAAGTTGTTTTTCCTACCCCTCTAGTTCCAGAAAAAATATAAGAATAATACAACTTTTCAGCTTTAATTATGTAGTTAATTATATTAATAAATATATCTTGACCAATTACATCAGATAAATATTTAGGACGATATTTAATATGCAAAGGAACATAAAAAGACATAATAAATTTTATAATTATTTTTTAATAATAAAAATAATTAGTATTATAAATAAGCAATATAAAAAATACTAACTATTTTCCAAATGCTCTATTTGCCTCTACCATTTTTTTATGATCTTCTAATTTTTTAAATGCAATACCCATTTTATTGTTAGCATCAATTATTTCTTTTGCTAATTTTATTTGAAAAGATCTTTCGCCTCTATTTCTAGCAGCTGTAATTAA
The DNA here is from genome assembly GCA_046348705.1 of Rickettsiales bacterium. GTDB lineage: Bacteria > Pseudomonadota > Alphaproteobacteria > Rickettsiales > Rickettsiaceae > JAXMDS01. The sequence goes on along the minus strand of JAXMDS010000002.1, from coordinate 40,078 downwards.
AAAATCAAAAGAAACGAATTGAGCTTTTCTTTGAGGCGCTAGTACTGGCACTTGATGATTTGCTCCACCAACTTTTGTTCTTTTTAAAACATACATAGGAGTAAGATTAAATAATGCATTTTCAAATACTAATATAGGATCAGAATTTAAAGTTTCTTTAATTATATCCATTGCTTTCCATGCAATAAACTCAGCTTTTGATTTTTTACCATCATACATTATTTTATTTATTAATTTTCCTAAAAATATTGAATTATATTTAGTATCAGCTTCAACTACACGTATTAAATTGACTTTTGCTTTTCTTGGCATATTTAAATAATATTCTATAAATATATAAAATAATTATTACATAAAAATGTAAAAATTACAAATTTTTAAAGTAAAATTAAATAAAAATGCTTAAAAAATTACATGGAAGGTTGGCTTAATATAAATAAACATAAAAATATTACATCTAATGATATTATTAGCATACTAAAAAAAAAATTTAATTTACGTAAATTAAAAATTAAAATTGGTCATGCAGGAACTTTAGACCCATTAGCTACAGGAGTCTTGCCAATTGCAATTGGAAAATATACTAAATTAATTTCTACCATGATGGATGCAAAAAAAGAATATAAATTTATAATTAAATTTGGCATACAAACATCTTCAGGCGATTTAGATGGAAAAATTTTAAACACAGAAAATGTAAAAATATTATTTGATGATGAAATTATTACAGAAGAAAGTTTAAAACAAGTATGTAATAACTTTATTGGAAAAATTATACAAACTCCTCCTATATATTCTGCAATTAAAATAAATGGTCAAAGAGCATATGATTTAGCAAGAAGAAATATTGAATTTGAAATGCCTTCTCGTGAAATTGAAATTTTTTCATTATCATTAGAATCTTTTTCCAAAAGCGAATGTACAGCATGTTATACTGTTTTATGCTCTAAAGGAACTTATATTAGAACACTTGCTGAAGATATTGCAAAAAAACTTGGCACAATAGGAGTAGTAATTGATTTAGTTAGGATACGTGTAGGTGATTTTAATCAAAAAAATGCAATAGATGTTAACACAGTAGAAGAACATCATTTAATAAATTGAAAAAGTATAGATTAAATTTTTTATAATTTAGAAATATTTAAATTAAAATACAAAATTATTACATAACAAACTAAACTAAAATTTATATATAGTAAAATATATATAAAATAATATCTACTATATTAATAAATATTTATTAATAAATTTAAAATTTTTTTTAAATTAAAATTGTTTTAAAAAAAAACATTATCATCGGCTAATAATTCTTTATCTAAATCATACATAATATTTTCATATTTGTATTCTATTTCGCTTTTTTTTGCTTGTAGGAATTCAACTTCTATAGAATTTGTAGAATATACCATACCCTTATATTCATTTATATCATTAAGATATCTATCGATTATTTTAAATTTCTCTAATATATTATATATTATATTCTGTTCATTGTTATTGTTTTTATATAAATTTAAAAATTCTACTCTTAATTCAGTTATTATTGTAATATCTTCATAAATTTTTTTGAATTGATTAAAAAAATTTTTTAATTCTTCTGGTGCATTTGTATTTTCTTTTATTGTATTTAATTTATTTATTATACTTGTAATATATCCTTTTTGTGTATTTAAGTCACTTATAATCTTATTTATCTTTATCCTATATTGAACTTCATTATTTAACTCCTGTTTCTGATTATTTGTTGCAAGTTGTTGAGTTAATAATAAATATTTTGATTCTAATAAATCTTGTAATTTTGAAGATTTTAATACTTGTTCTGATATTTTTACTTCAGTTTCTAATATTATTAGTATTTTTTCTTCTAATGAAGATATTGTATTTTTTATGTTATCTTTTAGAGTAGTCATATTCCTTAAATTTGATTCTATTTGTATGTTTTCTAATTCAATATTATTTTTTAATTGCTTAATTTCATTTAATTCTAATGATAATAATTTATTAATTTTATTAAAAAAATATATATATTTTATAAAAAAATCTTTTAATTGTAATTGAAATTTTTGCTTTTTTTCTTTTTCTTTTAATTCTTGTTTCATAAAGTTAATTTAAATTGTTTCATAGTAATAATATCACATATTTTTTAAAAACAAAATTTTTTGTTAATATTTTTAATAAATATAATTAAATAATCTAATTTAATATAGGTTAATATATAATGCTTATAGTTTATTATAAATATTAAAGTTTATTATTTAATTCTTCTAATTCTAATTCTCGTAAAATTTTTGCTTCTTCATCTTCTTCAATAATTTGCGCAATTTCTATATTATTATCAAGTAATTCTGACATATCTTTAGACTTAGCAATAGATTTAATTTGATTAAATAAATTATTTGCTATTTCTTTATTTTTTTCTAAGAAAATTTTAACATTTTCTTTGCCTTGGCCTAATTTTTCGCCTTTATATGAAAACCAAGAACCTGATTTTTCAATTAAACCAAATTTAACACCAAAATCTATAATCTCACCATCTCTAGAAAAGCCCTTTCCATATAATATATCTACTTCTGCTTCTCTAAAAGGTGCTGCAACTTTATTTTTAACAACTTTAATTCTAACAGTATTACCAATAATTGCTTCTTTATCTTTTATGCTTTGAATTTTTCTAATATCCAATCTAACAGATGCATAATATTTTAGTGCATTTCCTCCTGTTGTTGTTTCTGGACTACCAAACATAACTCCAATTTTCATTCTAATTTGATTAATAAAAATTACAATAGTATTAGTTTTATTTATTGAAGACGTTAATTTTCTTAAAGCTTGACTCATCAATCTTGCTTGTAAACCCATATGACTATCGCCCATATCTCCTTCTATTTCTGCTTTTGGAGTTAGTGCTGCTACACTGTCAATTATTACAACATCAATAGCGCCAGATCTTACTAAAGTATCTGCTATTTCTAATGCTTGTTCACCATTATCTGGTTGAGAAATAATTAAATCATTAGTATTAACGCCTAATTTTCTTGCATATACTGGGTCTAATGCATGTTCTGCATCTATAAATGCGCATACACCTCCTTTTTTCTGAGCTTCGGCTATAATATGCAAAGTTAATGTTGTTTTACCAGAGCTTTCAGGGCCATATATTTCAATTATTCTACCCTTTGGCACCCCTCCAATTCCAAGAGCTATATCAAGGCCTAAAGATCCAGTTGGAATCGATTCAACATCAATTGAAGATTTGTCGCCAAGCTTCATAATTGAACCTTTGCCAAAAGATTTTTCTATTTGTTGCAATGCTGAATCTAAAGCAGATTTTTTTGCACTTGTAATTTCAACTGACATAAATTTTTTTATATTAAAATAATATTATATTATATCTTAGCTTGAGCTTAAATAAAATAGTTAATTTAATCTTTTAAGCTTGACTTTAATTTTAATTAAATATTAAATTGATCTTTTATTTTTTTATTTAAATAAAAATCTTTTAATTGTTTATATATTAAAAATGTAATACTTTTAATAATTAATTTTTAAAAATTTAATAATATAATTGTTATTTAAATTAATATCAAATTAAATTGTTATTTAAATTAATATCAAATATAAATGATTTATATTAAACCAATATAAACATAATAATAATATATAAAAATTGATAAGATTTAAAATGAAATATTGCATTTTCAGAATCTTCTCTATTAAAAAATCTTAATTGCCAAATCATAAATATATAATATAATACTATTGCTATATAATTTATAAATTTAAATTCTGAATTTTTTGCAAATATAAATAATCCTAAACTTAAAAATTGTAAATAAGTTAATAATTTTGTTCTTTTACCTACTAAAATTGAAAAAGATTTAACTTTATTTGTTATATCGTCTTTTATATCTGCAAAACCATAAATAGTATCATAACATATTGTTAAATAAGAGCATGCAATATAAATTAAAATATCATTGTTGCTAATATTTCCATATATTATCATCGGTGTAACAATTGCTCCAAGATTAAATATAAAGCCTAAAAATATTTGCACAAAACCAGTTACTCTTTTTAAAAATGGATAAATTAGTATTAAACTAGAAATACTAAGTATTGTAAGAATAATTTTTGTATCAAAATAAGATAAAATCCAAATACCAACTGTTGCTAAAAAAATTGCAAATCTTATAGCTTCTGTTTTACTTAAAGCTCCACTTGGAATTGGACGAAGTTTTCCTCTTTCGGTTTTTGCGTCTATTTCAGCATCAACAATATCATTAATAACGCAACCAAAACTTCGTGCATAAAAACTTAATAAAAATAACATAATAACAATTTGATATGATGAAAAATATCCATTTAAATATGTTAAATAGCAAGGAAAAAATAATAAAATAGTTCCTGCATAATTAGAAAATCTAATTAAATTAAAATAAGCATAAATTTTATTCATAAGTTTATATGTTTTCAATTAATTTATATATAAATTAATTATATAAAATTTTATTTAAATATATTAAAATGCTCTATAATATATGTTAAAATATTATAATTTAATAGTAAAATTAATATGCAAATAGCTAATTATTATGAATTATATAAAGTTGCTCATGTTAGTTTTGTAATATTTTGGATGATGGGTATGTTGGTTTTGCCTTTATTATTTGCAATTCATGCTGAAAAAATTAGCAATCAAGATGGCTATCAAGTTTTACTTAAATTAGAGTATATTATACTAAAATATATTATTAATCCTAGCATGATTATAACTACTATTTTTGGATTTTTAAATGCATATATTTATGGTATAGAAGCATTAGGATTATGGTTTCATATAAAATTCTTTTTTGTTTTGTGTTTATATACTTTGCATATGTTTTTTGTAAAATGTTATAAAAATTTTACTTTGCATCAAAATAAATATAGTAAAAATATTTATTATGCTATAAACATTATCTTGAGTGTTATAATAATAATAATAGTTTCTATGGTAATTGTAAAACCATTTGACTAAAATTTATTCAATAAAAATAACTTTATGAGAATTATAGACGAAGTTAAAATAATTTTAATTAGTGGGAAAGGTGGAAATGGATGCACTAGTTTTAGACGTGAAAAATTTATAGAATTTGGCGGTCCAGATGGTGGAAATGGAGGCAGTGGTGGCAACATTATATTAAAAGGAAATAAAGCAATAAATACTCTTGGAAGTTTTAGATATAAAAAACGTTTTGAAGCAGAAAGTGGAAAATCTGGTAGTGGAGCTAATAAAACTGGTAAATCTGGTGAAGATTTAATAATTGAAGTACCAATAGGGACTCAGATTTTTTCAGAAGAAGAGAATATTTTATTATATGATATTAAAAATCATGACGAAGAAATTGTAATTTTGAAAGGGGGAAAAGGAGGCGCAGGTAATGCTTGCTTTAAATCATCTATAAATCAATCTCCTGAATTTGCAATTCCTGGTGAAGAGGGTCAAGAATTAACAATATGGCTTAAATTAAAAATTCTTTCTGATGTTGGGATAATTGGTTTGCCTAATGCCGGTAAGTCAACTTTTTTATCTATAGTTAGTAATGCAAAGCCAAAAATAGCAGATTTCCCTTTTACAACAATTTCGCCAAATTTAGGTATGGTTAGCTTAAATAAAGATAAAGAAGTAGCTTTTTGCGATATTCCAGGCCTAATAGAAGGCGCTCATTTAGGACATGGGCTTGGGGATAAGTTTTTAAAACATATAGAAAGATGTAAAATTTTATTGCACTTAATTGATATTTCAAGTGAGGATATAATTAATGACTTTAATATCATAATGCAAGAGTTAGCATTATATTCAGCTAATTTACTACAAGTTCCGATGATAATTGTTTTAAATAAAATTGATATTTTGCATGATGAAGCAAAAATAGAAGAAAAAGTAAAACAACTTAAAAAGCATTTAAGTAATAATTTATCTTTTGAGTTAAATGATGGATCTAAAGTAAGTTTGCAATTTTTGCAATCAAATAATAACTCAGATGAATCAAATAATAATTTAAATCAAAACAAGGACAAATATTTAGATAAAAATAATAATAAAGTTAATAACAAATTAAATACTAATCATATTGTAAATGATAAAATAAATTCTAATAATAATATTGAAAGTAATAATATGAATAAAACTAATATGAATTCTTTTAAAAATAGTAGTAATAATAGCAATACAATAATACTTAATAATACCAATTTAAATAAAATTTATAAAATTTCTATCTATAATAAAGCTGATATTGCAGATATATTAATGAAAGTTAATTTGCTACTTGATGAAATAAATAATAAAAATTAATTAAAAAATATTGAAATAATTTAATATGCCTACAATTTCGTTTGATTCTTGTTCTATATTGTTTGGTTCTTCTGCCTTTATCATGCCTACAATTTCGTTTGATTCTTGTTCTATATTGTTTGGTTCTTCTACTTTTAATTGTTTATGTACATGATCTTCTTGCTTTATTGCTTCTTTATATGCCTCTGATATAAAATCATCTTTATATTCACGTTTCTTTAATGAAGTTTCTTCATTATCTAATTTTTTTTCAATAATTTTTTCTTCAATTAATACTTTGAATTTATTAAATATTTTAATATTTGTTAACTTAGACATTGATCTATATTCTGCCGTTTTGAGATAATCTATATAATAATCTATCGTTTTTCTTGTTAAATTTAAAGTTTCTTTAGTTAATAAATTAGAATCGTTAAGAATTTTAGATATATATTTTTCTTTACATTTATGTCGTCTACATAATAATATACAATCTATAATAGTTAAAGATTCTTTATAATATTTATCTAATAATTTTTGACTTACGCCTGTAATATTATCAATACTAAATATCTTTAAATTACAATCTATTTTTCCATATTCAAATAAAATATCTATTACTACTTTTGACCAATCCCTTATATAATCTAAATTTTTATTTTTATCAAAAAAATTTATTGGCTTATCACTTAACATTGTTACAATGGCTGAAGTACAATCTATTTTTTCTTTTGAATTATTTAAAAAACTTTTTATATTATTAATTTTTGTACTAAAATAAATGGATTTAAATATAATATCTTCTAATAATTTTTGCTCTTCTGATAATTGCTGATATTGATATAATTCAATTGCTTTAAATTCTTCTTGTCTTTCTTTTTCTTGTCTTTCTTTTTCTTGTCTCTCTTTTTCTTGCTTTTCTTTTTCTTGTCTTTCTTTTTCTTGTCTTTCTTTTTCTTGTCTCTCTTTTTCTTGTCTTTCTTTTTCTTGTCTTTCTTTTTCTTGTCTTTCTATTAATATTTTGTTTTCTAATAAAATTGCATCTTCAATCTCTTTCTTTATACTAGATATTTTTTTTCTTATTATCTCTATTTTTTTTATTATTTCTTGATATATTTCTTTTTCATTTTGTATAATGATTTCTTTATCATTTATTAATTTTTTTCTTTCTTTGATTATTTCATGATTTTTTTTTAATTTTTTAGCCATAGATATTAATATACATAATCTTGCTTTATATGTTTCTATTTGATTTATTTCTGTTTCATTATTTAATGTAATTAATTTTGAATTTTTATTTAATTCTTCTTGACTTAAAGATATAGATTTTAAATTATGTTCATAGTTATTATTTAATTTATTTAAAATTGTTAATTTTGTTTCTCCTTGAATATTTATAATATATTGATTAAGTTCTTTTTTAAACGCTTCTAATTGTGCTTGTAATGATATTTTTTTTATTTCCTCTAATTTTGATTTATCTAATTTATTTAATAAATTTGTTATTAATATATTTAGTGAATCCGGCTCAGAAAATATATTTATTGCATTACTTTTGCGCATCTGTTCTTGTAATTCTATTGCTTTTTTTTGTTCCAGATATGCTGATTTTAATTCTGATTTTAGAATAATTTGATTTATTTCTTCTTCTATTTTTTTTAATATTGTGTCTTTCTCTTTTATTTCTCCTGATTCTATTATTTTTTTTTGTTCTTTTAATTTATTCATTATTACATCTATTGCTTGTTCTTCTATTGTTTTTTTTGCTTTATCTGATTCTTCTTGTATTTTTTGTTGTTCTATTTTTGAACATTGTATTTTTGTTTCTATTGTTAATTTTTCTTCTAATAATTTTTGTTTTTCTTTTTCTAGCTCTTCTAACTTTGAATTTATATCTTCTAATGTTTGTTTGTAATAACGATTTTTCGTATATTCTTTTTTGTTTTCTTTAAATTTAGATTGATCTTGTATTGTTTCTTCTTGCATTTGATCTTGTGTTGTTTCTTCTTGTTTTATTTGAGGTTGTATTGTTTCTTCTTGCATTTGATCTTGTGTTGTTTCTTCTTGTTTTATTTGAGGTTGTATTAATTCTGATATATTTAGTCCATCAATTAGTTTAAAGTCTATATTATTTTTTTTCATAATTATTAATATAATAATATGTAATTATATTACATTTTTAATAAAAAAACAATATAATATTACTTTTTATAATTTTTATATAAAAAATTAATCTTACTAAAATGAAATAATAATTATAATTTAATTTATTTTAAAACTATTTTATAATAATAAATATATTTGTAATAAAATTACAAATATTAATTGCATTTAAATTTTTATATTTTAAAATAAAATAATAATTTATTTTTGAGTTTTATAATTTTCATCATGTTTAGAATTAATACTTGAAATGCAATAAAAAGATTATATTCTTTAATAAAAAAGCCTTTTAAAAATAATTTTTGCCCTTTTCTAAATAAACTATTCTGTTCACCAAAATAAATAACATTTAAATTATTATTATATGAATCTAATATTTTAAAATTTAGATATTTGTTTTGTTTTATATTACTTAAATACTTTAAATATTTTATGTTTAATATTGTGTATATTTGTTTTATTTAGATTAATTTTGATTATGTTAATAATTTTATCTTTTAAAAAAATTTAATTCAAATAAATTGCTATTATTAATATTTAAATTATTTTTTATTGCATTATAAATTGTAATATCGCAAATGCTCTTATCGTTAAAATATAAATATTTTATATCTTCTAATTCATCATCAATAATACCAACTATATTTAATAGCTTATTTTCTTCTAATTCAACAAAATTATTATAAAATAAATTAATATTATTCCTTTAATGTAAATAAAATAATATATATAAAAATAATAAAAAATATGAAAATTAAAATAACTTTATTATAAAATTGCAATATGTTTTTTAATAAAAATTCTTAACATTTAAAATAATATTAATTTAATACTTATTTGGCATATATTAAAAATTCTAACATTTAAAATAATATTAATTTAATACTTATTTATATATTAAAATTTAATATTCTTATTCTAATGTCATAATAAGTAATATAATTTTATTATAAATTATATATATATATTTTGCAATTAATTTTTAATGAAAATTTTACAATATTTTTAATATATTTTATATAACACTTAATATAAAAGTAAATTTAAATACTTAATGCAAATTCAGAGAAATAAAATACTAATTTTATAGTATTTACATATACATTCCTCCATTAATATTTAATACAGATCCAGTAATAAAACTTGAATATTCACTAGTTAAAAATAAAATTGCATTTGCAATCTCTTCTGTATTTGCAAAGCGCCCCATAGGTATCTGCTCTATTATTTTCTTTTTAATATCATTTGGCATTATTGCTGTCATTTCAGTGTTAACATATCCAGGAGCAATACAATTAACAGTAATTCCTTTAGAAGCAGATTCTTTAGCGAGACTTTTAGTAAAACCAATTATTCCTGCTTTTGAAGCGCTATAATTAGTTTGTCCAACCTGACCTATTTGCGCATTAACTGAAGCTATATTAATAATTCTTCCATAATTATTTTCTCGCATATTATTAATGACAGCACTTGACATATTAAAGCAAGAAGTTAAATTAGTTTTAATTACATCTAACCATTCTATTTCTGACATTTTATGCATCATTTTATCCCTCGTAATACCTGCATTATTTACTAAAACATCAATTTTACCGTATTCTTTTAGAAGTAAATCTACATTATATTTGCATGCTGCAAAATCTGTTACGTCCCATTTTTTAATTTTAATATATCCTGTTAAATTTGATTTATTTTCAATAAAATTTGCTCTTGTTTCAAATTCTTCCGCTTCTTTATCATTATTACGATAATTTGCAATTACAATGTATCCATTATTTTTGAATAATTGAGTTATTGCTCCGCCTATACCTCTTGTTCCACCAGTGATTAGAGCTACTTTAAATTGCTTTTTTATATCTTGAGTAATATTATTAGAATCAAATATACCAGGCATTAAATTAATTAACTTTTCATTTGTATTATTTACTTCTTTATTATTAATTTCATTTATTTGATGTAAATTTACCTGATACTTTTCTTTATCTATACCATTATTCATATTTAAATTAATTGTTTAACTACTTAATAGTAAACAACTTATATTAGAAAAACAATTATAAAATACTTATCTTAATATTAATTTAAAATTTATTGCCTAATAAGAACATTATATTAATCTACTATGAATTAAGTTTTTTTATTTTATTTTTGAAATAATTTTCAATTATTAAATCTTCTTCATTGTCATTAATATTATTAGATAAGTTAAATTTTTGATTTTTAATATGCGACTTTTCATATTTATCTAAAATTAATATTAGATTTGATAATTCTTTAATAATTTTTAAATAATCAATTAGCTTAAATCTATATATATTATTATCTATATATATATTTAAATTATCTATAATTATATAAAAAGTTTTTATTATGTTAAATTTATTAATTTCCATATTTTTACATTTAATAACAAAAATTATACAATTATCAATATTTAACGATAAGAAAAAAAGTATTTAGATATTAACTAAAAATTAATAAAATAGATATAAATAATACTATAAAAATAGTATAAAATTTTCAAATATATTAATCGAAATATTTATCCAATAATTGTATCATTTTTTGATCTCTTTCTTGTTTATTTTTTGCTCCTGCAATGATACCGCATAAAGTTACATTATTTCTTGTTGCAATTGAAATTAAATTATAGCCTGATTTAGTAAGATAACCAGTTTTTAAACCTTCTGCGCCTGCATATTTTTCAATAATTTTATTATGTCCTTTGAACGTTTTTCCATTAAATTCATAAGAAGTTTCATTAAATAATTTATATAGTTTTGGGAAATGATTCCTAACCGCATAAGAAAGCTTCATTAAATCTCTTGCTGTAGTTTTTTGCTCGTGATGAAAAAGACCAGATGCATTTATAAATTTTGTTTTTAACATTCCTAATTTTTTTGCTTGAGTATTCATAATAATAGGAATATTATCACGATTTCGATCAGCTAAATGATATAATAAAGTTTCGGAAGCATCATTAGCAGAAGAAATAATTGTTGCTTTAATTGCGTCTAAAACAGTAATTTTTTGTCCTGGGTATAAATCTATTTTACATCTAATTAATTTTGTTGCATAAGTTGGAGTAGTTAATTCGGTATCTAAGTTAATTTTTCCTTCAGTAATATATTTAAAAGCAAGATAAATTGTCATAACTTTTGTTAAAGATGCGGGATAAAAATGTTTATCCGAGCCAACATCATGAAGAATTTCTCCTGTATTTAAATTCATGACCATTTCAACTTGTATTGGTTTAATTTGAGAATTTAATAATCGATTACTATTTTTACAATCTATTTCTTTTTCTCTTAATTGTTTATTTTTTTTAGGTTTAAAAGCTTTAATGGTATCTTTCTTATTATATCTAACATGCTTTAATTGTAATTTTTGAATTTTATTATAAATTTTATTATTTGCAATTTTATTTAAATTAATTTTATTCTTTTCTATAGATATTTTATTTTTTTTTTCTTTAGATATTTTATCCTTAGATGCTTTAGTGGATGATTTAATATTATTAGATTTTATTATTTCATTAGCATTAACAATAAAAGTTTTACTGTTAAAATTAAAATACTTAAAATTATAAATAAAAATAATAAATAAATTTTCATAACAAGTTTATATTTTTATAATTTAATTTGCAAAATTAAATTTTATTTAATAATAATATTTTTAATATTATAGCATTAATGAATTTTTTTATTAAAACAATAATAAATATTTTTTAATTCAAAAACAAACTACAAAATTATTAATTTTTATTATATTGCAATAAAAATTTACTTAAAATATCTTCAAAAATAATACTAGATTGTGTAAATGGAATTAAGTCTCCTTCTTTTAAATATTCTTCTTCTGAGCCAATAATTATTTCAATGTATTTTCCTCCAGCCAAATTCCCAGTTCTAATTGCTGCTGTTGAATCATTAGGTATTTTAAAATTATTAAATAATTCTAATGTTAAAGTAACTTTAAAATTATCTTTATTTAAATTAATATCTTTTATAATACCAACCTTTACTCCTGAAATTTTTATTTCAGATCCAACTAAAATTCCTTCAACATTATTAAATTCAGCAACAATATTTATTTTATTGCCTAAATTAATATTATTACTTTGATATTTATTATTAAAAAAAAATAATACTAATATACAAAATATAATAATAATAACACCTAAAATTGCTTCAAAAATATCATCTTTCATGATACTCATATATTTTTTATTAATAATATTATATATTAAAAAATATAATAATAAATACTATTTGATTATTAAAAAGGCATTATTGCTAAATATCTTGCTATTTTGATAGCTCTTGTTAAAATTCTATGCCTTTTTGCATCTATTCCTAAAATTCTTCTTGGTAAAATACGACCATTGGTTGAAGTTGCAACCGTTAATACAGTATAATTTTTATAATCAATACTAGAAAGTGGTAATTTTTTTAAACTAGAACCTTTAGATGTTTTATTAAAAAATCTATTAGATGTAATTTTATTTAATTGAGACATGTATTTAAATAATTAAAATATTTTATAAAATATATTTTATCATAGATTTACTAAAATTACAAATAAATTTATTTATTATATTGTTTTTAAGAAAAAATCTTATATAATTTTTTTATTAGTTTTACTTTTGGAAATTAATAAAAAAATTATAATTGTAAACTTTTTTTCTTAAAATATCTTAAATATTATGACAAAAAAAAATAAAAAATATTATGGATTTAATTCCTTATTAGGATTAGAAAATTCAGACACAACAAAATTAGATCTAGACTTAGCAAGTTCAGAGTTACAAGAAAACACTATAACAACTGGTATTGTTATTAAAGTAGATGATAATTTTATTCATGTTGATATTGGAGCTAAATCGGAAGCTAAAATTCCTGTTTCAGAATTTCTTAATGATAAAAATATTGAAAATGATAATTCTGGCTTACCTCAAATTGGAGAAAAAATTGAAGTATTTATTTCAAAGCTAGAAGGTAAAAATGGTAAATTAGCTTTAAGTAAAACTGAAGCTTTAAAATCTACTATTTATGACACAATTCAAAAATTATATGATAATAATTTACCTGTTACTGGTAAAATTATTAGCTTAACAAAAGCTGGTTATGTTGTATTGTTAATGGATTATGCTTATGCTTTCTTGCCTGGTAGCCAATTAGAGCTTGGCACAATTGCTAAAGATCCTGCATCTTATATTGGTAAAACTTTTGAATTTAAAATTTTAAATATTATTACAACTCAAGATAACAAAAAAGGGGGAAATAATAAAAATATTATTATTTCAAGAAGAGCGATTTTTGAAGAAACATCAAAGTTAGATAAAGCAAAAGCAATTCAATATTTAACAGTGAATCAAGTTATTAAGGGTAAAATTAAAAATATTATGTCTTATGGCGCTTTTGTTACAATTCCAATTGAAATAGAAGAAGCAAAAAATGTAACTGAAAATTCTATTAAAGATTCTGAAAGCTCCATTAAAGATTCTATAGAAACTGTTAAAAGAATATTTTTACTTGATGGCCTTGTGCATGTTACCGATATTTCATGGGAAAGAATAGATCATCCGTCAGAAAAATTAAATATTGGCGATGAAATGAATTTTATTATAAAAGATATAGATCCAATAAATTTAAAAGTACATTTAAGTATTAAACTTGCTCAAAGTAATCCTTGGGATGAAGTTGAAAAACAATATGCACCAGGTACAAAAATTATTGGCAAAGTTACAAATATTTCTAGTAATGATTCGTGTGCTTTCTTAAATATTGGAAATGGAATTGAAGGTATATTACCAAGCAGTGAAATTGCTTGGTCAAAATCAGTAAGTCCAAGACAGCATTATTTTATAGGGCAAGAAATTGAAGTTTTAATTACTGAAGTTGATAAAATTAATCAGAAAATTACTTTAAGCGTTAAACAGTTAAGTGAAAATCCTTGGTTAGTTTTTGCTGATTCTTATAAAATAGGAGATAAATTAAAATTAAAAGTTGATAGCATTAAGCCTTATGGTGCATTTTTAACTTTAATTGATAAAGAAAAAAAACAATTAAAAATTGAAGGTTTATTGCATGTATATGATATTAGTTGGACAGAAGATGGACAAGAATTTTTATCTAAATTAGTTAAAGGAGATGAAATTAATTGTATTATTAATAATATTGATGCAGAAAAACAAAAAGTATCCTTGGGTATTAAACAATTAACTGAAGATCCTTATAAAAATATATATGAAGAATATAAAGTTGGTAATGAAATTGAAATCATAATTAAAGGAAGAAAAGATGATTATATTATTGCAAAAACTAAAGAAAATATTAATGTTATATTGCCAAGATCAGAAATTGCAAGTATTTTATCAGAACGTAGATTTGATAGATTTGCACAAGGTGATACTGTAAAATCTATTATTTTATCAGTAGATAGAAATGAAAATAGAATAATTGTTTCTGTTTCTGAATATGAAAAAAATGCAATGCAAGGTACTTCTTCTTCCAATAGCTTAGGTAATATGATTAAATAAATTATTAATAATATTCTAAATAGCTTAGGTAATATAATTAAATAAATTATTAAATAATATATAAGTTTAATATTAGAAGAATTATATTATTTATAAAATATTATATAATTATAGTATCAAGTATAAATTTGATATATTTATATAAATAAATATTACAATTTGTAATAAAAAAATTTTTATCAAATTTAATAAAAAATAAATTTAACTTAACTAAAAATTAATAAATTTTAATAGAAAATAAATATATAAAATAAAACTGGGATAAATGGATTCGAACCACTGAATGCCGGTATCAAAAACCGGTGCCTTACCGCTTGGCGATATCCCAATTTATTATTTTAATTATAACATAATATATATGTAATTGTCAATAAATAAATATAAATTTATGCTAATTTTATTTTATGTTGTAATAATTATAATTATATTATAATTATAAAAAACTTATATATATAATATATTATGTCTAATTTTATAACATATGATCAAATTTTAATATCTGATCGAATAAATTTTTTAAAGCCCTCTGTTACTTTGCAAAAAAATTTACAAATTCAAAAATTAAAAGCAAATGGTAAAAATATTATTTCATTAATTACAGGAGAACCTCAGTTTACAATTCCAAATTATATAAAAAAAGCAACTATAAAAGCAATACAACAAAATAATAATAAATATAGTAGTTCTAGTGGGTTAATAAACTTAAAGCAGTCAATAGCAGATAAATATAATATTCTATGTATAAAACATTACATTACAAGTAAAGTTAATCAAGTTAAAAATATACAAAATTTTAATAAAGAAGAAGATAATAATGCAAAAAGTAATAATAAAATTACACAATTAGGTCAAATAGACATATCAAATAAAGTTATACAATTAGATGAATTAAAAAATGCAAAATTTAATAAAGAAGATATTGTAATTAGCAATGGAACAAAACATAGTATTTTTAATTTATTGTCTGTTTTATTAAATAAAGATGATGAAGTCATTATTCCTATGCCTGCTTGGCCATCTTATATTGAAATTGCAAAAAGTTTATATGCTAATGTAAAATTATTGCCATTTAAAAAAGATTTTTCATTTGATATTAATTTATTTAAAAATACTATTACAAATAAAACAAAAATTTTAATATTAAATTCACCAAATAATCCAAGTGGAAACATATATACAAAAGAATTTTTATTAAAAATTATAGAAATTTTAGATAATTATCCAAATATATGCATTTTAATTGATGAAATTTATTCAGATATTATATTTAAAGATAAGTTTAATAGTTTAGCAATATTAAAAGAAGAAATGCTTTTACGTATATTTATAGTTAATGGATTTTCAAAAAAATATGCAATGATGGGCTGGAGAATTGGTTGGATTATTTCTAAAAATACAAAAATTATTAATGCTATGATCACTTTACAATCTCAAGTTACTGGAAATGTATGTAATATAGTGCAATTAGGCGCTTGTTATGCGCAAGAAATAGAAAATAAATTAGAATTAGATAATATAAAAGATATTGCATTAAATAATAATCTAAATAAAAATTTTTGTAATCAATATTGTGAATCTTTAATGGAAATATATTCAAATTATAATAATAATGATATTAAAATTGCAAAAAAATTTTTGATTTCATCTCAAAAACAATATAAAAAAGCACTAAATATTTCATATAAAATTTTATCTAAAAATAAAAAAATAAAAATTATGAAACCAGATGGGGCATTTTATTTATTTTGCGATATTAGTTTTTTTATTAAAAAATATAATAAAACCTCTGAACTTATTTGTGATGAAATATTATATGAATATAATGTTGCAGTATTATCAGGTACAGAATTTGGCGCTAGTAATCATATAAGAATTTCTATTGCTGGCTGCATTAAAGAAATTGAAAAAGGATGTAATTTATTATTAGAATATTTTAATAAAAAATTATCTTTATATATTAAGTGATTACTAATATTTTATAATATCTTAGTAAAATATTATATTTTTATGCTTAATTACTTCTTATAACTTTTATTAATCATATTTACTTTCTAAACCTAGCAATAAATTAAGAGATTTTGCAAAAACGTCTTCTATATATTTTTTATTTTTTAAGTTTAATATAAAGTTTAAAAATATTGATATATTTTTTAATTCAATTAATTTTTAGTAATAAAAAAAATTATTATTAATTTAAGAATTAAGAATATTTTCTTCTATAAAAAAATTTGCAATTAATTGCTTAACTGCTTCATGCGAATCTGTTTGATTAACTAATATGCGAAAATTACTTGAATTATACATAGAATTGCTATACCAGCCAAGATGTTTTCTTGCTATCTTAAGCCCAGCATTAATACCATAGTGCGATAATATATCTTCATAATGTTCTAATATTAAGTCTCTTTTCTGAGATATATTTAATTGTTTTGATGATGCAATTCCAGATAATTCATTTGCAACTTCGCCAGGTAACCATGGTTTTCCATATGCTCCTCTACCTATCATAATACCATCTGCACCTGAAAGATCTAAAGCTAGTTTAGCATCTTGTAAATTTTTAATATCGCCATTTACTATTACTGGAATTTCTGGTATTGCATTTTTAACATTTTTAATAAATTCCCAATCAGCACTGCCTTCATAAAATTGACATCTTGTTCTACCATGAATTGTAACCATTTGTAAACCTAAATCTTTAGCCATTTTTGCAATTTTAGGCGCATTTAAGCTATTATTATCCCATCCCTTTCTCATTTTTACAGTTACTGGTATTTTAACTGTTTTTACTACGCTTTCCATAATTTTATAAGCTAACTCTTCATTTTTCATAAGAGCAGAACCTGCATAATTATCTACAATTTTTTTCATAGGGCAACCAAAGTTAATATCAATAATTTTTGCACCAAGATCTACAACTAGCTTTGCTGCCTCTGCCATAATTTTGGGGCAACATCCAGCTAATTGCACACATGCAAAAGTTGCATCTCTTTCATGCTGTATAGCTGCTTTTTGTAATGATTTTCTATTTTCAACAATCATTGCATTACTAGCTACCATTTCAGAAACTACTAAACCGGCGCCAAATCTTTTTGCAAGCTTACGAAATGGCAAATCGCTTACTCCTGACATTGGAGCTAATATCACATTATTATCTAATATAATATCTTTAATTTTTATTTGCTTATTATAATTAGTATTTAAATGAGAATTAAGATTAATATTTGTATTGTTATTTACATTATTTTGTTTTTTAATATTTTCCTGATCTTCTATATTATTTTGTTTTTGAGTTAAACTATATGATTTGAATAATTGATTATTTTTTATCATGATCATAATTAAGTATTATTAATTAATTATAATATAATAAACTTATAATCAAAAATAAAAATTTTATGGATATTTCACTTTCAGTTGCAGAACACGCAAAAAAATATAACATACATCCAAATAAAACTTTAGGGCAAAATTTTATTTTAGATATAAATTTTTGTTCAAAATTAATTAAGCATGAGTCTATAGAAGGTGCAAATGTTATTGAAATTGGACCCGGAATTGGCGGTATGACAAGAGCAATTTTAGCAAGAAATCCTAAAAAATTAATATGCATAGAAAAAGATAAAAGATGCATAGGAATTTTAAAAGATTTACAAAAAAAATATAATCAATTAGAATTTATAGAAGGAGATGCTTTACTATGCCTTTCTAAAGCTATAGAAAGCTTAGAAAATGTAATAATAGTTTCTAATTTACCATATAATGTTGGAACGCGCATTGTAATTAATATTTTAGAATTGCAGCTTAAATTTAAAAATATTACTTCAATGACTTTTATGTTGCAAAAAGAAGTAGTTGATAGAATGATTTCTGATTACAATAAAAAAACCTATAGTCAATTGAGTATTTTGATTCAAAGTATTTGCAATGCAAAATTAATTATGAATGTTTCGCCTAAAAATTTTTATCCTGAACCAAAAGTATCTTCAGCAATTATTCATCTAAGGCCAAAGCATGAATTAAATTTCAATATAGAGTTTTTTAATATGTTAAAACAAGTATTATTTGCTGCTTTTTCTAAGCGTAGAAAAATTATTAAAACTTCTTTAGCAAAATACTTAAAATATGTTCCAGAAAGTATGCATCTTTTAAGGCCTGAACAAATAAGACAAAAAGATTATATAAATATAATTGCAAATATTTTTTTACTAAACTAGAATAATATTATTATAATAATATATAATAATATATATGTTTTTGTTATTTTTTTATAGTTAAAAATTATTTTTGTTTTAATAAATAATTTAATTAATCACGTCAATGTTGTATAAATACATTTTTTTTAAGTGTAAAACAACAATATAGGTTGACTAATGATTTTTTTTATGTTATAATATATTTTACATAAATAATTATTTAATAAAATTATGTCTGAACAAGATAAGTTAATAGGTCAAAAGATTAGATATAGAAGATTAGTCTTAGGATTAACTCAACATAATGTTGCAAAAGCAATAGGTGTTACAGCGCAACAAGTACAAAAATATGAATTAGGTACAAATAGAATTGCATCTAGTAGATTAATTGCAATTTGTAATTTTTTTGGTATCAAAATAGAAGATTTTTTTAAATCATTAAGCGAAACTACAAATATTAATAAAAGTTTTGCTTTCAATGAAACAGATTCTAATAATTATAATATTAGTCAGTCAAATAATATAAACAATTCTACAAATAATACTGGTATTGCTAAAAGTAATATAGATGATCTTTTAGTATCCTCTCGTGAAATGATGGGTGCATTTTCTAAAATTAAAGATAGTAAATTAAGAGAAGATTTATTAAGACTTGCAAAATCAATGTCTGAAAAATAAATTATTAATATATTTATTATTTATATAAATAATAAATATTTATATTTTGTATTGATATACAATATTTTTAGGGTTATCTATTTTAGAATTATATTGTTTTTTATTAATAAGAAACAATATATGTAAATTATTTCTTATATAAAAAATTATTTTTCATTATTAATATAATAAATTTAATTAAATTAATCTGAATTTTATAATAAATATTTATTATGCTATTTAAGATTATTATTATATATACTAATTAAATTATTCATTAATATGTTAATACTAAATTATAATTATGATATCCTTGTAGTGCTAAATTACCAGTTTCTTGTTGTAGTTGCATAGCATAGTATTCATCTTGTTGCAATTTTAATGCATATAAATAATCATCATAATAATTAAAATCTTGAAAATTTCTTTGTTCATTTAATCTTAAATCTTCTAATATGTTGTCTTTTTTTTCTATTAAGTCTTGATTTAATACATCTACTATACTTTTTTCTTCTATGAATCCTTGATTTAATACATCTGCTATACTTTCTTCTTCTATAAGGCTTTGATCTAATACATCTTTTAAATAAATATTTCCTAATTCTTCTATTTTATCTTCTTCTTCAAAGCCTTCATTTAGCATGCATAATAATTCATTACATTGATCTGATTGATTTTGTAATAAATTATCTATTTGTTGTATATTGATTTTATCTAAATTTTTTAAATCTAATTTTTGCAAAAATTCTGCATCTGTAAAATGTGCTGCTATATAATATTTGTATACTTTATCTATTTGTTGCTTAAAGTCATTAAAAATAGCATTTCCATATACATTATTATCACTATTTGGTTTATTCTTAATATATTTTATTGCTACTTCTTTTGCAATTAATTCTGTTTTAGTTTGATTAGGTATATATAATGTAAATTCAATATCTGATTTTTTATTACGTATCATTACATCTTTAATAGTGTTGAAAAAATGTCCTTCAGGATATAAAAATTCTTTTATTGCTCTATATGGTTCTGAGAAATATTCTATATTATTACGATCGATATAACGCGATGGTCCGTGTTGATTAAAATTTTTAAAAGCATTTTCAATTATTTCAATATTGCTATATATACAATTAAAAGATTTTAAATAATTTTTAAATGATATATTAAAAAATATTTTCTTATAATTCAAATCAGATAATTTATTAAAACAATTATTAATTGAAGTAATTATCATATTTGTATTAAAATCTGATTTTTTTGTTATATTATCTAATTCTAGGTTAATTTGTTTTTCTACTTTTTGTTTTTCAAGTCTTGCTTTTTCTTCTGCTTGTTGTCTTTTTATTATTACTTCTTCAATTTTTAATTGTATTTTTCTCGCTTTTTCTTGTCTTTCAATTTTTGCTTTTTCTTCTGCTTTTTGTTTTTCAATTCTTTCTCTTTCAAGTCTTACTTGTTCTTCTGCTTTTTTTTGTCTTTCAATTCTTTCTCTTTCAATTCTTTCTCTTTCAAGTCTTACTTGTTCTTCTTCGAAAAATATAAAAAATGTATCAGTTCTTAAATTAGGATTATTATTTAGTTCTTTAATATATTTTTCCTTCATCTCTTCAGCTGTATCAATAAATACTTCTTTGTACATCTCCTTATATTTAGATTTCATTGATAATAAAATTGCTAAATGTTCTGAACTTATTAACAAATATTTATTTAAGCTTTTATTAAAGCTATATAATTCTATTTCAGCAAATGGATTGAAAGGTATTCTAACATATATTGTTTCAGAAACTTCAACTAAATATGATGAATCTTTTATTTTTATTTTTGGTTTAAAATTTTTTTTTAAATTTTCTTTTTTAAAATGATTTTTTATCTTATTTTTAAGATCGTTATTAAATACTTGAGCCATAATTATTTTTTTATATTGTATTCATAATATATTATACTATATTTTTTAAAAATGCAATATATTTTATGTATTTTTGCAACATTTTTGTAAAAATATTACACTTAACTTTATATAGATTGTATTTTATTATGATAAAAATATTTTTATTGTAATTTTATAAATACTTATTTTTTTAATTTACAAATATTTAAATTTTTATTATTAAGTATTATGTTATATTTTAATAGTTTAAAAACTATAAAAAAATCTATTATTTTTAATAACAAGTTTTTTTGTATCTTTAATATTTAATAATGATATTATATAATTTATAATTTTGTTTTTATAAATAATATATTCTATTTTAATTAGAAATTCTATTTTAAAAATTTAAATTATTTAAAATTTTAACTTTAAGAAAATTATTTTAAAATAATAAAAACTTAATTAAGTAATATATTGTAAATTACATTTATATTTAAATGTAATTAAACTTCTAAAATATTGTATAAACTTACTAAATTTTTTAATTGAATTTAATCTATATAATTCATATTATATAGATATTTTTTATTAATCTGCAACAATTTTATCTGCTTTTTGGAAAGTAACCTTTTTATAAAGATTTTTAAGCATAGGTATACAAACAACAAATATACCAATAAACCATGCATTCCAAATTATAATATCGATAAAACCTTTTTCGTATACTAATAAAGTCGCAATTGGATCTGTTAATGTTTCAGGGTCTATACTTAATGTTTTTGCAATTCTAGCACCAATTACATTTGAAAGTCCCAAGAAAAACATAAAAAATCCAAAAGAAATACCTCTTTTATTAGGATTAGAAAGTTTTGAAATTTGAGACTGAGCAAATGGACCAACAAACACTTCTCCAATTGACATAATAGTAAAAGCCCAAAATAAAAAGGAAAATGCAACCATTCCTGCATTGTGCATCTTGCAGCCCATATAAAGCACTAAAAAGCACATAGGAATACTTGCCAGTCCTAATAAGAATCTGTATATACTATTTTGATTTTCTTTAACTTTTGACATTCCAATAGCGCTACCAAATAACATTATTACACCAGGATTAATACTTTCTACCATTGAAGATTCAATTTTAATGCCTAAAATAGGAATATATACATTTAAATCGACACATCTATCCACAAAAACTTTAAGCATACCGCCTATTTGCATCTCCATAATATAAAACATTCCTGTACAAAATGTAAAAACAAACATTAAAAATAAATTTTTTCTATATTCTTTATCTTTAAATGCATCAAAACCATACCAAAAAATAATAAATGGAAATATTGCTTCTAGAACATTAATTTTTAATGTTGAAGTAATTTCAAATCTTTCTTGCATTATTATTCCTGCATATTGAATCATATAAGAAAATATTATTGCATAAGCAATTAATCCAAAAACAAAACTTGAAAGTATTGATACTTTATTTGCTTTATATTGATCTGGCATATTACCTGCGGTTCCTAATAGATATTCAAACATTTGTAAAATTACTAAACCAATAAACATTCCTAATGCAGCAATACCAAAACCCCATCCCCATCCATAATTAATACCTAAATAACCGCAAATTAAGCTAGCAAAAAAAGAGCCAACATTAATAAAGACATAAAACATTGTGTATCCTGCATCTTTATTATAAGGACTATTTTTATAACAAAGGCCTAACATATTTGTAATATTTCCTTTAAATGCACTAGTTCCTATGCAAATTAAAGAAAGTGCCATATAAACAAAATAACTATAAGCTTCTACATGCGAAATTGCCATTAATATATGACCAAACAACATAGTAATTGCTCCAATTTTAACAGTATTTCTAGCACCAATAAATTTATCAGATAAATATCCAAATGCAACGCATCCTATATATGCAAATGTTCCAAAAATTCCATATATACTATATGCATCTGTATCTGACATTTTTAGCGCAGAAATTAAATATAAAACTAATAAAGCTCGCATACCGTAGTAGCTGAATCTTTCCCACATTTCAACAAAACCTAAAAGCCATAAAAATTTAGGTATTTTTATATTTGTATTTATTTTTTCCATAAAAAAATTTTTTTTTATTAAATCAAAAAGTCTTAATATATAATTTTATTTATTTACTTATTTATGCTGATATTTATATAATATTTTTATAATTAAAAATATCAAAAGAACTTAAACTGTTCATCACATTAAAAAATAAAAATTTTTTTTCATTAAGACAAAAAAATTATACAACAATTTTTTAAAAAAAAATATTTTTATCACTAAAATGATAAATTTTTATATATAATAAAAGTTGCCTTTATGATATAAAAAATAAATCTTTTATAAATTCATAATATATTTTGCTATATATTTTTCATATAAATTTTACTTATTTATTAAAAATGTTATAAATATTAAATAATAGATACTATATAAGTAGTAGTAATTAAAAAATTAAATAAAAATATAATTTTATGTTATTATTTCATAAGATTTTATATAATTAATTGAAAATATAATTTTATGTATATTTTAGGAATAGATCCTGGTATTCAAAATCTTGGTTGGGCAATTATTGAAATTATAGATAAAAATTTAGATATAAATAATCAATTACCATCTAATAATTCATCTAAAATAATTAAACCAATAAAATCGGGCACAATTAAAAATAGTAGTAAATTATCTTTTATAGAAAAATTAGAAATTATATCTAATCAATTACAAGATATTATTGATTTATATAAGCTAAAAATTGTAGGAATTGAAACAACTTTCATGCATATTGGAATTAAAGCTAATATGAATTTTACTAAGCTTTACGGTGCTCTTTTAGAGATTTTTATAAAAAATGAAATAAAAATATTAGAGTTTTCACCAACTCAAATTAAAAAAACTATTACACAAAATGGAAAAGCTAGCAAAATGCAAATTTCAAATATGGTAAAATTTTTATTGCCAGATGCTGAATTTAGCAATGAACATGAATCGGATGCTTTTAGTATTGCTTATACAGCATTTATAAATATAATTTAAATAGTTATTAAATTTAATATATTTAATTATTAAAATTTATTATGCTATATTCATTAGTATAATTTAATATATTTTTTATATTTTAATAAATGGAAACAAAGATAATTTTAACAACATTTAAAAATAAAAAATTAGCAGAAAAATTAATAGATAATATTTTAGAAAAAAACTTGCTGTTTGTATTAAAAAAATTCAAGTTAAAAGTAGTTACATATGGCAAAATACAATTTGCAAAGAAGATGAATTGCAATTGCAAATTAAAACGCTACCAGAAATATCAGATAAATTAATTGAATTTATTATATCTCAACACGAATATAAAGTACCAGAAATTTTAATTATAAATGCAAATACATCTAAAGATTATTTTGCATGGATGGAATCATTTAAATAATTTTAATACTAATGCAAATAATATAAATATTTAATATTAATAAAACTATTTAACAAAGATTTAATAATTATCAATATAAATATCTTTTAATTCTTCTTTATTAAATCCAAGAAATTGAATTTCTGTTTGTAAATTAATATTTAATTTTTCAAATGCTAATTTTTTAATTAAACAAATTAATTGAAATATATCATTGCTACTAGCAGAAGATTCATTTATTATAAAATTAGCATGCTTAGTAGAAATTGCTGCGCCGCCAAATTTGAAGCCTCTTAAGCCTAAATTGTCAATTATTTTCCAAGCTGGTATGTTGATATGATTTGCAAAAGTGCTACCGCAAGTTTTATCTGTAATTGGCTGTGTTTTTTTGCGCTCTTCTTTTATGTGTGATATTTTTTCTTGTATAATTGGTACATAATCAATATCAATATCTTTATATTGAAAAATAACTTCAATTATAATATAATTTTTTAATTTTTGAAATATGCTACTTCTATAGTTAAAGTTACATTCTTCTTTAGTAAAAAATTTAATATTACCATAAAAATCAATGCATTTAATAGCGTAAAAATTATCACTTAATATATCTTTATATTCTTTTGAATATGCTCCTGCATTCATAAATGCTCCGCCTCCTGCAGTACCTGGAATTCCAATTAAAAATTCAAATCCTAAAATACCATAACGCATGCAAAAATTTGCAATAGAATAATTCATACATCCAGCTTTTACATATATTAATTTATTTGAACTATCTAATTTAATACTTGATAATTCATGGCCCAATTTAATTACTAATCCTTTAATGCCAAAATCATGAATCAATATATTAGAGCAAGCGCCTAAAATAGAAATGTTTCTTATATTATCCTGAAATAAATAATGCTTTTTATTATTTGCATCTATACAATAATTATTTTTTAATGCAAAAATTAGTTCTTCTTCTGTATTTGGTATAAAAAAATTTTCTGCATTCCCTCCTGTTTTAAACCATGTAAGATTTGCTAATTTATAATTAGTAAAAAATTTTGACATAAATAAAGTTTAATTATTAACAAATTTAAATACAAAAAATATATTAAATTAATTTAATAAGATTCTCTGCTATTTGTGCTAAATTTAAAGCGGCACCTTTTCTTAAGTTATCGCACATGCACCAAATATCGAGTACTTTTGCATCAAAAGGAGATTTTCTAATTCTAGAGATATATATAAAATCGGTACCCATAATTTCTTTTGGAGACAATATATTTTCATTATATTTAACATGATTTGTTTCATTATTAAAGTACAACTTTATATTATTAAGTATATGATCTGTAATTTCATCTTCAAATTCAATATTGCACGCAAAGCTATGACCAATTAATACAGGAACCCTAACTGATGTAACAGAGATATTAATATTTTTATTTAATAATTTTTGCACTTCTAATATAATTTTTTCTTCTTCTTCAGTGTAATTCAAAAAAGTATTATTATTAGATATTGTTTTATTGAGAATATTAATTTCTCCAATTTTTGGAATAATATTAAAACTGGTTTTATTTAAATTAAAATTATTTGCATTATGCTCTAAATTAATATTTATATTAACTTGAGAATTATTATTAATGAAATTATGATGCATATTATAATTTAAATTATTTTTTTGCAAATTATCACTAGTAATATTATTAGTATCAAAACTATTTATATTACTATTAAAATTAGGATTAGAACTATCTATATTGCTATTTAAATTTTGTAAATTATATATTTGATTAAAATTATTTGACTCTAAAGCATTTTTTGTTTCTTGTACAAAATTATCAACTGCAGCTTTTCCAGCGCCAGAATATGATTGATAAGTAGCAATAAAAACTCTTTTAATTTGTAAAAATTTTAATAGATCATTTAGCAAAATAGCAATAGGTACAGCGCAACAATTTGGACTTGCAATTATATTATTTATTTTATAATTATTAATTAAATGAGAATTTATTTCTGGTACAATAAGAGGAATATCTTCCCTTTTGCGTAAAAAAGAAGCTTCATCTATTAAAATAGCTTTAGTATTTTGCAGCTTAGGCAAAATTGATTTTGTAACTTCACTTCCTGCGCAACCAAATATGATATCTACTAAATTAAAATTAAAATTATTTAAAGTTTCTACTATATATTCTTTATTATTAAACCTTAATATTGTGCCACTTGATTTTTCCGATGCTAATAAATATAGAGAATTTATTGGAAAATTTTTTTTATCTAATATATCAATTAATGTTCTTCCTACAACACCAGTTGCGCCAATAATAGCAATATTAAATTTATTCATCAAGTTTATTAAATAATAAATATAATCAATTATATCAAATTATATAAATTTTAATCTTATTAGTATTATATAAAATACTATTTTATAGTAATAAAAAATCAATTTAATATTGATTTATCAATAAAATACTATTTCTTTAATCATACCAATTGATACACTTTCGTAAAAAAAATTATCATATATAACTAATAAATCAATCAATTGAGTACATAATACATTAATTATATATAAGTTTTCTGATGGTTCTTCTGATATTGGTAAGATTGAAACCGCTTTATGTAAACTATTATCTAAATTAATATCAATAATTGTTTCGCTATCTTGAAATATCAAATAACTTAAACAATTTTTTATATTTAATATTGTTTCTTCATCTAAACCGCTAGTATCACCTAAAAAAATAAATAAACTTATTGTTTCAGTATTAAGATTATATTTTTCTATAATTTTCTGCTTTCGTTGTATGTATTCTTTGTCATCTTTTTTTATAAAATTAAAATTTTTTGAATTTAAATCATTATCATAAATAAATAAAATATTATCATCATTATTATAATAATCTTTAATTAATTCTTTTATCTCCATTGTAAACAAACATTTTATATCTTCATCTTTATCTTCTTCATCAATAAAATTACATGCATACATTAATATAATGATATTTTTAATATTTTGTTCAGAAAATAATTTAACAACATTCTTAATCAATAATATTTTATGATCTGGTACTGCAGGAAGGCATAAAATACCAAATAAATCATTATTTTTCATTTATACAATATATATATAAATTTTTTAAAAAATTAATTTTATAAGAAAAAATTAAACTAATCTTTCTTTAATTTTTGCTTTTTTACCTGAAAGCTTTCTTAAATAATATAACTTTGCACGTCGCACAATACCTCTTTTAATTACTTCAATTTTAGTAATATCTGGTGAAAATATTGTAAATTTCTTTTCAATATCGACTTTTCTTATTGTTACAGTAGTTCTGCTTGATTTATTAACAATCGCAATTACAACGCCTTCAAACATTTGTAATCTAGCACCATTTTTCTCTGTAATTTTTATTGTGTCTCCTGCTTTAAAATTTAATTTCTCAATTTTTTTACCATATTGCTCAAGCATATATTTTTCAAATTGCAATACAGCATTTAAACCTTTATAATTTGAATTGTTAACTATATTTAAATCTTCTACGTTTTTAGATGTGTCTATATTATCTAAATTTTCATTTTGCAAATTTTGCTCTTGTAAGTTCATAATATATTTAATTAATACTTAATAAATATATTTTATTATAAATTTTGCAATTAAGCAAATTTTTTAATATGGATTATGTAATTTACTTTGAATATTTCTCCATTTTGCGATTTTTGCATGATTTCCAGAGAATAATACTTCAGGAACTGGTATATTATCAAAAATTTTTGGCTTTGTATATGATGGATAATCATAAAATGTATTATGTAGATCTTTAGATGAAAAAGAATCTTGTATTATTGAATCTGTATTACCTATAACATCTGGTAATAACCTAATTGCTGTATCCATTAGTACCATTGCAGCTATATCTCCATTTGTTAATATATAATCACCTATACTAATTTCTATTAAATTATATCTTTTTATAACTCGCTCATCAATACCTTCAAATCTGCCACATAATAATATAATATTTTTTGCTTTAATAATTTCAAAAACTAAAGGTTGCTTTAACAAAATACCCTTAGGCGATAAATAATAAGCAGCATCAATACTATTATTAAGAATGATCTCATTTAAAGCGCTTGCAATTACATCTGCCCTAATTATAAGTCCTGGACCACCTCCATATGGTTTACAATCGATTTTTTTATGTTTTCCTATACCATAATCTCTTAAATTATAAAGTTTTATATCCCATGCTTTGCCTTTTGCTTTACCTATTAAAGATGTATTTAAAATGCCAGGAAAAACTTCAGGTTCAGCTGTTATTATATGAAAAATAAGCATATATGATTTTATTTGATAAATATTTATTTAATGTCTATCGAAACAGCATGAAGACCTATATTAAATGCTTCTTTTAATTCTGCATAAATTTTTTTATGTGCTTCTACTTCTGATATATCTATGAACAAAGGTGATGAAATAATAATATGTAAATGCGTTGGAATAATATCGCCATCTTTAGTTAATATTTGAGCATAATGATTTGCATGAGATGCTGTTTTATCTTGTATTTCTAAATAAGTGGTTTGTAAATTATTTCTAATTTTATCTTCTATGTCTTTTAAAATACTCATATTATTTTTTAAAAATTTATTTTTTTTATAATTTAATTATAAATTAAATTAATTAAAATTTCTAACTTCATTTCTAACCTTATAATACAAATTAATATTATTAAAAATTATAAAAATTACTATATTAAAAAAATTGCAAAAATTAGTATATAACAAAAATTATTATAATAATTAAATATTTAATATTAAAAAAATATATTATAATTGATATATAAATACATTTTGTATAAATGCAAAATAATAGCAACTTAAACGATCAAGAAAATAATAATTTAAAGCATATAGTTGTTTCAATTATAGGCGAACCAAATAGTGGAAAATCCACTTTATTAAATAATATACTAGGTCAAAAATTATCAGCAGTTACACATAAAGCTCAAACCACTCGTAATGTAATTAATGGTATTACAATTTACAATGATACTCAGATTATGTTTTTAGATACTCCTGGAATTTTTGAAGCAAAGCGATCGGTTGATCAGTTTATTGTAAAAGAAGCGTGGCAAACAATAAAAAATGCAGATTTGGTAATAGTTTTATTTGATATTAATAAAGAATTACCAAATGAAGTTAAAAAAGTTTTATCATATTTACAAAAAATAGAAAAAGATTTTTTAATTGCAATTAATAAATGTGACAAATTAGAATTTAGTGAATTTGCAAAAAATAACATTATAAAACTTGAAGAAGAAGCAAATAATATATTAAAAGACGATACTAAAATATTTAAAATTTCTGCTTTATTGAATAATTTTAATCATTTATTGAAGTATATAGAGCAAAATGCAAAACATACAGGATGGATTCATAATGAAGATGAAATTACAACTTTACCATTAAAATTTTTAGCTCAAGAAATTACTCGTGAAAAAATAATGTTATATGCGCATGATGAAATTCCATATAATATAATAGTTGAAACAGAGAATTTTGAACAAAAAAATAATGAATGCAAAATACATCAAGTAATTAAAGTTATAAGTCAATCACATAAAAAAATTATTTTAGGCAAAAAAGGAGAAAAAATTAAAACTATAGGACAAAAAGCAAGGTTAGAATTAGAGCAAATTTATGGATATAAAGTACATTTATTTTTGCATATACAAGTAAGACCTAACTTTATGAAGCATGACTCAGTATTTGACATAAAAATTTAAATATAAATTATTAATTAATATATGAATATTATTATATATATATTTTTATTAATTATTTTAATATTCTTTCCAATGCCTGCTAGTACTAATTTTTCTTATTATTTTTTTATGAAGTATATTGCTTTAAGTAAAAATAGCTCTATACAAGAAAATACAAAAGAAAATTTACAAATGCAAATATACGCGCTAAAAAAAGAATTAGAATTTGCAAAACAAACAATACAAAATCAATTAATAATAATCAACAATGCAATTGTCATTAAAAAAGAAGAAAATATTAATAGTTTTAATAAGAAAGAAGAAAATATTAATGCAAATCAAAGCGCAAATATTTACAACAATAATAAATCTTTTAAACTAAATGATAAAAATTCTAATTTAAATATTATAAATAAAGATATTGTAAATAAAGATAATAATGATATTAAAAAATTAGAAATATATGCAGGCATTTTAATATATACAGATTCTTTTTTAAAAGATAAATTAATTTATCTATATACTAATTTTTTAGATAAAATAAAACAAGGTGATTATATTATTTACAATAAAGAATTAATAGGTATTGTTGAAAATAAAAATAATAATTTTGCATATGTTAAATTAATTAGTAATGAAAATTCTAATATACCTGTTATTAATGTTCGAAATCGCGATAGGTATATAGCAACTGGCTTTTCTAATAATGTAAATGATAATTTAAATAAGATATACTTAAAATATGTAGATAAGCAAAATTCTCCTCAAAAAGGCGATATATTAATTTTAGATTTTGAAGATTTTGATACTGTAGGCCCTATTATTGTTGGAGCCATTAATAAAGTAAAAGATAAATTTGTAATTGCAGAACAAAGTTCAATAATTAATAAAGCAAAATATGTCTTAATTATTTCAAAATAAATATTTAATTAAATTTTTCAATTTAATATATTTTTTAATGTAATATTATTGATTAGTATTTATAATGCTTTAATATTAAAATTTAAAATATTTAATTAACATTTACATTTTTTATTATTATATATCTTATAGCATATAAATATAATAATTCCTATTAAAAAATAATTTATAAAAATAGAGTTAAAAAATAAATTAAGAAAAACCGACATTAAAATTAAAGGAAATATAATCGCATAAACTAATGGTACTAAAAGCATAAAAGGCATTATCATAATTGGAAATAGAAAAAAATCTTGCCATAAAAAAAAGAAATTACCAAAAAATATATTAATTAATACAAAAATAGCAAATATTATACCTATCCAGATCAATATTTTTTTTAATAGAGAGCTATTCAAACTTTGATATTTATTTTTACAGTTACAGCAACTAGCATTATTATTATCTTGATTATCTTTTATATAATTAATTTTATTTTGATTATTTATATTTGAATTTTCATCATTATTTGCTATATTATTTTTGTAATTATTTATATTTAATTGATCATCATCATTAACTTTCGTATCATCTTGATTAGTTTGTACTTGATTTAAATTATTAATTTTATTACTATTTTGTTTTTCTTGATTATTAAATTCATTATTATCAATTTCATTTAAATCTGATAAGTTATTTTTATTAGAATTGTTTTTTTTCATAAAAATATTTAATATTTTATTAACAATATATTATAGCATATTAATAGATTTAAACTTATATTATTAACAATAAATATGCTATTTATTAATATTATGTAACTTTTCTTCTATTAAGTTAACTACATTATTAATTCCAAATAACGCAATAAAAGAACCTAATCTTGGCCCTTCTGTTTGTCCTAATAAAATTTGATATATAGTTGAAAAAAATGTACGCAAATCTTTTGGCTCATAATATCGCTTACCTACTGCAAACATAGCGTTTTGTATGTCATTTTCTGTTAATTTATCAGAATCTGAAGTTATATCTAATTCTTTTAAAGTTTTTTTCATATCTGATAAAATTTTTGCATATTGTTCATCTGGTAATAGATATTGTTTATTTGGTTTAATAAAATTTTTATAATATAAAATTGAAGAATCAATTAATTTATTTAAAAATGTATTATCAACTGCACAATCTGGAGCATATTTTTTAATAAATCCCCACATAATATCTTTATTTTCAGGGTTACAAGCAGATGCTAAGTTTAATAATAATGTAAATGTTAAACCATGCATTTCAATTTTAGGAACATTATTTATTCCTAAAATTTTATCTTTTGAAAAAATAGTATTGTGCATAAGCCAAATAGAATCGTCCAACAAAGATAATAATATTTTATTTACATTTTCAATTTCATCATTTAAATTAAAACTTTCTTCAGTAAGTTTATCGTTTAGATTTGTATTATCTTTAGCAGAATTATCATTTGCTTTAGGATTATCTTTAGCAGAATTATCATTTGCCTCAGTACTATTTAGTTGCATTTTAGAGCAAAATAAATTAACAACATGATTTAAATTTTTTAAAGATTCATGATTATAATCTGTTAATATTTTTGAATATTCATTAATTTGTTCTAACTTAAATAAGAATTCATTTTTTTTCTGATGAAATGCAATATTTTTTGCAATGTATTCATCTGTTGCTTTTGGTATTATATCGAAAAATAAACGTTTAGCACGTTCTGGAGCATGCATTACATATAAACCAAGACTTTCAATAGGAGCATAGCTTAACCACTCATCAATGCTAATGCTATTACCTTTAGACTTTGAAATTTTATTCCCATCAAAGTCTAAAAATAATTCATAGAAAAATTGCATAGGTGGAGTTCCTCCCAAAGCTTTACATAGATCACTATAAATTGTATGATTAGATTGATGATCCTTGCCGTACATTTCATAATCAACAGGTAAAAACATCCAACGCATTGCAAAGTCTACTTTCCATTGCAATTTTACTTCTCCATTTAATATAGAAGTGGTACTTTCTGTTCCATCTTCATTTAAATAAGTTATTTCATATTTTTCTTTGTCTAATTTAATTACTTTAGCTTGTAATACTTTATTAGTTTTTTTACATATAGGTAAAAAAGGAGAATAGGTTTTTTGTCTTTCTTCTCCAAGTGTTGGAAGCATAATTTTCATTAAAGCATCATAATTATGCATAACAGTTTTTAATGCTTCATTAAAAAAACCTGTTTTGTATAACTTAGTTGCACTTACAAATTCATATTCCATACCAAATGCATCAAGAAAAGATATCAATTTACTATTCATATACTCCCCATAGCTTGCTTTTTCTAAAAAAGCATCAGGCACAGATGTAAGAGGTTGACCTATATATTTTGCAATTAATTCTTGGTTTGGTATATTACTTGGAACTTTTTTTAAACCATCTAAATCGTCAGAAAAGCAAATTAATCTTATTTTAATGAATTTGCTATCAATATTATTTTGCAAAATTAAAGTTTTAAGAGCTGTAATTATTAGCGTTGTTCTAAAAACTTCACAAAAAGTACCAATATGAGGAAGACCCGAAGGGCCATATCCAGTTTCAAAATTAATTGTAACAATTGCATCATGATTATTATTTTGAGCATTATTAATTTTATCTAGAAACGGTAATATTTTTTTATTAAAAATTTTTTGTGCTTCAATAAAAGGCCAATTTTTAAATGAATTATTTTGTAAAATTTGCATCTTTATAGTATATAAATTAGAAACTAATTATACAATATATTTGTAATATTTTTTTATTTTAATTAACTTTAAATTTAATTTAGTATAAAAAACATTAAGATTGTAAAATTTTATCAAAAAAATCTAATAAATCATTAAATCCTTGAACTTGCTGAGCAGTATTCAAATCATAATAATTATTATAATTTGTTTGATTGAATTTATTAATTGCTTCATGATAATCAGGGTAATTAAAATTTTGTTGGCTAGACTCTGAAAATGCATGACCTTTAAAACCTGAAATGTCAACATTCTGTTCTTGATCTCGCAATTGATTCTCAAAACTTTCAAAAATATTATTTTTTTTAGGTATTTGATAAGTACAAATTAATTCTTTTGATGTAAAATGAACAATATTTTGTTTATCAATATAGTAAACAAAGTTTAATTCACCTCTTTTAAAATGATTTTTTTCAGAAAAGTCTTTTGACATATGTAAATAAATAATGTTAATATATATTAACATTATTTATTACATAAAAACAATACATAATAAAATAATTTATATATTTAATTAAAAATATATTAAAATTTTTAATTTAAAAAACTTTTATATATTAAAAGTTAATAAAGAAATATTTTCATTATACAAAAGGGTTAGCATTTTTATGGAATTTAATTTTAATTGAAATTCCAAATAATTTAAATTTTTTTGCTAAATCATTAATTAAGTATTTAATATAATGGCTTGGAATATCTTCTGTTTTTGCATTTGTAAAAATTTTAAATACCTTAGGAAAATTAGAAACTTGTGTAATATATTTTAATTTAATTCTTGTTTTTGTTTTATATATTACAGGCGGCATATGATTTATAACTGCTTCTCTTAACCAATTATTTAGCTTAGAAGTTGGAATCTTACTATTCATTTTTTCAAAAATATAAAATGCCTGTTTCATTACTTCTTCAATATTTGTTTTTTTAAAATTAGAACAATAAATTACAGGTACATTTGTCATTTGAAATATATTTGTTTCTATTGTTTTTTCAATTAATTTATGCATTTTTGATGTCATTAAATCGCACTTATTAATTGCAATTATTAAGCCTTTACCATTTTTTGCAATTATATCCATAATTTCTAAATCTTGATGCTGAATTAAATTTTGCGCATCAATCATTAAAATTACAACATCACTTAATTTAATTGAATTAATACTATCAAATACAGATAAATTTTCCATATCTTCGAATATTTTGCTTTTTTTACGCATACCAGCAGTATCAATTAAAATTAAATCTTTATTTTTATATTTCCATTTTACTTCTATTGAGTCTCTCGTTGTTCCTGCTTGATCATCAGTAATTAAACGATTTTCTTGAATTAAGGTATTAATATAAGTTGACTTACCACTATTTGGTTTTCCTACAATTGCAATTTTAGGAATTTTTATTTCTTTTACGTTTATATTTGTGCTTGAATTTACTGAATGATGATTATCTCTATTTAAATTTGAGTTTACTAGATTATCTCTATTTAAATTTGAGTTTACTAGATTATCTCTATTTAAATTTGAGTTTACTATATGATTATTATTATCATATTCTTCAATGTTATTTGCGCGTATATGATCATAATTAGAATTTTCTTTAATACTACTAACGCTTAAAGGCGATATGCTATTATCATCTTGTTCTAAATCATCATCAATATTATCTACAATATCTTGTTCACTAATTATAGAACCCAAAAATCTCGTGCCATTTGATTTTGTATTCTTTGATTGTATTGAGCTATTAAATTTATTATTTTTGTATAAATTATTATCACTTTCTTTATCTTTATAATAATTAAATACTTTTTGAAATATTCTTGTAATATCTTTTGTTTTAATATTTTCTAAATTATCAATTTGATAATTAATTTTATTTTTAAATAAAAAATTAATGAGATCTCTTTCTTTTATTGAAAAATCTTCATTTATAAAATCGTTTTCTATTATATTTTCATAAATATTAAGTTTTTGAATTAGTAAAATTAAAATATTAATTTCAATTAATAATTTAAAATCTTTAATTCCAATTCTATGCATTGCGGAAAATTCCAATCCTTGGCCAAACCCAAGCTTATAATAATTTTCAAAATGAACTTTTCTATCTGCTTTATTGCGAATAAAAATTACTTGAGTTGAATATTTTCTAATATAATTTGCAATCTCAATATCACTTGATAATAAAAATCCATTTTCAACAATAAAAATAATTATATCAGCCTCCGCGCAGGCTAAAAGAGCTTGATATTCTATTTGTTTTTTTATATTTTTATGCACAACATTGTCAATACCAGGAGTATCTATTAATGTATATTCATAACTATTACAATATGCTTGGCCATAAATTCTATCTCTTGTTACGCCTGCAAAGTCATAAACAATAGATTTTTTATTATTGCTTAAAATGTTAAAAATAGTCGACT
Organism: Rickettsiales bacterium; assembly: GCA_046348705.1. Taxonomy (GTDB): domain Bacteria; phylum Pseudomonadota; class Alphaproteobacteria; order Rickettsiales; family Rickettsiaceae; genus JAXMDS01. The sequence goes on along the minus strand of JAXMDS010000002.1, from coordinate 3,023 downwards.
TTCCAACATTTGGCCTTCCAATAATTGCAATTTTGATATTCATAAAATATATTTCAATACTAATTAAAATATATTTTACATTATATTAAATAATAACTTAACTAATAAATAAAAAAACTTATTAATAAATAATTTAAATTAATTAAATTATTTATGCAGCAGCAGCTGAATCGGAATTTAATATTTTATTATTTATAGATTCAGAATTTAATATTTTATTATCTATCTCTTCATATAAAGCAATTGAAATATCAGTATATTTAATTAGAATTTTATCCGCTCTTCCTTTTGCTCTATAATTTAATCTTTTTAAAGTTCTACCTTTACCTAAATTAACATGAACTTTTAAATTTTGAGGATTAATATTTGTATTATTTGAACAATTTGCTCCAGCTGATTCTAAACATTTTTTAATATAAAATGCTCCTTTTTTTCTTAAATGTAATAATTGCATTATTACAAAAGAATAAGATTTTCCTCTTACTAAGTTTGCAATATGTCTTAATTTTTTGACACTTAATGGTGCATTTTTATAAATTGAAACTGCACGTACAGGAGCTTTTAAAAGATCTTCAAATCTAGCGTGAGATTTAAATCTTACTAAATCTTGATCTAAATTTAATTTTAAATTATTGCTAATATCTGTATTATTCTTAATAATATTTGAAGTATTCATTGTAATTTACTTAAGTAATTAATAAATTTATTTAAAATTAAGTATAGCAGATAATTATATAAAATTGAAATCCAATCTAAAAAAACTAAAAATAATTTGCAAAAATTAAAAATATTTGTATAATTTATATATATTAAAAGATTATATATATGTCTTTAAAGTTAAATAAAAAACATCAAGTAGCAAAAGATTTATTATTAAAAACTTTGCCAAATGCTGAAACTGCAGATATTAAAGATGGTATTGAATTAATTAAAAAAATTAAATATGCAAAATTTGATGAAACTTTAGAATTTAATGCCGTTTTAGGAATTGATGCTAAAAAATCAGACCAAAATGTAAGAGGTGTTGTTAGTATGCCTGCTGGTACTGGTAAAACAATTAAAGTTGCGGTACTTGCTGAAGCAGCTTTATTAGAAGATGCTAAAAATTCAGGAGCTGATTTTTATAATGTTGAAGAAATTTTAAGCAATATAGAAAAAAATATTATTAATTTTGATATTTTAATTGCTTCTCCTGGTATGATTGCGCAAATTGCAAAATATGCAAAAATTTTAGGACCTAAAGGTTTAATGCCTAATCCAAAACTTGGTACTGTAACACGTGACATTAGGAATGCTGTTAAAGTTGCAAAAGCTGGTCAGGTTGAATATAGATCAGATAAAGGTGGTAATATTTTAGCTGGAATTGGTAAATTATCATTTTCAACAGATAATTTAATAGCTAATTTTAATGCAATTTTAGATGCTGTTATTAAAGCTCGTCCTGCAACAACTAAAGGAACTTATATTAAAAAGCTTTACATTTCTTCTACTAATGGTCATTCAATTAGGCTTAATATACCTAATTTAATTTAATAATTAATTTAAATTAAAAAATTTAATATTAATTTTTTTAAATATATAAAATTTGTTTTTTATTAATATAAATTTTTATATTAGTAAATTATTTATTTAATTTTAATAAAAATAAAAGTTTTTAAAAAGCTAGTATTTATTATATAATAAAAAAATATTTATAAATTTTTAAATCTTTAATAATATGGATTATATAAATTATATATTTAAGATTTTGCAAATTATTGAACAATTTTATTGGCAATATATTGGTATTATTATTATAATATTTTGTGGAATATTTTTTACATTTAAAGCAAAATTTTTACAATTTAAAGCTTTGCCTAATATTATTAATTTTTTTAAATCTATTTATAAAGAAGGTTTACAAAATAATAGAGGAATTAATCCGATTAAATTGATTTTTGCATCAACTGGCGGCATGATAGGCGTTGGAAATGTAGTAGGTGTTGGATCAGCAATTTTAATTGGTGGACCTGGTGCTTTTTTATGGCTTTGGGTTGGTGTAATTTTTGGATCTTTAATTAAATATTGTGAAATATATTTAAGTATCTCAACAAGAGTTAGCAATAAAATACAAAGCTATGATGGAGGATTAATGTTTTACATTATAGAAGCTTTTAATATAAAATTTCTTGCAAAAGTAGCAGCGGTATTATTATGTATTTATAGTATTGAAATTTATCAATTTACAGTAATAGTTGATACTATTAATACAGTTTGTCCATCAGTAGAAAAGTATATTATTGTTTTAGGATTATTATTATTAATTTTATACTCATCATCTGGTGGAATTAAAAGAATTAGTGCAATTTGTTCTATTATTATGCCAATTTTTTTAAGTTTATATATTATAATAGGTAGTTGGATAATTTTTATTAATACAAATAGTTTTTTTGTATTATTTAAAGAAATTTTTTATTCAGCATTAAATGGTCAAAGCGCAATAGGTGGATTTGTAGGTAGTAGTATTTTATTAACCGCATATAATGGCATTGCAAGATCAGTTTATGCTGGCGATATTGGGATTGGGTATGATTCAATTGTTCATAGTGAAAGTAGCGCTAAAGATCCAAAACAACAAGGTATTTTAGCAATATATTGTTTATTATTAAATGCAATAATTTGTAGTGTTAGTATGCTTATGATTATTGTGACGCAAACTTGGCAAAGTACTTTTACTTATCATTCAGAAGCAATACCAAATATTTTTAACGAATATTTATGGTGTGGCCAATATTTTATGGCATTTATTTTATTCTTCGCCGGATTCACAACCGTAATTAGCTTTTTAACTATAGGGATAAAATCTTTTAATTATTTATTTAATAGTAATAATACAAATATTTATTTATGGATTGCTTCTATTATATTAGTTATTTTTGCTTATGTGCCACAAGAAAAAGTAATGCTTATTATGAGCATATGCTCTGGTATGCTTTTGCTTATTAATATTAGTGCAATTATTAAATTACGAGATAGAATTAAAT
>JAXMDS010000001.1:0-1304 GCA_046348705.1 Rickettsiales bacterium | reverse complement strand
AATAAAAATAATCTTTTAATAACTTTATTTTTTATATAAATACTATATTTTTTTAAATTTAAAAATGATATTATTAAGTGTAATATAGGTAATTAATAGTTTAATGTTTGAAAATAATAGAATACTTGTTGTTGATGATAATGAATTAATCCATGAAGATTTTAAAAAAATTCTTCTTAGTAATGACATTAATAAACAAGATAATAATTATATAGATTTAGAAAAAGAGCTATTTGGTATGACAACTAGCTCTAATTTAACAATTCCAGCTATAAATTATTGTATTGATTTTGCATTTCAAGGTCAAGATGCTTATGAAATGGCAAAAAAAGCAGATAAAAAAAATAAACCTTATGCATTAATATTTATGGATGTAAGAATGCCACCTGGGTGGGATGGGATTGAAACAATTTCTAAAATCTGGGAAAAATATCCAAATACAGAAGTAGTTATATGCTCGGCTTACTCTGATTACTCATGGGATAAAATTATCGAAAAATTAGGAACAAATGATAGGCTTATATTTCTAAAAAAACCATTTGATGCAATTGAAGTAAAGCAATTAGCTTTAACATTAGTAAAAAAATGGAATCTATATGAAAAATCTAAAAACTATGTTTCAGATTTAGAAAGAGAAGTAACAAAACGAACTAGACAATTAAAAGGAATGGTTCAAGAATTGCTTGTCAGCAGAGATAAGTTGAAACAAGAAGTTTTTATTAGACAAAATGCAGAGAATGAATTAAGTTTAGAAAGAGACAATTTAAGATATTTATTAAAAAATATACCTGATGCTGTATTAACAATAAATGCTCAAGGTGAAATAAAATTAATAAATAATAGTTTTGAAAAGATTTTAAATAAGCAAGAAAATGAGATAATAAATAGGAATATTAATGATATATTATTTTTATATGATAATGAAAATAATAGAATTTTATATAAAAATTTTGTAGACTCTAAATGTAATAATAGTCTATTAAAGTTAGAAATAGATAATATAATTAAAACTGTAATTGTAAGTTGTGCTAGAATATATCAAAATACCCTAGTTATACTTATTAAAAATATCACTGAAAAAATTAAGACGGAAGAAGAACTAATAAAAGCTAGGAATCTTGAATCAGTTACTAGTTTTGCAGGAGGTTTAGCTAATGATTTTGAACATATTATTAGTGGAATAATAGGAAATATAACTCTTGCCAAAAATATAATAGGTGAAAATTCAAAAGCTAAAGAATATTTAGATACAGCAGAAAGTGATTCAATAAAGGTAAGTATTTTGTCGCAACAATTACAAAACT